>NZ_JAYDYX010000023.1:0-1104 GCF_034556155.1 Sphingomonas sp. CD22 | reverse complement strand
TCAGGGAGGCGTCCGTGTCGGAAGTTACCACAATCGGTCTGGATATCGCCAAGCAAGTTTTCCACGCGCACGGAGCTGATGCTGCTGGTCGAGCGGTGTTCAGTCGCCGGCTCACGCGAGGCAAGCTGCTCGACTTCTTCGCGGCCCACCCGCGGTGCATGGTGGCGCTGGAGGCGTGTGGTGGCGCCCATCACTGGGCGCGCGAGCTGCAGGCGATAGGTCACGAGGTCCGGCTGATTCCGCCAGCGTACGTGAAGCCCTATGTGAAGCGGCACAAGAACGATGCGGTCGATGCGGAAGCGATCTGCGAAGCGGCGCAGCGACCGAGCATGCGGTTCGTGGCGGTGAAGACCGAGCAGCAGCAGGCGGCCGCGCTGGTGTTCCGCACGCGAGACCTTGCCGTGAAGCAGCGCACCCAGCTCGGCAATGCAATCCGCGGGCACCTGGCCGAGTATGGCTGGGTTGCGCCGAAGGGATCGGCTCACCTCGCGATGCTGGCGGACCTGCTTGATGGCGGGGAGATCGGCGAGACACTGCCTGAAGCCGCGCGGCCGATGTTCGCGATGATGGTAGATATGCTGGCTGGGCTCGACGAGCGGATCGCGGCGCTGGACAAGGAGATCGCGCGTCGCGCCCGCGAGGACGAGGTGGCGCGCCGGTTGATGACGATCCCCGGCATCGGTCCAATTACCGCGACCGCCATCGCAGCGATCGCGCCTCCGGCCGAAACGTTCGCCAAGGGGCGCGACTTCGCTGCCTGGCTGGGGTTGGTACCGAAGCAGGCGTCGACCGGCGGCAAGCAGAAGCTCGGCGCGATCTCCAAAATGGGAGAGCGAACGCTGCGACGGCTGCTCATCATTGGCAGCAGCGCGGTCGTGCTCCAGGCGAGCAAGCGAGGCGCGCCAGCGGGCTCATGGCTTGAAGGCATGCTCGCCAGAAAGCCGCGCATGCTGGTCACGGTCGCGCTCGCCAACAAAATGGCGCGCACCGTCTGGGCATTGCTGGTGAGACAAGAGGATTACAGAGCTCCGGTCGTAGTCACGGCGTAAGCCGAGGCAGGCCAGAGGCGTCGGAGGGCGCAGTCGGTCGAAGGAGGGTATGGCA
>NZ_JAYDYX010000022.1:0-1133 GCF_034556155.1 Sphingomonas sp. CD22 | reverse complement strand
AGGCCGGCAACTGTGTAGCCACGGCTATCGGGCGAAGGGTGTTTGCTGCCGGATGATGGCGTTGAGGATGGTGAGGAGCTTGCGTGCGACGGCGATGAGGGCGAGTTTGGGTGGCTTGCCGGCGTGTCGCAGGCGCTGATGGAATCGGCCGAGTACGGTGTCGGATCGTGCGGCGGCGAGGGCGGCCATATAGAGGGCCTGTCGGACGCGGGTGCGCCCGCCGCGGACCGAGCGCTTGCCGCGGAAGGCGCCGCTGTCGTTGTTGTAGGGGGCAAGGCCGGCGAGCGCGGCGGCGGCTTTGGCGTCGATGCGGCCGAGTTCCGGCATGTGTGCGGTGAGCACGGTGGCGGCGACCGGACCGATCCCGGGGGCCGAGCGGAGCAGGGCTGCCTCTTGGGCGAGCGTCTGGCTGGCGCGGATCGTCGCGGCGATGGCACGGTCGAGATCGACGATGGCGGTGTCGAGCCAGGCGAGATGGCGGTCGAGGTCGGCGGCGATGAGCGGCTCTGTCTCTTCGCTGCGGCGCGTGCGTTCCTGCTTGCGGGAGGCGACGAGATGGTCGCGGCGGCGCGATAGCGCGGTGAGCCGCGCGCGGGCGGGATCGTCCGGCGCGGCGGCCCGCGGCGCGAGCCGCCGGCCGAACTCGGCGAGCATGCGGGCATCGATCGCATCGGTCTTCGCCCGCCGGCCGGTGGCACGCGCGAAAGACCGGGCCTGTTCGGGATTGATGCGGGCATAAGCGATACCGGCGGCGGCCAGCGCTGCGCGCAGCGCCGCATCGTAGCGGCCGGTGGCTTCCATCACGATCTGGCAGGCGCGCGGTGCCAGCCGCTCCACCCAATCCGCGATCGCCGCGGCGGTGTTGGCGATGCGACAGCCCGTGCCGCTCTCCGCATCGTGGATGTCGAGATGGTCTTTCGAGATATCGATTCCGATGACGTCCGGGTGTAATGTCATGATGCCTGTCCCCGTGGTGCGAGGTCTGGTGTCAGCAGCCTCATGCAACTGTTCAGGTGTGTGACCAACGCGGGCGGGGAACCGAGCCGGACTGCGGCATCACCGTGCCAGGGGCCCAACGGTCTCCCGCCCGCCATCCTTATCGCACATCTGCGACACACGGGGGCCCAGTTGGG
>NZ_JAYDYX010000021.1:0-1322 GCF_034556155.1 Sphingomonas sp. CD22 | reverse complement strand
TTCGCGACGTCGGGCGGTTCGCGACGTTCCTCGGTCGTTCGCCCGACACAGCCACGGCGGAAGAGGTTCGGCGCTTCCAGATCGAGCAGTGTGACATGGGCGTGCCGGCGCCGACCATGAATGCCATCGTATCGGCACTGCGATTCTTCTTCATCCAGACGCTCGACCGGCCGGATCTTGCCCGTAAGCTGGTCCGCATGCGGCACGTGCGCAAGTTGCCGGTGGTCCTGAGCCAGGACGAGGTGGCGCGGCTGTTGGCGGCAACCACATGCCTCAAACATCAGGCGGCGCTGTCGGTCGCCTATGGCGCAGGACTGCGCGCGGCCGAGGTCGCTGCCCTCAAGGTGCGCGACATCGACAGCGAGCGCATGCTGCTGCGGGTCGAGCGCGGCAAGGGCGGACGGTATCGCAACGCCATGCTCCCGGTCGGGCTGCTGGTGTTGCTGCGGGAGTGGTGGAGAGTCGGTCGACGCGAGGGCGTGTTGCACGTCGACGGCTGGCTGTTCCCCGGTCAGCACTATCTCAAGCCGCTCAGCACGCGGCAGATCTACCGGGTAGTGGTCGAGGCGGGACAGGCTGCGGGCATCGACAAGCGGGTCGGCCCGCACACGTTGCGACACTGTTTCGCCACCCATCTGCTTGAGGACGGGATCGACGTCCGCATCATTCAAACGTTGCTAGGGCACGCCAAGCTCGAGACCACCGCTTATTACACGCAGGTTGCCACCCGGGTGCTGCGCAACGTGACCAGTCCGTTCGACAGGCTGGCGATGACCGCTATGGAAGCGAGAGCGCCCAGCGGCTGAGCGAGGATGCGTGCCTCTGTCGAGGTCGCCGACATCTTTCGCACCGCTGGTTCTACGTACCGCGCCGCCCGCGCCGGACACCTGAGCCTCGACCAGCTCAAGGTGATGTCGGCGATAGAGACCTGCCGCACCGCCGTCATGGGCGGTCACGTCGAAGCCTGCACCGACTGCGGGCACTGGCGGGTTGCCTACAACTCTTGCCGGAACCGGCACTGCCCGCGGTGCCAGGGCGCAGCGGCACGCACGTGGCTCGCCGAGCGCGAGGCCGACCTTCTGCCGGTCGGCTACTTCCATGTCGTCTTCACGCTGCCCGCCGAGGTTGCCGATGTCGCGTGGCAGAACAAAGCGGCGGTCTACGGCCTGCTGTTCCAGGCCGCGTCAGAGACGATGACGACCATCGCCGCCGACCCGAATCATCTGGGTGCGCGCATCGGCATTACCGCGGTGCTCCACACCTGGGGTTCGGCAATGACCCACCATCCGCACATCCACATGATTGTCCCAGGCGGCGGACTT
>NZ_JAYDYX010000020.1:2500-5855 GCF_034556155.1 Sphingomonas sp. CD22 | reverse complement strand
TGGTTGCGGGGACAGGATTTGAACCTGTGACCTTCAGGTTATGAGCCTGACGAGCTACCGGGCTGCTCCACCCCGCGACACTGTTTTGGAACGCGAACGCCCCCGCTGTTGTGCGGGGGTGTCGTGGTTCGTTGATATTGTGATGGGTTCCTGGAGCCGTGTTCTTCGTATCCGCCTGCTGCAATGCCTGGCGACGACCTACTCTTCCATCGCTTGAGCGATAGTACCATTGGCGCAGTCGGGTTTCACGGCCGAGTTCGGGATGGGATCGGGTGGGACACCGACGCTATAGCCACCAGGCAATGAAGCGGGCGGATGCGAAGTTGGGCTTGGGGGTAACCCACCGCAAGGACTTGCGATGGGTTTCTAAAATCGATGCACCTTTGTGAGGATGTGTATTTTAATCTGGCGTTCGACTTGTATCATCCACGCTATCGCCGACGTTTCGCTGGTAACCCAGAATTGTCATTGATGGTGTGAGACTCTCAAGCGCGAATAGGACAATTAGTATCGGTTAGCTCCATGCGTTACCGCACTTCCACATCCGATCTATCAAGGTCGTGGTCTCCGACCGTCCTATGAAATCTTATCTTGAGGGAGGCTTCCCGCTTAGATGCTTTCAGCGGTTATCCCGTCCGTACATAGCTACCCTGCTGCGCCGTTGGCACGACGACAGGTACACCAGAGGTACGTTCAACCCGGTCCTCTCGTACTAGGGTCAACTCCTCTCAAATTTCGACGCCCACGGCAGATAGGGACCAAACTGTCTCGCGACGTTCTGAACCCAACTCACGTACCACTTTAATTGGCGAACAGCCAAACCCTTGGGACCTGCTCCAGCCCCAGGATGTGATGAGTCGACATCGAGGTGCCAAACAACCCCGTCGATATGAGCTCTTGGGGGTTATCAGCCTGTTATCCCCGGCGTACCTTTTATCCGTTGAGCGATGGCCCTTCCACGAGGGACCACCGGATCACTATGACCGACTTTCGTCTCTGCTCGACTTGTCAGTCTCGCAGTCAGGCGGGCTTATGCCATTGCACTCTAACAGCCGGTTTCCAACCGGCCTGAGCCCACCATCGCGCGCCTCCGTTACTCTTTAGGAGGCGACCGCCCCAGTCAAACTACCCGCCACAGAGGGTCCCTGTTCCGGCTTACGGAACGAGGTTAGACATCAGAAAACAACAGGGTGGTATTTCACCTATGGCTCCACACCGGCTGGCGCCGATGCTTCAAAGCCTCCCACCTATGCTACACAGTTCTTTCCTAATGCCACTCTGAAGCTGCAGTAAAGGTGCACGGGGTCTTTCCGTCTAACCGCGGGTACTCCGCATCTTCACGGAGAATTCAATTTCGCTGAGCATGTCCTGGAGACAGTGGGGAAGTCGTTACGCCATTCGTGCAGGTCGGAACTTACCCGACAAGGAATTTCGCTACCTTAGGACCGTTATAGTTACGGCCGCCGTTTACCTGGGCTTCATTTCAGAGCTTGCACCCCTCCACTTAACCTTCAGGCACCGGGCAGGCGTCAGGCCCTATACGTCGTCTTGAAGCCGACTTAGCAGAGCCCTGTGTTTTTGCTAAACAGTCGCTACCCCCTGGCCTGTGCCCCCAACAAGAGCTTGCGCCTATGTTGGGCCTCCTTCTTCCGAAGGTACGGAGGCAATTTGCCGAGTTCCTTCAGGACACTTCTCTCAAGCGCCTTGGTATACTCTACCTGACCACCTGTGTCGGTTTCGGGTACGGTCTATACGGTGGGGCTATTTCCTGGGACAGTTTCGAAGCCCGGCCAATCCGTTAAGGCCGAACAACACACACCATCCGTCACACACCACCAGGCCCACGAATATTAACGTGGTTCCCATCGACTACCCCCTTCGGGCTCGTCTTAGGGGCCGGCTCACCCTGCGCGGATTAGCCTTGCGCAGGAACCCTTGGTCTTTCGGCGAGAGGGCATCTCACCCTCTTTATCGCTACTCATGTCTGCATTCGCACTTCCGATACCTCCACGACCCATTACCAGATCGCTTCACAGGCTTACGGAACGCTCCGCTACCGCGTGGCTTACGCCACACCCTAAGCTTCGGTGTATCACTTGAGCCCCGTTACATCTTCGCCGCAGAAACCCTTGTTTAGACCAGTGAGCTGTTACGCTTTCTTTAAAGGATGGCTGCTTCTAAGCCAACCTCCTGGTTGTTTTGGGATTTCCACATGCTTTCCCACTTAGTGATAACTTGGGGACCTTAGCTGTAGGTCAGGGCTGTTTCCCTTTTGACGACGGACCTTAGCACCCGCCGTCTGTCTCCCGGATATCACTCCTAGGTATTCGGAGTTTGGTTAGAGTTGGTAGATCTCGCGACCCCCGCATCCATCCAGTGCTCTACCCCCTAGGGTGTCCATCCGAGGCACTACCTCAATAGTTTTCGCGGAGAACCAGCTATTTCCCGGCTTGATTGGCCTTTCACCCCTAAACACAACTCATCCGGTAACTTTTCAACGTTAATCGGTTCGGACCTCCAGTGCATGTTACTGCACCTTCATCCTGGTCATGCCTAGATCGCCGGGTTTCGGGTCTAATACTTCAAACTCAGTCGCCCTATTCAGACTCGCTTTCGCTGCGCCTACACCTAACGGCTTAAGCTTGCTTGAAACATTAAGTCACAGACCCATTATGCAAGAGGTACGCTGTCAGGCCTCAAGGACCCTCCAACTGCTTGTAGGCAATCCGTTTCAGGTACTGTTTCACTCCCCTCATCGGGGTGCTTTTCACCTTTCCCTCACGGTACTAGTTCGCTATCGGTCATGTACGAGTATTTAGGCTTAGAGGGTGGTCCCCCTATGTTCAGACAGAATTACACGTGTTCCGCCCTACTCGAGTCCATTTACATCACTTTCGCATACGGGGCTGTCACCCGCTATGGCGCTACTTTCCAGAAGCTTCTGCTAGTTGAATAAATGGCACTGGCCTGGTCCGCGTTCGCTCGCCACTACTAACGGAATCTCGGTTGATGTCTTTTCCTCCAGCTACTGAGATGTTTCAGTTCACCGGGTTCGCTTCACGAAGCCTATTTTATTCAGCTAAGTGATACCTGTTTCCAACTAACTCTAGCTGAGCCGCTCGGCGGCACGCTTTACGCGTGTCGTCGTTCGGCTCCGGTAGAGTTAATCGGATAGGTGGGTTTCCCCATTCGGAAATCGTCGGGTCAATGCTTGCTCACAGCTCACCGACGCTTATCGCAGCGTGCCACGTCCTTCATCGCCTGTACATGCCAAGGCATCCACGAATTGCCCTTACCTCACGCTTGAGAGTCCACACCACCAACGACAACACTGGATCGACGCCCATCGGGCGGC
>NZ_JAYDYX010000019.1:0-9546 GCF_034556155.1 Sphingomonas sp. CD22 | reverse complement strand
TCCCACCAATCCTTACTGAACGGCAGCCTATTCCCGCTGGCGCCAGCGCTACCGCCGGCCAGCCACAAATCTCAGCCGGTCCAACTCCATCGCAAGGTCAGCATCGGTGGCCATCGCCAACTCGACAGTGCGCGTGACGATGACGGGCATGTAGGTGCGGCTATCAATCACCATGCCAGCGCCACGCACGCGTAAAACAATATCGCGAGTATCGGCATCGACTACCAAGACCTCACCAAGCGCCCCGGCATAACGTTCGTCGAGCCGGCCTTTCTGACCAAGGTCCGCCAGCGCGTTTCCCTCGATCACCGCGACGGTCCCGCCCGTCATCGGCCGGCGCGCTAAATAGGCTTCGGGCAGAACGTCACGGGCACCAGCGAGCGTGAACGGCGCCAGCTCGGCCCACCGCTCGTTCACATAGCGAACCGCGAGTACCGGTATCATGAAGGCCGCCATCAGCCGAAACGTGGTCGCAAGCATCGCCAGTTCGACGATCCCATAGGTGATCCGGCTGTTCCGCTCGTCAGCCGGGCGTGCAGGGATGCCCAGCCGCTGCAGATGACGAATCCGCGCCTCGAACGCCTTGCGCGCGGGCGGCGGCACGCAACACGCTTCCATCAGCACCGTGACCGCATCGGAGAACGAAAGGTTGATCGCATGGTCTCGCGAGGTCTGCATCACAACCGCATCGCGGCAGCGACAGCCCAGCGCAAGAAGCAGCATTGACACATTGATCTATACGCGCGTATATTTTCGTTGTCATGATCCAACCACCACCCTCCACTGCGCACTCCAGCCCCCCCGCCCCCAATGCATTCGTCATCGAACTTGATGCCGCAGATGCCCATTCCCTCAATCTGCTCGTCTCTCCGCCCGGCAGGCGCATGGAACCGAAGGTCATCTGGACGCGCCGATTGGACACGCTCGAGGATCGCAACGCCGTGCTCGACGCCGTCCACAGGGATGCGCTGGACCTTGCGTTTTTTGGGCGTCTGACGAGCATCTTCGGCACCGTTGAACTCGACAAGGTCGTCGATGGCATCGTCAGCACCGCCACCCATGCCAGGCATGAAGCTGCAGAAAAGGCCGCCAGGACGGCGCGCAATCATCAGCGTGTCAGTCTCTACGCTCCCGACACGAAGCGCGGCCACGCGCTCGAACTTCAGCGCAAGAGCCGCGATGTCGCGGATTGGAGGGTCGTCTATGATCGCGCAGCCGAGCGTGATCGGCTTTGCGACTGGCTGCGCTGGCAGCAGCCCCGGTTTCTCGAGTTTCTCGAGTTTGCCGCCAAGAACGGCGACGAAACGCTGACCCGCCTCCTCACCGATCAGATGTTCGAAGCCGAACGCCGCGTGAAGAAGGAAGGCCGGGGGGCCGGCGGCATGCGTCCGCTCAAGATGTGGAGGGGCGACTGATGAATGATATCTCCGCGTTCGAGCCGGCCATCCCGGCAATGGTCGTAGGCCAGTCGTTCGGTGGAACGCCCCCGCCCCTCGGGCTGGGTGAACCGTTTGCGCTCATGGGCGGCGACAGGCTGGGGCCGGACGGCATCCCGTTTGCCATCATGCATGATCATCAGCCCGCGTTGCTGCGCTGGGTGAAACAGAGCTGCGAGGCGTCGCTCGCGGCCGAGCGTCCATGGTTTCGCGGTAGTCCTCTGCTGCTGCCCGGTAGCCATGGCGCCGGTCGCACACACGCGGCGCGCTGGCTGGCACGCGTCGTAGGCGTGCCGCACTGTATTCTCAATCTCACCGATCCGGTAATCGCCGCCAACATCGCCGCCTCGCGCCACGTGAACGAGGCGCTATGGGCGTCACCGCTCACCATCGCGATGTCGGCGACGCGCATCGCCAACCCGGTCGCGACCGTCATCGGTGCCGACAAGGTCAGCGAGGATGTGAGCGCGGGCCTAGCAACGATGATGGACCCCGAGACCGGCACGTGCTGGAGCGAGGACCAGCTCGGCATCACCGTCGATCTTGGCGAGGTGACATGGGTTATCCAGTGCGATCAGGTGTCGGCCCTGCCCCCTGCGCTTCGCAATATCTCGACCCCCGTCGTCCTGCAGCGTCCCCCGGGCGGGCTCGATAGCGTGCTCACGCTGTCAGTCATGCTGGAGGTGATGAACGATCTCAGGCTCGAGCCTACCGATCCTTTGTACAGTTGGGCGCGCATCCAGGCCGCGTTGCCCCACTATTACTTTAAGAGCGCCAAGGGTCTCTACGCCGACATGGTCAACGCGCTCATGGCGCTCCGTCAGGGCTCTCCCGATCACAGGCTCGAATACGACGAACAAATTCCGTTCTGACGTTCAACCAAGGAGACGAAGCATGCCGATCCAGACTATGCCTGCCACGATGCACGGGGTCATCCCCGCCCCCGCACTCCCGAACACAAAGCCGCCGCGCCTTTATCTGATCGGCGAAGCGGAGCGCTCGACCCGGCGTCCCGCAATCGCCACCGACGGCCGCACCTCGATCTCGGTCAACGGTCGCTGGCAGGCGCTGCGCGGCCGGACTGCGACGTTCGAGCAGCTGCTGCGCATCGCGTTTCCCGATCGGGACTTCACCCAGCCGGGCGCCGCGACACTTACGTTCCGCAACGGCCCGACGCTGCGGCCGGTCGGCTCGCTGACCCCGGGCGACGTCATCGAGTTGAACGAGGGCCTCCTCGTCAACGCCAATGTCACCAATGCCAGCTGACCCCACCCTGCCCGCTCCGGTCGAGGCGAGCCGGCCATCGGGTCGGTTCGTCTATGCCGACACCGCGTCGAGCCGGGCGGGGATCGAAGCGGTATCGCGCAAGCTCGAGGGTGGCACCGTCGCGATCCTCGGACTTGGCGGTACCGGCTCGGTAACGCTCGACCTGCTCAGCAAGACGCCGGTCGATCGGATCGTGCTGATCGATGGCGACATCATGCAGCAGCACAACGCCTTCCGCTCGCCCGGCGCGATGGGGCTCGACGACATCGCGGCAAATATGACCAAGGTCGCCTATTTCGCGCGGACCTACAGCCGCATGCACCGCGGCATCGTGGCGCATCCCGTTCACCTCGACCCTGCCAATCTCGACCTGCTCGATGGTGTCGATTTCGTGTTCTGCTGCGTCGACAGCGTGGAGGCCCGAGCGTTCATCATCCCCGCGCTCGAAGCGATGGACGTGCCGTTCATCGACTGCGGGCTGGGGCTGACGCTGGTCGACGACCAGCTGATGGGCCTGGTGCGGGTGACCACCAGTACGCCTGCGATGCGTGCCCATATCCCTGACAAGGGTCGCATCCCGGTGACCGGACGCGACGACGACGATATCTACCGCAGCAACATCCAGGTTGCCGATCTCAACACCCTCGCGGCTACGCTTGGGATCATCCAGTACAAACAATTGCGCGGATTCTACCTCGACACGGAGGCCGAATATCACGCGGTCTATTCGACCGACGGCAATCACATCATCAATGAGGATCGTGCCTGAGACGTGGTCGGGCGCGCACGATTAGCTTGCCGCAAGCCCGCGTCCGGCATCGACAAGATCGTATAACTCAGCGATCTCTCGGCTAGTCGCGCGCCAGGGGCAGGGCAGGTCCGCGCCCCGCGGTACAGCTCGCCATGCCGCGCCGGGCACAGGCATGAGCGGTCCCCAGTCGCTTTTTACGTCGATCTCGACCGCGTTAACGACATTGCGGATGCCAGCGATTTGCAAGTCGGTAGAAATGAAGAACGGGTGATCCACGAGCTCTGCGACCTTGCGCCTGTTGTTGCGAAGTGAATCGTCTTGAAGCGCCGAGATGATCGTCTCGGGCAGGAGATTACCTTCGATCCGGATCCGGGCCTCGCGGCCTAGCGTCATAATGCAGCGTGATCGACCGGCCAGCTCGATCTTCTCGGCGACCGCGAGGCTGTTTCGCACCCGGATCCTGATCCCGCCCTGTCCAAGGTCGCGCCGCGCACGCCGCTCGAAATAGCCCATTATAGGTGCGTCTGCCGTCTTTTCTGAAAATGCCAGCCTTCGACGCAGCGCGGCTTGGTTGCGCGACCAGGAAAGCCAGGCGGCCAGCACGCTGGATCCTGTCACCAGCCACAACGGAAGCAGGTCGTCCGTATGATCGACCGCGGCCAGCATGCTCCGCGATCGGTCAAGCATCATGCAAGCCTCGACTGCAACGGCGAGCTGCTCGAGTGGCCGATCGGACGATCCTGCGCCGGGGTCGAATGCGATGCTGCCCCCACCGATGGCGACGTCGAGGACGTGCCTCCCGCCACTTACTCGGTAGTGGGCGGAATCGACGATGCAGAGCATGCGATCGACGAGGTCCCGCAATTGATTTCGATCTGTCGGCACCCGCCCTCGCGTCGTGGTTTTCACGCGCAACGCCATAGCGCGAAAGGCTCCATGCCGCACCTTACGCGTTCGTCCATTCACAATCGGAAGCCAAGGCCCCTTTCCGCAGCGGACACGATATCGTCGGCGCGCGCGGCGATGTTCGGGAACAGGCTTCGGACGATAGTCTGCCGGATCGACGTCCGGATTGACCGGGCGAACAGCCGACGATCGGCGCGGGACGGACGATCCTCCCACCGCGCGGCGCGGACATGCCGGGCGCGGGACGCGATGAGCGCCCGAGCATTGCGCCGGCTCGACACAGCCAGCGTGATCGCGATGATCGTGGCGATCATGCCAACGAGCATGATCGGGATCACTCGAGCCGCCAGCCAGATGATCACGATCAAGACCAGAATACCCATCATTCTCACTCCTGTATTTTTCCCAGCTCAAAACTGGATCACCCACTCAATTGACCGTTCCCCTATTTCCCCGACCTCCGTCGTTGTTTTCCTACGGCGTATCGTCGAAGGGCATGCGTGCGCCCTGATCGAAGCGGCATACCGTTCGGCATGCTTCCTCGGTGAGGGTGCGGGTCCTGCGGGCGCGAACGACAGCGAACCTGGCATTGTTGCACGACGTTCGCTGGCTCCAGGCGTGGCACCAGGGGCGTTACGGATCACTCAGGATTCATGTCGCTCTGCGGGCGGAAGGTCGGCCGTGCAGCCGTGGCCGCGTTGAGCGCCTGATCCGTCGCCATCGTTTCCGCGCGCTGGCGGGGCGTGGGTTTCGATCGGAAACCACCGACAGTCGTCAATATCTGCCGATTGCGCCGAAACTGCTGGGGAGCACTGTGTTGCTGCCGTAACGTCGCCGTCACGCCGCGCCGTCCGCGATCATGAAAAAAGGGCCAGGATCGCTCCCGGCCCTCGTTCCGTTCGCCAGCCATGCCGGCGCCACGCGATCGGCGTTGGGCTTAGATCGAGGCTATTACAACCAGCACCGCATGCACTCGGCCTCAAGTATCTGACTCCCGAGCAAGCCGAGCAAAGCATGACCGGCTAACCCAGCGTGTCCGCCGAGAAGGGGGAAGGTCAATCTCAGCGAAACAGCATGCCGGGTTCCTGAAGTGGCGTTCCGCCCTGAATTCAATCAGGATCGCAAAAACTCCGCCGTTACCCCTGCTCTAGCGCGAGCGGCGGTCCGCACGTCACCGCTCGGCCTTTTCCCGCGACGCAGGAAATCGAAGCTAGCGTCCAGGACGCAGCACCCGTGACGCGCTGTGTTTTCCCAACAATGACTGCCGGAAGCTGCTCCGGCCGCCACCATGAACCCCGCACGCGCTCGGCCAGACGCCGTCTGTCATCGACAGTCGCTCCAAGCGCCACCAGCATTACGTTGACCATCGTCCCTTCTTCAGTCCCGCCCACTTTGGAGAAGCTGGGTCGACCCCTGAAGAGGAAGATCGCAGCATCGCCGGCAAGCGCCTCGTGAAAGAAGACAGCGCCCGTCGCGGCGGGTACAAGGAAAACGACCTTGCGCACATTACCGCGCAACCACTGGTCGTGCCCGCGCCTTACCCAGTCGTCTTGGGCGGACCAAGGCGGATTGACGAACGCGAAGCTCCCAAACCATTCGTCCCTCAGCCCATCGTGCCCCTGACGGACGTCAAAGTGATGAACCGGCCGGACCGAGCTCGCCTCGTGCCAGCAGGGATCAAGTTGGATCCTGCCAAAGCTCTCCTCGATCGCGAGGATCAGGGCCGGCGACGTGAATCGATCGTCGCTTTCATAGTGTTCGATCAGGCCGGGCAAACTGGTTTCGGCCAGTAGCCGTCCGCCTTTGCCCACTCGACCTCCCGGCCCCGCGACCAAGGCGCGGCCGCTGGCCGCTTCGACCTTTGCGAGCGGCGACAATCCTCCATTGTTAGCTGGGTCTCCAGCGACCCCATGCTTCGGATTGCGCGCATCATTTTCCACGAGGGTTCCTCCGTTCGTATGGATGGATGGAACCTCGGCACCTGACAGCCCGGTCCGGCCCGTCGCCGGACCAGCCACCTTCTCAACCGGAGAAGGGATGCCAACCGTGTCGACGACGGCTGGCGTAAGGCAAGTCAGGTGTTCTCGCCTCTTTTGCCGACTCAGCACAGCCCTTTACAAGGGGTCGACGACGTCTCGGCGCAACGGTTTCCCGTGCCAACTACTTAGGATCCGTGAGTCAGAGGATCAAGTCGTGCACATGCACCATGCGACGCAGCGCCATTGGGATGTGTTCCATAACGAGACGCCATCGGGCGCAGCAGACTGCCGTTCGCGGTCTGGACATCCCCGAGAGTTAAATCAGGGCCGCTGATCTTTTTCCGTGTCGGCGGACACGCTGGGTTAGCCAGTCATGCTTTGCTCGGCTTGCTCGGGAGTTAGGTGTTCGATCCCACGGTTTGATGGTGCGATCCTTACGTTGGATTGGAAGGAAACCGTATGGGACAGGTACGTCACCGGAGCGCCACGATCACGCACGCCGTCCGAGCAGCAATACAGCGATAGCAAGCTTCGCGCTCGACGCTTAGCGCGGGAGCTTGGGATGAACCCGAAGACAGTAGCGAAATGGTGTAAGTGGGCGACAGTCGAGGATTTGAAGACTAGGCCGAAGGCACCTCACTCCACGACCTTGACCGACGCCGAGGGGGCTGCGGTCGTCGCATTCCGGCGTCACACATTACTGCCGCTCGGCTCGATCTCGGGGCGATAGGAACAAGCCTTTGCGGAGGCCAAATCGCCATCGGACCGTTGGCGGAAAGCCATGCCTTCGTCAGATTGGCCACTGACGCCAGTCATCGGCATCGCAAAAGGCCTCGTGGTCGGCAAGATCGTGAAATCGCAGTGCGTGAGCCAGACTCTCGCTGCGCAGGCGCGGCATGTGGTCACCAAGGCCGGTGATCTCGATCTCGATCAGCGACGATATACCCCCGATCCCGCGTTCGAAACGCGACAGGGTCGCCTCGCTCACGCCGGTCATGGTCGCGACATCAGCCAGGGTCCGTTTGAGTTGCAGCCTTCTGGCCCTGCTTCGCGGTCCATGCCCGACCGGGTCGCAGGGATCGAACTCGGGCCATGCCGGCACCACGTCCTGAAGCTCGACGTCATCCTGATCGGCAAGCAGAACGGCAATTACCATCAGCACGGTCGCGGCGAGCGGCTTTCGTTTGCCCGCCTCGACGCGCAGGATGGTCTCGCGTGATACGCCGCTCTGCCGGGCAAGTGCCGCCTGTGACCAGCCTTTCGCCTGACGAAGCTGCCGAATCGACCCGCCGATTTCGGCAGGAACGTCCGCCGCTGGAAAATAATGTGACCGGGCGGCCATCGAGTGTGCCGTTCTTGCAAGTGGGTGATCGGCAAATCCCATAACCGATTCATGTCGCGGCAAAAACCTTCTAAAAATCGAAGTCAGGACGGCGCCATCAATCGCGAGACTCCCACCTTCGACCACGGCGCGTTCCGCTGTGGATTGGAAGCGCTGGTACGTCTCCTGGCGCGGCAGGCCGCGATCGAGCATTGCCGCCACGCCGCGGACGAGTCATCCTGCCCATCAGCCACCACGGATAATCCACCATGCTGACCAAAGCCCTACCGCGTATCGCGCTCTACGGCCGCCATTCGACGGCGATGCAAACCGCGACATCGAGTTCGGATCAGGCGGCGTCCTGCATGAAACTGGTCGAGTATCTCGGTGGTACGGTCGTTGCCACCTATCTCGACCCTGAACAGTCCGGCTATCGCCGCGATCGTCCCGGCTTGAAGAAACTGCTGCGCGACGTTGAAACAGGCGCGATTGACATCGTCGTCTGCGAGGCTCTCGACCGGCTGGCCCGCGACGCCGAAGACGTCGCATTCCTGGGCAAGAAGCTGATGTATCATCGGGTGTCGTTGCATACGGTTTCCGAAGGCCATGTCGACGAGATCAAGTTCGCGGTTGCCGGGCTGCTCGGTGCGATCTTTCTCAAGCATCTGATCGACAAGACCGTGCGCGGGATGGAGGCCGCGGTCCTTGCCGGTCGCTTTGCGGGCGGCAAGGCCTACGGCTTCAAGCGCGTCATTAAGCTCGACGCACGCGGCGAACTCATTCGTGGCTTGCTGGAGACCGACCAAACGCAGGCCATCATTGTCGAGCGCATCTTCGCCGAGTTTGCGGCCGGCCGCTCGTCCATCCAGATCGCCACGTGTCTCAATGCCGACGGGATCCCGGGCCCCCGCGGCGGCCAGTGGAATGCATCGACGATCCGGGGCGATCCAAAGAAAGCGACGGGCATCCTCAACAACCCGCTCTACGTCGGCCGACTGGTCTGGGGGCGCCGCCAGTGGCGCCGCAATCCGGACAGCGAGAAGCGCGAGCGGCGCTATCGGTTGCGTGACAGAAGCGAATGGATCGAGGTCGCGGTACCGGATCTTCGCATCATCGATGACGCTCTGTGGGAGTCTGTCAGGGATCAGATCGAGCGCCGACAGCTTTCGAATAACGAAAACTCGGTTCGGCAGAAGCGCAAAAAGCATCTGCTGTCCGGTCTTATCCGGTGCAGCTGCTGCGGTTCGAATTACACGATTTCAGGCGCGGATTATTATCGCTGCGCGGGCCAGAAAGAGCGGGGAACCTGCTCGAACATAATCTCGGTCCGGAAGGGACCGCTGGAAACCGCTACGCTCGCCGTCCTTCAGCATCACCTGATGACAGAAGACCATGCAAAGCTCTTCCTCGAGGAGTTCGAGCGGGAAGTCGCTCGGGTCAACCAGAGCCGCGATCAGCGTGACGAAGTCACCGCGACCCGCCTGAACGGCGTGAGACAGGAACTTGAAAACCTGACCGCAAACTTGCTGCAGGGCGTGTTGAGCCCGACGCTGCAGACCCTCCTCGCGAGCCGGGAGGCCGAGAGGGCTTTGCTGGAAGCACGCCTGGCGGCACCGTCTGCGTCATCCTCTGCCGACATTTTACCACATCCCATGCTGTTGCGCAGATTCAAGGAGAAGGTTGCGGCCTTACGGGAGACGTTGAACGACGAGGCGGTCATCGGCGAAGCGGCTGAAGTGCTCGAAACGCTTATCGAAAGCGTGACTATTTATCCCGACGGACCGCATGGTCCTGAGGCGGAAGTGGTGGCGAAGGTGTCGGACCTAATGTCATGGGCCACAAACGACAACGCCGCCCGTGAGGGCGGCGATTGTAGTTCTATAACGG
>NZ_JAYDYX010000018.1:0-13692 GCF_034556155.1 Sphingomonas sp. CD22 | reverse complement strand
CATGGTGGCGGCGCAGTCAGGAGTCGCGCCGACGTCCATGGCGCCGAATCCATGGGTCCCGGCGTCCGCCGGGATGACGACCAGGTAGCCGCTACACTCTACACCCTCTGTCCTCCACGCCCCACATCTGGCAAAGCGCCGCGACGACACGCCCCTCCCGCAGCCGGCCGCATCCAGCGCGCCGCTCCGGGCGGGGCGTCGTCGATCCCGACCTAGCGTCGATTTCGCCACCTTCCGCGGCTCCCGCCCGAGTCGCCCGCCAGCCGGATACCGCCAGTGACCTCCCCCCGCCGCACCTTCGCGATCATCTCCCACCCCGACGCCGGCAAGACCACGCTGACCGAGAAACTGCTGTATTTCGGCGGCGCGATCCATCTCGCCGGCGAGGTCAAGGCGCGCGGCCAGACCCGTCGCGCCCGCTCCGACTGGATGAAGATCGAGCAGCAGCGCGGCATCTCGGTCACTTCGTCGGTGATGACGTTCGAGCGCGACGGCATCACCTTCAACCTGCTCGACACGCCGGGGCACGAGGATTTCAGCGAGGACACCTATCGCACGCTCACCGCGGTCGATTCGGCGGTGATGGTGATCGACGCCGCCAAGGGCATCGAGCCGCAGACGCGCAAATTGTTCGAAGTGTGCCGCCTGCGCTCGGTGCCGATCATCACCTTCGTCAACAAGGTCGATCGCGAAGGGCGCCCGATCTTCGAATTGCTCGACGAGATCGCCGACATGCTCGCATTGGACGTCGCGCCGATGAGCTGGCCGGTCGGCATGGGCGGCGAGTTCGAGGGCGTGCTCGACCTCGTCACCAACACGATCAGCCGCCCCGAAGGCGACAGCCGCGCCTTCCTCGGCAAGACCGAGGCCGACCCGACGCTCTCCGAGCGCTGGGCGGAGGAGATCGAGCTGGCGCAGGCGGGCTATCCCGAATTCGATGCCGAGGCCTATCGCAACGGCGACCTCACCCCGGTCTATTTCGGCTCGGCGCTCAAGGACTTCGGCGTCGCCGAGCTGATCGGTGCGCTCGCCGAACACGCCCCGCCGCCGCGCGCGCAGCCGGCCGAGCCCGCCCCCGTCTCGCCCGACAATGACGAGGTCACCGGGTTCGTCTTCAAGGTGCAGGCGAACATGGACCCCAACCATCGCGACCGCATCGCGTTCATGCGATTGTGTTCGGGGACGTTCAAGCGCGGCATGAAGCTGACGCCGACGGGCCACGGCAAGCCGATCGCGGTCCATTCGCCGATCCTGTTCTTCGCGCAGAACCGCGAACTCGCCGACGAGGCGTTTCCGGGCGACATCATCGGCATCCCCAACCACGGCACGCTGCGCGTCGGCGATACCCTGTCGGAGCGCGCCGACGTGCGCTTCACCGGCCTGCCCAATTTCGCGCCCGAGATCCTGCGTCGCGTCCAGCTCAAGGACCCGACCAAGACCAAGCAGCTCCGCAAGGCGCTCGACGACATGGCCGAGGAGGGCGTGACGCAGGTCTTCTACCCGGAGATCGGCTCGAACTGGATCATCGGCGTCGTCGGCCAGCTCCAGCTCGAGGTGCTGCTCAGCCGGCTCGACGCCGAATATAAAGTCGCGGCCGGGCTGGAGCCGGCGCCGTTCGAGACCGCGCGCTGGGTCTCGGCGGAGAACCCGAGCGACCTCAAGGAATTCATGGATCTCAACCGTTCCGCGATGGCCAAGGACCGCGACGGCAATCCGGTCTTCCTCGCCAAGAGCGCGTGGGAGGTCAATTACATCGCCGATCGCTACAGCAAGGTCCGCTTCGCCGCGACGCGCGAACGGTAACGCGCGGTCAGCCCACCCAGTCGCGGCGCAGCGGCCGTACCGCGAGCAGCATCAGCAACGCCGCGACCGGGTAGAAGGCGAGCGCCGCCAGCGCCGCGTGGCGCAGCGCGTCGCTGCCATAGGCGGCGGTCATCGCATCGGACAATCGCCCCATGACCAGCGATCCCAGCCCCAGGCCGATGAGATTGTTGATGAACAGGAAGCATGCCGCGGCGGTGGCGCGCATCGGCGGCGGCACCAGATGCTGGACGGCATTGGTCACCGGCGCGAGCCACAGGATGTTGAGCCCGTGCGGGATCAGGAACAGCAGCCAGGCGAGCGTGGGCGAGGCGCTGTTGAGTCCGGCAGCGAACAGCGGCGCGGTGATCAGCCAGGCGATCGCCGGCAACCGCGCATGGACGCCGCGATCGCTGCGGCCGAGCCGGTCGGCGAGCCAGCCGCCCGCGAACACTCCGATCGTGCCGCCGACCAGCAGCAGCGCGGCGAGATACTGCGACGCGGTCAGCAAGGTGAAGCCGAACGACCGGATCAGGACCGACGGCATCCAGAAGGCGAGGCCATAGCCGGCGAGCGAGCTGCACGAGGCGGCGAAGGCCATCAGCCAGAAGCTCGGCTTGCCCGCGAGCAATTCGAACACCGCCAGCGTCGACGCGCTGCCCGGACCGATCGTGACGTGCGGGTCGAACCGGCCGCGTGCCGGCTCGGTCACCAGCCAGCGGAAGATCGGCGCGAGGATCAGCCCGGCGATGCCGACCGCAAGGAACGCCCGCCGCCAGTCGACCGCGCTCGCCAGCACGCCGCCCAGCAACGCCCCCGCTGCCATCCCGATCGGAATGCCCAGCGAATAGATCGCCAGCGCCCGGCCGCGCTGACGTGGCGGAAAGGAATCGGCGATCATCGCATAGGATGGCGCGACGCCCCCGGCCTCGCCCACCCCGACGCCGAGGCGGCACGCGAAGAGCTGCCAGAAGCCGGTCGCGAGCCCACACAAGGCGGTGAACAGGCTCCATATCGCAAGGCTGATCGTAATCACCCAGCTGCGGCTCGTCCGGTCGGCGACCAGCGCCAGCGGGATCGCCAGCGTCGAATAGAGCAAGGCGAAGGCGATGCCGCCGAGCGCGCCCAATTGCGTATCGGTAAGGTGCAGTTCCGCCTTGATCGGCGCGGCGAGCATGCCGAGGATCTGCCGATCGAGGAAGTTGAACGTATAGACGAGCAACAGCATCGCCAGGACGAGCAGGCGGGTGCGGCGATGGGCGACGGCCATGGTGGGTCCTTTCCGGATCGCAGCCCGATACCCGGCGTGCCCGGCCGGCCGGTCAGGCGATATCGTCGTCCTGCGTCAGCGCGCGGCCAAGATCGTCGCGGATCGTGCGCAGCGCCGCAAGCATCGTGGGCGCCCCATCGTCCGGGCCATCGCCGGGGCGAGCCTCCGGCGGGGCGGGATGGGTCAGCAATTGCTGGACGCCGCGGACGGTATAGCCCTGCGCGTTGAGCAACGCATCGATGCGCCGCACCAGGGCGACGTCTTCGGGTCGGTAATAACGACGGTTTCCGGCACGCGTCACTGGGCGTAGCTGCGGGAAACGGGTTTCCCAATAGCGCAGGATATGCTGCGGGAGGCCTGTGGCCTCCGACACTTCCCCGATCGTCCTGAACGCTCCGCTCGCCTTGGGCGTGCCGGAGACCATCCGGCTCAGCTGGAGGTGACGATGCGTTCGCGCATCATCTGGCTGGCGCGGAACGTCAGCACCCGCCGCGGCGCGATCGGCACCTCGACGCCGGTCTTGGGATTGCGGCCGATCCGCTCGCCCTTGTCGCGCAGGACGAAGGTGCCGAAGCCCGAAATCTTGACGTTCTCGCCCCGCGCGAGCGCCTCGCACATTTCGGTCAGAATCTGTTCCACGATCTTCGCCGACTCGGTCCGCGACAATCCGATCTGACGGTGCAGGGCTTCCGAAAGGTCCGCCCTCGTCAGTGTTCCAACAGTAGTCATCAACACGCTCGCCCCACTCCATCTGCTAGGATGCCCGCGTATAATGTTACACGATAGCAGACGTGTCCGAAAGTGACTTTGTTGTCAGGTTCCCGGCAAGGCCGGAAAAACGAACGAATTGCTGTCAGAAGCGGACGACGGCGGCGCCCCAGGTGAAGCCGCCGCCCATCGCCTCGAGCACGACGATCTCGCCCTGGCGGACGCGGCCGTCGCGCACCGCGACGTCCAATGCGAGCGGTACCGAGGCGGCCGAGGTATTGGCGTGGCGATCGACGGTGACGACGATCTTGTCGGGGGACAGGCCGAGCTTGCGGCTGGTCGCGTCGAGGATGCGGGCATTGGCCTGATG
Organism: Sphingomonas sp. CD22; assembly: GCF_034556155.1. NCBI lineage: Bacteria > Pseudomonadati > Pseudomonadota > Alphaproteobacteria > Sphingomonadales > Sphingomonadaceae > Sphingomonas > Sphingomonas sp. CD22. Next base: position 9,544 of record NZ_JAYDYX010000018.1, on the reverse strand, counting down.
CGGGACCACCCAGTCGACATCGGCCGAGGTCAGGCCGGCGATGACCAATGTCTCCTCCAGCACCGCGGCGAGGTTGACGACGGCGTGGCGGAACACCTCGCGGCCCTTCATACGCAGCTTGCCGACGGTGCCGGTGGTCGACGGGCCGCCATCGACATAGAGCAGGTCGTTGTGGCGGCCATCGGCGTGCAGCTTGGTGGCGAGGATGCCGCGGCCGGTGTCGGCGTCGCTTTCCTGTCCTTCGAGCACGATCGCGCCGGCGCCGTCGCCGAACAGCACCGCGGTGGTGCGATCCTCCCAGTCGAGGATGCGGCTGAACGTCTCGGCGCCGATCACCAGGGCGCGGCGATGCACGCCGGTGCGCAGCATCGAATCGGCGACCTGCACCGCATAGAGGAAGCCCGAGCAGACTGCGGCGACGTCGAACGCGACGCAATCGTTGATGCCGAGCATCGCCTGCACCTTGGTGGCGGTGGCCGGAAAGGTCTGGTCGGGGGTGGCGGTCGCCAGCACGATCAGGTCGATCTCGCCGGCGGCGATGCCGGCCGAATCGAGCGCGGCGCGGCAGGCGTCGGCGGCGAGCGTCGCGGTCGTCTCGTGCGGACCGGCAATGTGGCGAAAGCGGATGCCGGTGCGCTCGACGATCCAGGCGTCGCTGGTGTCGAGTTGCTCTTCCAGTTCGGCGTTGGACACGCGCCGCTCGGGCAGCGCCGACCCGGTGCCGAGGACGACCGAACGGATCATGCGGCTTTCTTTTCGAAATTGCCGAGATCGTCGGCGATGCGGCGGGTCAGGTCGGCGCGCACCATCTTGGCGGCATTGCCGATCGCGGTGGCGACGCCGCGCTCGTTGGCGCTGCCGTGGCTTTTCACGACGATGCCGTTGAGGCCGAGGAAGACCGCGCCATTGTGGTTGTTGGGATCGAGGTGGTCGCGCAGCAATTCGGTCGCCGGGCGCGAGATCAGGAAGCCGACCTTCGAACGGACCGACGAGCTGAATGCGCGCTTGAGCAGGTCGGCGACGAAGCGCGCGGTGCCCTCGGCGGTCTTGAGCGCGATATTGCCGGCGAAGCCGTCGCAGACGATCACGTCGTGATTGCCGCGCGCGAGCTGGTTGCCCTCGACGAAGCCGGTGAAGGTCAGCGGCAGATGCGTCTGCCCTTTTAGCACCGCGGCGGCGTCGCGGATCTCGTCGGTGCCCTTCTGGTCCTCGCTGCCGATGTTGAGCAGCGCGACGCGCGGGCTGTCGAGGTCCATGATCGTCCGCGCATAAGCGGCGCCCATCACCGCGAACTGGACGAGGTTGCGCGCATCCACCTCGGTATTCGCACCGAGATCGAGCATCACGACATCGTTGTCGCCCAAGGTCGGCAACGGCGCGGCGAGCGCCGGCCGGTCGATGCCGGGCAGGGTGCGCAGCGCGACCTTGGCCATCGCCATCAGCGCGCCGGTATTGCCCGACGACACCGCGGCGCCGGCACGGCCCTGCTTCACCAGATCGATGGCGATACCCATCGAGGTCGTCTTGGCGCGGCGGATCGCCTGGCTCGGCTTGTCGCTCGAACCGACGGTCTCGGGGGCGTGGACGATCTCGCTGTGCTGGCTGAGGTTGGGATGGCTCTTCAGCTCTTCCGCAACCTTGGCCTCGTCGCCCACCAGGAAGAATCGCATACCTTCATATCGCCGGCGGGCGGCAGCCACGCCGGCGAGCATGACCGCCAGCCCTTCGTCGCCGCCCATCGCATCGACGGCGATCCAGGAAGTGTCGGGCATGTTCAGCGCTTATCCGGATGGGAGGGGAGGGGCTCAGCCCTCGACCGAGACGATCTCGCGGCCGTTATAGTGGCCGCAAGCGGTGCACAGATTGTGCGGACGCTTGAGCTCGCCACAGTTCGGGCACTCCTGGAACGATTCGATGCTGAGCGAATCGTGGCTGCGACGCATGCCGCGCTTGGAGGGAGAGGTCTTTCGCTTGGGGACGGCCATTTCGGCACCTTGTTCTAGGAATCGGCTTACGGAAAACCGATGAGCCCGACGGGCCGCCCGGGCAACCGACGCAACGCCGGTCGCTGGACGCCACCGACAACCGGACGCATCGCGAAGCGGGGGCCTATAGCGAATTTCCGCACCGGCGCAAGCTTCGGCGCACCGCGCCCCTGTGTTCGGGCCTGTGATCCCGGCTGTGTCCCCGGCGCCACAGGCTCCACCCATTCTGGTCCGAATCCGCGCCGACCGCTGTTGCCGGATGCCCGAAAGGTATAACGACTCGCGCAGCCGTCAAAGAACGGCAGACGTTTTTGGGGAGATACGATGCGCACCGACCATGTTGGGATTCGCGCCCTGCTGCTCGCAGGCGCCGCGACCTTGCCTTTCGCCGCCGCGGCACAGACCGTGCCGGGCGATCAGCCGACCACGCAGGCCGGTACGCCCGCCGCCGCGACCGCCCCGGCCGAAGCGAACGACGATCTCCAGGATATCGTCGTCACCGGCCAGACCACCCGCGACCGCCCGCTGATCACCTCCTCCGCCGACATCACTTATGCGACGCGCGAGGCGATCGACCGCCGCGCGCCGCGCTCGACCGCCGACATGCTCGAGCTGGTCCCCGGCATCTTCGTCGAGGCGACCGCGGGCGAATCGTCGAACAATTATTCGGTGCGCGGCCTGCAGGGCGGCGGCCAGCGCTTCGTCCAGATCGAGGAGGATGGCATGCCGGTCCTCTACGGTGGCGGCGGCTCGGACTTCTTCTTCCAGCAGGATCTGACGATCGACCGGCTCGAGGCGGTGAAGGGCGGCTCGTCGGGCGTGCTGACCGTCAACGGCGCCGGCGCGACGATCAACTTCATCTCCAAGCGCCCCAATTTCAACCAGTTCGAAGGCGCGGTGCGGCTCACCGGCTTCAACTACGGCCTGAAGCGCGCCGATTTCTATTATTCCGCGCCGCTCGCCGAGAATCTCGCGTTCAACTTCGGCGGCTATGTGCAGAGCAGCCCCGGCGTCCGCCGCAATCCCTATGATTATGCCGGCTATCGCATCAAGGGCGCGCTCGAATACCGGCTGCCCGGCGGCGGTTCGGTCCGCCTGTCCGGCCGCCGCGGCGATATCGAGACCGCCTTCTACGCCGACGCGCCCTATCGCTTCGAGAACGGCAAGCCGTCGAGCATCCCCGGCTTCAACATCCAGAAGGACAATATCGGCGGCGACGCCTTCACCTCGATCGACGTGCCGGTGTCGACCTTCGCGCATGCCAGCGGCTATCGGCCGTTCCGCTATCGCGACGGCATCCGCTCGCTCTACAATCAGGCCCGGCTCGATATCGACGTGCCGGTGTCGGAGACGGTCAGCCTGTTCGCCCGTTCGCGCTACATCGATTACAAATATGATTTCAACGGCCTGTTCCCCGGATCGGGGACGGGCAACGCCGGCCTCGCCAGCGCGGTCGACTATCTGACGCCCGATCCGGCACGCTCGCCGATCATCGACGTGCTGCGCGCCGGCTTCGCCGCTTATCCCGCCACCACCCGCTTCGGCATCCGCAACCTGCGCACCGGCGTGGTGCTCGGCTCGGATCAGACCGCGGCGCTCAACGCGCTCAACGGCAACGGCTTCCTCCAGCGCACGACGCTCAACCACGATGCCGTCCACGGCAAGGATTTCGGCAGCAACATCGGCGCGCGTTGGGAAACGCAGTTCGGTGCGATCAAGAACTCGCTGACCGTCGGCGGCATGTATTACAATGTGAAGCGCAACCAGGATCAGTCCGCGACCGCCAGCGTCGTCAACGACGTCAAGAACAACAGCGACATCTACGACATCGTCGCGCTGAACGGCGCCAATGCGGTGATCGGCACGCTGACCGACAGCGGCCTCGTCTCCTACGGCGATTGGGGCAACGGCATCCGCGAGCGCAAGGACGAGACCGTCTCGCTCTACGCCAACGACGAGATCGCACTCGGCGATCATCTGCGCATCGACGGCGGCATCCGCTGGGAGCGCGACACGGCGACCGCCTTCGACGGCGTGACGGCGGCGACCAACCAGGCGGTGCCGGCCAGCCAGGACGGCGTGATCCGCAACGTCGGTTCGACCTTCAACGGCCAATATGCGCCGACCAACGCCACCCGCACCGGCGCGGACGGCAAGCTCAGCCAGTCGAAGATCGCCTGGACGATCGGCGCCAATTACCTGTTCGCGCCGAACTTCTCGATCTACGCGCGCTACGCCGACGGCTTCCAGACCAACAACATCGACCCGATCACGACGATCAAGCTCTACGAGGCGGGGCTGCGCTACCAATATTCCAGCCTGTTCACCGGATCGGTGACGGTGTTCCGCACCAATTTCGACGACCAGAACTACAATTTCGCCAACCCGGCCAACCCGACGCAGCAACAGAACATCAACGCCGATCTGCGCACCAAGGGTGTCGAGGTCGATGTACTGGTGCGGCCGATCCGCTGGTTCTCGGTCGATTTCCAGGGCGTGTTCCAGGACCCCAAGCTGGTCAATCTCCAGCTCGATGGCGTCACCGACGCGGGCTATGCAGGCAACCGTCCCGAACGTACGCCGGCCTCGCTGTGGACCGTCACGCCGGCGATCCGGCTGCCCAACGGCCTGGGTGAGATCTTCGGCCGCTACAAATATATCGGCAAGATCTTCGCCGATGCCGGCAACGGCGTGGCGCTGCCGGGGTATGGCGTGACCAGCGCCGGGGTGACGCTCAACGTCACCGAGAAGCTGCAGGTGGCGGTGAATGCGGAGAATATCTTCAACGTCGTCGGCCTGACCGAGGGCAATCCGCGCCAGGGCCAGACGCAGGCGATCACCGACGGCTATTTCTACGCCCGCGGCATCGTCGGCCCGACCTATGGCGGATCGGTGACGTTCCGGTTCTGACCGGGGTGCGACCGGTCGCCGCAAGGGACCCGTCGACCCGAACCGGCTGGCAACCTCTGCCAAAGTCGGTCCGTGACACACCAAGCCTGTACCCCGGCGGAGGGCCGGGGCCCAGTTGGGTGAAGGTTTGTAATCACTTACAGCGGCCTTCCCGACTGGGCCCCGGCCTTCGCCGGGGTTCACAAGATGTTTGGCCAAGGTTTCGAACGGCTCGTTGTGACGGAGTTGGCATCAAAGTGGATCGACCCAGCTCGCGCTCATGGACGATAGTCCACGCGGGAACACGAAAGCGGGCGAACGATGGCGTCGGCCCCATCGAGGAGTGGTGAGATGAAGACCCGGATACTGGCGCTGCTCGCCGGCGCGGCGATCGGCGGCGCGACCTGGGCGGGGGCGCAGCAACGCAGCGCACCCGAACTCGCCTATCAGGTCGTCGAGGGGCAGAACCTCAACGCCTTCCTGCGCGACGGCCCGGTCGCGGCGCATCTGCTGCTGCGCAACGGCAGCGATCCGCGTATCCTCGTCGCCTTCCCGGCGGGCAACAGCGGCGTCGGATTGTGGTTCGAACCGCTCGCCCGTCCCGCGACATGGCGGCTCGATCAGCCCCCGCGCGCCGCCTCGGCGCCCGGTGTCGCCGGGCCGCAGCCGGCGATCGTCGCCGTCGCCAGCATCGACGCGCCGCGGCTGCGGATCAAACAGGCGGTGCTGTCGAGCGTCCGTTTCCTGCGCGACTATCAGTCGGTCGGCCGCTTCCCCAAGGAACTGGCGGTCGATCCGGTCGTCGCGGGCGAAACGATGACCTGGCGCCGCCCCCGGCTGGACGGCGCGCCGGGCTATCTGTTGCAGGTCCGCGTCCTCGCCGGCCGGATCGCCGACGGCGCGATCACCGCCACGTCCGGCCAACCGATCCGCCTGGAGATCACCGCGTCCAGCGGCGAGACGCCCCTGACCGGGCTGGCGCCGTCCGAGCTGCTCAACGCCAAGGCCGCCGCCGATCCGATCGCGCGCAACGCGCTGCGCTTCCTCAGCTATCGCGAGAAGTTCCTCGCCGGCTCGTGGCGCTTCCAGACCTATTTCGGCCGCGATACGTTGATGTCGCTGCGCCTGCTGATGCCGGTCCTGCAACCGCGCGCGATCGAGGCTGGGCTGGCTTCGGTGCTGGCGCGGCTCGATCCGACGGGCGATGTCGCGCATGAAGAGGGGATCGGCGAGTTCGCGGTCGTCGATCACCGCCAGCACGGCGGCAGCGGCGATGCCGCCGTGCTCGATTATGCGATGATCGATGACGATTACATGCTCGCGCCCGTGGCGGCGAGCTACCTGCTCGACAGCGGCGACCGCGCCGCGGCACGGCGCTTCCTCGCCGCGAGACTGGTCGACGAGGGGATTCCCGGCAAGACCGAACCGGCCGGCGCCGCCTTGGTCCGCAACCTCCGCTTCGTCGTCGCCCACGCGCAGCCGTTCGCCGCGACGCCCGCCGTCGGCCGGTTGATCGGCCTGAAGCAGGGCCGGATGACCGGCGAATGGCGCGACAGCGAAGAGGGGCTGGGGAGGGGGCGCTATCCCTATGACGTCAACGCGGTGTTCGTGCCCGCCGCGCTTGATGCGGCGGCGCGGCTGCTCGCCGCCGGGCTGCTCGACCCGTATCTGGCGGGGGACGACCGCGCGATGCTCGCATCGGCAGGCGCCACGGCGCAGGTCTGGCGCCGGCGCGTGCCGGACCTGTTCCGCGTGACGATCCCCGCTGCCGACGCGGCGGCGCGGGTCCGCGGTTATGCGCAGGGCCTCGGCATCCCCGCCGCACCCGCGCTCGCATCCCTCGGCGGCAAGCCGCTCGTCTTCCACGCCATCGCACTCGCCGCCGACGGCAAGCCGGTGCCGATCGTCCATTCCGACGAGGGCTTCGCCTTGCTGTTCGCCACCCCGTCGGTCGCCGATCTCGACACCTATGTCGACGCCGCGATGCGGCCGTTCCCGGCCGGGTTGATGACCGATATCGGCCTGCTCGTCGCCAATGCCGCGCAGGCCGACGCCGCGACGCAGGCGCGCTTCACCCCCGCCGCTTATCATGGCGCGGTGGTCTGGTCGTGGCAGCAGGCGCTGTTCGCCGCCGGCCTCGAACGGCAATTGGCGCGGACCGACCTGCCGCCGGCGACGCGGACGCGGCTGACCCGGGCGCAGGCGCGGCTGTGGCGGGCAATCCAGGCGACGCGCGCGACGCAGAGTTCGGAACTCTGGTCCTGGGCCTTTGCCGATGGCCGCTATGCCGTCGTGCCGTTCGGTGCGGGCAAGCAGGACGTCGACGAATCGAACGCGGCGCAATTGTGGAGCACCGTCTATCTCGCCGTGCAGCCCCCGCGGGTCAGCCCGGCGCCAGGAACGCGGTGATCGTCAGCCGGCCGCGCGTGGGATCGTCGCTCAGCACCGCATCGGGCGCGATCGCACCGCTGTGGAGCAAGGCGCTGCGATAGAGGACGGCGCGATTGTAGCGCGCCTCGACCAGCGCGATCCGCTCGAACAACGGCGTCGATCCGTGGATATAGGCGGGTGCCGGCACGCCGCCATGGCGCAGTTCGGCGTCGAGCTGGCCGAAGTAGATCGGCGCGCGCGCACGATCGAGCCGCTCGAACCCGGTGCTGCGATGCCGATAGAAAGCCGTACCGTCGCTGCCGTCGGGGTCGAGATAATGGACCAGGGCGATCCGGCCGGGCTCGACCGCGTCGACATGCGGCAGCCGCTGCGGCAGCGTCAGTCGCTCGGGCGGCGTGGTGACCAGCGCATAGCTCGAATCGAGCAATGCCAGCGCGCCGTCATGATCGAACACCCCGGCGAGCGCGCGGGTCAGCGCCGGCCGCACCGCGGCGAAATAATCGGCGGGCAGGCTGGCGCGCAGCCCGGGATAATGATGGCGGCCGGGTTCGAAGGGGGCGGTGGCGGCATGGCGGCGCAACGCGTCGGGATCGGGGTGGAAGCCGTCGATGATCGCGATCGGCTCCGCCTCCATGCCGATGCGGCGCGCGACGATGTCCGGCGGCGTCACGACGGCGTGCCGATCATCTGCGCCAGCACCGCGTCGTGCGTGGGCAGCGTCGGCGCCGCCCGCGCGATGACGTCGGCGATCTGCTGGACCTGCGCGCGATTGGCGGCCGGATCGATCGCATCGGCAAGCGGATTATAGCCCTGCGCCCTGATTCCCTGGCCATCGAGCACCGCAAGCCAGCTCGCCTCACGGAACAACTCGTCGGCGTCCAGGATGAGCCGCCCCGACTTGCGATATTGTCCGATCCGCTCATGCAGGCCATCGGGCAGGCGCATCGTTTGGCAGTGTCGCCACAGCGGCTCGTCGCGGCCGGTGGCATGATAATGGAGGATCAGGAAGTCCTTGATCCCGTCCATGTCGCGCGGGAAGGTCGTGTTGAAGCGCGCCGCCAGCGCCGGGTCGCAATCGCGGTCGGGGAACAGCGTCAGCAATTTGGCGATACCGCTCTGGATCAGATGGATGCTCGTCGATTCGAGCGGTTCGAGAAAGCCCGACGACAGGCCGATCGCCACGACATTGTCGCGCCACGGCCGGCGCCGCATACCCGCCGTGAAGCGCAGCAGCCGCGGCTCGGCCAAGGCCTCGCCATCCAGATTGGCCAGCAACGTCGCGATCGCGGCGTCGTCGCTGCACTGCGCGCTGGCATAGACATAGCCGTTCCCCGTCCGATGCTGCAGCGGGATGCGCCATTGCCAGCCGGCCGCGCGTGCGGTCGAGCGCGTATACGGCGTGGTGGTGGCGACCCGCGCGCAGGGTATGGCCACGGCGCGGTCGCAGGGCAGCCAATGCGACCAGTCCTCGAAAGGCTCGCCGACGACGCCGTCGATCAGCAGCGCGCGAAAGCCCGAGCAATCGATGAAGAGGTCCCCCTCCAGCCGCTCGCCCCGCGCCGTGGTCAATGCGCCGACGAAGCCGGTGTCCGCGTCACGCTCGACCGAGTCCAGCCGGCCCTCGACGCGCACCACGCCGCGCGCCTCGCTCACCCGACGCAGATAGGCCGCGTAGAGGCCGGCGTCGAAATGATAGGCGTAGCCGAGGCTCGACAGGATCGACCGCGCGTCGTCACTCGGTCTGGCGAACCGGTTCTCGGTGGCGAGCCTTTCCGCCAGCGACAGGGCGCCGAGCGGCAGGTCGAGCCCGTCGGCCGCCGCCTTCAGCCAGCGATGATGGAAGGCGACGCCGGGCAACGCCGCGCCATACTGACCGAAGGGGTGGAAATAGCGATGGCCCGGCGCCGTCCAGTCGACGAACGCGATGCCGAGTTTGAACGTCGCCTTGGTCGCGCGCAGAAACTCGGCCTCGTCGAGCCCGATCAGCGCATTGAACCAGTGTATCGTCGGGATCGTCGCTTCACCGACCCCGACGGTGCCGATCTCCTCCGATTCGAGCAGGGTAACGGTCACGGCCGCCCCGAAGCTGTGCGACAGCGCCGCCGCCGTCATCCACCCGGCGGTCCCGCCCCCCAAGATGACCACCCGCCGGATCCGCCTCGTTTCCATGGTTTACCCTACCCGCTGCCGGGGAAGGGCGCCACTGTCCCGGCGCATGGGCGAGACAGGCTCCGAACATGCCTGTCATTGGCCCGCTAAGCCACGCAGCGGCGTGGTTC
>NZ_JAYDYX010000017.1:0-19337 GCF_034556155.1 Sphingomonas sp. CD22 | reverse complement strand
TCCGGTCATTCGACGCGGCTACGGCACGCCCCATCATCTGCCGTTCATTCAGCTTACCTCGGCGCCGTCACCCCTGACATTTGTCACCTCGCCAGCATGACGCTCGCCACTGCCGTTCCGCATTATCGAAGGTCATAGTCTGCGCAATCGATCAGGAGTGTGCAGATGAAACAGGATTTAGCGGCCGCAGCGTCGCTGACGGAAGTGTCGAAAAGCCTCGGCGGCAAGCCGGTGTTGCGTGAGCTAAGCCTCTCGATCAACGTCGGCGAAGTGACTGCGTTGCTCGGCCCGAACGGAGCGGGCAAGTCGACCACCGTCAGTCTGTTGATCGGACGACTGCAGCCCGATGCGGGCGAGGTGGCGCTGTATGGGCTCAAGCCCGACCGGCCGGCAGCGCGAGCGCGCCTTGGTGTCATGCTGCAGGCGGCAGGGTTACCTGACGTGATGACCGTCGCGGAGTTGGTGACGCTGCAGTCGGGCTACTACCGCGACCCGCGCCCGTTGGGCGAGACGCTGGCCCTCGCCGGGCTGGAGGACCTTGCCCTCCGCCGTTGCGGCACTCTGTCGGGTGGGCAAGCGCGGCGGGTGCAATATGCGCTCGCGGTCTGCGGCCGCCCGGACCTCCTCGTCCTTGACGAGCCGACCGCAGCGATGGACCGCGCGTCGGCGCGCGCGCTGTGGTCGACAGTACGCGACGCGGCGGCGGACGGCGCGGCGGTGCTGATGACGACCCATGACCTCGCCGAGGCGGACGCGCTCGCCGACCGCGTGGTGGTGATGGACGCCGGCCGCATCGTCGCCGACGACACGCCGGCGGCAATTCGCGCGCTGGCAGGCGGCGCCGTGGTCCGGTGCCGCAGCGCCATTACGACGACGCGTGCGGCGGCACTCCCCGGCGTACGGCAGGCGACAAGCGACGGGGCCGAACTGAGGCTCGTCACGACAGACGCCGCCGCGACCGTGCGCCGGTTGCTCGACGCAGACGCGAGCCTCTCCGACCTACGCGTGCATGATGCCGCGCTGGAGGACGCAATCGCCAGTTTGCTCTCCCGTGACGAAAGGATCGCCGCATGACCCACCTCGCCTTGCCTGCCGGCATCTGGCGCCGCGAGTGCGCGGCTGAATTGAAGCGGTCGTGGCGGCTGCCGCAGTTCCTGGTGCCGACCGTCCTGACCCCCGCCGCTTTCTACGGCCTGTTCACCCTCGCGATTTCCAAGCACGTCTCGCCGACGCAGGCCGTGGCGACATTGGCCGGCTATGGCGTGTTCGCGGCGATCGGGCCCGCGCTGTTCGGCTTCGGCGCGGGCGTTGCGATGGAGCGCGAACAGGGATTGATCGAGCTGAAGCGCATCTCACCCCTACCGGCCGGCGCCTATCTCGCAGCGAAGCTGACCGCCGCCATCGCAGCGACGGGCGCGGCCCTGTCGCTGATCTATCTGCTGGCGATCATCGCGGGCGCTGCGCTGTCGTCGACGCAGTGGATCTTGCTCGTCGCACTGCATCTCGCCTCCACCGTGCCGTTCGCGTTGATCGGCTTCGGCCTCGGCATGAGGATGAGCGGCAAGGGCGCCGTCGCCGCCGCCAATGCGCTGTTTCTCGGCTCGGCGGTACTGGGCGGGCTGTGGATTCCCTCGACGATGCTGCCCGGCTGGATGCAGGCTGTCGGCGAGGCGGTGCCCTCCTACCACCTCGGCCAGCTCGCGCTGGGCGTAGTAGGCATGCCGGTCATCGGCAGCGTCTGGTTGCATGGCGCAATCGTGGCCGGGATGACGGTCGTCGCGGCGATTTGGGCCTGGACCGGCTGGCGACGGAGCCCGGCTTGACGACGCACACGACAACGCGCGACCAAGGCGCAATGCAGACCAAGGCGGAGCGCTGGTGGGACGGGCCGTGGCCGTGGCTGATCTACCTCGTCTTCTACGCGGTGCCGTGGTTGTGGGCGTGGCCGACGGCCTGGCAGCTGGCCGCTTCGGTGGCGGGCTTTGCGGTCTTCCTGCCGACCTACTTCATCAGCCACCGGCTGTCGGGCAACCGTCTGCTCGTGGCCGCTGCCGTCATGCTACTCATCGGTGTGGTGCTCGCGCCGGTCGGCGGCGGCTGGACGGTATTCCCGATCTACGCCGCCTCCGAGGCCGGCCGGGTATCGCCGCCACGCCGAGCGATAATCGCCATCGCGCTGGTCGCGGGCGTCACGATTGCCACCGGCATGGCCTGGCACCAGCCGCCGTTCTGGTGGCTGACCGGGGTGATGATCGTGGTCGCTACCGGCGGCGCGACGATCTCCCGCACCGCCTTTTACGCGCGAACGCGAGCGCTGCTGGCCAGCCAGGAGGAGGTGCGGCGCCTCGCCGGCACCGCCGAGCGCGAGCGGATCACCCGCGATCTGCACGATGTCGTCGGCCGCACGCTGACGCTGGCGGCGCTCAAGGCCGATCTGGCCGCGAAGCTAGCGGCGCGTGATCCGGTTCGGGCGCAAGCCGAGATGCGCGCCGTCGCCGAGGTTGCGCGCGCAGGCCTGGCTGAGGTCCGCGCCGCGCTGGCCGGGCAGAACGGCAGCTCGCTGATCTACGAAATCGCCGCCTCGCGCGAGGCGTTGGGGGCAGCAGGCATTGATGCGCACCTGACGGGGGGCGAAGCCGCAATCCCCGGCGATGCCGGCGCGGTGCTGGCAATGACGCTGCGCGAGGCGGTGACCAACGTGATCCGCCATGCCGAGGCCAGTGCCTGCGCGATCGAACTGGCGCTGGATGGGCGGCTTGCCCGCCTCGTCGTCACCGACGACGGGATCGGCCGCAGCTTCCGCGAAGGGCTTGGGCTCGCCGGCATGCGCCAGCGCCTGACCGCGGCCGGCGGCTCGCTCAGCATCGTGGCGGACGCGCCCGGGACGCGGCTGATCGCGACGGTGCCGGCGTGAGCCACGCCGGGAAGATCAGGATCGTCGTCGCCGAGGATCAGGCGCTGGTGCTGGGCGCGATCGCAGCGCTGCTGGACCTCGAACCCGACATGACGGTGGTGGGTCGAGCAGCCAACGGCGTCGCAGCGGTGGAATGCGTGCGGGCGCTGTCGCCCGACATCCTGCTCACCGACATCGAGATGCCGGAGATGACCGGCATCGACGCGGCCCGGCTGCTGTTCGAGGCGGGGGTAACGACGCGAACCGTTATTGTGACTACGTTCGCACGACCCGGCTACTTGGCGCGCGCCCGCGCGGCGGGGGTGCGCGGCTACCTTCTCAAGGACAGTCCGGTCGAGCAGCTCGCCGACGCGATCCGGGAGGTGGCGCGCGGCGGCATTGTAGTGCCGCCCGACCTTGCCGCAGCAGCCTGGGACAGTGGCGCCGATCCGCTGACCCAGCGCGAGCGCGACACCCTGCGGCTCGCCGACGAAGGGCTGTCGAACAAGGAGATCGCGATCCGGCTTTCCCTCTCGCCGGGAACGGTGCGCAACTACCTTTCGGAGGGTGCCGCGAAGCTCGGCGCGTCGAATAGGATCGAGGCAGGACGAATTGCACGGCTGAATGGTTGGCTTTGACGACCCAATTCCGGTCGTTCTCGACGCATCTTTCGCTTCCCAACTTCCGACATTCGTTAATGGGCACCGACACTCCGTTTGGACTTTTGCGATCGTCGCGTCGACCAATTGCCGGATCGTCTTCGTCAGGATACACCGTCCCCGCTGACCTGCTCCGCTGGAGACGGTCGGCGTGATCGCGTCGGTGCCCCGAGAGGGGCTTAATAGGGAACGCGGTGAGGGTGGTTCGCCACCTGAAGCCGAGGCTGTCCCTGCAACTGTAAGCGGCGAGCGCGATGCATATCGCTTTTTCCTTCACAGGGAGGGGCAGCCACTGGGCCGGACGTTACGTCATAAAGGCCTGGGAAGGCCGTGCATCGTGTGATGACCCGTGAGCCAGGAGACCTGCCGGCGTCTGGTCGCTCTTGCCTGGCCCAGGGGGTGGCCGCGGCACGGTACTCCGTCGAGCGACGACGTGTGCGGTGGGGACCGCACAGGCATGCGTGCCGGTCGCGATGGCGTCCGGCTGGCGCGGATGTCGGCCGTTCGCGGGAGGTCCCTGCCGGGTTCGCTCGACGCCCCGGGGATTACCGTAATGCCGTTCCTGTCTTCTCGCCTCGCGTTTGCGGGCGCTTTGCTGTCACCTGTTGTCGCAGCACCGCTCAATGCGCAGTCTTTGCCTGCCTCCGACAATGAGGACATTCTGGTCGTCGGCCAGCAGGCGCGCGACACGCTCACCACGCCGAACGCGACCGGCAGCCGCCTGGGCCTCACGCCGCTCGAGACGCCCGCGACGATCTCGGTCATCGATGGCACCACGATCCGCGCACGTGGAGACCTATCGGTGATCGACGCGACAAGCCGTGCGCCGGGCATCAGCAACGCCGGCAACCCCGGCAACGGTGGCACCGCGCTCGCCGCGCGGGGCTTCAGCGGTCAGGGATCCGTGCTCCAACTCATCGACGGCATCAGGCTGTTCCCGGCTGCCGGCACGATCACCTTTCCGACCGATCCGTGGATGGTCGAGCGGATCGACATCCTGAGCGGTCCGGCCTCGGTGCTTTACGGCCAAGGCGCGCTGGGCGGCGCGGTCAATGTCCTGATGCGCAAACCCGATACGCAGCGGACGCACGTGGAGAGCGAGATCGGCTATGGTTCGCAGGACAGCTTCCATGTCGCGGCGGGCGCAGGCGGGCCGATCACCGAGCGCATCTCCTATCGCATCGATGGCAGCTATCGCCGGTCCGACGGCTATGTCGATCGTGGCCAGTCGCGCAGCCATGCCGTCTCCGGGACGCTGCGCTGGGCACCGACCGACACGCTCGTCGTCACCGCGCGCGACGATTATGGCGACCAGAAGCCGATGCGCTATTTCGGTTCGCCGCTGATCGGCGGACGGCTCGACGACCGCATCCGGGAACGCAACTACAACACGCGCGACGGCTTCATCCGCTACCGCGACAACCGCACCAGCCTGCAGGTCGACTGGACGCCGAACGACATGGTCACCGTCAGCAACCAGGCCTATCGCCTCACTTCCAAACGCTCCTGGCTCAATCTCGAAACCTATTGCTGGATCGCCGCGGACGGCGTCTGTTCCAACGGCAGCGGCAACACCGGCACACCCGGTCTTATCCTGCGCACCGACATGACCGGCATCGTCCACGACCAGACGCAGTGGGGCGATCAGGGCAGCGTGACGCTCAAAACGGGCATCGCCGATGGCGTCAGCAACGACCTTGTGATGGGCTTCGACGTCAACCTCATCAAACTGACCTATTCGCACAATTTCGGGTCTGACCCGCAGGTCTCGGAGGTCGATCCCTTCGCGTTCGATCCCGGTCTGATCATCGACACACAGGGCATCGCACCGCGCTATCGCACGCGCACGACCGAATATGCGGTCTTTGCCGAGGACCGGCTGAAGCTCGGCACGCACGTCTCGATCGTCGGTGGCGTGCGCTACGAGCGTGACACGATCCGCCGCTGGTCGATCGACTATCCGGGCGGCGTCAGTACCGAGACCTTCGCGCTCGACAAGCGGCTGCACAATCTGACCTGGCGGGTGGGGAGCGTTTATCAGCCGATCCCGACGGTGTCGCTCTATGCGCAATATGCCACCGGCGTGGACCCGCTGGGGACGCTGACGACCTATTCGACCGGGCAGGTGCAGTTCAGCAACGCGGTGGGCGACCAGGTCGAGGTCGGCGCCAAGGCGGTGTTCCTCGACGGTCGCGGCACCGCCACCCTCGCCGCCTATCGCATCGTCAAGAAGCGCCTGCTGGCGCAGCTGACCCCGACGAGCCCGGTCGAGCAGGTAGGCCAGCGATCGGCCAAGGGTATCGAGGCCGCGGTATCGCTCGATCTGCCTTACGGCGTCGAGATCGATGCAAACGGCAGCGTGCTCAACGCGACGTTCGACGACTTCGTCTCTGGCGGCTCGAGCTTCGACGGCAATACCCCGCCAGACGTCCCCGAGACGCTTGCCAATCTCTGGCTGCGTTGGAACGCAACGCGCTCGCTCCAGGCGCGCGCCGGGCTGCGCTACGTCGGACGTCGTTATTCGGACAACGCCAATAGCTTCCGCGTCCCCAGCTACACCACGGTCGATGCCACGCTTTCCTTTGCGGTGACACCACGCCTCGCGGTCGATATCCACGGCTATAACCTGTTCGACCGGGACTATGCGCTCAGCACGTACAATAACCAGCAGTGGGTCCTTGGCCGTCCCCGCTCGGTCGACGTCTCGCTTCGTGCGAGCTTTTAACGCCCTCAGGCGGCCGGCCCTTGGTAAAACTGCCCGGCGCTGGCTGTACCTCGTTCATCGCTGGATCGGCATCGCCAGTTGCCTGTTCTTCGCCATGTGGTTTCTGTCCGGGCTGGTGATGCTCTACGTGCCCTATCCCTCCCTCTCGCCAGCGCAGAAGCTGTCTGGGAGCGAGGCGATCGACTGGGCAGCAGTGAACGTGCCGCCCCCGCTAGACGGCGGACGGCTACCGCAGGAACTGTTGCTCGAGATGCGCGACGGCACGCCTGTTTGGCGCGTGACCGGGTGGGATGGAACGCACACCACTCTTGCCGCCAGTCGCGGTACCGTCCTGCGACCAGTCGATGCTATTTATGCCGGTCGGGTCGCTGGCCGCTTTGGCAACGCACCGACCCAGCACGTAGAACGGCTGACCCGGGATCAGTGGACGGTTGCTGGCGGCTTCGATCGGCACCGTCCCCTTTGGAAGGTTGCGCTTGCCGACGCGTCCGGCACGGAGGCTTATGTGTCTTCGAATACTGGCGCCGTCGTTCAAGTGACCACCCGTCGCGAGCGGTTCTGGAACTGGCTCGGCTCGGTGCCGCACTGGCTCTATCCGACGGTTCTACGACAGGATCAAACGGCCTGGCGTCAGGTCGTGCTGTGGGTGTCTGGTCCCTGCATCGCCGCGGCGGTCGCGGGGATGTGGATTGGCATACTGCGGACCCGCATCGGCGCACGGCGCTTCAAAGGTGGGCGAATGACGCCCTACAACGGCTGGATGCTCTGGCATCATGTCGCGGGGCTGGTGGGTGGTCTATTCTTGATCGCCTGGATCTTCAGCGGATGGCTGTCGGTCGATCCCGGCCATCTGTTTCGCGGGACGAAGCCAGACGAGGCGGCTATGCGGATCTATCAGGCATCTGATCCGATGCCGGACCTAGCACTCGACCGGCTCCGCATAGCAGGCGAGGGTGCGGTGATAGCGCAGTTGACTGACCATGCGGGAACCCCCCTCGTCCTGCTGTCCTATCACGACGGGCGGCGAGTAGTGTTGAATGCGGTCACACTCGCGCCATCCCAAGCTACAGAGGTGGCGATCGTGAGGGCCGCACGCCAACTGGAGAGTGCTGCGCCGCTACTCTCGGTCGATCGCCTGACGGCGCCCGATGCATATTGGTATGCGGTCGGAACGCGCCCGCATCTGCCGGTTTTGCAGCTGCGGTTCGCCGATCCGGCACAGACTTGGCTCTATATCGATCCCGCTACTGGAGAGGTTCTTCGGACGGTCGATGAGCGGCAGCGGACGTACCGCTGGGTATTCGATCTCCTCCATAAATGGGATCTGAACACACTGACGCTGCATCGCCCGGCCTGGGATGGTCTGATCTGGCTGTTCTCCATCGCCGGTGTGTTGACGTCGATAAGCGGTATCTGGCTGGGATGGAAACGACTTATACGCTGACTGGGCGGACCCAATACCGGCCATTCAGCCTCGCTGGAGCACACCTCAACTTCCGTCATTCGTTCATCTGACAGGCGCGGCAGCTACAGACAGCGAAGCGATCGGTCGCCGGGTTGGGATGTAGTAGCTGTGTGGGGTTTGTCAGAACTGAGCTGCCATTACAGAGATGCCCTACTCGGCCTTGGGCACAGTACCGCTCTTAAACTCGATACGAATTGCGACGAACGGCGCTGATCCACGGTTTTTAACGGCATGCAATCCTTCCGAGTCGCCTCTTACGGTCTGCGACTTAGCAAAAGCAGGCGCATCAAAGCGCTCCGTTTCGACCGGCTTTCCGTTGATCAGCTTGTAGGTGATGTAAGTGATTGGTTGCGGCTGTTCGAAATACATCACGCTCGGCCAACGGTGATCATGAACGGGTTCGGTCACGCCGGGCGCCACCTCGACACGCAATACGCGAATCTTTTCATCCTCTAGCAGGACGCGGTGACTATTTGGCGCCGCTACAACTGCGTCGAAGCTCGCAGGAGCAACCTGGATCGCGAGCAGCAATATACCAAGCATTTCGTTCCCCACTTCTTTCACGTCAGACTGTCATCGATCCGACGCCGGAGCAACCTGAAAGAGAGCAATTCGCAACGAACCACAATCGGCCATTCAAGAACGGCTTCTTCCATTCCCAGTTTCTGCCATTCGTTCATCTCGGAAGTGGCAGGCGTGCAGCGACCACTCAGGATGACTGGGCGGCAGGAATGGGAGGGAGCGGATCGGCAGCTTCTGGAGGCGATGAATGGTAGGGGTCATTGCTCAAGGCAAGCGGTATACGCAACGGGAGCGTTACCGCTTTCTCTTGAACTGCTCTGATCCTGGGCGGGCAACAGCATACATCTCCCAGGCGATGTCGGCAGTTAGCGCATCACTGTCGCTGCCTTTTGCATAAAGGTCGAAGTGCCCACGGCCGGGTACGAAGGTGAAACTTGATCGGGCGCCTGATTGGTCAAGCACGGCTTTCAGGCGGCGCGCGGGTGCATCAAGGTAGAAGGTGTCAGAACCGCCGACTACGACGTGGATCTTGCCGTCCAAATCGTTTCGCAGCGTTGCCGAGTCACGTGGTAGCCGATTGGAAATGTCGTAGTTTGAGCGCCAGTACGCTGCCACTGTGGGATCGATCGCACCAGTTACGCGGTCAAATAGCGGCATCGGGCGTCCATCTTGTCCGCGCGGCGAGAACACCCACTCGAATGAGGCAAACTGCCCGCCGTAACTTCCGAGAACTGTTTCCAACCGCGCAAATTGCGCATTCGTGGCGATAACCTTACCTCCCTCGCGGAAGGCTGGCACTTCCGCGCCGTCCCGTCGGTAAAAGTTGGCACTTGGAGCGTAGAGATCCACGTTGCCGAAGTCGTGGAAGTCGCTTGGGTCAGGCGAAGTCGCCCATACGCCGCCAAAGGTAGCCGGATAGCGCGTCTGCAGCCATAATCCGGCCCATCCTCCTGACGAATGGCCGGTGAGGAATCGCGACCCTGATCGGCCATCCATCCGGTACTGCCCTTCAAGCCAAGGTAGGAACTCGGCCGTTAGCGCCGTTCCCCAAGGACCGTTGTTGACGGAATCGGCGAACTCGTGCGTTCCAGTCGCGCTACTTTCATCAAGCACTACCCAGATCATCGGGGGCAGCTTACCCGATGCCATTCCAATCTGCGCGAAAGCGGCGTCGGCGCTAGCACTCAGCATGGAGCTGCCAAAGCCGCCGATCTTGAACACCGTCGGGTAGGTCACTGCATCGCGGCCATAGCCCGGCGGCAAGGCGACATAACCTTGGATGCTGATCGGCTGACCCCAAAATTTGGTCAAGGCAGGGCTGATGAACTCCACCTTCCGCACTGCCGCAAGGCCGGCCCCCAAGCGTTTGCGCAAGTCCGGTGGCAACTGAGCAAGAAGCTGCTCGGGCGTCTTCTGCGGCAGCTCGTCGCTGAGCGTAAGTCGGGGGCAAGCACTGGGCATGTCGGCTTCGACGACTGGCGAGATGAAGTCGCCCGCTCCGCGGCCACGATAGTTGTAGTTGTGATTGCGATCGAGCACCGCCTGAAATCTGTAGCGACCGGGAGGCATGGACGTGAACGCATTCGGGTAAGTGTCAGTCTCCAAGTCCACGGATGCTGTCTCGCCCGCTCCCAAGCCAGCGACTTCGCGACCGGCGACGTATGCTCGAGTGGGAGCAAAGGCCGAAGTATCAACTTTAGACGCGTTGGTACCGGGGGCAGCCGGTTCGGCGAACACCAGCAATCGTCCCGTATGCGACCCTACCAAAGACGGGGCTATATCTATGTGGATTGCGGTGCAGGTCGGGGGCGAGGCTTTCGCCGCCACGGCAGGAGATCCGAGGAGTACCGTCAAGACCATCCAAAATGTCGGAACATTGCGCACAGGCAGTCTCCAGTTACCTGCCTATTGACTACACGCGTAGTCGAAAGCGGGCAAGCTACAATCCGGTTGCTCACCCCACCGGATGGTGGAGTCTGACATGTATCGGCGTCCACCTTTTGGGAGCGAGTATTTTGCAAACAACGCCGACTTTGAGCACGCGCCATCCGGCAACTTCCGGCTAGGGAGACCCATGAGGCGACATTGAGCGGCCTTCGACGCTACCCAGAAGCGGACGGCCGTTCAGGTCACCTACCGGGGGCTCATCCATGCATTCAGGATGGAGGCGCCTGATCAGCCGGCGGACCGGATCGCTTGGATGACCTTTGGATCGACGCGCTTGACGGTCCCGTGCCTCGCGCCTTCGGGGAAGCGAACCTTGGCCGTCATGTCGGTCCAGTGGTTGAAGTCGTTCGTGAAGGCGCCGCCGAAATGCTTCTGCTCGTAGACGTCATAGTAGACGAGATAGCCCTCCCCCATCCGGACGCCCGTCGGCCCTTCGGTCATCGTTGTGGTGAAGTGCGGTGACGGCGGCCCGAACGGGCCCGTCGGCGACGCAGCGGTGCTGCTGACCAGCCAGCGGTGAGTCTCCCCTGCCACGTGCGTCTCGTCCTTGTAGACGAGCTGCAGGCGTCCGTGGCCGAGATCGACCCAGGTGAAATCGATTGCATCGAAGCCGGGATCGAACAGGAGACGAGTGGGTGCGAAGCTGCGGAAGTCGCGCGTCGTGGTAAAGTAGGGGCGGCTGTTGAGCCCATCAAAGCCCTTCGCCGCCGTCGCGCCGAAGCGGCCGGCGATGCTGCTCGACCACATGATCACCCAATGACGCGCGCGCGCATCCCAAATAACCTCGGGCGCCCAGGTGTTCCGGACGCCCTTAAATGCCTCCATCACCGGGATCCCCTGCTGCGCTGACCACCGAACCAGATCCGGCGAGGTCGCATGGCCGATGGTCGAGTTGAACCAGCCGCTGGTCCAGACCAGATGCCACAGGCCGTCCGGCCCCTGTGCAACGCAGGGATCACGCATGAGGCGATCGGGCCCGACCGTCGGCACGAGGAAACCGCGGCCGTTGCCGAGTGGCGTGAACACATAGCCGTCTTCGCTGGCGGCGAGCTTCAACCCTGCGCGTCCTTCGTCGGCATCGGTGAAATAGCTGAGCAGATAGGCGGCGCCGTCGTCGTCCGGGCGAGCGGGCGCGGCCCCCGCCCCCGTTGGGAGAAGCGGCGATGCACCGATGGCCAGCAGTCCCGCCGTCAAAGACCTTCTCGTCGGATGCCAATCCATTGTCGTCCTCTCGCCACGCTCGTTGTCGTGGCGCGATCGATGGCCCGGACGCCGCCAAGTCACAAGCACCAACCGCTCGGCCGTCGGACGGTCGCCACCTCGCCGGGCCGCGCCCGACGTCACGCCGCGCGCCGGATAGTAGGACAGGACCGCACGGATGGGCTACCGGCTGGAACGCGGTTGCTCCGCAAGATGCAACCCGTCGTTTACCCGTTTGCGATAAACCCATTTTGGTGCAGTGGGTAGGACACGGATGCTTGAGACTAAAAATAGCGGGAGGGGGCAACCTGCTGCTGCATCTACAGATTACGGCATCGGCGCGCGAACGCTTTCGTTTTTGCACGAGCAACGCCTCGAGCCGACGCCAGCAAACTACTCGCTTGGCTATATCTATCTTACCGAACGCAAATCGCTGGCGGCTCGCGCGGTCGATTTAATCTTGATCGGTGGTGAACGCCTCGACCAGAAGAGGGCGCACCAGATCACTGCTGACCATGTTCGCGCCGGATCCGCAGATGGGCCTGATCAGCAAAGTGCGATCCGTCATCAGACACTCCAGCTGTCTGAAATCGCGGCAGGCGCAACCGCGATCACCGGAAAGTTCAATCGCGACCTTAGCAGCGGCCTTACTGCGCTGGACGAAGGTGCTGACATCACTGCAATTGTCCGATCCATGGTTGAGCGATCGCGGGAATCCGAAGCTGCTCTCGCTTCAGCGTCACGACAGATCGAGACGTTGCGGCGGGAGGTCGAAACCGCGAAGGGTGACGCAGCACGGGATGCTTTGACCGGCCTCCATAACCGGCGCGGTGTCGAAGTGGAGGTCCGAGCTCTACCAGCGCGTGCAGACTCATCGTTGGTCATTTGCGACATAGACCATTTCAAATCGATCAATGATCGCTACGGCCATGTCGTTGGCGACCGCGTCCTGAAACTCGTCGCATCCTCGCTTGCGAAAAGCTGCCACCCGCATCTCGTCGCCCGCTGGGGCGGCGAGGAGTTCATCATCTTGCTGAACGGCCTGTCTCCGAAGGACGCTGCCATGATTGTCGACAAAGCGCGCCTCGATCTTAGTGAGCGTGACGTCCGCCTCCGAGCCACTGATAAGCCGATGGGCGCGATTACCTTCTCGGCTGGGGTTGCCGCGCTTAATGCTCGTCCGTTCGACGACGCCGTTAGCGAAGCCGATGCCTTGCTGTACCAAGCGAAGGCTGCGGGGCGAAATCGTGTATCTGTTTGACCCAGAAACCGTCATTTGAGCGGTGCCGAGCATCAACCAAAAGCGGGCGCTTGTTCATTCGCACGAACAAGCGCCCGCGTGCGCGGTGGCTACCAGGCGACCACGCCTGCATCATCGTAGAACCCGCCGGTCGGGCCGTCGTCGGCCAGCGAGGCAAGGCGGACAGCGATGGCGGCACCCTGCTCCGCGGTGCGAGGGCCGGTGTGTTGATTAAGATCGGTTGCCGTGTAGCCGGGACAGGCGGCATTAACTTTGAAGCCGAGCGGCGCCAGTTCCTTGGCGAAAGCCACCGTCACGGCGTTCAGAGCGGATTTCGAGCTGTTGTAGCCGAGCAGGTTCGCCTCGTGCGCCATCGGCGCGTCGAAGTCCGACGCCCACGCCAGTGAGCCCAGACTGCTGGACATCATGACAATCCGCGGGGCGGCAGAGACTTTCAGCAGAGGCAAAAAGGCCTGTGTCGCCCGGATCGCGCCAAACACGTTCACATCGTAGATCGCCCGCACATCCGAGATCCGGTCGTCGCTCGGCGCAACCCAGCCCGTCGATATGCCGGAATTGTTGACGAGCACGTCGAGCTTCTCCGTCGCGCCCGCCAGCGCTTCGGCAGCCGCTCCGACGCTGACGTCGTCGGCGACATCGATCGTCAGCAAGCGGATGTCGAGACCTTCGTCACGCAGAATGTCTGCCGCCGCTTCGCCACGCCGTTGGTCGCGGCTGCCCAGCCAGACGGTGTAGTCGAGCCTGCCGAGCCCTCGCGCGATTTCCAGTCCAATACCCTTGTTCGCTCCCGTCACCAGGGCCGTTCGCTTGTTCGTCATAGTCATTCCTCCAGAAGGTGACCTTGAGATGGGATGCCGCTGGCGTGCGGCATGCGTGATCCGCGCGAGAGCTTGCCTGATCCGATCAGTCACCTTGTCTTGAGCGACGGACCGACACACGTTGTCTGCATGGACGAAATGTTGGACAGGCTGTGCACCATCGTCGATCGGCATGCCGCCGGTCGCTACCAGCCCAGTGCACTGCCACGCGTGGCGCTCTACAAGGACGGCGCCGCGCCGCAGCCAGTCGCAGGCGTCTACCAGCCGATGACGGCGCTGATCGTCAGCGGCGCCAAGGAGATTGCGATCGGCGACCGCCGCCTCCGCTATGACCCAGCCAGCTACTTCATCGCCACGGTCGAACTGCCAGCCTCGGGCTGCGTCAAGCTGGATCTGCCGGATCAACGCTATCTGGCGGTCAGCCTCGACCTCGACAGCGAGCGACTGGCGTCGGTGCTGACGGACGTCGAAACGGAGCTTCCCTCAGCCGAGCCAGCCTTCGCCGTCAATCCGGTCACAGCCGATCTGCTCGACGCGTGGCTACGGCTCCTTCGCCTATTGGACACGCCGCAAGATATCGCCGCGCTGGCGCCGCTATACGAACGCGAGATCCTGTACCGACTGGTGCAAGGCCCCCAGGGATCCATCGTCCGCCAGATCGCACGGGCGGACAGCCGCCTCTCGCAGGTGCGCCGCGCGATCGCGATGATCCGCGATCGGTTCGATCAGCCGATCCGCAGCGAATCCTTGGCGGAGGCGGCAGGCATGAGCCCTGCCTCGTTCCATCGCCACTTTCGTACCGCCACTGCGATGAGCCCGTTGCAATACCAGAAAAGCCTGCGACTTCAGGAAGCCCGCCGGCTGATCGTCGCAGGGCGAGACGTCGCCGCTGCAGGCTATGCCGTCGGCTACGAGAGCGCATCGCAATTCAGCCGTGAGTACGCCCGGCTGTTTGGCTTAGCGCCCTCGCGTGACGTTAAGGCACAGAAGCCGAGTATCGCTAGCGAGGGCACACGAGCGGCCTAGACTATTGGACCCATACCCGGCCATTCAGTCCAGCCAGAGCGCATCCCAACTTCGACCATCCGTTCAGCTGACACGCGCAGCGTCGCACATGAAAACCGGCCTCGATCCTGTCGAGGCCCGCTTGCGATTACACGCGCATTGCCGCCACGAAGGCCTGGAAGGCGGCAGTCGGTTGACGTCGGCTGGGATAGTAGAGGTGGTTGGGCGGCAGCGTGGGTGCCCAGCGTGCCAGCACTTCGACCAGCGTACAGTCGGCCAGTTGCAGCGCGGCATGTGGTAACGGCAGGCAAGCCACCCCCAACCCTGCCACTGCGGCGTCGCGCATAACGTCGATATCGTTGGTGATGAAGTCGCCGCGGACTGTCCTTTCCACCGTCCGGCCATCCCGCTCGAATTCCCAGCGGTGTACGACGCCAGAGGACGTGTATCGGTAACACAGACAACGATGGGCGAAGAGGTCGTCGGGATCGACGGGAGCCGGGTGATCGGCGAGGTAGGCCGGGGCGGCAACGAAGACGAGCGGCACCGGCGCGCTGATCCGGACTGATATCATGTCGGCCTGCAGCGTTTGCTCATGTCGGACGCCGCAATCGAAGCGGTCGGCGACGATGTCGACGAAGCCATCGTCGACCACCAGTTCGACGGCGATGTCGGGATAGGCGCGCGCAAACTCGGCGAGCCGCGGCAGGATGGCGTAGATGGCCGCAACCCGGTGCGCACTGACCCGGATACGCCCCGCGGGCCGTTCGCGGGCGTTGTCCAGGTCAACCAGCGCGCTCGCGACCGAGGCGATCGCGGGCCGCAACCGCGCCAGTAGTTCCTCGCCGGCGGGCGTCGGCGCCAGCGAGCGGGTGGTACGATCGAGCAACCGAACACCCAGTTTCGTCTCAAGTGATCGCATTGCATGGCTCAAAGCGGAGGCGGACAGCCCAAGCCGCGTCGCCGCCCGCGCGAAGCTGCCAGCCTCGACGATCGTTTCGAATACCGCGAGACCGGACCAGAGATCACGATCCATTCCTGAACATCCTTCAGCAACCCATGCGCCGCAGATGACCTAATCCTGGTGCCGTCCTGCGTCCATCTGGAGACCACAGAATGCAGGATGCTATCATGAACCTCGATACCTATCGCCCGCTCGGCCGCTCCGGCCTTCTCGTCAGCCCGCTGGCGCTCGGCACGATGACCTTCGGCACGCCGCGATGGGGGCTGGACGAGAGCGGCAGCCGCGCAGTGTTCGATCGATACACCGATCTCGGCGGCAATTTCATTGATACCGCCGACGTCTATGCAGGCGGGCGATCGGAAGAGATGGTCGGCACGTTCGTCGCCACGCAGGCGTCGCGGGATCGGCTGGTCATCGCGACGAAATCCGGGTTTGCGACCGGCCGGGGCTATCATGCTGGCGGCAATGGCGCGCGTCACATCTTGGCGTCTGTTGAAGGGTCGCTCCGCCGACTCCGTACGGACTTCATCGACCTGTACTGGGTGCACGTCTGGGACGGCGTCACGCCGGCCGAGGAACTGTTGCGGACGATGGCCGCCCTCGTCGCAGCGGGCAAAATTCGCTATTGGGGCATATCCAACACCCCGGCCTGGTACGTCGCCCAACTCACGACGCTAGCGCGGGTACAGGGCGATCCGGCACCGATCGGGCTGCAGTATTTTTATTCGCTGGTCGATCGTGGGGTCGAAGCCGAGCACCTGCCGCTCGCGCGATCGGCGGGCATGGGTCTCGTGCCTTGGAGCCCCCTCGCCTATGGCCTGCTCACCGGCAAATACGACCGTACGACCGTCGAGGCGGGTCCGAAGCGTGCGGGCGGCGTCCCCAACCAGGCCCGGCAGGACGACACGGCGCGGCCCCTCGACGACAAACGGCTCGATGGCGACAATCCGTTCGGCGACACGCTGTTCACCGAGCGCAACTGGCGGATCCTCGACGTACTGAAGCGCGTCGCTGCGGAGATGGGCGAGACGTCAGCGCGCGTCGCGCTGTCTTGGGTGGTCAGGCAGCCCGGCGTCGCATCGACGCTGATGGGCGTGAGCCGGGCGGAGCAGGTGACCGACAATGTCGCCGCGCTCAGCCTCAACCTGCCTCCGGATCACCGTACCGCACTCGATGAGGTGAGCGGTGACAACCTACCGTTTCTCTACGGCCTGTTCGCCCCTGCCGCGCGCAACCAGGTCGTTTTCGGCGGCAGGGATGTTCGAAGCTAAAACGTCATTCTGGAGCCGGCGGTCTGAGACGAAATCCGCCCCCGATCGGCTCCAATCACCAGGCACCGCGTTTGAAGCTGTCCGGTCGACTGCGTGTTCGTTTGCCGCACACCGGTAAGGGAGTATTGATGCGAGTCGGAATCATCGGGGCGGGAATGGCGGGCCTGTCCTGCGCGCAAGCGCTCCGCCGCCAAGGTCACAATGTCATCGTGTTTGACAAGGGCCGCGGTCCCGGCGGCCGTATGTCGACCCGCCGCATCGACACGCCGCTGGGTGAAGCTGCATTCGATCACGGCGCGCAATATCTGACGGCGCGCGACCCTGCTTTTGTGGCGCAGGTCGATCACTGGGTGCAAGAGGGCCATGTTGCGCGCTGGCCTCCCGCCGGCCCAAATGCTTGGGTCGGGACGCCGGCGATGAACGCGCCCATCCGCGCGATGGCGAGCGACTGCGACGTTCGTTGGAATACGGCCATCGACACCCTGTCCCACGACGGTGAATGGCGGATAGGTGACGAACGGTTCGATGCGGCGGTCGTCGCTGTACCGGCGGAACAGGTCGCGCCGTTAGTCGCCACCCACGACGTCGCACTGGCCAATGCAGCCCGTTCTGCAGTTTCCGATCCGTGCTGGACGGTCATGGCAGCGTTCGACGGCCCCACGCCGATCGATTGCGATCGGCTTACGGATATCGGCATCATCGGATCCGCTGTTCGAAACTCGGCCAAGCCAGGGCGGATCGGACCGGAGGCCTGGGTGCTGCAAGCCAGTGCCGAATGGTCGCGTGCGCATCTCGAGGATGATTTGGACATGGTCGAACGTACGCTTCTTGCAGCGTTCGCGGACCACATTGGCGTCGGGTCGCCGGCCGTCATCGCTACCAGCGCTCACCGCTGGCGGTATGCGAAGGTCGGCGCGCTGCACCGAGGTGCGATCTGGAACTCGGATATCCAACTTGGCGCCTGCGGCGACTGGCTCCTCGGACCGCGGATTGAAGCCGCTTGGCTCTCAGGGCAGCAACTCGCAGCGTTCATGAGACAAACAGATTGGATTGTCTCCGAACAGAAGCTCTTACGCTGAGACCCAGTTCCGGACTTGCAGAGGCAAGTCCAGCCTTCTGATAAGTGGTCGTTCGTTCACCTTTGTCATGCGACCGCTAACGAGGAAGACAGATCGTGCGATTAATAAGCTCGGGCAGCAGGGCGAAGCGTCCCGACGGCAGCTGCCCGATAGCTGATGCGCGCTGACCGATATCAAGTTTCTCGGTGGACTGCTGCACCGGTCACGCTTCGCGTAATTGCGGCCAAGAGGCCCGGAACGTCTTGCACCGGTGTGATGACTTCGAGGAGCACCATGCCCACTGCCTCACGTGCTTCATTTAGCCTGGCAGCCAACTCGTCGCCGGTCGCTGCGCGCAGACATAGCGAGCGCCGCTCGTCACCCAGTGCTTGGGGCAGAAGCTGCCAGTTCCAGGTCGCAATGTCGTTATAGGACTGCTCTGCCCCGTGAATAGCGCGCTCGACGGTGTAGCCATCATTGTTGACGAGGATCATGATTGTACGCGCTTCCATACGCAGGATCGTGCCGATCTCCTGTGCACTGAGAAGCGCCGAGGGAGCTGTCAGTTTAATGCGGACGCGTCTCGGCAGGTTGAAGGTAGTCTTTGAGGGCAAGCCTCAGCTGACAAGCGTCTGCCACTCCGCCAGTGCGGCGGAGCGTCGCTTTCGATAGGTCTGTCTGTCGATGAGGTGTCGTTCCAGGCTAAAGTGGTTGTGGACGTTGGCGTGGACAGAGGCGAACTTCTGCAGCGTCTTCATCTGCCGGAACCTCAGCATCGCTCGCTCTCGTCGTCGGAACGCCAGGTGGCTGTTCTCGACCCGGTTGTTGGCCCAGCGACCCACCTCCTGACGATCACGGCAGCCCAGCTCATTCATCGCCGCGCCGTAGCTGCGCAGACCATCGGTGGTGATCTTATCTGGCGAACCATGACGCTTCAGCGCCTTCCTCATGAAGGTCAGCGCTGCCGCCTTGTCACGGGATTTAGTGACGTAGCTTTCCAGCACCTCGCCTTCATGATTGACCGCTCTCCACAGGTAGACCATCTCGCCATTCAGCTTCACGTACATCTCGTCCAGATGCCAACGCCAATGGCGAAAGCTACGCATTCGGCTCACCCGCTGTTGGCGGATATCGCTGGCGAAGAGTGGTCCAAACCTGTTCCACCAAAGGCGCACTGTCTCGTGGCAGATGTCGATCCCCCGCTCGAACAGCAGGTCCTCTACGTTCCGTAGCGACAACGGGAAGCGCACGTACATCAGAACCACCAACCGGATCACCTCAGGTGACGAGTTGAAGTAGCGAAACGGGCTGGCGGGCTTGCGCGGGCGGGGCATGCCGCTGCCCTACCCGATTTCGATCACCAGCCAGTGCATTTGGTTTGACGGTGCCCCCAAAACCTGTTCCCGATTGCTCTTTCCCGAAATGGCCTGTCGGAGACGGAGAAACGGGAAAGATCGCGCATTACGAATGGCCGTTGTCAGGAACCCGGATCGCCAGCCTGAACGTCCGAGTGTGGGCGTAAGGCACCCTGTCCTACAGATTCCGGCCA
>NZ_JAYDYX010000016.1:0-20478 GCF_034556155.1 Sphingomonas sp. CD22 | reverse complement strand
GCAGCAGGGCGTCAATGCCACGGCCGAGCGGATCGCGGTTATCAACGACGTGATCGCGCGGAGTCCGGCGCTGGCGATCACGCCAGAGCAGATGGCGCAGCGCATCGCTGCAGCGGGCAATGCCGCCCGGCGTGAGGATCAGGCGGCGCTCGCCAAGGCGGGTGAGGACAAGGCGCGCGTCATGGCTGATCTTCGCGCCATCGCCGGTTCGGCATGGAACAGGCACGACCAGAAGAACCGGCAGCTATGGTTCGGGTTGGGCGGGATAGCGATCGGCATTCTAGCGTGGGCGATCGTGCCGGGACTTGTCGCGCGCGAGGTCGCGCCGTCAAGCTGGCAATGGCCCGAGCGCATGGCCGCGCGGACACTGCATCTGCCAATGTGGGATGCGGGACGGAGTCTGCTGATCGCGGATTCGCCGAAAAACTGGAACGTGATGGTGGATGGCTGGAACATCATTCAGAAGAACAGTGAGGAAATTGGAAAATGCCGGAAAGCCGCCACCAAGAGCCGCGACGCGGTACGTTGTACGATCAGGATAGGGGCTGAGAATAAGCAGTAGGCATGATGATCCACGCAACCGAGAAATCTGGACCGTGGTTGGGCGCGTATTCAGCTAACCAGGACTCGTCTCAACGCATAACGCAACGCGACCGACTTGCACGATGCAAGCCGGTCGACGGGTTAGTTTAGAGGTTGCGCTAGACATATCGTAGAAGTGCATTGGCACAACGTTGAACGTGTCGATGTTACCGAAGTCCGAGCCGGCGTTGTGTGTTAGATATGTGAGCCTGCGAACAATCCAGAATATGACCTGACTCGGTCTGGCTATAACCCTGATGAAACAAAGCGGCCACGCTCTTCTCGAATGACTTCTTCGTTCCAGGCGTGTTGTTAATCGTGGCGACAAGTCCGGGGGCCAGGATGTTCGTAAGCGATGACCGCCCATCCTCCGCAACGGCCCTGATCCGCGCAGTCCGGTTTTTTTTATCTACGGCAATATCGAAGCTCTTAGCTGCACCGTTATTGAAAAGCCCTTCGACAGCCGAAACGACATCGGCTTTGAATCCATCGCCTCTTGGCGCTGGAATGAGGTTTTTAGGCTTTGCCACAGCTCACGCTCCGTGTTTTTTGTGATATAAAAATTATAACAAAAAACATGGTTTGTCAATTGCCCATCTGCCGGTCGTGGTCATGGTAGGGCCGCGCTCACAAATCATACCAATCGAAACAGTTGGTGTTGGTCATGAAGGCTTGCAGGACCCGATCGGACGCTTCGACAAGTTTGAAATCGCGGAAGTTCTGCGGCGATTTCTCGCCATGGAACAGGTTGCAGCGCACTTGGTAGATAGTGCGTAACACTTGCTCCCAATTTGGCTGCTGGCCAGGCAACCAGTCGATTGGCTGCTGTTTGACATTGGCGGCTGCGCAAGCGGAGAGCAGGGCTGGTCGGTCATGCAGGCGGAAGGCGTCATGCCCGATTTTTCTACGGACATCCCGCACGTTAAGTACCGGCCACGCTGTTGCGAACGTGTCGACTAGGTGCCCATATTCTCTATCGCTCGCCATCATCTGATCGTGCGCCGCAATCAACCGAGGCTCCGCTACCAATGAATCAATCATTGCGCGGTCGGTATATTCAAGCGTTATCGCTGACATCCAACTGTTGAACGCCATCCACCGATAGATGAACGCGAAGAATGCCTGTTCGTGACCATTGGCGCTAGCTAAGAGTTCGTTTGCCACGTCACGCGACGCCGGATCGAGGCGACGAAAATTATTGAAGCTGATCATCGGCTTAACCTTCCTGTCCAACGGGGCTTGGCAAAAGGGGTAAGGTGCCACTGACCTCGCCCTGTCCAGCGGTCTGTTTTAGCGGGGCGATGAAGCTCGTTATCCAAGCGCGCGCTACGCGTCGCTCTAGTTCCTCGCGCAGCTCGACCCTCTCCTCAAACCAAGCACGGAGTCGGCCTGCGACGCCCTCACGGTAGGCACCCATGCCAAGACCATACTCACTCTCGCATGCATCCCACAGTTCCTGTGCGCGGCTGAGGGGCTGAAAATAGACAGCGGCGGCGTGATGCCTCGCTGCATTGACGAAGTCCGCTTCCCACTGCGCGACATTGGCGCGCACCTGCATCAAAAATCCCTGGGCGCTAACCAGTTCGATATTATCAAGATCGGAGTCGATAATCGCGATTAGGCCCCCTACCAATTCGCTCGACCGGACTTTTGCCTCTGCCGCGGCGCCGTCTCCGAGATACTGGAAAGCGTCAAAGTTCCAGAAACGCCCAGCGCGCCGCGTTGCAGCCCAGATCGTACGCGCATGAAGCGTCGTAACTGCAGTAAGCAGGCGTTCGTACGCAGGGCGTCGGGCACCGCGCAGGTTGGCTTGACGGTTGGCGAACCGGTCGAGGTTGCCGCTCACCGTTGACAGCGCCGCTAGCGCCTCAGCCTCCGCGCGATTATCAATCATCTGGTCGATTGCAGCAATCGTTGCTTCCGCAGCTTTTGCCTGCGTCCGTCGAACCGACGCGATGCGATCGAGTACGAATGTCGTTAGTGCGTTTGGCTCGTCGGCGCTTGCGTCAAACGCAAAGGCCTCGATACCCGCAAGGCCTATTTTTTGTAGCGCATCATCTACCTGGCCTAGCTTAATGTCATAGCCTTCGTCCCGATCTTCGGCACTTTCGCCGGAATCCTGTCGCATCGACAGTGCGTCGCCGACGCGCGCCAACGCGACGATCGACACGCGATCAAGCAGCGCAGCATCTGCATTGGTCTCGGTGATATGAGTGAGCAGCGCTTGCGAGCTAGGGTCTGGTGCGCTGCCCCATTTGGAACAGAGCAGGGTGACCGCGCGCGGATCATTCATATGCGCCAGGATGTCCGGGCGGACCGCGCTAACATCAACACCGCGCGTGTCGATCACTGCGATGGAAAGACCTGTGTCTCCCACCAACGCGAACGGTACGGTGACTGTGATACGGGCGGGCAATGAGAAATCATCGTGGCGGCCGTTGTTGATCTCGATGAAGGTCGAGCGAAGCCATTGCCGCCCGGCCCGGGCATCAATGCCGTCGAACTCGACGCTGCGCCGGCTTCGGCGCCATAGGCTCAGCCTTGCCGCAAATTCTGCTGTGAATGCATCCAGCGAGGCGAATTCTGTTGCGAGATCAGACGCAGGATCGGGTGCACTCGTCGCACCTTTGCGTGCTCGTGCCGGGCGAGGTAACCCCGCCATATTACGTAGAGCCCGTTCAACCTCTTCAGCGGGTTTATAGTCCGGCGTTGTCGCCGACGCCTCGCCCGCAAGCTTCTCGAACACGCTTTTGCAGACTTCGCTAACCAGTTTGTAGATTTCCTCGTCGCTGACCGGTTCGACCGTCAGCGCAAACTTCTCTCCAGTCTCAACTCGCACGTCGCACAGGGTTGTACGGCCACCCCCGGTATCCAACAGCATGCCTTTAAGGTCGGCAGCGGTTGCCCCGTCGAGCACGAGCCCCGCTTGGCGGCACGCCGCCGTCGTCTTACCGACCCCGATTTCCCCGACATAGACCACTTCATGGTCGAGTGAGAGCAGGTAGCGGCCCGCATCTTCAAGTCGCCGATCAAGCAATTGTGCCTGCCCAGCTAAAACTGTGGGTACCTGACCATCCTCCAAGAAGGCTCGCACCCGGTCAAGGCCGTGCTCAACAGCTACTAACGTGCCGAGATCGGGGTGTCGTAGAGACGGGCGTGGGAGGTGCGTCCAGTTAAGGCGCAGCAGTTCCCCGAAAGCTTGCGCCTCAGGCGTTCCAACAGCCGTAACATAGGCTTCGATGTCAGTGTCGTCACCGTCTCCAGCCTCGATCCGGGACACGCGCGTTTGATTTGCGCTCATCCGTTCGGCGACTTGACGCTGAGTGAGGCCAGAAGCGCCTCGCAAATTGGCCAGTATGACTCCCGCTTCGTTATTCACGATCTCAACGCCCCTATTCAGTGATGGGGCGAATATATTCAGCACAGTTATGAATGCAAGTCTTTTGCGGAAATATTGATAGGCTGCCAATCCAGAGGTGTCAGAACCGAACGGTTTTGACACCACCACCCTGCCCTAGCATTTCCAAGGGTTTGCAGGTGTCAAAACCCCATGCCAGAATAATGGCATGGAAATTGGCTATGCCCGCGTGTCCCGAGGCGACTCCCAGGACATTGACCCGCAGCTTCGCGCACTCCGCGATGCCGGGTGCGATCCCATCTACCAGGAGGAAGCATCGGGCGGCCGAGCCGATCGCCCCGAGCTGGCGCGCGCGATCGGCGCATTGAAGCCCGGCGACGTGTTTGTGGTGTGGAAGCTCGACCGGCTATCGCGCTCGCTTCGCGACCTCCTGTTCACCCTTGAGGCGATCACCGCCGCCGGCGCGGGGTTCCGATCGGTGACGGAGGCGATCGACACCACCACCGCTCCCGGCCGGTTGATGACGCAGATGCTAGGCGCGTTCGCCGAGTTTGAGCGCGCCATGATCCGCGAGCGGACCATGAACGGACTAACCCATGCGCGTAAGGCGGGGCGGCACCTTGGACGACGGCCGAGTCTTAACGGGCAACAGCGCGCCGAGATCATCGCCAAGGCCGAATCCGGGCAAGGCTCCCCCGCCCAGCTCGCCAGCCTGTTCCGCGTGTCGCGATCAACCGTGCAGCGCGTGTTGCGCGATCATCGCGCGCAGCAGGCAACAGGTTGACCGACATTCTGGCGCCAGCGGCGCGATCGGAACGCATGCGGCGCGTGTGTGGAAAGAACACGCGGCCGGAGATGATGGTGCGCGGGTTGGCGCATCGGCTTGGCTACCGATTCCGGCTTCACCGGCGCGATTTGCCCGGCAGTCCCGATCTTGTGTTTCCCGCCCGTCGAGCGGTAATCTTCGTGCACGGATGCTTCTGGCACCAGCACGACTGCCCGCGTGGGGCGCGGCGCCCTTCAAGCAACGCAAGCTATTGGCACCCGAAGCTGGCCCGGAACGTCGAGCGAGACGGGGAAGTCCGACAGCGCCTTGAGAACGAAGGTTGGCGTGTCCTGGCGATATGGGAATGCGAAATGCGCGACAGCGAGCAGCTATCCCGCCGGTTGACCGGCTTCCTCGATCCTTAAACTCGCCGGATCGGCGCCATGTCCGACACTTTCTGGATAACGCCGGCGCGGCGGATCGTGGTGCGCCGCATGAGGTCAGAGCCGCTTTGCAACAGCTCGAAATCCACCTGGTTCAATTCTGTGTCGTGGCCCTTGAAGCAGCGGTGGAAGGCTGACAGCAGCTCGACGGCTTCGATCGGTTGCGCCGGCGCGGTGGGATTGGCGACGGACGGCACGGCGTCGGGAAAGAGGTAGACGCAGGCGGGCGGAACGCGGAATGGTCCAATGTCGGTAAGCCGCGCTCCGTCATCATCGGCGACTTTGGGGCATGGCCGCCCGATCGTGCCGCACACCATGTCCCAAACGATCAGGCCATCGACGCGCTGATTGCGGGAGATCATCTCAGCGCTCAGCCGCGTGTGAATCCCCGACCAGGCGTTGCGGCGGGGGTCGGCGCCAAGATTGGTGCAGATGCTCCAGATCACGAACTCGTCTGCATTGGCCGGCCGCTCGAAGATATTGGTGTTGTTGCCGTCCAGACAGCCTTTCAGGTCGATGACGGCCGTGCGGCCGGAGGGAAGGCGCACAAGATAGTCGTTGCGGCTAGCATCCTCGGTGAGATCCCATCCGGCGATGAAGCCTTCGTCCTCCATATGGTTGAGGACATGTTGGACGAACTCGCGCTTGGCGCGCATCGTGGCGGAGAATTGCCCTCTCACCCGCTCGACGGCACCGCGAAACAGGCCAGAATTATAGAAGTCGCGCTCGTCTAGGCCATGATCGCCGAGCCGGTGCGCCTCAGTCTTCAGGACTTCGGCGAACCGCTCGATTTGCGCGCGCAGATCGCTGTTCTGCTCGCACGGTATGACGCTCATGCAGCGGCCCGTTCGGCAGCCTCCGCCATGCCCAGCAAAGGCTCCAGAATATGATGCGCCAGATGCCGGACGACCGGTACGGCCACGCCATCTCCAGTGAGGTGGTAAGCCTCATTGTAGTTGCGGGGCAGCTTGTAATCGTCGCCCAGGCCCATCAGGCGCGCCGTCTCGCGCGCAGAAATTAGTCGCGACCGGACCTTCGCGCCATCGATGACGACGATTACCTGACGGCTCGATCCGCCGGCCGGCGTCCGCAGGCAGCCGGACATATCATCGAACCGGATTTCGGCGCGCTGCACCTTTACGCCCTTCTCGTTGAGGCGGGTGCGCTTGTAGACACCGCCGACCATGCGGCGCCCAGCCCGCTTGGCCGCGTTCACCTTGGCGAGGTTGATCGGCGACATCATGCCGAGAAGCTGCTGGGTTTCCGCCGGCGTATGCCAGGACACGCTCGTTGGGTTTTCCTCGATCATGCTCGCAAATGTCGAGTTGCGCCGGCTGGGCGTTGGCACGTTCCACCACAGCATGGTTTCTCGCAGTGCGGCAGGCAGCCGCTCGACCGCGCTTTGCAGGCCGCGCGTATGGAAGGGTTCGATTGGACCCGGCGCAAGCAGCGCCGGGTCCACGTTCACATCGGCATGAATCCCGACCACGAACAGCCGTGGCCGGGATTGCGGGAGGAACAGGGCGGCGTTGATGACGAGGGCACCGCAGCGATAGCCCGCATCAGCGAAGGTCTGGCAGATCGCTTCGAAATCCTTGCCGCCGTGCGAAGTCAGCGTGCCGCATACGTTCTCGAGCGCGATCAGTTGAGGCGCTCGATCGTCCGCGATGAGGCCGCGGATCACGTCCCAGAACGGATAGAAGGTGCCGGATCGCTCGCCGCGCAAGCCCGCTCCGCCCCCCGCCAGCGACAGGTCCTGGCACGGGAATGAACCCCATACGAGATCAGCGACGCCGGGCAGGTTGGCGGCGGTGACTTGCTTCACGTCTCCGACCGTCAGCTCGCCGCCGGTGCCCCAGTTGGCTTGGTAGGTAAGCCCCTTCTTGTGATCGAAGTCGTTTGCGAACAGGCATGTCCAGCCTGCGCCCAGGCCGGCGCGCGCCATGCCCCCGCCGGCGAAGAACTCGTAGAACTCAGCCATTGGCGACCCGGCCTTCCTCGCGACGATCGTTGGCGCTTGTCTCGCGCGCCAGCTTCTCCGCGACAGCCTCGGTGATCCAGGTATTGCGCGAGACGTTGCCGAGGCGATCGGCGCGCGCCGCATCGATCTGGGCGAATGTTTCTGCCGACAGGCGGAGGTTGATGCGATCGAGGGCGCGCACCGTGGTAGGTTTGGAAGAAGTGGTCATGGCGCCACTGTGGCGCCAAATATCCTTCCCGTCTAGTATGTTCTATTTCTGTTCCGAAATAGGCGCAAGCTGCTTCTACTCGTCGCCGGGATCAGAATCTCCGGCGAGACCAAGCAGCTCGGCGTGGTAGCTCGCTAGCCGTTTGAAATGGGCGTCCATTGCGCGTGCCACTTGGGGCGAGTTTTTCACCGTCAAGAAATGGCCGACGATCTGAGTATAATGCCCAGCCTGACGAGGGAGCCGCTGCGAAGGATCGATTTTGTCGGCAATCTCCTCTTCTGACATGACTTGGATCGTCTGAGTCGGCTGAGGAATTTCTACGCCCTTAGCGGGTGCTGCCGGGATGGAGCCGTTCATGAGCGGCGATTGCACATTGAAGTGGTGAAACAGAAGACCTTCAAGCGGCGTGATCTCGGCCTTGTTTTCGACTGGGTAGGCGAGAACCCAGGCGATTTCCCACACGTCGATCTGCCGATTGGCGATGATATCCGAACGGGCGGACGTGAGATGCCGGGCAACCCGACTGCGAATGCCATCCGTCGACTGACCGACATAGATCGGCACTTTGTCTAGGTCACAGAGGACATAAACGCCGATCTTGCTGGTCAGGGATCGCACCGCCCTTCGGCGAAAAGCAAAATCGATAGCCAAGAACGCTTCCCCCCTTCCTACGAAGCAGGGTTATCGAATGGACAAGACGGCGCCAAGCGCAAGCGACCGATGACGTGCAGCTATGGCGAAGCGGGTCTCTCCCAGCTACCGTACGAAGGTAGTATGCGTCGCCTTAAGCGGCAGGCAAGAATCTGATTGATAGGGTAGGCCAAATGGTAGCGAATGAGCTTCTTGCGAGCGTTTTCCAACAACGTCGACAGACGTATGATAGCAGCCTGAGTGAGGATGACGCGTTCGAGGTTTTTTGCGCTGACGTAATCCTAAATAAATATGATCCTTCAATAGAAGATATTCAGGACCGCGTTGTTGATGGCTCCCAGGATGGTGGGATTGATAGCGTATTTATATACGCAAACCGTGTTCTCATTGCAGAAGATACCGAACTTTCCTCGTTCAAAAGCCCTGTCGACATAGAACTGGTCATTATACAGTCGAAAAATGAGGCAAATTTTAAGGAAGGTCCGGTTGACAAAATATCGGCCTCCTTGCCGAACCTACTTCGTGATTACGCTAAAACGGCATCAAGCCAAGGCGATCTAAATCAAAGTGTTGTAGAAGCATTTGGTCTTTGGGATAGCGTTGTGAAAACGCTGGCACCGGAATTCCCGACGTTCAAAGTAACGATCTGGTACGCGTGCAAGGGTGCCAGTGTTCCCGCCTCTGCATCTGCGAAGGCAAAAACTCTTGAGGAGACTGTAAAGAGCTTTATGCCTAAGGCAACGATCCAGTTTATGTTCGCTGGATCTAATGAGCTTTACGATCTTGCCGCAGAGCAAAAACTCATCAAAGCAGAGTTGCCTGTAAAGGGGACCCCTCTGTTTGGGAGCAATAGTTCGTATATAGTACTGTCTACGCTTTCGTCTTACGGAAAATTTATTGCAGATGATAAGAACGCGCTTAGATCGTCATTCTTTGATGCAAATGTCAGAGACTACGAAGGTAGCGTAGACGTAAATAAAGATATTGCTGCTACCCTTGCAGAGCAAAAGGGAGATATAGATTTCTGGTGGCTCAATAACGGTGTGACCGTTCTTGCAAGTAAGGCAGCTTTCAGCAATTCAGTTATGACATTGCAGAACCCGTTAGTTGTGAATGGCCTTCAGACATCGTACGAACTTAACAGGTGGATGCGTAAGGGCGGGGTTGATGAAACTCGCCTGGTTATGGTTAGAATAATCGAGACAGAAGACGAAGACGTAATTAATAGTGTTATCAAGGCGACTAACTACCAAACCAAGGTTAAACCGCACTCCCTTCGCGCGACCGAAAATATCCATAGAAAGATTGAAGTATTTCTTGCGCCACATGATGTGTACTACGATAGGCGCAGAAACTTCTATAAGAATGCGGGAAAACCAGCATCTCGGACAATTGGCATTGATAAAATGGCTCAGGCCGTCACGGCGTTCTATCTAGAGGAGCCGAATGTAGCGCGAGCCCGGCCAACCAGTCTGATGAAAGACCCGTACTATGGGAAGATATTTCCTGCGGAAGAACCTCATCCGTTGAAACTATACCTTGTCGCAGCTGAGGCACTTTTCGCAGTTAACGCATTCATGAACAAGTCTGGATACGATAGAATATACAAGAATAACCTACGATTTCATACAATGACTGCACTTAGCTGGAAGCTTTGCGGTAGTATGTCACCGACACCAGAGCAGGTGGCGAAAGTGACAAAAAAAGCGATTGAAAAGGCCGACATCAAGAAAGTTGCCGACTGGGTAGTCTCCCAGTTCGATTTAACCGCCAAGACAGATGCTGTAGCCAAGGACGGCACCTTCACCGCCAGCCTGAAGTCTGCTTGGCCATCTTCGGGTATCTAAGGGAAGGCTAGCTCCATAGGTCACTGCCGCCAATGACCTATGGAGCTAGTTGGAGAAGCTCGAAACGGGCGACGCACGGCGCCCGTGGCCGCATTGTTCAACGTCAGCCAGGTGACGATATCGTGGCTTTCCAAGCCATAGGCTGATCCTAGCTAATCGCTATTTGGAACTGGCTTAGGTCTAGCGCCGTCGATCTCGGCACTGAGATGGCGAGGCCCGCGCCATGCTCAATGAGATGTATGTGCCAGTAGGTCGTGCCACCCTTGTTGGTAGTCGTGTGCAGTGATGGCAGCAGCGGCTTCATAGTCGCGTGAGGGACGGCAAACGCCGTTTCCATGTCCATGCATCCGAGCACGAAGAAGCCGCGTTCGGCTTCTTCGAGGAACGTGTCCCACTGCGGATGGTAGGCGTACCAGTACGGGGCCTGGTTCTTTCCGGTGTACCGTTTGGACATGGAGCAGGCGGCCCGCACGTCCCTCTGAGCGTTCCAGTAGAGCGCGCGGCTCTTCCTCACCAGGCTGGCCGTTTCCCGCCGACCGAGGGCGGCGATCACGTCCTCGCGTTTTGCTTGCAGAACTTGCGCGTCCGTGAAGTGCCAGGTGCCCTTACCAGTTGCCGCCAGGTCGGCTGCGGTCACGATCGATGGCGCGGCTTTCGTCATGGCGAAGTCTGGCGTGGCGGGCACGACGTTGTCGTCGGCCTGTTCGTCCGGTTCGGGCTCCTCCTCCACGTCCGTGGCGGTCGTGAACATCACGTCGACCATGCGATCGAGACGGGTGTATTCGATCGGTGTAAGAAGGCTGCGCATCTTCAGCCCGGTTTCGGCGGCTTCCGTGCTTTCCTTTAGCAGCACTAGCTTGATGAGCGCCTCGGCGCTGATGACGCGTATGTCCCAGGCGTGGCGCGAGCCCCTGATCTGCGCCTCCAGCTCTCCCGTATCCTGTCGGCCCACCACGATCAGGACGGAGGACTCGGCCGACAGCTTGCCGGCTTCCGCGAGTCTTGAGCGATAGGTCGCCAGCGTGTCCAAGGAGAGTCGGTACGCATCAGTGGTCTTCACCTCGACGACGAGTGTGTGCCCTTCGGGCGACAGCCACAGCCCGTCGAAGCCGATCTTACCTTGAACCCCTTGATAACGTCCGTTGGTCGCCACGTAGTCGAGACGGCGGCCGAGTTCGTTCACTAGGTCCTGAAGCACCATGCCGTTTTTTTGAAACGGAACGGTGAGGCAATGGTCCACGTACCGGGCAATCTTCTCCGTGCCGACCTTGCCTAGATACTCGCGCAGTTCGGCGGAGCACGCGCTGTCGTCCTTCAGCGCTCCGTCGCCGGCCGTCGAGACCACCTGCTCAATGCTGAATTTCGCGACACTATCGGGGGCTGTTTCAAAAATGGAAATTAGCGGCATGGCTTGAGCGTAGCGGATGGCCGAAGCAGTACAAGCCTGTGTTGTCCTCTCGTTCACAAGTGAGGTTGCCAACATGCACACCTGTGGGCTATATAGCGTGTTCACACGAGAACGTGTTCAGGTGGCTACATGAAGACTATATCTATTATTAGCCAGAAGGGTGGAGCGGGTAAGACCACGCTTGCCATCCACCTTGCCGGCGCTGCCACCAGTGCAGGTCTGTCCGCGTTGATCCTTGATGCGGACCCACAAGCGACTGCCAGCCAGTGGAATCACTGGCGAGGCGGTGCTGACCCTGAGGTCGTGGACTGCGCCTCCCCTACCCTCCTTCCGCGCAAGGTGCAGCAGGCGGCCGATCTAGGCGCGGACCTGGTCATCATCGACACGCCACCTCACGCGGACATCATGGCGCGCGAGGCCTGCAAAGCCGCAGACCTGATCCTCATTCCATGCCGTCCACAGGCGTTTGACTTGTCAGCGGTCGAAACGACGGCCGAGCTCGTGAAGGCGGCAGGCAAGCCGGCGTTCGTGCTCTTCATGGGCGGCCCTCAGCGCGCGCCGACTACTTACCGGGACGCGCGCGAGCTGATCGAGGGTAGCGGAGGCGTTGAAGGGATGGGCGTGCCAGTCGCGCCCGTCATGCTCACTATGCGCGCAATTTATCACCACAGTACTGCACAAGGGAAAACCGCAATGGAGGCTGAGCCGGACGGCAAGGCCGCGGAAGAGATAGCAGCATTATGGGCGTGGACACGAGAACGTGTGAACTTGTCTTCCGGTAAGCAGAGCAAGAAGAAGCGAGGCTGAGATGAGCAAATTTGGTGCTATGAGGCAGCAGCGTGCAGAACGCGCGAAGGTGGAGCCAAGCGACCCAGCTCCAGCCATTGAGGGCGCGGCGCCAGTGCGATCGGCAGCGCGCCAAGGCAAGAAGGCCGTCAGCGCATATTTTAGTCCGGAGGTCAGCCGAGGTCTGAACGTGCTAGCGGCGGAGAACGGAACTACCCTTCAGGCATTGATGGGCGAGGCGATCGACCTTCTAATGCGCCAGTACGGTAAGCATCCGTTCGGGGAACGGTAAGGCAGGAAGTGTCCTAGATGACGACGACTCCGACTGAAAATGGGCCCGGTGAGCCTGAAACCGTCGAGAGGACGGCCATCGAGGGTTACGCGATCAAGCTAGTGGAGTTCAGTCGTCCACCGAGCAAGGGTGGAAACACGCGCGCGCAGCATCGTCATGCCATGAAAATTCGAGGTGTCTGGTATAGCTGGTTTGCCCTCGGTGCGCAGAAGTGGGCGTTCGTCAACGACGAGGTCTCGTTCAGTTGGGAATGGGACAAGACGCGGCACTACCGCAATCTCGTCCCTGAAAGCCTTCAAACCTGGGATAAGACAGGCAATTTAGTCCATCGAGGCCTTCGAGGTACAAAACCCAAGCTCCGTACTTCCCCAACCCGGCCTCCAGGACGCCGCAGCGAATGGAACGACTAAAGAACTAGAGCCTATGCGAGACAGGCATACACGCTAACACGTGGGACTGTGGTCGTGTGAACACGACCTCATACGGTTTCGATGCCGGCATCGGTGAGTTTTGGGGTAGCGGCTCACCTTTGGGCCGAGGCGCTGAAATCTACCAGCACCGGCAGTTCGGGAATCCCGCCACGCAGTTTGGCGCGCCGCACAATGCTGTGCTGGTCGATCAGGTTCTGTGCGTCGCGCTTACCGCTGGACGTTTTCGGGAACCAGTGGAGCGCCACTCGTTCGACCTTACGCCCGTTCTTAATCGGCGTGAAATCGACATAGAAAGGGCAGAGCTTGTTGATTTCCTCGACAGCGACCTTGAGGCAGTATTTGTTTAGATCGGCGAAGCGTTCGAGTTTGCCTTCGGGCACGTTGAGCAGGCCACGCAGCTCCTCAATCGTGAACTCCTCTTTCTGCTTATATTCGAGGCCAATACGCCGCTCGATCATCTCATAGAGGCAGAGGGCGTATTTTGATTCGAAGCAATACATCACCTGCGTTTTGAGGCGTGCATAGACCTGACTGTTCCGCAGGATCTCAATCAGCTCTTCTGGGATACGATAGTGAAGGAAGCCGTCCTTTTCGAGGCTTTCATCGCTCGGGCCGAGCAGCTGGACACGGCGTTTGTAGCTCTTGCCATCCTTGCGGATCGTGACGATCGCGATGGTGCCCATGAGGCGCAGCAGAGAACTCTCTACGCGCTCGTTGCCCTGGTGCGTCCCTTTCAGTCCTGATTTTGCGATGCGATGGATGATAGGCTCACCAATGCGTTCCCAAGCATTGGCGATAAGCAGGTTGTAGATGCGGCGATCGGCGAGGGTGAGGGGGCTTAGCTCTACAATATCGACCAGCTCGCCGGGCTTGACGATTTCCCCGTAATTGGCGGGATCAAAAGGATTTCCGCGTCCCTTTTGGGCCAGCGTACGGAACGTCATATCGACCACGGCAGGTTGCAACATAGGCTTGACCAACGGTGAGCAAGAGGGGCTTACCAACTCACTTTAGCCGTCAAAAGTGAGCTAGGCAAATGGTTCAGCTCCCCGGTAGAGCAGAGAGGCGGATACCCCAAAACTCACCGATCCTTCTGACCCAGCCAATTACCTACCCCAACGCTCACCAGACCCGGCCCGAACACTCACTTTTACCGGCCCCAAAGCTCACCGTAGGTTACCCCAAAACTCACGCGAATCGACCCCAACGCTCACTGTTGGAGCTGTTTTTCCGCAGAAATCCGGGTCTTTCAGGTCCCTGAATCTTGAATAAGAAGAATTAGAGAATCTGAACGGCGAAAGGTGAGCTTTGGGGTAGGCCTGCCTGTGGATAACTATCGCCAGAATACTCAATACGGAATCGGCCGGCTGGCCGATGCTTTATCCGTTGCGTGCCGGCTACGCCGTCACCGAGGCGGCGCAAGCGCCGCATGCTAGGCGAAAAGAAAAAAGGAGGTTGGGTATCAGATATCGCGCCAGGGCCGTCTTAGACTCCCACAAGGGCAGAAAAGAGGGTTCATGCGACCGGCACAACACGGGACCTCGCTGTTGATGCGCAGATCACCTACTCCGCGATCGGTTTGGTAGAGCGTTAGTCCGATGACCGATTTCTCCGCGGCGGCTGTCGCGGCGAACCACTCTTAGAAGGTGAGGCGCTACCCCAAAGCTCACCTTTCGCGCATCGTTCACCCAGGATCAAACAGCCCAGTGAACTCGCGCTGATCGTAATAGCGGATTTTCTCGACCGCGAGGGGGTGTTCGCCTTGTCGCAGCAGCAGGAGCTGATCAGGCCGCATCCGCATGATTTCATCGGGTGTGGCGAGCCGTCGTGCGGATATGTGACCGCTAACGCTTTCCGAAGGGCCGGCCCGATTTTCGCCCCAGCCAGTGCCGCGTGACGTGCTGACGGTATCGTATTCGATCGTGGTGTCGCCAATCGTGCGCGAGAGCATGTCGGCGGTGGCATGATCGTTGACCCCGAACGTCTGGATCACGCCCGCGTTGGACATGAAGGTGCCGGCCCGCTCCCCATAGGTTGCCTTGAGCTGGTGCATGTCCTGGAGAATCGGCCAGAGTTGGAGGCCATAGCCCGCCATTAGCCCCATTGCGCGCTCGACCGGTTCGAGGCGGCCAAGCGCGGCGAACTCGTCGAGTAGGAACAGCACGGGCCGGGGAGGCTTCGCGGTGGACCGCGCCATGTCGGTGACGGCCTGCGACACCAGCAGCCGTAGCCACCGCGCATAGGTATCGAGCCGATCGGGCGGCAGGCACAGGAACACGGTGGCGGTCGTGTCCTTCAATCCCGCGAAGGTGAAATCGGACGCGGCCGTGCTGG
The DNA here is from genome assembly GCF_034556155.1 of Sphingomonas sp. CD22. Classification (NCBI taxonomy): domain Bacteria; kingdom Pseudomonadati; phylum Pseudomonadota; class Alphaproteobacteria; order Sphingomonadales; family Sphingomonadaceae; genus Sphingomonas; species Sphingomonas sp. CD22. The sequence goes on along the minus strand of NZ_JAYDYX010000016.1, from coordinate 5,391 downwards.
CGACGATGCGCGGGCTGTCGAGAAAATGGGTGTGGCGCTGCGCCGAGGACAGTACCCCGGCGGCTTCGCGGTCGGACTTGCCGAGCTGGCGGTTGGCGGCGCGGGCGATCAGGCCCCCGGCGCCGGTGCTGTCCTGCATATCGGCGAGCAGCGCGGCGAAGCCTACAGGGGCGAGCGTCAGCTTGTCGCGCACCGTCGCCAGCACGCGGCGATTGGCTGGTTCGTGGACGACGGTGTGCAGGATCAGCCCGGCGATCAGCGCCTTGGCTTCCTCGTTCCAGTGCGCTTCGCCCGATTGCCCCGGCGCGTCATGCACCAGCGCGTCAGCGAGGGTGTTGGCATCTTCCGCGAGATCGAGGCTGGCGGGGTCGAGCCGGTCGAGCGGATTGTAGCGGGCAGGGGGCTGACCCGACACGTCGAACGGGTCGAGGCACCAGACCTTGCCCTTGGCGGCACGCGCGCGAGCGGTGACGCGGGCGTTCTCGCCCTTGGGATCGATGCAGATCACCGAGCGATCGAGCAGCAGCAGGTTGGGGATGATCGTGCCGACGCCCTTGCCCGAGCGGGTGGGTGCCATCGTCAGCAGATGCGCCGCGCCGTCGTAGTGCAGCAGCTTGCCCGACTTCGCCGAGCGGCCGATCAGGAGATCCCCGTTCGCTTCCAGCTTCCGCACGTCGGCACGGTCGCCGAAACGGGCAGAGCCGAGCAGATCATTGTGCTGGTTTGCGGCGCGCCGGTTGAAGCGCCAGGCCAGGAACAGGATCGCGCCGGCCAGCAGGAACGGAATGTCGGTCGCGATCTCGCCATAGCCGAAGATGCCCTTGAGCCAGGCGTTGCTCGCCATCAGCACCACGGAAGCGACGAAGACCGCGAACAGCGGGCTGATCCGTCGCCGGGGCATCAGTGCGCTTCCATCGGCGTGATCGGCAGGGATCGGTCGGCGTTGGGATGATTGAGTAGTCTGAGAAGGATTTGCGAGACGAGGGGAGGGGGCACACCTTCGTCCAGCATCATCGCGAAGAACGCATCGTCGTTGGGCGTCAGGATCATGTCCTCGATGACCAGGTTAGCGCGAGAGTCCGCCATGTCCTCATGCCACATCGCGATTTCCGCCGGCGTGCCGCGTACGAAATCCATCGCGCGGACTTGGCCACGGATTGCCTCGATATCGAAATCGTTCATTGCGTTTCGCTCCCTTCAGCCTCCGCATCGAACGCGCGTTTTCCGCGTCTTTTCCAAAGCGCCAGCATGTCGCCGGCCTCGTCGCCGTGACCACGCCCGGCGAGGTCGAGCAGCGCGCCGTAGAGGGTAGCGCGATCGTCGTCGGTCAGCTCGACCAATCCGGCTTTCTGGACCAGCCCGCCCAGCTCAATCAGGTGGCGTGTGCGTTCGCGACGTTGCACGACCCAGCCCCTGTTATCCGTTCGCCGTTCCGCCGCTTCCGCCCGTAGCATCGCCGCCCGGTTCAGTCGCAGCGCCCGATCCGTCGATTGCAGTAGCACCGCCACCCTTGCGCCCGCGCCGCTGAAAGAACGAAGCGCCCTTTGCGCGCCACGCCTCCTTTGCGCTCGCATCCTTTGATCCGATTGCATCGAGCAAAACGCCGGCAAGGGTTTCCGCATCGAGTGCGTCGGCCCCGGTTGCTGCGACGAGCTGGCCGAGCTGTTCGACCCGTTTTGCCTTGAGCGCGCGGGCCTTGTCACCCAGCGCGCGCAGCTCCGCGTCGTAATCTCTGACTTTGCGCATGACAGACCTTAAATCAGTGCGAATACGAGATGCAGGATCGCCGCTGTTTGGGCAATCGTGTGCGGTCCATCGATCCGGCCTAGTACGGTGTTCGAGGTGCCATCGGTGATCTTGCCGCCCTGGATTGCGGCGACCTGGGTGTTGGACGTGCTGCGATACACCTTGCCGTTTTCGATGCGGGCAAGCTGGGTATTGCTCGTGCCTTGGAACACCTTCACGCCATCGATCTTGAGAAGCTGTGTGTTCGAGGTGCCACGATAAACCTTGTTGACGTCGATCCGTGCGATTTGGGTATTCGTGGTCCCTTCGTTGAGCTTCATTCCATCGAGCGTTGCGAGCACCTTGTTGCTGCTGCCGTCATATACTTTGGTAGCCATCGCTCATCCCCAGGTGGATTGTCGCCGACAACTTAGCGCGCTGGATCAGCAGAGGGAAGACCATCACGCCACAAACCAGCATCAGGTCAGTCACGAGGAGCGTAGCGAATTGTGAGTGCGCGCTTATACATCGTTGCCGACGTGCGCTTAGAAGTGTAATAAGCAGGGCGTCATGGCGATCTACCACTTCTCCGCCAAGGTCGTGAGCCGTGCGAACGGATCGAGCGCCGTCGCGAGTGCCGCCTATCGGTCCGCGTCCGAGCTGCACGACGATAGGCTAAACCGCGATCACGACTTCTCGAATAAGGCGGGCGTCATTCACTCCGAGGTGATGTTGCCGGAGGGTGCGCCGGAGCGTTTAAACGATCGCACGACCTTGTGGAACGAGGTGGAGGCAGGCGAGAAGCGCAAGGACGCGCAGCTTGCCCGCGAGGTGGAGTTCTCGATTCCACGCGAGATGAACGAGAAGCAGGGTACTCAGCTCGCGCGCGATTTCGTGAAGAAGCAGTTTGTCGATCGCGGGATGGTCGCGGACCTCAACGTGCATTGGGACAAGGCGAACGACGGCAGCCCGAAGCCGCACGCGCATGTCATGCTGGCGATGCGTGACGTGGGGCCGGAAGGGTTCGGGAAGAAAAACCGAGATTGGAACAGCACCGAGCTGTTGAAGGATTGGCGCGAGGCGTGGAGCGCACACGTCAACGAACGCATGGCCGAGTTGGGGCTTGAGGGCCGGATCGACCATCGCAGCTACGAGGCGCAGGGCATCGAGCTGGAGCCGCAGCACAAGATCGGCCCGGCCGCATCGCGGCGACCGGAGCAGGGGCTTGAGGCAGAGCGGATCGAGGATCACACGCGCATTGCCCGTGAAAACGGCGATCGGATCATCGCCAATCCCAATGTCGCGCTGGACGCGATCACGCGGCAGCAGGCGACGTTCACCACCCGCGACCTTGCGACGTTCGCGTTCCGGCACAGCGACGGCAAGGAGCAGTTCGACCAGGTGATGGGGGCGGTTCGCGGCAGCCCCGAGCTGGTCGCGTTGGGGAAGGACGGACGCGACCAGGAGCGGTTCACGTCGCGCGACATGATCGCGGTGGAGAACCGGCTTGAGCGCGCCGGCGATGAGCTGGCGGGCCGTGGCGAGTACGGCGTTGCCGATCGGCACCGTGACGCCGCGATCGGCGTGGCCAGCGCCAAGGGCCTTGTCCTATCCGGCGAGCAGCGCGACGCCTTCGACCATGTGACCGGCAATGCGGGGCTGGCGTCCGTCGTCGGCTATGCCGGTTCGGGCAAATCGGCGATGCTTGGCGTTGCGCGCGAGGCATGGGAGCGGGAGGGCTACACCGTTCGCGGCGCGGCCTTGTCGGGCATCGCAGCCGAGAACCTTGAGGGCGGGTCCGGCATCCAGTCCCGTACCATCGCCAGCCTTGAACACGCATGGGGGCAGGGGCGCGAGCAGCTAGGCCCGCGTGATGTGCTGGTGGTGGACGAGGCCGGCATGATCGGTTCGCGCCAGATGGAACGTGTGTTGAGCCAGGCGCGCGACGCCGGGGCCAAGGTCGTGATGGTGGGCGACCCCGAGCAGTTGCAGGCGATCGAGGCCGGCGTGGCGTTCCGCAGCGTCACCGAGCGCCACGGCGCGGCCGAGATCACTGAAATACGCCGGCAGCGCGAGGACTGGCAGCGCGATGCTACGCGTTTGCTGGCGACGGGGCGCACCGGCGAGGCGATCCACGCCTATGACGGCAAGGGCATGGTCCACGCGGCCGACACGCGCGAGCAGGCGCGCGGCGAGCTGGTCGACGGTTGGGATCGTGCGCGCCAGACCGACCCGGGCAAGAGCCGGATCATCCTCACCCACACCAACGCCGAGGTGCAGAGCCTCAATGGTGAGGCGCGCGACCGGTTGCGCGCATCCGGCGACCTTGGCGACGACGTGACGGTGAAGGCCGAGCGTGGCGAGCGGCAGTTCGCGACCGGCGACCGTATCATGTTCCTGCGCAACGAGCGCGGCATGGAGGTAAAGAACGGCACGCTGGCGACGATCGAGCGGGTATCGCCCGAGGGCATGGCGGTGCGCCTCGATGACGGGCGTGGCGTCGCGTTCGACACCAAGGACTATGCCCATGTCGATCACGGCTACGCGGCGACGTTCCACAAATCACAAGGCGTGACGGTCGATCGCGCGCACATCCTCGCCACCCCCGGCATGGACCGCCACAGCGCCTATGTCGGCATGTCGCGGCACCGCGACGACATGCAGCTCCATTATGGCCGCGACGACTTTGCCGATCAGCGTCAGCTCGTTCGCGCCCTGTCGCGCGACCGGGGCAAGGATATGGCCAGTGATTATGCCCTACCCGAGCAGGACCAGGCGCGGGCGTTCGCCGATCGGCGGGAGATCGGGTTCCCGGAACTCGCACGCCAGATGGTCGAGAAGGTACGCGATAAGGCGCGCGGCATGTTCGACGGCTTCCGGCCGAAACCGGCAGCAGAACGGCCGATGTCGCCGGAGCGCAGCGCGACCGATCGCCCGCTTCCGGCCTCACAGGCCAAGGCGATCGAGCGTTATGCGCGTGCTGGCGCCGACATAGGCCGGATGCTGGAGAAAGGCTTGCCGGTGCTGGCGCACCAGGAACAGGCGCTGGCGAAGGCCGGTGACGCGCTTGACCAGGTCCGGCTCCATGCTGCCCGTGACCTCGCGTCGGCGATGGCACGCGATCCCAAGCTGATCGAGCAGGCCGCGAGGGGTAACACCAGCGGCGCGGCGCGCGCGATGGAGACGGAGCGTCAGGTCCGCATCGACCCGGAGAAGCGCGCGGGCCGGTTCGTGGAGCAGTGGCAGGGCATGAAGGAAGCGCGTGCCAGCATGGAGCGCGCCGGCGACCACGAGGGCGCGGAGAAGATCGGCAAGCGCATGGATGGTATCGCGGACGGGCTGCACCGCGACCCGCAGCTTGAATCCGTGTTGCAGCGTCGCGCACCCGAGCTTGCGTTGAGTATGGAGCGGGGACGGTCGATCGGACAGGAACTGGCGCAATCGGTCAGCATAGGGCGTGACCGCGACCGTGGCATGAGTCGGTAGGATGAGCATGGACGACGATATTCAGGAAGGGGGCGATCCGGCGGAGGCCTTCGACCGGTTGCGCGCTGTAGTAGAAGGCCAGGACCGCGAGCTGGTGTTGCTACGCCGCGCCGTGGAGGGTTTGGCGGCCGAGCGGGCGCATAGCGACGTTCCCGACTATTCCGAAACGCTGGGGCGGAT
>NZ_JAYDYX010000015.1:0-22109 GCF_034556155.1 Sphingomonas sp. CD22 | reverse complement strand
AAGAGGCATGCTGCCTTTATTAGAAGCGAACGCCTTCACTGCCGTCGACCGGTTTAGGGAGCCATCCTCCCGCGGTCGCGACGTATAGGCGTGCAACGTTGAGGAATTGCCGTGTCCGCGCGACCACAAGGCCGTTGCTGGCGCGCTGGTAGAGGCGTTCAGTCTCCAGCACCTGCAAGATGCCTGAATTGCCGACCTCGAAGCTTCGCCGCGACAGATGGCGCGAGCGCTCGGCAACTGTAACGGACGCCTGCTGGTCGGCGACCGAGCGGGTGTCGTTCTGCATCGCCGAGAGCAGATCGGCAACCTGGTTGAATGCTACCAGCACGGTCTGTTCGTAGCTCGCATGGCTGGCGCGCGCGCGATCCATCGCCGCCGCGCGCTGCGCCTTTAAAGTCCCGCCATGGAAGACCGGCGCTGTCAGGCCTGCGAACAGGTCGTAGCCGCGAAAGGCGTTCTTGACGAGGTCGCCGACCGCCGGCGCGCCCTGCGTCAGCGTCGCGCCAAGCGTGATGTCAGGATAGAGGCGTGCAGTGGCGACGCCGATCGCCGCCGTGGCGGCGTGGAGCTGCGCCTCCGCCTGAAGGATGTCGGGGCGGCGGTGGACCAGCGCCGAGGGCAGTGCGACCGGGATCGTCGTCGGCAGCGTCAGTCGGTCGAGCGCGATGTCGGTCGGCGGCAGCGCGTCAGGGGTGGTACCGATCAGGGTCGCGAGCAGGTGCCGTGCCTCCGCCAGTTGCTGGTCGAGCTGCGGCAGGTCGCCACGGTCGGCAGCATATTGGCTCTGCGCGTTGAGCACCTCGACCAACGTGCCTTCGCCGCCGGTGCGGCGTTTCTGAGTCAGGTCGACGTTGCGCTGGTCATCGGCGAGCAGAGCGCGGGCGGTCGCGATCTGCGCGTTCAGCGCAGCGATGGTCAGCACCTGATTGACCACCTGTCCGGCGATCGACAGGTGCGCCGCCTCGGTCTGGCGCTGCTGCGCCTCGGCCTCTGCCGCGCTCTGCTCGACGCTGCGGCGCAGGCCGCCGAACAGGTCGAGGTCGTAGCTGATGCCACCGCCGACGGTGTAGAGGTTGAATTCCGGATTGCCGCCGGGGGCGAGCGGGTTGTTGCCTGAAAATCCGAATGCGGCGAGGTTGACCTGCTGCTGGTCGGCACGCGCATTGGCGTCGACTTGCGGCAGGCGGCGGCCGGCGACGGCACGAACCTCGTCGCGGCTGGCGGCGAGCGTCGCGTTGCTCGCAGCGAGGCTGCGATTGTGCGCAATCGCCTGATCGACGAGCCCATCGAGCTGCGGTGAGCCGAAGGCTGTCCACCAGCGCTGCTCCGGCCCGTCACCGAAGGCAACGCGCGGCGGCACCGTCTCGCCCGCGGTCTGGTAGCCGGCCGCGGCTGGGGCCTGCGGCCGCGCGAAGTTCGGGCCGACGGTGCAGCCAGCGAGCGCGGCGGTGAGGATGAGCGGGAAAGCACGCATCGGATCAGTCCATGTGGATCGTCGGGCCGTCGCCACCACCGGCGCGGGGGCGGCGCATCAGCAGCAGCAACGGGATGACGGCGAGGGTGAGGATGAACAGCAGCCAGAAAGCGTCGACATAGGAGACCATCGCCGCCTGGCGCGTGATCTGCGCGTTGAGCATGGCGACCGACGCCGGCGCGTTGAAGTCGAACGAGGAGGGCAGCAGTGGATTGTCCGGCCGCACGCCTTCGACCAGCCTTGCGTGCACGGTCGCGCCGTTGCGGATCGTCAGCGCCTGCAGCATCGAGATGCCGACTGCCGAGCCGATGTTGCGGGTCAGCGTGAACATCGCCGCGCCCTCGTTGCGGTAGCGCGCGTCGAGCGTGGCAAAGGCGATCGTGGTCAGCGGTACGAAGACGAGCCCGGTGCCGATGCCCTGGACGAAGCCCGAGACGATGACCAGGCGCTCGTTCATGCCGAGCGTGAAGCCCGACATGATGTGCAGCGAATAGGCCGCAATGGCGAAGCCGATGAAGATTAGGATGCGTGCGTCGACCGTCTTGATCAGCCGGCCGACGACGATCATCGAGATCAACGTGCCGATGCCGCGCGGCGCGGTGACCAGCCCGGTCAGCACCACCGGATAGCCCATCAGCGTCTCCAGCATCGTCGGCAGCAGCGCGAGCACGCCGAACAGCACGGTGCCGAGGAAGAAGCCAAAGATCGATCCGGTCAGGAAGTTGCGGTCCTTGAACATGCCGATGTCGATGAACGGGCGCCGCGCGGTGAGCGTGTGGACGACGAACAGATAGCCGAAGAACAGGCCAAGCGCTGCCTCGAGGCAGATCTCTGTCGAGCTGAACCAATCCTTCGTCTGGCCGCGGTCGAGCATCAGCTGGATCGAGCCGATCGCCAGCGCCAGCATCGCGAAGCCGAACAGGTCTAGCCGCGGCCGTGCTGCGTCTTTGGTCTCGGTAAGGAATCCCGACAAACCGGCAAAGGCGAGCGCGCCGATCGGCAGGTTGATGTAGAAGACCCAGCGCCACGACAAATTGTCGGTCAGCCAGCCGCCGAGCGCCGGGCCGATGATGGGGCCGAGGATCGCGCCCATTCCCCAGACCGCCATCGCCGGTCCGTGGCGTTCGGGTGGGTTGATGTCGAGCAGGATCGCCTGGCTCATCGGCACCAGCGCCGCGCCGAACACCCCCTGCAAAAGGCGGAAGCCGACCAGCTCGCCGAGACTGTTGGCAATGCCGCACAGACCAGACACTGCGGTGAAGCCGACGATCGACCACAACATCAGCCGCTTGCGTCCGAACCGTCCGGCTAGCCAGCCGGTTAGCGGCGTCATGATCGCCGCTGCGACGATATACGAAGTGAGTACCCAGGTGATCTCTTCACCCGAGGCAGAGACGCTGCCTTGAATATGCGGCAGCGCGACGTTGGCGATCGTGCTGTCGAGCGAGTTCATCACCGTCGCTGCCATCACCGCGGCGGTGATGAAACGCCGCGACACCGGGTCCGGATAGGCGCCGGTCATCGCGGCGCGGCGTCACCGCCGAATAGATGGCGGCGGTGGCCGGTGTCGACCTGGACCTCGACGCTGAGTCCGGCGTGCAGCGGCACGCCCTGCGGCAGGCGGTCGATGCTGAACTCGACCGGCAGGCGCTGGACGACCTTGACCCAATTGCCTGTCGCATTCTCCGCCGGCAGCAACGCGAAGCTGTTGCCGGTGCCGGGGCTGAAGCTGGTCAGCCGCCCGGTCAGCTCTAGATCGGGGAAGGCGTCGACGTGGAAGGTCGCACGCTGACCAACGCGCATATGGTTGAGCTGGTCTTCCTTGAAATTGCCCTCGACCCACAAGCGCGTGCCGGCGAGCGTGAACACCGGCTTGGCGGCGGTGACGTAGCTGCCGCGCTGCAACTGATCGACCTTGGTGACGATGCCGTCCTGTGCGGCGCGGACCACCGTATAGCCGAGATTGAGGCGGGCGCGTTCCAGCGCCGCCTCGGCGCGCTGCACAGCCGGCTGCGCCGCCGTCGGCGCGTCGACGCTGCCGGTCAGCGTCGCGGCGACGCCGGCATTTTGCTGGACCGAGGTCTGGATCTGCTGGCGCGCGGTCTGCGCGGCAAGTACCGCCTGATCGTACTGATTTTGCGACGAGATACCCTCGGCGAGCAATGACTTCTGTCGCGCCGCCTCACGGCCTGCATAAGCCAGCCGCGCACGGGCGGCAGCAAGGCCGGCTTCACCCTCGCGATAGTTGGCCCGCAGTGACGAAACTTGGGCGCGTGCGTTGGCGAGTTCCGCCGCGGCTTCGTCGACCGCAGCTTCAAAGGGGGCTGGATCGATGCGGAACAGCACATCACCGGTTCGGACGCGCTGGTTGTTGTGGACCATTACCGCGACGACCGGCCCGCTGACGCTGGCGGCGACCGGCACCAGCCCCGCCTGGATATAACCGTTGTCGGTATTCTGATAACGCCCGCCGCTCAGATAGAAGAACAGGCCGACCGCAAGGGCGACAATCGGCGCAGCGAGCAGCAGCGGCAAGCGCAACCGACTGCGCCGCGTCCGTGGCGGATTGGCGGCTTCTACGACGGGGGCGGGATCAGTGATCGGCGGCGCATTTTCCAGCGCGGTTAAATCGGGTCGATTATTGGAGCGGTCGTCCAGGCTCATGATACCTCACGGATCCGGAGACTCGCCTCCAATGATCTCGATTAACTTCAGCGCGGGTGGACCTCTTCAGAATTGAAAGCAACCTGATTATGAGGCGCCTTACAGATAAGCTACATTGACCTTTAGTGCCATGCGTACGAAGCGCAGACACAATGGCACAGCGAGGGGTAAAGGCCGATGCCGCGCGACTTCGACGCTTATGAGGAGTACCGATGACCGCTCCCGAAGGTGCCTCGCCAAACGCCGATGCCGGCCAGCGCAGCTTCGCGTCCCAAATCTCATTGATTCAGAGGCAGTTGCGCAAGCGGTTCGACGAGCGCGCGCGCGCGATGGCGCTAGCCGACGGCGAGGCGTTAACACAGGCGCAATGGCGCGCACTCGGCGCGATCTGGCTCCACCCTGGATGGACGCAGAAGGAAATGGCGGAAAAGCTGGAGATTGGGCCTGTGGCGATGGGCCAGACGCTCGATCGGCTGGAGGCGCTACAATGGGTTGAGCGGCGTAGCGATCCCGGCGACCGGCGGGTTAAGCGGCTTTACGCAACCGAGGCGGCCGAACCAATGGTTGCCCGTCTCGGCTTGCTCGCTGGCTGCGAGGATCATTATGCCAGCGTAAGTCTGCCGCCAGAGAAGATGCAATTATTGACAGCGTTGCTTGACGAGGTAATTGAAGCCCTCAACCCAATTTCATAATACCATTTGAATAATAGTCCGCTTCTGGCTGATAGCCCGAAGTCAATATGAACGAATGTCAGAAAGCGGGATGCGGGCAGGAGGGCCAGAATGACCGGTTCTGGGTCTCGGCGTCAGCTTCCTGGAGCTACACGGCTAACCGCGTGGCCTTTTTCGTCAAGGAAGGTAACCGAAGCGGCACCGGCGGGCTCAACACGAAGCACAAGGCGCTTCCGGCCGTTGGCATCGCGAAGCGATAACTCGGCGCTACGATCAGCTGCGCTCCCGAGGTAGACCCGCTGCGTGCCGACCATGTTAGCTTGGCGAACCGCCGCGTCTTTAGCCGCGCCGGCCTTCATGGTCCCCAACCTGCCGATTTGATCGAAACGCATCGGCTCATCGGGTCGGTCATTGACGATGAAGGCCGCGTGGCGGCGTGCGCCGTCCTCCTCCGACGTCATCTGTATGGTCTGATCCTGGTGCCAGCGATCGAACGTCAGGCTGCCGGCATTGACGGGCTTTCCGGCGACGATCTTGCCGTTGAACACCAGACCGCCATTCTCTGCCCCCTCGTCATTGAAGAAGATCATGCCTGCCTCCGCGCGGCTCGGATGCGGATACTCGTTTTTGCCGATGACAATGCCGCCGATGTTGTCGCGTCCGGCGATGATCATCCGAAGGGTGCCATCGTCCTCGCGGACATTAATCCGCCGCACGTCGATAGTGTCGAACCTCGCTGGAGGGGCGGTCGCGGCACCGATAACGGCGTAGCCGGCAATCGCGGTCATTACGGCGGCATAGGCGCCAATCGCACGAGACGGGTCGATCTTAAACATGGCTCAGGCTCCAGGTTTAGACTGCCCCGCAGGTATCAGGTCTGGCGGCCGTTATGTCGAGGCGGGTAGTCCTGAACAAATGTCCGTTGCTGAGCAGCATCAAAGCCACGTCAAATGACCGGATATGGGTCCTCTGACCGGTCTCCTGCAGATCGTGCAAGTAGGGTTACGTCGCGCCTGCTCAATGATAAGGGAACGTATGCGCAAGCTCGTGCCCTTCCTGGCGTGCCTGATGCTGGTCCTCACGACATGGGCCGGCATGGCGCATGCTGCGGAAGCAGGCGGCGTCGAGATGAGCAGGACCGAGATGGCCGCCCATGCTCCAGGTGACGGCGACGAGGTCCCGGCGGATGCCGACAAGGGCTATCCGCACCATCATGCGAGCTGCCACGAGCACCACGTGAACACGCCGATCGTTGAGACGACGGCGGCCCCGATCCTCGCGGCATCGACCTTGCCGCCAGCTGATCTCAGCCGTGCGCTGAGTGGGCAGGTCATCGAAGCGGCCCTCCGACCTCCGCAGGCCTGACGCGTCGATCGGGCGCGCGCCAACGCGGGCCCGTGTCACTACCGTCAGGAGCATTCCATGCATCGCATCATCGCGGCCGTCCTGGCCGCAGGAGCCTGCGCATCGTCGCTGCAGGCCCAGACCGTCCGGACCGCCGCCCCGGTGCCGGTACTCACGCTCGCCGAGGCGCTCGACAGGGCGGGCGCGTTGTCGTCATTCCAGGATGCGGCAGCGGCCGGCATCCGTGCCGCCGAAGCGCAGCGCCGCGTCGCCGCCCTTCGGCCCAATCCGTCCATCGTCGGAGAGGCGGAGAACGTCGCGGGCACCGGCATCTATCAGGGGCTCAGATCGTCGGAGACGACGCTCGGCCTCGCGCTGCCGCTGGAGCTCGGCGGCAAGCGCGGCGCCCGCATCGCCGTCGCCGAGGCGCAGATCGGACGTGCCGGTCTCCAGGCCGAGATCGCTCGCGCCGACCTGCGGCTGCGGGTGACACAGACCTACAACGCCGCCGCCGCCGCCCAGCGTCGGGTCATCATCGCGGAGGATCAGGTAGACATCGCGGCCGAAGTGCTGCGTGCCGCCCGCGTGCGGGTGCGGGCCGGCCGCGCATCGCCGCTCGAGGAGCAGCGCGCGGACGTCGCTCGCATTTCTGCGGAAGGGGCGCTCGAACGAACGCGACGGTCGGCCGAGGCTGCTTCCGGCAATCTCGCCCGGCTGCTCGGCATGCCGGTGGGACAGCTCGATCGCAGCTGGTTCGATGCGGTGCCTTCGGCTGGCACGATGCGACCGATGGCGACTTCCGGGACCCTGACGGTCGCAGCGGCGGGCGCCGACCTCGACACGGCGAGCGCGCAGGTGCGTCTGGCACGCAGCCAGCGGGTGCCCGACCTGACGGTCAGCGCCAGCGCGCGGCGGCTGGAGCAGACCAATGACGTCGCCGCGGTGTTCGGCGTCTCCATCCCCCTCAACGTCTTCAACAACGGGCGCGCCAGCATCGCGGTGGCGGAGGCGCAGCGCGAGCAGTCGGATGCACAGAGGCGCGCCGCGCTGCTTGACGCCGAGCAGGACGTCGCGACAGCGCAGGCCGATGCCGAGAACGCCGCGACCACGGCGCGCAACGCCGCTGGACCGGCGCTTGCCGCCGCGACCGAGGCCGCCCGCATCGCCCGCATCGGCTACCGCGAAGGCAAGTTCGGGCAACTCGATCTGCTCGACGCCGAACGCACGCTGCTCGAAACCCGCACGGCCGCGATCGACGCGCTGGCCGCTCATCACGATGCGCAGGCACGCCTGGAACGGCTGACCGCCGCCGCGCCGCATCTCAAGGACGATCAACGATGAACCGCATCATGAAGGTCGCCATGCCGGCCGTTCTGGCCCTCGCCGTCTCCGGCTGCGGCCGCTCGGCGGAGCCAACGGAGAACGCCGGCGAGGCAGGGGAGATCAAGGAAGCCGCCACCGGCGATCCGGTGGCCGCTACGCTTTCTGCGCAGCAGATCGCCGACGCAGGCATCGAGGTTACCCGCCCGACCGTTGGCGGCGTCGCGGGTGCGATCGAGCTTCCTGCGACCATCGAGGGCGACCCGCAGGGCGTGCAGGTGGTCTCGGCCGCCATCGGCGGCCGCCTCGTCTCTCTGACGCGCAATCTCGGCCAGCCGGTCCGGCGCGGCGATACGCTCGCCATCATCGAGAGCCGGGAGGCCGCAAGCCTCAACGCCGAGGTGGAAGCGGCGAGCGCCCGATCCGCGCTGGCGCAGTCGAACCTCCGACGTGAGCAGCGCCTGTTCGCGGAACGCGTGTCGCCCGAGCAGGACCTCGTCGCCGCCCGCACCGCCGCGACCGAGGCAAACATCGCGCTGCGTCTCGCCCGTCAACAGCTGTCGGCCACCGGTGGCGGCGGTGGCGCCCTCAACCGCATCACCGTCCGGTCGCCCATCTCGGGTCAGGTGATCGCCCGCTCAGCCACGCTCGGTCAACAGATCGCCGCCGACGCCGAGATCTTCCGGGTCGCGAACCTCGCCAATGTGTCGGTGACGATGTCGCTGGTGCCGGCAGATGCCCGGCGCGTCGCGCCTGGTGCGCGCGTCGAGGTCACGTCGGCAGGACGGCGTCAGGAAGGCAGCGTGACCTTCGTCTCGCCGATCCTCGACGAGACCACCCGCCTAGTGCCGGTGATCGCCAGCATCGACAACGCAGGCGGCACATGGCGCGTCGGCGAGAATGTCAGCGTGTCGGTGTTGTTGCCGGCCACCGGCGATCGCAGCATCGCCGTGCCTTCCGCCGCGGTGCAGATGATCGGCGACAAGCCGCATGTGTTCGTCCGCACGCCGTCGGGCTTCAAGGTGACACCCGTAACGCTCGGCAGCACCAACGGCGGTTCGGTCAGCGTCACCGCCGGCCTGACCGGCGAGGAGCGCATCGCATCGACCAACTCGTTCACGCTCAAGGCCGAACTCGGCAAGGGCGAAGCGAAGGACGAGGACTAGGTCATGCTCGCCCGTATCGTCACCATCGCCGTCGAGAAGCGCTGGCTCGTCCTGCTGCTGACCGTCGCCGCGGCATTCGCCGGGGTGTTCGCCATCCAGCGGCTGCCGATCGACGCCGTGCCCGACATCACCAACAACCAGGTGCAGATCAACGTCGTCGCGCCTGCACTATCGCCCGACCAGATCGAGAAGCAGGTCGCCTTCACCGTCGAGACCGCGCTCGCCGGCATTCCCGGCCTCGAACACACCCGCTCGCTCAGTCGCAACGGTTTCGCCCAGATCACCGCGGTCTTCGATGAGAAGACCGACATCTACTTCGCGAGGTCGCAGGTCGCCGAGCGGCTACGCACGGCGGAGGAGAGCCTGCCCGAGGGCGTGAACCCGGAGATGGGGCCGATCGCCACTGGGCTCGGCGACATCTTCATGTGGACGGTGGAATATCGCGAGCTCGACCAGGTCAACCATCGCAATGGCGAGCCCGGCCTGCAGAAGGATGGCAGCTACATCACGCCGGAGGGTGACCACCTCGTCAATGCCGCCGACAAGGCGACCTACCTGCGCACCGTTCAGGACTGGATCGTCACGCCGCAGCTGAAGAGCAGCGCTGGGCTGGCCGGCGTCGACAGTCTGGGCGGCTACACCAAGCAGTATCTGGTCGTGCCCGACATCCAGCGCATGGCGGCGATGAAGATCACGCTTCAGGATCTCGCGACAGCGCTCGAGCGCAACAACACAAGCGCCGGGGCTGGCGTCGTCAACCGCAACGGCGAAGGGCTCGCCGTTCGAGCGGATGGGCGCGTGCGCAACGCCGACGAACTGGCGCGGACCGTGATCGCCACGCGCGAGAGCGTGCCCATCCTGCTGAGCCAGATCGCCACCGTCCGCACGGGCCAGGCATTGCGCATGGGTTCCGCCTCCGAGAACGGCCACGAGGTCGTCGTCGGCACCGCCGTCATGCGAATCGGCGAGAACAGCCGCACCGTCTCCACCGGGGTCGGCGAGCGGCTAAAGGAGATCGGCCGCGCGCTGCCCGTCGACGTCGTGGTCAAGCCGGTGCTCAACCGCACCGAGCTGGTCAACTCGACCATCGCCACCGTCGCGCGCAACCTGGCGGAGGGGGCGCTGCTCGTCATCGTCGTGCTGTTCGCGCTGCTCGGCAACTTCCGCGCGGCGCTGATCGCCGCGCTGGTCATCCCGATCACGATGCTGCTGACCAGCGTCGGCATGCTCCGCGCAGGCGTCTCGGCCAATCTGATGAGCCTCGGCGCGCTCGACTTTGGGCTGATCGTCGACGGCGCTGTCATCATCGTCGAGAACGCGCTGCGGCGGCTTGGCGACGCGCAGCACGGCCGAGCCGAGCCGCTGCCGCTCCGGCAACGCCTCGATCTGGTTGCGGCATCGGCCCGTGAGATGATCCGCCCGTCCGTCTACGGTCAGGCGATCATCATCCTTGTCTACGCACCGTTGCTCACCTTCACCGGTGTGGAGGGCAAGATGTTCGAGCCGATGGCGCTGACGGTCATCATCGCGCTCGTCTTCGCCTTTATCCTGTCGATGACCTTCGTGCCAGCTGCCATCGCCATCTGGCTCAGCCGACCGGTCGACGAGAAGGAGAGCCGGATCGTCGGCTGGCTGCGCCGCCGCTACGAGCCGGGTCTCGGCAAGGCGATGGGGCGGCCGAGCGTCACCCTGGGCGTCGCGATGGGTGCGCTGGCACTCGCCGGTGTCGCGTTCACGACGCTCGGACAGGAGTTCCTGCCGCAGCTCGACGAGGGCAACATCCTTGTGCAGGCGGTCCGCATCCCGGGGACATCGGTCGATCAGAGCCAGGCGATGCAGTTCCAGGTCGAGAAAATGCTCGCACGTCAGCCCGAGGTGCGCTTCGCCTTCTCCCGCACCGGGACGTCGGAGATCGCGTCCGACCCGATGCCGCCCAATGCCACCGATACCTTCGTCATCCTGAAGCCGCGTGCCGAGTGGCCCGACCCTGGCCTCAGCAAGGAGGAGCTGGTCGAGCAGATGGAGAAGAAGCTCTCGACCCTGCCCGGGAACGCCTACGAGATCACCCAGCCGATCCAGATGCGCTTCAACGAGCTGATCGCAGGCGTCCGCGGCGACATCGCGGTGAAGGTGTTCGGCGACGACTTCGGCGGCATGAACGACGCGGCCGACCGCATCGCCGACATCCTGCGCAAGACGCGCGGCGCCGTCGATGTGCGGGTCGAGCAGACAGAGGGGCTGCCGATGCTGGACATCCGCCCCAACCGCATGGCGATGTCGCGGATCGGCGTCACCGCCGGCGACGTTCAGGACACAGTCGCCGCCGCGATCGGTGGCCGCGAGGCGGGCGTGATCTTCGAGGGCGATCGCCGCTTCCCTGTCGTCATCCGCCTGTCCGAGGCGTCGAGATCAGACCTGACCGAGGTGGCTCAGGTGCCGGTACCGACCTCCGCCGGCGGCTTCGTGCCGCTGTCCACCGTCGCCGACCTCGCGGTCGTCAACGGGCTGAACCAGATCAGCCGCGAGAACGGCAAGCGCCGCGTCGTCGTGCAGGCGAACGTGCGCGACCGGGACGTGTCAGGCGTGGTGGCGGACGCGCGTGCGGCCATCGACGCGCAGGTGAAGATGCCGCCGGAAACGTATGTCGAATGGGGCGGGCAGTTCGAGAACCTCGCCTCGGCACGTCACCGGCTGCTGCTCGTCGTGCCATTCTGCTTTGCCGTCATCATGCTGCTGCTCTACGGAGCGCTCGGGTCGGTGCGGGATGCGGTGATCGTCTTCACCGGCGTGCCGCTGGCGCTGGTCGGGGGCGTGCTGGCGCTGACGCTGCGCAGCATGCCGTTCTCGGTCTCGGCGGCTGTCGGGTTCATTGCACTGTCGGGGATCGCGGTGCTCAACGGGCTCGTGATGGTGTCTTCGATCCACGATCTGATGGAGCGTGGCATGGACCGGGTGCAGGCCGCCCATGACGGGGCGCTGGCCCGCCTGCGACCGGTCGCCATGACCGCGCTCGTTGCCAGCCTCGGCTTCGTGCCCATGGCGCTCGGCCACGGCGCGGGTGCGGAGGTGCAGAAACCGCTGGCGACGGTCGTCATCGGCGGGCTCATCTCGGCGACGCTGCTGACCCTGTTCGTCCTGCCAACGCTCTACGCCCGCTTCGGCGGGTGGCGAGGGCAGAACAAACACGAGTCCGCTAGCTGAACGAACGTCGGTAGTTGGGGTGTACGTAGGATACGCTGAATGTCCAGGATTGGGTCAGCTCCGCCCGGGCAAGGCGGCTCTCAACCAACTCAAAACATTTAGCGTCGTTGCTTGAGCGTCATCCTTTGCCTAAACCCGGCCACCCGGAGGCGCTCGTACCCGCTTCGAAGCTGCTATTGGCTCAGGTGCCATAGAACGGCAAAAAAAGTTGGGTTGTGGACCATCTATTCGCTTTCAGTTGAAGCTGTCGCGCATTGACGGCAGGAGGCTCAAAGCCTTTCTGGAACGGTGTGTAAGCTTCGTCATGTTGCCACAGGTTGGACGCCGTAGATCAGGCATAGCGACAAGCCAATGGTTTTCTCAATCTGCTTTGAAATACGTCGTTAGCAAATCTAACGCCAAGGGTGTGAGGGCTGGCCAATCAACGCGCCGGTCAAAGTCGTTTGTCTGTCGACTCATCAAACCTGCGGCCTCTAGCTCACTGATACGCCGTAGAGCGGTAGTTCTTGGCAAGCCGCTATGGGCGCAAGCATCCCCGACCGAAAACCGGCTACCCTGTGTCACGAACGCAAAGAGGAGAATGTTCCATGCACCGTGATCCAACGGGAATGGACGGAAGATTTCGTCTCGCCTTTGCAGCTTCTGTCGTTCACTCTCGGCTCTGCGTACAGCAAGCTGGGCATCATCATCCTGTCTCACAAATGCCGCATAGTCCGAAACGGACAAAATGCAAGAGCTTGGGAATGACGGTGTGATCCGGCATAATGCCTTTGCAGCATCGAAGGATCGTATGGGCGACCCAACTACCGCAGCGCGTCCCATCGCCTATTCGTATCAGCGCTTCAGCAGTCCGGCGCAGTGGTCGGGCGATAGCATTACCCGCCAGCATTTAATGGCTACGGAGTATGCTAAAGCGCACGATCTGCATCTCGACGAAAGCCTCACAATACGAGATCTTGGCGTGTCTGGCTTTCGTGGAAAGAACGCTGAGACCGGAGCGCTAGCCAAATTTCTACAAGCTGTGCAGAGCGAGCATGTGCCAAGTGGTAGCTTTTTGCTTATAGAGTGCCTTGATAGGCTAAGCCGTGCCCACATACTTATGGCACAAAGTCTGTTATCCCAATTGATACTGGCCGGGATTAATGTTGTATCGTTGGTAGATCGTCGCATTTATTCGACGGAAACGTTGGCGAAAGAGCCTATCTCCCTTCTATATGCATTGATCGTCTTCGCCCGAGCTAATGAAGAAAGCGCAATGAAGTCGGTGCGTGCTTGCGAGGCGTGGAAGAGGAAGCGCGAGACGCCTAAAGGGGACCTCATCACCAGCCATGTCCCTGACTGGCTTGTAGTGGATGCTGCTACAAAGAAGATCGCTCCGCATGAAGGCAGGGCAGCGTTACTGAAGCAGGTATTTGCGGCAGCGTTGAAAGGGCAATCTGCCGCCGAGATTGCAAAAGCGCTTAATGAAAGCGGGGTTCGGAGATGGCGGGGCGATCACCAGTGGAGTGGTCCTACCGTGTCCACCCTGTTGCGAAACCCCCGCGTGACCGGTGTGCTTCCCCTATTTGTCGCGAATGACGATACGCACGCTCGATACGCACGGCCAGCGAGGTTGATCGCCGGATATTTCCCGCAAGTGATAAAACCAGACAGGTTTTTAGCGGTACAAGAGATTTTACGTAAGCGTCGACGAGGTGGCAGTGTTGCTCGCAATAGCATCCTAGCCGACCTAATGCGCTGCGCGGAATGCGGCGCCGTGGTTCGTTACCAAGCCTTCGGTGCAAATGGTACGCCGGTGCTTCGATGCCAAGCAGCGTTAGTAAAGTATCAATGCACCTCCCCAGAGGTTGATTACAGCCTGCATGAGGGTAAATTCCTCAAAGCGTTGCGTGTTTGGCTGCGCACGATCGAGCCGAAAGCCGTTTATCATCACGAGAAGAAGGCGATACTCGCTGCGATCTTAGACCTTTATGAGGCGCAAAAAGCGGTGCAGGCCAACGCTATCACCGACGGTGGAGGCATCAGCTACAATGGCTATCTCGTATTGGCGAAAGCAGAAGATCGGCTAGATTACCTCTTAGATTATGGTGTAACGAAGCTTGCCTTGGATAGTGCTCAAAAGAGCAAAATTCTAGCTGCGATTGATGATGGCATCTCGTCGCCGGCCGAAAGGCGTGAACTCAACAGGTGGCTCAAAAAGACTTTTTCCGTAGCGGTTGTCGATACACGCAACTGCCTAGGGCAAATCCATACCGACTGCGACGTAGTCCTGTCATGGTAGGCACCTCTCATCCTATACCGGTGACAACGTTTGTCGGCCTGAAGGGGTGAAGCTGATCCGGTTTGTTGGCGATAGCTCGCAGTTCACGCCAGCAGGCTTTGCGCGGAGCGCGATGTTCCGATAGCCGACACGGCGTGCCAGCAAAATCTACCGTCTTCCTCCCGTTCGCAGCCGCGTTCGTCGTCGCTCTTTTGTTTCTGGCGTAGGTAGGCCGTATCCGGTGCATGTCGTAGGCCGAGCTTCAGGATATTGCCGTCAGTCCCTTGCCTTGGCACAATCACATCGCGGAATTGGGGGGGGGGGCTAATCTGTGCTCTGGATTTTAGTCGCCATTGCCAGTGAGCTGGACTTTGCTCCGCCCAGTCCTGTCAATCAGGCGGACTGGTTGACCGGCGTCGAGTATCCTGACGTGGCGATTTTCGCAGAGGCGTCAGGGCTGACCCAAGCAGACATATTCGTCGACAAATCTGGACGGCCGAAAGTCTGCTACGTCGTCGTTTCCAGCGGAGCGCCAGATCTTGACGGACAGACGTGCGCTGCTGCGATGCATCGTGGCAAGTTCAAGGCCGCGAATGATGAGGCCGGCGCGCCGATCGCGGGGATTTATCGATTTGGTGTCGCCTGGACGCTGCACGGCAAAAAGCCGGACACATATCCCGCCGACGTAACGCTCTATGTGGCAAAGCTACCAGGCAATCAGAAAAGCATATCGATGACGCTGCGGTACATCGTTGATGTCAAAGGCTACATTGAGAAATGTGCGCCTCTAGTATCCAGCGGCTTCCCCGCGTTTGACGTTGCCGCATGCCAAGCGATGTCCGCACGATACGTATTTGCACCCGCTCGCGACAAAGTAGGCAACGCCTGGCGTGTGGTGCGAACTCAAACCGTGGCGTTCGACATCGCGCCCCCGACAGACCGACGCTGAACGTTGCCGAGGTGACGTTTGCCAGGTGGCGGGTAGTCTGCGGTGCCTGTCGCCTACGCCGCTGTTCTGCCGCCCCGCTCCGCAGCGTCAACCAACACGCTGATCCTTAGCCCTAGGCGCGACGGGCACCGCCACGGTATGTCACCCTTCATCCTAATTGATGCCCGTCGCTGAAAACCGATCAGCTCAACCCATTCGTCAGACCGGCTTTGCACCAGCTGTGCCGCACTTCGCGAACTTACCATTGGCTGATTTACAACGGATCGCTTTCGTCGGGGCCTTGTCCGGGCATTTGATGAACTTCCCCTTGGCATCGCGGCAGGGTGCCGCGACCGATGGTGCGGCGGTAGCGAGAAGGCCGACACTGATTGCAGCGAACACATGTTTGCGCATGAAACATCCTCCATTCGATTATCGGGACGTTCAAGCTGCATCCGCGCCAAGGCTGCGTCAATCGGGTCTGGCCCAAACTCCATTCTAGTGACGGGGACGGAGCAATTCCATTTCTATTGCGGCCAGGGCCTCGCCTGTTTCTGATTACCGTGTCGACGTGATACACTGCTGGCTTAGTCATCAACTCGACCGTGCGCGCTCCTGAAGCGTCCGTGCGATCTGCTCCTCGGTGTCGACATGCTCTTCGATGACGCAGCGCAGATCAAGGCCGCTTATTTCATGCTCGGCTCTCACCGCCGCCTGCGCCAAGTTCAACCCATCCATCAATTCTCCCGATCCATCGGCAGCTTTGTAAGAATAGGGGGTATGATAACGGTATGCGCCTGTCGTCGCGACTACCCGGTTCTGCGCATCTACAATTGACGCTATCGCGTCGCGGGCGGTTCGATTGACGACGTTCATGATACTGGCAGCTTGCCCTTCGAAGTCATATTCCAAATAACACGCGCCAATCGTCGTTCCGTCAACGCGTACAGGTGCGACATACACCAAGACGCAACGGCCGTGAGACCAAGGGTTCTTCCAAACCTCGTCGGTAATCCAGTCGACTTCTGGCGGGGCAGACATGACACGCTGATACTGTACGTACCCTTTGAAGTTGACACCTTTGACGGCGGCGTTGTCGTGTGCGCACACGGCAACGTCGCCCTCTGCGTCCACCACAAAGGCATTTAGAAAATAGGGCGAGCATTCGAGCAACTTGCGGAGCCTGCTCAATGCTCGCGCTTCCGCCCGCGCCGATGATCGATCGAGCAGTAAGGCCTCGCAAACGCTGTAGTCTGTCGCAAGCATGCGAATATCAATTGATCGGTCGTAAAGCGTCCGAGCAAGGGTGTCAGCTATCGATTGTGCCAGATCTGTTAGGCGCCCACCCTCGATGTCTCGCGCCAGTTCATCCGCAATCGCGGAGCCGTGATGAAGGTATTCGAGGACTTCGTCGCGGAACTTGGTGGCCGATGACCGGGCGACGCCTGCCAGGCTTTTCACTTCCTGAGCGACAACGGAGAAACCCCGGCCTGCATCGCCCGCGCGCGCAGCCTCTATAGTGGCGTTAAGTGCTAATAGGTTGGTTTGTCCGGCTATTGCCTCTGCCTTCGTCGCGTGCGCAGTGACTTCGTTGCTGAGTGACTGCAACAATGAGCGGATCCGACGGGGCATGATCGACTTTCAGGAAGACTGGAAGAACCTACTGCTTGATCGTTAAATCACCGTTAGCCGGCAACTTGGGTTAGCCAGGGAAGACGCCGATAGCCCGGCTACGAAGCCGCGGGCGTTTCCAGCCTGACACGGACGGAGCCCATCCAAAAGCGGGTTGTAAAGTGCGGCGCGCCTCTCGCGCGGTCGGCTTGCCAGAGGGGCACTGAATCGCCACGCTGCGCAAATGACAACGAAGATCGACTCACATTACGGCAGAACTCAGTGAGCGAAGGCTCTGAGCTCAGCACAATCGAGCGTGCCTTTCAGCTAGCCCGAGCGGGTGCCTGCCATTCGGTAAACGACATTCGCGAGCGGCTGTTGCGGGAGGGACATGCGAACGTCCTGAGCCATATCTCCGGGATGAGCATCAAGAAGCAGCTCACCGCGATATTGGTCGCTCGTGGCGCAGGTCAGACTTTCGCCAACGACGATGACGATCTCGAGGCGTGAAGGTATAGGCTGATTGCATGTGCAACCGCGCCCGCCTGTCGAGCCAGCCAGAGACGCTGTTCGAGCGCTTCGGGGCGAGCTGGGCGCAGAACGTAACCCGGCCGAACAAGGACCCGGTCGAGCTGTTTCCGAAGAGCAAGGCGTTCATCATCCGCGAGGAGAGCGGCCGCCGTGCCGTAGACCTCATGCTGTGGGATGTCCTTGGCGGGGGCGCTGCGTGGCCGATGACTAACGTCCGCAACCTCGGCTTGCCACAATGGCGCCGCTTAGCGGCGGAACCGCATAATCGCTGCCTCATTCCGCTCACCGAGTTCTGCGAATGGACGCCCGACAAGCACAGGGTTGGCGATGGACCGGCGATCAAAGGCGAGATGTGGTTCGACGTGCCGGATCAGCCAGTGTTTGCCGTCGCCGGGTTCTGGCAACAGACAGCGATGGGATCGGGGTTCACGATGGTGACCTGCAATCCAAACGAGTTGGTCGCGCCTATTCACCCCAAAGCGATGATCACCATCCTGCATGAGGCGGATTGGGATCGGTGGCTGCGTGGCAGCTATGACGACGTTGTCGCGCTCCAGCAGCCGTATCCGGCGGACAAGATGACCGTGCGGGGGCCGGTGTTTCCGACACGATCGCAGCGCTAACGCTCACGGAAGCAAGGCGAGAAACAATCGCCGCTCACCGCGGCGAAAGGCGCTCCAGGGGTAAGGAATGTCCGGCGGGGGTCGAGCCTGTAAGCTGCGGGTCGAGTTCACCGGCGTTGATTGCCGCTTCGAACGCATCAAGCACCGCCGGAAGTTCTGTGACCTGCCAGAACGTCACCGCCTGCCCGCCTATGACCATGGGCTGGCCATCGGGACGAGTAGGTGTGAATGCCACGCGTCCAGCGTCGTCAGCGGCGAGCCACTGCCCGCCGGACTGTGTGGACTGGTTCATGTCAAACGCGGTTCGAGCCTGATGTAGCTTGTCGAGCAACGCTGATCGCTCTGCGGCCGGATCGACCGGATCAGCGGCGACCGCAGCAACGGGACCAGCAGCGCTGGCAGCGCCATCAATGAGATCCTTCAGTGACATATCCTGGCTCCGTGTCCGCGCGCATCGACGCACTGGTAACGCTCAACGGTCTGCCAGCCACATCGGACCCGGCCGGGCTAACTATCCTGTGACGTAAGGGTGCTGCGCACGAACGATGTCGACCGTCTGGCCGATGGCCTTCTTGTCGGCGGCTTTTCCCGACGGCGTGACCTGCCAGTTCGAACGAACGTTCATCGCAATAGGCAGCTTCTCGACGACGCCAACCTTTGCCGCCCAGGATTCCTTCGTTCCACCCGCAACACCGGCCAGCAGCGTCGTCAGCAGGTCGCCAAGTTCGTCGGGCGTGTGGATGTGAGTCGCCATTGCCTCAGCATCTGCGCGCCACCTTAATAATTGCTTCGCAGCGCGCACCAGCGAGCGATCGGGTTGATCGGGTCGGATCGATTGAAAAACGAGGTGGTTTCTTCTCCAACTTCCACCGCGTCACACGACGGAGCAGACAGTGCGCTTTTTCTTCCACACACAGACCGACGCTCGCCACACAGACACGGACGGCGCCGAGTATGGATCATATGCCGAGGCTCGAAAGGCAGCGATTCAAACCTGTGGTCAGATGATGCAGGATGCGCCGGAGATCTTTTGGGGATCTCGCCCGTGGAGTGTTACCGTCACCGACGAGAAAGGATTGATCATGTGGGAGATCCATCTTGATGGGCAGTCAACGGCAGCTAGCAGGGGGCTCGAAGGCCGGACCAATTAGACCGGGTTCATCGGCTCCCTCATCGTCCGCTAGGCTGACCGGGAACGCCTCGGTGATCGCAAAAGGGGGGCCTCGGTTCCCTTTGTTATGTCCGTACCTCGTCAGTCCATGCACCCGATCGCCGAAGCTGCCGGATGATGCCGTTGAACGCCGCCGTCACACCTTGCGATCGGCCTATCTCGTTCGACTGCTGCGACGAGTCCCAGAACGTCACCAGCGGCCACCGCTCGGAGCAATGCGTCCACAACGTGCGCAGCGCGAAGCGGACGGGGGCCGTTATTCCCGATGCCATTGTCACATGGCTGGACACGCTCGATCACGATGTCCGCATCGTCTTCGAAGCGACCAGCGGCTGCGACGGGGAACTGATCGCCGCCCTGGCAGCGCGCGGCCATCCCTTCTCGCGCGTCAATCCCCGTCAGGCCCGCGAGTTCGCCCGGGCCACCGGCACTCTGGCCAAGACCGATCGCGTCGATGCCCGCGTGCTGGCGCAGATGGGGGCGGCGCTGGACCTGCCCGCCACCATCCCGCTCAGCCCGGCCCGCACGCGCCTCGCCGATTTCCTGCGCCGTCGCAGGCAGTTGGTCGATATGCGCAAAGCCGAAAAACTGCATCGTCACAGCGCCGGCCAGCCTGAGATCGCACAGGCCATCGAAACCATGATCGACCTGCTCAGCCGGCAGATCGCCGTGCTCGACCGCCAGATCGCAGCCTTCATCGCCGAAGACCAAACCCTGGCCGAACAGGCCCGGCTGCTGACCGTCGTGCCCGGTATCGGTCCCACCGTCCTTGCCACCCTGCTCGGCGAGCTGCCGGAATTCGGCACCCTGTGCCGCCGCAAAATCGCCTCGCTCGCCGGCCTTGCTCCCCCATGCCCGCGAAAACGGAACATGGCGCGGCGCCAGACGCATATGGGGCGGACGGCGAAAGGTCCGTGAAGCTCTCTACATCGCCGCCCTGAACGCCTCCCGGCGCGTCCCCGTCCTTACCGCCATGCGCGACAGGATGCGTGCCAAGGGCAAGGCCCCCAAGACCATCCTCATCGCTGTCGCAAGACAACTCCTCGTCATCCTCAACGCCATAATCCGTAAACGACAGCCTATCGCCCTTAAGTGACCAACACAGTTGCCCCCAGATCACGACATTCGTCAGTGGATGGCCAGGGTCGCAAGCTGGTCGTTCGCGACGATGAACAAGCGTCCGAAGTTGGGGAGCGGGAAGGGTGGGCTAAATGTCCACTCGTGGGTCTCGTAAGTCGACGGTTCCGGCAATTGCACCGTGAGCCAGACGCTCAGGTTTGGCGATCCGATCGCTCGAAAGCCGCCATTCGGCAGGCCATCAGCCGGATCAGTGCCCCGGCAGCGGGTGCTCGGCTTGCAGCAGGCGAACCGTGCGGCGTATGCCACCGCTCCTGGTGGGGGTGAATGGATGGCGAACGGCAGAAGAAGCCGCGGAAACTCGGTTGTCGGAGAGCGCTGGCCGCTCTTCTGGACAGGCTGTGCGGCAATCAGCGTTGGGGTTGCCCTTCACTTACCGATGCTCGCGATGGCCCATACGATGGGCAATCACCTGTCGGGTATGCCTATGGACGGATGGATGTACATGGGCATGGCGCTGATCGGCATCGGCGTGCCGGCTGCTATATTTGGCGCTTTACCCAAGAAACGGCCTGATCACAGGGCAGGCGCTGGCGCCGCATTTGAAGCGCCCGATGATACCCCTCTGACGCGCTCGCATGCGGCCGTTCTGCTGGTGCTTACCCTCGGCCTGATTATCGACACGATGAAGCCAGCAACGCTCGGCTTTGTGCTTCCCGGTATGCGTGGGGAGTACGGTCTTGCAAAGTCTACCGTTGCTCTGCTGCCGTTCGTTGCCCTAACCGGAACCACGGTCGGCTCCTTCCTGTGGGGGTGGCTTGCAGACATTTACGGTCGGCGCGTGTCGATCCTGTTGTCCACGATCCTGTTCGTCTCGACCTCCATCTGCGGAGCTATGCCTTCCTACAGCTGGAACCTAGTCATGTGCTTTCTGATGGGGTGCTCGGCTGGCGGCATGCTGCCTGTCGTCTACACGCTGTTGGCTGAGATCATGCCTCCGCGACACAGAAGTTGGGTCCTTGTGCTGGTTGGCGGTACGGGACTGGTCGGCGGCTACCTGGCAGCTAGCGGTGCCGCGCATCTGTTCGAGCCTCTGTTCGGCTGGCGTAGCTTGTGGCTGCAGGGCTTTCCCACCGGTTTGTTGCTGCTTGCGATGGCAAGGTGGATTCCGGAATCCCCGCGCTTTCTGATGGAACGTGGCATGAACGCGGAGCTGGCTGACATGGCTCTCAAGTTCGGCATCGTCAGGCGTGCTCCACAAGCAGCGCCAGCCGACGCTGGCAGCGCAGCGGCTCACCACCGCGAGTTGACCATCGCCCTGGTGATCACGGCCCTGTCTTGGAGCTTCGTCAACTTCGGCTTGCTGCTATGGCTGCCTTCCGATCTCCAGGATCGAGGCTTTAGTGCTGAGATTGCGAGCGGCATCATCGCCAGCTCAGCACTCGTTGCCCTGCCCACGATCATGATCGCGGCCTTCCTTTACAGCCGGTGGAGCAGCAAGCGCACCCTGATCGGCACTGTGCTTCTCACACTTGCCGGGCTTGCTGGAGCCCTACTGCCGGCGCCTACGCTGGCTTGGCCACCACTGCTGATCGCTGTGATCGCGCTGCTGGTGGTTGGCACAAACGGATTGATCGCCGTGCTACTTCCCTATGCAGCCGAAAACTACGCGTTACGCGTCCGTGGACGTGCCACCGGGCTGATCGCGGGCAGTAGCAAATTTGGTGGCGTTGCTGTCCAGCTAGGAGCCTTCGCTGGGCTGATCCCGACGATGGGGGGCGCGGCAGTTGCGCTGATCATACCAATGACGCTGTCAGCGGTACTGATCGGACGCTCAGGTAGAGAGACGCGCGGCCGCAGCTTACGTGAGCTAGAAGCGGAGGCTTAGCTGCCGGCAGAACATAGGCCGTGCGGAGCGTCGCCTATCGGCGCTTCCCTCTTTGAAAGCGCACTGTCTGCTATCCTGACCCGCTGCGCCGGTGCCTGATTTGGGCCTACTTAGCTGCCGTTCAACCAGATTAACGAATGGCTGCAATTGGGAGGCAGGAAAGGGAGCTCGAACGTCCGT
>NZ_JAYDYX010000014.1:0-64916 GCF_034556155.1 Sphingomonas sp. CD22 | reverse complement strand
TCGCCCGACGGTAGTCGCTGGGTGTCATCACGACCCGCGTTCCTCCTGCCGGTACGCGTCCTGGGTAAGCTGTTTCGTCGCCTGTTCCTGACCCGGCTGATGTCGCTGCACGAAACTGGGCGCCTCGCGTTCTACGGCAGGCACGCGCACCTCGCCGACCGGCGTGCATTCCTGCGGCACCTGTCCCCGGTCAGGAAGAAGCGCTGGGTTGTCTACGCCAAGCCGCCGTTTGCCGGCCCCGAGACGGTGCTCGCCTATCTGTCGCGCTACACGCACCGCGTTGCGATTTCGAACAGCCGGATCCTGCGCTTCGACCAGACCGGCGTTACCTTCCGCTATAAAGATTATCGCCGGGGCGGCGCCGACCGCCAGCAGGTTATGACGCTGACCGCCGACGAGTTCATCCGCCGCTTCTTGCTCCACGTCCTGCCGAAGGGCTTCCACCGCATCCGCCACTATGGCCTGCTAGCAGGCGCCACCCGCAAGGCGCATCTCGAACGAGCTCGCGAACTGCTCGGGGTCGCACCGCCCGCGGCGTCCGACGCACGAGCCGAACCGGACGACATCCGGCCGCCATGCCCGTGTTGCGGCGGGCGTATGTTGGTCATCGAGACCTTCCTTCGCCAGCGCCAGGCCCGCGCTCCACCGGCTTCTGCGCCGTTATCCGGGATACAGGCGTCGTGACCCGGCACGGCCAAGGAGTTATCTATTTCGCAGGGCTCGTGCTCGCGGAGACGATGTTACCTGCGCCGATAGTCATCAGAGGGGCGGCAACATCGAGCAATGCCGCGCTGTCAGCGTTCGCGAAGCCATCATGCCCACCGGAATCCGGACAGTCTGCTCCCAAACTCGCGCCCACAACCGCCATGGCGCGGGCCACCAAAACCGGCCGGAAACCGAAAATCCCATAGCGCATCGCCTGCGGCCCGCGGGTTCGGGCTTCCAAGACTTTCGTACGCCTGCCGGCATCCGAAACTCTTCAGGTTAGCGGCCCGGCCGCTCTTGAGCGCCGAGCCAGCATAAGCCGCCATTCGTTCAGGTAGTGGGGCGGGCGGATGATCGGCCGGTTCTGGTGGTCAACGGACAGGCGGCTTTCGGGTACGAATGTGGCGGTAGCGGACGCTCGCCCGTTGGCTGCGTGGAGTGTACGCGATGGTGGAAAGCGGACATGCCTATCGCGAGCAATCTTGCGCGATCTGGCGCACCGAACGCAAGCTTTCCGGGAGAAAGTCGGGTTCCCGCGCGCCTATGAACGAGAGCATCAGCATCGGTTTGTCATTCTGCGACATGTCGGTCCCTAGCAAAACCTCCACGTCGTCACGAACCTTGGCATAAACATAGGTATGCACGGGGCCTTCGAAACCTTCACCTATATCGAGCGGGTGCGTATCCGTCGTTGATAACCCCGCGATCACGGCTTTCACTCCATCTATTGAGCATGGATTGTCGGGAAGGCGCTCCATCGCCAAGGTGTGCGCGCGATCGCTAGAACACGCTGAAAGAGCGATTAAAGCCTGAACCATCACTGCTAGCTTCATAGGTACACTGTGCGGCGCACGTGAGCGTTCTGCAATGTCTGCTTTTGGGCGATAGCTGCCATTCGCAAAAGCGCCGACATCGAAAGGAGATCACATGCCGAGGAAAGTCCGATACTAAAATGGCGGGGGATTTCTACGATATATTTGTAAGGAGATAATGGGTTTAGAACCCGTCACTTCCACTACCCACCTGTCACCCTGCCAAAACTGAAGTTGCGTTGTCGGTCCGCGAACCGAACTAGGCAAATCGACGTTACCCAGATGGCTCCAATTAAGCCCAGCCAGCACGCGAACTCCATCGCACCGGTCACGCTTAGGTGTGGTGTCATCTAAGCAAGTGACCGGAACTGAAGCACGGCCCGTCTCTGCTGCTTCAACTGAGAGATTGAGGACGGCCTCGACAATCCCGCGACCGAGCTGTGGCTCACTCGGTGGCAGTTGTGCGAAGTTATCCACGCGAGCGCACGCGGCATCCGTCGCGATTTGATCTAGAACGGTGGCAAGCGGCGCTTCGCTTATAGCAAAACGGCGCCGAGGCGCATTCGCTGCTTGCTCGGCCGCGTTTTGCGGTATCTTCCCGTGGAGCGTGTCGAAATGAACGACGATCCGGCGTGCGGTACAAAACCTGCCGCCAGCAGCCGTACCTGCTTCGTGGAAAACGACATGAGATAGAGGCATTTCGGGGAAGCCCTCCATCGACCGCCCCACCTCCACCTTTCGAATATCACCGTGCGGAAAGTCCCGCAAAAGAAGTGCCTCCAGCTCTCGTACCGACATCTGCTCTGCCCGCTGTCGGGTGAGGATTACATCTTGTGGCCCGATCGCAACCGGATCGCCCTGGGCGATCGTTGGAATTAAGCAACAGAGACCAGCGCCAAAAATCGCCGAGCGTAACCACATGGTCGATCTCACCTTTTCGGCTGCCTAACAATCAAAGCTGCCTATTAACCAAGAGAGCGGCAGTTTACAGGAAATGCCACAGAACGAATTAAGGTCGGCAATTGGGCGCGAGCGGACGTTCTTCAATGTCGCGTCGTGGTGGCGGACGCGTGTCAGCGTTGCGGCTTCCACCAAGCTCTAACCACCAGACACAGCCCACTGAGAAATGAGGCAAGCGCAAACCAACCGGCTGCGAGCGGTAGTTCCGGCACACAGAAGTCGAAGCAGTATTCTGGGGGTACAGGCTGGCCAAAGGTTCTCGCAAAAAGTCGTAGGTGACCCAGCACCGCGGCCTCAACGTAGCGCTTGATCACCAAGCCCTGATACAAGCCGGCGCACATCGCTCCAGCAAAGAAGACAATACTCCATAGCAGCCTATTGTCTTTCGGCATCATTGACGTTCCCCCCGCTATCCGCATCATTCGCCATCCGCTGAATATCCGCAATTGGGCGATAGCGGACATTCCGCCTACCGGCTGACGGCGAACATCTGTTTTAGCATGGACGACACATTCCTATCACGATCGGGTCGCACCGGAAGCTCAATCCGATCTCGAACGACGGTCGTGAGATAGTTAGCAATCTGCTCGACCGACGCTTCGGCTTTCAGCATTTCGAGCACTTGGGGCGCATACATGTCGTATTCGTCCGAAGCTCCTTCGATGCCCCGAACACCGATCGGGTCCCATGCCCACCGCAGGGCCGCTTGGACAATCCGTAAGCTTGCGTCGGTACTCATACATCGATCTTACGATCGATGCCGAAGGTCCACAATTGGCGATAGTGGACGGTGCGCTTCTGATTAGGAGCATGCATTGCTGATCGCCTGCTCGCTGTCATACTCGCGCGATGAGCAACCACAAAATCGTCGCAACATGCGTCCTCGCGCTCGTTGCAGCGCTGCTTATATATGCGGTCGTTCTACCCCTAGCCAGCGGGCTGTTCATCTGGCTGGGGTGGCAGGGCCGCTGATCCATCGAACTTATCAGGACGCCGTAGACGTGCGTGGTCCGTCCGTTCGTGGGCGCGAACGGTCCGTCCGGTATCGAGCGCCGATGCAAAGCTAACGAACCTGACACCGGCTCTCCCATTGAACTATGGTCAAACGGGAGTGGCCGAAATGGTAGACTGCGGAACGGCGGCTTTTGAAGCAATCGCTTAATAAGCGAACCAATGCCCTACTCCACGTCGCTGTATTCCTCCACGAGGTCCAAAGTGCGCGCCCTATAACAGTAAATCGGGACCCCACCGAGGCCGCCCTTTAGCCGCAGCTGAATGCAGGTTTTGTCAGGGAACGAGATGTCACGGGCGTATCGGTTCGACATCGCTGCTGACGGTGCCTCGTGCACCTTCGTCGCCCACCGCCTTGCGGCATCTTGTGCCTGTGCGATCGAGCCGTTCCAATCAGGCAAACGTCGTTCACGCTCAAGCGTACGCCACTCACCAATTTCATAGCCAATTACGAATGTGCCCACAATCGTAAGCGCAGCGAGGATGATCTTGGATGCTCTGTTCATACGATCAGAAAAGCACTTCTAACGTCCGCTTCCAAGGAAGCGATGAGCATTCACGAATGGCAAAGTTTGGGCGATAGCGGACGCGGATACCAACACCGCGGGAGTCGGATATTATTAGCAGCGGAACGGGCGGATTTGCTCGATCGCGGCGCAGGGCCTCTCCGCCGCTGGATGTCCGCCATCTGGGTTCGCGCGCAGCAAGGAAGTACCGCGCTCGCCCGTCGCGCGGTAAGCGCCGTTGTTCAATACTAGGCCATCATAGCGTGTGCGTTTAGACGTATGCCCCTCTCTCAATTGCGCTTTGCCGCTTGCGAGACGAACGAACTTATTCCGTGAAACGTGGATGTCTGCCGTTCGAAATAGCGTGCGGTGTGACGGTTGCGGTTGACGTAGGTCAGGTTGAAAGAGCTTCCTAGGAGTAGGTACCGTTGCAGAACACACTCGTAACTCTGTGGGTAGTGGGATCGTAAACTACGTTGATGATAGAGCACCCGCCATCTGCAGCGTCGGGCATATCATCGTAATTAACCCACCGCCTCTCCCCGGAAACAGGTCTATCATCTGGCCCGCATGGAACATCTACAAGAGTATCATCATGTGCGATTTCCGAACAACCTTCGGTAGGCCACCTATGACTTCCATCTCTAACGTCTGCATCGTAGAAAACTTCGATTTTGCCATCCGGCCTTATCGCGAAGTAACCGGCATATTTCCTTAAAGGTTGAGCGTCTTTCGGCACGACGACAGCGGCGTCGATCTCTCGTATCAGCTGGCTATGGCCACCCTGATATGCCGTACACGAAAGACATAATGGCAACAATGAAAGGGGGCGTATCGCAAACCTCATGCGATCATCTTCAAGAGTTTCTGTCATGCCCGCAAGTGGGCGCGACCGGTATGGGGGGAAGCGGATGTTCCGCTTACAGGAAGTCCGAGGGACGATGCGGACGCTTCCGGCCGATGAGGCGGGCGTTCGTGTGAGGCAGTCGCACTTCAAATCGTCGCAGTTCGCGCACAGCGTCCCTATCACCGGCTTTGGCGGCGCGAGCTAACCAGTAACGATAGCCGGTGAGGTCCCGTCGGTTGAAGGCGTTCATCGCCAAATGCTGCGCGCCGTTTGGATGGCCATGGCGGAAGGCCCGATAGGCAAGCCCTTCCTGGCTGAAGGGGTCAGCGATACGGCCCGGCTTTTCGAATGTGCTGCCAAGCTCCGTCATGGCGAGCGGATCGCGGCGAAGAGCAAGGTGCCACACAATCGGCATGGCAAAGCCGTTCTGGTAATCGTCACGAATACCCCAATACCGGGACCACAACTGTTCCGACTTCGTCATTCCCCTACGATGCAGACCGTTCGCAATGTCTGCAATTGGTGGCTAGCGGACGTCAGGGCTGACGCCGCAGACTTTGAGCATGCTGGCGGAGGAGCAGCATTATGGAGGCAAGGATACCAAGTAGATAGCCACCCCCTCGCAGTGCGAGAACGGTTTCTGTCTCTGATCCGGCATGCCCTCCAAAGCTCCCGATCGCGAAGCCGATCGCGAGGAAGCATCCTGCAAACCGCGCTTGAGCCGGTGTCCCAATCCGTCTGGCGAAAAACCAAGCAAGCCATCCATAAAACATAACGTTTCCTGCCGCGGCAACAATCGTGAGCATCAGACTACCTCGGAACGACGAGGTAGGACGGTAGAGGCCCACCAAGCTCGACACAACGTCCAAGACGGTATCTTAATCACAGAGTTCGAGTGACCGGTATTGGTCGTTAGAGGACCTAATGATCAGAAAAGCACCACCCCGTTTATCTCGACGTATGCTCCCGGCACGTTCGAACGATGAGGCGAACGACAAATCAGCCCATTGGGCGCGACAACGGTACGAGCACCTTGTAACTTCAACTCACGGGAAACTGTCATCATTGCAGCATTCGACGCACTCCAGTCGATTTGACCACGCTGGGAGTAGCAGATCTGAAACGCTTGCAACTTTTCGCCTAGCCAATTGCCAACAGCATTTTTTACGACACCAAGTTGCTCCGAGCCTACTTCGTTTTGCGCGTTCAAGCGGACGATGAATGGCCCCTCTGTCGGGTCGTAGATTTCTGTCACAGGCGGTGGTGGAGGAAGTACTGCTTGGTCAAGCAGCGAGAACGCTGAACCGGTTTCAGTGGACGCGATGCCCGCTAAGGCCGACGTCGATAGAGCGATGCAGAGTAAAGACGGGATCATACGGCGAAGGATATGCCTGTCCCGAATGTCCGCAAGTGGGCGAAAGCCGAATGGCCGCTCATTGCAGTTAGCGGACTTTCCGCGATGCACGCCGCGACAGCGATTTGATCGTGAAGCGACTAGCAAGAAGCGCGATCGGCGAGAGAACCGCGAGCGCCGTGAGATTTCCCATCAAAACATTACCGGGAGCGGGGCCGTCTGCCTCCATTGTGAGGATCCAGTATCCGAACGACACGAAGAGGAAGGTCGGTATAATCAGCGTCCCCAAAGTCACAGCGAGGGTATTGCTCTTCGTGGTAAATCGAATGACGGCTGTTACTGTGCCGGCAGTTAGAGCTACGCCCGCGACGATGCTGGCTAAGATGAACAATCCAGTGATCGCCCTATGATCGTGCCCGCGCCAGCGAATGTCCGCAAGTGGGCGATAGCGGACCGTCTGCTTTCGGGTTTAACGGACATCGACGCCTCGACGTGTCGGTACGAGGCGACTGTACAATCGAAAGGCAAGATCGAATATAACTGCCGATGCTGTCAGCAGGACATAGCCGAGCATCACAGTTGCGGGATCTCCGCCGCTTCTGCCTTCCCAAATCACGTAGATCGCGACTGCCAGCGTCAGGATGGCGAACAGCGGGTCGAAACGTAGCGGTCTCATAAGGGCATCTTACCCGACCGGTGACTGTCCGCAATTGGGCGAAAGCGGAGCGTCCGCTCATGGGTGTCACCGGCCGGCCCGCTTGTGATCGAGAGCAGTCGTCCAGTAGCGCCCACGGCGCTATGCCAGACGCTATGGTAAGTAGTGACACAAAAACCCGCCTCACAGCGATACTCGCTGCGGAAGAAGCATCTTTGGTAGATTGGTCGATCATAGATCGTCTCTGTGACGAGCTGGATCGCCATCTCGATGCATCCAGTGATGATATCCCCAAGATCGTCGCGCATTTCCTCTCCGACAGCGACATCCGGGCTCGTGATTCAGGCTATGGAGGGACGCAACGCGCCGCGATCCGCACTTATCTTGCTACCGGTGATTATTTCGACGGCGTCGCCGTCCCATGGTGGGGATGCTTTGCACTGGTAGCAGTCGTCGGGGGCGCTATCGCGTGGGCGTTGACTTAGCCAAACGACTGCTTCTGGGTTTAGCCGCCGATACCCAAGAGCATTGCCAGGAACGGAAAACCGATCAGCGTCAGGAATATAGTCCACCCTTCCCACGTCGCCGGAAAGTACGGTTTACCTCGACCAACGCGGAACCAGGCGGAGGGATGATTAAAGCGGGATCGCGACTTAGCCACGCCGATGAAGGTAGCCCGTGCTCGAATGTCCGCAAGTGGACGATTGCGGAAGGTCCGCTTGTGGATTGTTGGCTGCCGATGACCGTTCCCCGGCGGGGGCTATTTTCAGGGGTCAGGCCGTCGACTGATGTTCCGGCTGCGTGCGCCGCTTTCGAGAAAGGTGAGCGCTTTGTTTAGATGACCGGTTAACTGCTCTACCAGCCGTTGCGAGTCGTGCGCTGTCCAGAAGCGCGTCGGTAACCACCATGGCTTTCCCCAAAAATGGAGATACTCGCTCGGCCGCTGCACGAGGTTGCCCGAGCGAATCCAGGTATGAGGGAACGCGGCCTTACGCCGCGTCAGGTGAACCTGGAACGCGGGTCGGTGATGCTTGTCAAAGTTAAAAACAATGTCGTCGATCTCGTTGCCGAGCCTGCGCACTAGATTTATCTCGCCGCCGCCGACTGGCTGATCGAGATCGGCCCAAGAGGTCTCCGCCCATTCAAACCCTCTCTCAATTAGTGGCGGCACGAGCCGTTCCTCGACAAGCCCTGCCAGTGTAAGAAGTGGTTCGCCGCCGAGGCGGCACCAGTTAGTCAACCGTCCATGATGCTGCCTTCTTCGGTTCGCCACTCTTTGATTCCTCGAGAAGAGCCGTCGAATCATAGGCGGGGCCGGTGCTGTCCGCTACTGGGCGATCATCGTCGCTCGAATGCAATTGTCTCGTTTGTCGCGAAAGGCGGATTGACCACCGCCTCGTACCAATCGTTGCGAAATCCCGGCAGAGCAGAGAGGTGGGCAGTCAGTGCCTGCCACTCAGCCGCTTCTTCGTGGAAGGTCCAGAGACGGCCCTGTATCGCCACGGCGCAGCAGATCAGGTCCGTCGTGATCTCGTCGCGCTTGTAGAAAATGACCGCGTCGATCTCGGAAAGTGGTAGCTGGCCAAGGATGGCGAGATTGTTCGTCACCGCGTCATGCTGCCTTGCTGAACGATCGTCCGCAATCGGGAAGCGTGTCGGTGGCCGGGAGCGGCAAGCAATGGGCGCTTTCAGCCTGGCAGGTTTCGGGGTCCGCTTTTCGGCCCACGAATGTCGCGATCTGGTGGAGACCAGCCAGTCCGCTTTCGGGCGGCAATTGCCGAAAGCTGCCGTTCGTTCAGGCGACCGGGCAGGGGCTTGATTGCCCGGAAGTGGTGGGGAGCCGCCCGACCGCTTTGGAGAAACCAGGGGCGGTAAGCAGCCGTTCATTCATGATCGATCGGTCGGCAGCTGTGCGCCCTAATTCAGTCATTCGAGCCGCGGAACGGCGATCTCGAGTTCGCACCTGTCCCTTTCCCTGTGTAGTCTCAATCCAGAATTGATAGGTGTTCTGATTGCCTGTTATAGCAATAGCGGCACGCTTTGCGAACTGTGACGAAAACAGCTGACACTTGCGAGGCTACCGCATAGAAAATGGTAAACTGATGAGCGGGGGGAAGTATGGACGTTGACGCTTTCGAGGCACCGCTCGAGGAGCTACTCAAGGACGTCGGCGGAAGGCTGGAAGCGATCGAGACCGAGGCCGACGCACGCTTCCAGCTGATCGACCGGCTCCTAATCGAGGCACTCGGTTGGGGTCACGAGGACTTTCGGATGGAGCCTCACAACCCGTCCGGTTACACAGACTATCTCGTGCAGTATCGCGGCACACCTGCACTAGTCGTCGAAGCCAAGCGCATTGGGAAGCTATCTATCGACACGGCTGACCCGAAGCTCGGAAAATATAAGATCGGCGGTCCGGCGCTCAAGTCTGCGGCAGAGGGCTTCACTCAGGCGGCAAGTTATTGCCTTGAGCACGGGGTCGAGTTCGCCGCCCTCACCAGTGGCACCGTCTGGATTGCCTTCATGGCGCTGCGCGCGAGCGGCAAGTCCTTTCGAGAATACAAGGCGTTTGTATTTCCGAATATTTCCTCGATCCAGAGCAACTTCGCGACCTTCTATGATCTTTTCTCCAAGGAGGGAATGTCGCAGAAGATCTACCGGACGCACTTCGCCAAGCTTGACGGGGTGTCAGCAAAGCGCTTCGAGCCGATGCTGAGCGTGAACAAGCCGAACAACCTCCGGCTTCTAGCGAAGACCGATTTGGCGCGAGAGCTCGAGCCCGTGCTGTCGAGCTTCTTCGGCGACCTATCAGGTGTCAACGACCCGGAGCTCCGGCGTCAGTGCTTCGTGGAATCTCGCGAGAGCCGCACTGCGGATGTAACTCTGCAGAAGATGATCGGAACAATTTCGTCGGGCATCACGGCGCTGCCGACGGATACCGGCAGGCAGATCGTCGAGCGCATCAACGCGGTCATGGATACGAGACGCAGCGAGAACATACTGATCGCTGGCGGCGAGGGAGCCGGCAAGACGACGTTCATCACGAGGTTCTTCGAGGACGTGCTCGAGAAGCCTTTGAAGGAAGCCTGCCTAGTGATCCGGATCGATCTTGCCCTCATGCTGGACGATCCCGCGCTTGCTCCGCCGAACGTAACGGCTGCGGTCAAGGCGGAGATCGAACGGCAGCTCTACGCCGGTGGCTATCCCCAATACGATGACCTCTTGGGCCTCTATTTTGACGAGTATCAGCGCCAGAGTGACGGTGAGTTTCGCCCGCTCTACGAGCGCGACAAGGGCGCGTTCAAAGAGAAGTTTGGGGAATTCCTCCACGCGGCGGTCCGCTCGGATCCATTCTCCTACGTCGCTCGCTCGCTGGAAAGCGTCGTGAAGAGTCGCAAGCTGCTCCCCGTCTTCGTGTTCGACAATGCAGATAGCCGCAGCGTGGCCTTCCAAGAAGCGGTTTTCGAGTGGTCGCAAACGGTCAAGCGGCAGGTCCCGCTGTGCCTCGTCATGCTGCCTGTGTCGGACCGCACGATCTGGCGCATGTCTAGGGAGGGACCGTTGCGCACAAGCGACGGTAGAATCTTCTATCTCCCCACACCATCAACGAAAGAGGTTTTAGAAAAGCGAATTCGCTATCTCATCGATAATTCCGCGCCGCAAAAGGGGCGCGCCAAGTACTTTCTTGAAAAGGGCATCGGACTGAAGCTCACCGACATCAACGCATTCGCAGCTTGCGTAGAGGAGATCTTCATCAATGAGGACTTCATCTCTAGGCGGATCGGTTGGCTGACTAACCACAATCTTCTGCGTACGCTAGAGCTTACCAGAGACACGATTACGTCGCCATACCTTAGTATCGACGAACTTGTAGCTTCATACCTAAAGCATGGCGGGAACTCGGTCCCCATCAAACACCGCAAGTTTGTGCAGGCGCTGATCGGGGGTAACTATAATCAGTTTGATGGAACCAAGCACGGGTATATACGCGACGTTTTTGAAACCTCGGCGGACTTTCCGTCGAGTCCTCTGCTCACGTTGAGCCTCCTACGTCTCCTAATCGACAAAGCGGGTGATCAAGCGTCGAATAGTTCTCTGGGCTATGTCACCTACGAGCACATCCAGAGTTATTTCGGCGCCATGAGCGCCGATGACGACGCCGTGCGCGACGCGCTAGCGCGAGCCCTTGCAAACGGTCTTGTTGAACCGTTCGAAAAGGGTGACCTGGAAATCGCCAACGAGCAGCGCTTCGCTGTTACGAGTCCCGGCCGAATGCACTACGAAATGGCGTTGCGTGACGCTGTCTACGTTAGCGAGATGGCCTTCGCGACGCCAATCCGGTCTGAGGCAGCGATCGATCAGATGCGCGCGATTAAGAATGGCGGCGGTGCGATGCGCACTGATCAGTGGCGCGAAATATGCAAGATTTTTATCAATTACTGCATTGCCGAGGACCGAGCGTTCTTGGTTCTGCCTGGCGATCCGATGTTCGGGGGCCAGCACCAGCTCCGGGCTGACCTTGCAGCGCTGTGGGGTGAACAGGCGATGCCTGTGAAGGGAGCGACGAATAGCACGGCGTTGGATGCGGTCTCTCGCGACCAAGTCCGCGCCACGGTCAAGTGGATAGACGCCGCGAAGGGTTACGGCTTCTTGACCGATCCTGAAAGCGGAGAAGACGTATTCGTTTCCACGCGGCTCTTCCGCGAGCGAATGTTCGACGTCCCCATACAAGGATCAGTGGTGGTATGCGACGTCGCTCCGGGAAAGGAGGGGAGGCCTCAGGCAGTATCGATAAGCTCGGTCGAGCCAGCACCCGAAGAAGGTGGAAAATACGTCAGCGCACGCATCAAGTTCTACAACTGGGAGAGCGGATTCGGCTTCGCGACGCTAGCTAGCGGGGACGACGCCTATCTTTCTCGTAGGCTTGTAGAAGCCAGCGACGTGCAAAATCTGTCAGAAGGAGCGCCAGTCGAAGTGATCATCCAGCCAAACTCGAACCGAGGGATGCTGGCAACGGCTCTTCGGCCTGTCCGAAGTGTCTAGCTGATCATATAAGCTAAAGACCGGTTGTTTAAACGGCCAGAAAAATTTTAAACTCTCTTGTGGGTCTTTCCGCCTTTTGCGGATTGTTGTCGGACGTCCGTCTTTACTGGCAAAAGCGCTCGGAGCCGCCAGTCCGCAACCGGCCCAATCGCGGCCGAAGCATCCTGCATGAACGAACGTCCGCTTCCGGTCATGCGCAGAGCTGGCTTGAACGGCCGTAACTGGGTCGTCTGAAGTTGCGAAGGGTTTACGAAGGAGGCGCCGCCCCTGCGTTCATGCGTATCCGCGGCATAACCCCGCAATCTGCCCACGTTCGATCGAGATCAAGAAGACGGCGACGCTGTGATTTCAATTTGCCCGCGACGGAAAGGGGCCAGCACCGCGTTGAAGGAGCAGTGACAAGGAGAACGAGATGTTGAAGCTACGTTTTACCGCCGCCCTCACGGCAGCATTGGTGCTCGCCGGGGCTGCAGATGCGCAGAGCGTTAACCAGCGTCAGGGCCGTCAACAGGCGCGCATCAATCAGGGCGTTGCCAGCGGGCGCCTGACTGCCGGTGAGGCCGTTCGCGACGAGCGCCAGCAGGGTCGTATCAACGCCACCGAAGCGCGTATGCGCGCGAA
Organism: Sphingomonas sp. CD22; assembly: GCF_034556155.1. NCBI lineage: Bacteria > Pseudomonadati > Pseudomonadota > Alphaproteobacteria > Sphingomonadales > Sphingomonadaceae > Sphingomonas > Sphingomonas sp. CD22. The sequence continues at coordinate 52,402 of NZ_JAYDYX010000014.1, read as the reverse complement.
CAACAATGGCCACCTCAACGGCAACCAGCGTGCTCGCCTCGAGAACCGTCAGAACCGGGCCAGCGCGCATATCTACAACAGCAAGCACAACCGCCGCCGTTACTGAGCCACAGCCGGGGCGACCCCTGCCGCCCCGGCCTTTCGTTATGCTGTGGAGAGGCCCCCATGAACCGTCGTGATTTTGTTCAGGCGACTGCAGCAAGTGCCGCTGTCGCTGCAACAGGCGTTCGTGCTGTGACTGCGCGACGACGGCCTAATCTCCTCTACGTTTTCAGCGATCAGCACCGAGCCGCATCGCTGCCAGGCGAGCCTTTCAACCAGGCCGCGGCACCCCATCTCGACGCCTTCCGGCACGCGAACTTCTCGATGGATCGGTGCGTCTCCAACTATCCGCTTTGCACACCTTATCGCGGCATCCTGATGAGCGGACGCTGGCCGTATCAGACGGGTCTGACCCACAACAACGTCGCGCTGCCGTCGAACGAAATCTCGCTCGGCCGCGTGTTCCTCGATGCCGGCTACCACACCGGCTATGTCGGCAAATGGCATCTGCAGGGTCGCGGCAATGCGTTCATACCCGCTGGTCCCGACCGCATGGGGTTCGAAGATTGGCATGTCTGGGCGCGGACCAATGCGCACTACCGCTCCTGGACCTACGATCCCGATACCGGCGCCCGGATCCAGCCCGACGGCTGGAACTGCACGACGATGACCGATCAGGCGATCACCCTCATCGAGCAGCAGCACGGTGCGACCAAGCCCTGGATGTTGATGGTGTCGTGGAACCCGCCGCATCCGCCTTACAACCCACCTGCGCAGGACGCCGAGCGTTACCCTCCCGACCAGCTCAAGCTGCGACCCAACGTCTCGTTTCCCCTGCAAGGGAAGCCTGCCGCTGGTGAGGCGAAACCATTGACCGCCGCCGAACCGCTGCGTGAAGCGATGCAGGGCTATTATGGTGCGATCACCGGTGTCGATGCGGAGTTCGGACGGCTGCTGGCGGCGTTGGAGGCCAGTGGTCAGGCAGAGGACACGATCGTCGTCTACACCTCCGACCACGGCGACATGATGGGCTCGCAGGGGCGTATGGCGAAGCAGGTGCCCTTCGAGGAGTCCTGCCGGGTCCCGTTCTTCATCCGTTATCCCGGCGTTACGCCTAAAGGCGGTAAGTCCGACACGCTGTTCGCTGCCATCGACATCTATCCGACGCTATGTGCCTTGGCTGGCCTGCCGGTCCCGCGTCATTGCGCCGGGCGCGACATGTCGGCCGTGATGCGCGGTGGCAGCGTCGAGGCGTCGCAAGCCGTGTTCCTGATGAACCAATTGCCACATGCAGCCGAAGGAATGCCGGCAAGCGGTGAGGACGGCGATGCAGGAGAGACGGCGTCCGACAGCCTCGTACGCCACGGACGGGAGACGCGACCAGGCCACCAGTTCATCAACCAGCCGACCTATCGCGGTTTGCGGACCGACACCCATACCTACGCTGTTGCCGAGAGCGGTCGTTGGTGCCTTTACGACAATGTCGCCGACCCGTTCCAGATGAAGAATCTGGTCCGTGACCCGGCACACCAGGCGATGATGACGGGTTTCGACAAGCAGATCGGAGCATGGTTGATATCGGCTGGTGACCCCTTCCCGCTGGCAGATGCGGTCACACGTATTACCGACTTTCCGACCTGAGCGCTGATGGGTTGTTGTTCTCCCGATCACCCAAGCCAAGCACCACGCACGCCGTCGCTGCATGTCGGGGTGTGCTCCGCCGCGACTGATCCGATGGTCGAGATCCCGGGCGGCGTGTTCCGGATGGGTTCGGACGATCCGCTTGGGTTCCCCGAGGATGGGGAGGGGCCGGTTCGTGCCGTGCGCCTTCCCCCCTTCCTGATCGATGCGACCGCCGTCACCAACGCCTCGTTCGCGCTTTTCGTGAAGGCGACCGACCATGTCACCGATGCCGAGCATCTGGGCTGGTCCTTTGTGTTCGTAGGCGAAACGCGATCTAGCGATCCGGTCGTAGAGCAGGCGCCGTGGTGGGCGGCAGTCGAGGGCGTCAACTGGCGTCACCCCTCTGGCCCCCAGAGCGATATCAACGACCAGGGCGGTCACCCAGTCGTTCATGTCTCCTGGCACGATGCGCTCGCCTATGCAGGCTGGGCGGGCAAGCGCCTGCCGACCGAAGCGGAATGGGAATGCGCGGCACGCGGGGGGCTCGACCAGCAGATTTATCCCTGGGGCGATGTTTTCTTGCCCGAGGGCGAACCACGCTGTCGGATTTGGGACGGGCCGTTCCCAAGCCGACGAGCCGGGTTCCTACTCCCCGGCACGGGGCCGGTGCGCGAGTTTCCGGCCAACGGCTACGGCGTGTACGGCATGGCCGGCAACGTCTGGGACTGGTGCGCCGACTGGTTCGATCCTGCGCATCATCTCTTTGCATCGCGGGACAATCCTCACGGTCCCGCCAGTGGCGAGCGTCGGGTGCTGCGGGGCGGCTCGCATCTGTGTCACCCATCCTATTGCAACCGGTACCGGGTTGCGGCCCGTAGCAGCAGCACCCCCGAGAGCAGTACCGGTCATATCGGCTTTCGCTGTGCTCGAGACATGCCAAGCGGTGGCTAGATCGCCCTGTTGAAAACGAACTACGACGGAAACCGCTTTCGGTGGCGTTGAACGATTGTCCGGTTCAAATCCGGATGCGTAAGCAAATGAGAGGTGATCATGAAAATGCTTATCCTGGCGGCTCTGGCCGCCACAACAACGCTTGGCGTGGCGTCGACCGCCGACGCCGCGCAAGGCTGCGGGCGGGGCTTTCATCGCGCTGCCTACGGGCGCTGCGTTCCCAATCGCGGCCCTGGGTACGGGCGGCGCGGTCCGGTAATCGGCGTGTTCTACCCCGGCCGAGGCTATTGGCATGGCGGCCGCTATTGGGGGCACCGTTACCGCTGGCATGGCGGTTGGCGCTACCGCTGAGTGAATGATTGGCCGGGGCACCGCGGTGCCCCGGCTCTACGTTAAAATCCGTCAGCTGCGGTAAGCGGCCGGCCATAATTTGTCGTGAAGAGCGTGTGGACGAGCTGCCCCGAATTGCCCATCGGATTGGCTGGCGTTGATCCCTTGTATGTTGTCGGGGCCCATCCAGGCACCGTCTGGGTCATCACATCCGGCACGTCGAACGCCCCGCCGCCCAGCGGAATAGAATGGTCGCGCAGGTAGTTCAGAAGGTCGACCGCGACCTGATAGCTGGTTAGATTGCCAAGGCCGATATCGGCGCCGAACCCGGCGGACCATTCATCGGCCCAAACCGGCATTTTGGTGCTGGGAATGCCAAAATCCACATCCCATTTGCTCTCGTCGTCACTACCGCGCTGATATGGGTGGACTGCGTAGACGACACGGCCGAGCGGGTCGTTGATCGTCGGCGCGCCGTCGAGCGTGCGACCGATCCCTAGCCCGTCAAGCACCATGACATTCTGGCTGCCGGCCGCACGCAGATGGTCGACCAGCGGCTGCATACCGACCGCGACGGGATCGCTTGCGCCGGCAGCATTGGTACCGCCATTGGCCCATAGCGCCCAGTTCGCATCGCTCTTCGCCGATCGCGGCTCGTTGTACAGCTCATACAGCACACCACGGTCCGCCCCGAATGTTGCGTTGAGCGCATCCCAATCGCGTACCGTCACGGCGGTGGCGAAAGGGTTGAACCCCGTCTCTCCGCTATTGGTCTCGTCCTGCATCGAGATCATGACGACGAACCCGGCAGCTCGCGCCTGCTTGATCGCGGCGGTGACGCTGGCGGCATAAGCGGCATCGTAAAGCGGCGATTGCGGATCCAGCGACGGCTGGCTGACCTGGAAGCGAAGCGTGTCCGCGCCGAACGCCGTCGCTGCTGCCAGTTCGGCTGCCCCATAGTTCACGGTTCCCGTGTACGTTTTTGGCAGATTGGCCTGCAAATACGCAGGTGTGGCGACAAAGCCGCGAATCACTACGCTCCGCGGCATCCAGTTTTGACCGTTGAGGGTGAGGTGAAGCCCGGATACCCCGACCGCCTGCGCAGCCACTGGTGTGGGAGCAGGCGTTGGCGTTGGCGTGGGTAAAGACGCTGCTGTCGGGGTCGGCGTTGCGCCTGGGACAATGGCAATAGGCGCCGAAGTCGCACTGCCCCCGCTACCGCATGCCGCGACACACAGGAGGGCGGCGGTCGTCATCAGACGCGTTATCAGGCTTGTTCTCAATGGAGCGTGACCTTCTGTTCGGTTCGTTGCTCGTTGAACGGCGCGTCACTGCAAATCCGTCGCGACGCCCCGTTGCCATCGGCGTCACCGATCCCGCTTGCGTATTCTGCTGGTCAACGCATTCGCAATGCTCTGGCGGTCCGCCTGCGGGAGCGTGGCGGCAAAATCCACGGCGCGGTCTTCGACGATCGCACGGACCCGGGCGTCGTTGGCGCGAGCTCGAGCAAGCGACGCCTTGATCGCGACCGCATTCGGTACCGGCTCGCCTAGCAGTCTTGCTGCCTTCGCCTTGGCAGCGTTGCTGTCGACGATGAGTGGCCGCACCGACGCGCGGGCCTGACGCAGGTTGGTACGGAACGCACGGCGCTCGTCGCGTGGCAGTTCCGAGCCGATCACGCGTAGCGCGCCCGCAGCGATCATGCGGTGACCACCCTTCAGCCAGACCGTTCCGCCGATCAGTGCTCCTGCGAGGAACAGGTTGAGCAACAGCGAGGCGATGACCAGAATGCGCATCCTACCCATTGCTGTCACTCCCGGCCGGTAGGTCGCCGAATACCGTCATGCTGTCTGCCTGGCTCGTCGGTGTAAGAATCGTCGTAGCAGCGATGCCGGCCGTGGCGCCTGACAGTGCGGCGGTCATCCCGATCGCAGTCCACCAAAGTTTGACCGATCGCGCGATCGAGGTTCTGGGCGCACCCGCAAGAACACGGGCCGCGAGCGCGTGGTTGGGGGCTGGCACCAGCCAACTATCGAGCGTATCGTCGAGCGCCCGTGCATCGGCAAGGATAGCTCTCCCTTCCAGCGTTCTCGACACGCGCAGCGCGTCATCCTTCTGGGAAATCGGCCACCGTGCGATCACACCGCCATAGGCATCGGCCAGCGCTTGAAAACGCTCCAGGCTGAAAGGCTCAGATGTCACCGTTCGCTCCTTTTTGCGAAAGCTGTGCGCGCAAGGTCCGTCGACCGCGCGCCAGCAAGGATTCCAGCGCCTCGACGCTGACCTCCAGCGCTTCGGCTGCGGCCGCGCCTGTCAGATCCTGATAATGAACGAGCAATATGGCCTCTCGTTGACGTTCCGGTAGCGCGGCAATCGCTGCTGCTACCGCCCCATCGCGTTCTGCCGAGACAAGCGTAGCCTCGGCATTGGGCGTAGGGTCGGTAAGGTCGACGACCGCTTCGCTCGTAATCTCGCGCCGACGACGCAACCGATCGCGGCACAGATTGAGGACTACCGTGTGCAGCCAGGTATCGAACCGCGCACGCCCTGGCTCCCAGCTGCCAGCTTGCCGCCAGACACGGACGAATGCCTCCTGGGCGACGTCCTCTGCTTCCGTGGTATCGCGCAGCATGCGGTTCGCCAAGCCGACGATGCGCGGGAGCTTGCCCGTGACTAGCAAGCGCGCCGCTGTCGGATCGCCGCGTGAGAGGCGTGACAGCAACGCAACGTCGGGATCGGGGTTGTCCAAATTGGGCGTACCTTACCAGCAAGGTTCCTGACCCGATATCATTCGCCGGCGTCGTCGGCTGATCCAGCGCCACTACCGGTAGCCGAGGCGTGTCCCGCCTTGCGCTCAGCACGGGTCGGTCGACCATCGCTGTTGCTATCCAACCGGCGGAAACGCTGGCTGGCGGCCGTATCAATCTCCGGGCGATCCACGAAACCGTCGCCGTCGCGGTCGAGATGCTTGAACCGCTTGGCGGGGTCACCCTTGCCGTTCGTCATCGCTGCCACGAATTCGGCTCGGCTGACCCGGCCGTCGTGATTGGCATCTGCTGCCATTACTTTGCGTTCGCGATGCTGCTGAAACTGCTGAAGGCTCCAGCCAAGGGCGTTATGACGTCCGTTTGATGATGGAGCAGAGCCAGCGCTAGGAGAAATGCGAATGGCGGGCTGATCATTGGTGGCGACGGTCGATTGTGGCCCATCGCCGTTAGTCTGCTTGCCACACGCTGCTGTCGGAAGAGCGCCTGCGACCATCAACGCCAACGCTAAAATCCGCCGATCGATCATGATCATGAGCCTACCTACCTCGCTTGAACCTGTGTCGCCCGGTTCAACGTCAGGTTGATCGGCTTCCGTCGATTGAGCGAGTGGAAAAATTGAGACCGTCGATGTTCGATTCTTCAAAGCAGACAATGCCGTAGTGTACGCGGTGCCCAGCTAGCGGTTCGGCATTCCCCACAAGCCGGGCGGCAATCCGTGTCATCGTCGAGCGGGTCGCTTCGCAGTGAGGCGAAAGACATCGGTCCTGCAGCTTCGTCTCTGGTGTAAGCTCATATCCAGAATACCAGTCGTGCTGCGGACATGAATGGACGTCCGGTTTCCGCAAGCGGGCAGCGGACTGCCAATGACTGCAATTGGGTCGTGGAAGCCACGGCTCATGCCGAAGATGTAATACTCGAAAGCACGAACTCAGCTCGGCTTACCGTCTAATCACGCCCAGTTGCAGACGTCGGTGGCTCGGCCTCTCATTCTCGATAGCGGGCATTGCCTGAGCGTTGGAGTTCGGGCAGCTTCTTATAGATGACCGACGCTCGCACCTTCCTAATTGGCTTCCTTCGGCGCATTATAGATGGTGGCGACGTGACGAACGACGAGCTCAACGCTGCTACCGTCGATCCCGCAGCGCTGCGAGGTGCTGAGCGTAAGGCGTGGCATGGCCTGAGCTATTGGGCTGACGACGATGACATCCGAGCGAAAGACCCCGCATACGCGCCAGCACGTCGGAGCCAGCTCGCTGACCTATTAACCGACTTGGAAAACGAGAATGACGGCTGACGCCCAATTGTTAACTAAGTTAATCAAGCGCCTTACTTAGAATACAAGCTCATTTTCCTACAAAAAGGTGCGTCAATATCCCGGGGCTATCGCATAGCGCTGTTTATTTTAATAAGCAGTCAGCGCAATAATCGACACTTGGCCCCGTAGTATTATTTTAAATCGTGCAAATTGGCCGTATAAAGCGAAGTAGACGGGTGGTATAGGGAGATATTGCAATGACGTGGTGGGTCGCTGCGACATTTATGCAAATAACGTTATCGGCAACGGCGCTAGAACCGTCCGGCAAATGGGCGATCGATTTCGCATCACCCGGATGCGTGGCTACACGGCCTTTTAACAATGGACAGGCTCAGCTTTCAGTCGCAACGCCACCGCTTGAGCATAAGCTAGTTATCTCTGCGAATGTTGCATCGCCGGTTAAACTACCAAGAGGTACAACCTTGGCGCTTGTGATAGGTCCAGGCGGCCGACGGTTCGAAGGAAAGGCGATAGACTTCAATTCGCCAATTGCGAAATCACCAGAGTTCGGGCTTTACATTGACCGTGACGAGATTGCGCAACAAGCTATTGCTGACATATCCTTTGAACATGGTAAGGAGAGGCTCGCTGCCTTCAAAACGGGAGCGTGGAACGCTTTGCTAAAATCAATGGCGGAATGCTCTCAGGATTTTATTGTTAGTTACGGTATTGACCCAGAACGCGAGCATCAGGTTGAAACGCCGGCAGTGCCAAAGCTGGTTGATAAGCTGTTACTAGACAGTAGAATTTCATATGATGCTATCTCGCAGCGAGCGCAGAGCAAAATGGGATTGCGAGTACTAATTGGTACGACTGGACATATTGAGCAGTGCACACCCGTAACGTCCTCGGGAAGCCGAACGATAGACGAACGCGCCTGCAAGCTGCTGGTCGAACAGGGGCGGTATATTCCTGCGAAGGACCGCTCGAATACGGCGATCGTATCGGAGCAGCTAATATTTAATAGATGGCTGCCAGCTGTCGATAGGTAATCCGCAGTCTTTTTTTAATGGGGCGCAACAACATCTCGTCCGAAAACGGCAGCCACGGCCACTTCGCTTCTAAAAGTCGTCAGTCCGCTTTCCTCCCAAAAGCGGACCTGCCGCTTACGCCCGCTTCCGGACATTGGAAGCTCGGAGTCAAATGTAACTTGCAAAAGTCTGCTTATAGAGCGATCATTCGCGAATGCGTCCGTTTTTTCATTTCGCGTTCCGTGTGCACCTACGCACGGCGGCAATGCGGTTGGCCATAACTAGTTTCCTGCTTTCAGGTGCATGCTCGACGGCTCCATCTAATCGAGCGTCGGACGATGTCCTAAGGTCGCCCATCTTTGTCAAAATTGCTGACCGAGTATTTAGAACACGCTTGGCAGAGGTGCAGCTCGTCTCGAAACGTGGCGAGGCCAGTAACACTTCATACAATCCCCAAGATGAGGACACCGGGAAGATTGACGCCGAAAAGCTCGCACGAGACGCCTCAAGGTCATCGGCGCCTGTATCGGCTGGCCTTCTACAAATTGTTCCCACCGTACTCTACGAAGGGCGACCGCCAAATATCGATTGTGTAAGCTGGCGTTGCCGGTCAGCCAAAGCTGGCGTTGCCAACGATCTTCCTGCGAGCTTTATGCTCGTAGACCAACACGATTTGAGGCAGCTCGAAGCTTACTACAACGGAGACAAAAACGTTTTTGAGCTTTTGTCTGCTGTAGGGCCGTTTAACGACAAGCCTAAGGTTGCGTGTCCGAAGCAGGATACCACGCCGTCAGGTCCTGACGTCAAAGTACCATTAATCATCACGTCTTGTTACGCCGTCGTCCGGCTCTCTCCACAAGTTCTGGCTGTCTGGCCGCTTGATCCCAGAAGGCGCGAAAACGCCGAGGCGACGGCGGCGCGGCAAGCTCAAGCTCTGGCACTTGTTTCTAAAACGGAATGACGGAGGCACCGGAACTGTGGCTCAGCTCAACATGCCACCATGAGGCGAACGTCCGCTCTCCTCTCCATTCACGACATCCATGACGGTCGATCATGCGACGAGGCCATTCAGCGCGGAGATGAATGAATGTCTGAAGATGGGGAGCGGGGGAGGGGGCGCGAATGTCCGGGTTTGCGTCCTCGCCGTCGCCTTGTCATCGGAGCTAGCCTGCTTGATCGGTGACCTCTGCGGTATGAGAAAGGGCCGCTGCGATCATCGCGGCTAAAGCTTCCTCAGCCCGCTGGCGCCCGGCAGGATCTTTAGCGAGCAGATCGTGCCTGATCCATTCGGGCGCTCGACGTAGGACGCTCGTGATCGAAGCAAGCTGCTCATCAGACATTGCGTTTGCAGCACTCTCTCGTTCGATTGCGATAGGGTGTGAATGGACACACCCCTGCGGCTAGACCTTAACTTATCCTCCCACTTTGTCGGTCGACGCGTTGGGAACGGGCTCATTGCTGCGGCCAAAGCGTATGGCTGACGCCAACGCTGCGGCGTTGTATGGCTTCGGCAGAACTACACAGTCGATCTCGTTCGCCACGGCTCCGGGATCGCCGGTCGCGAAGATGACGATGGCATCAGGCCGCAACGCGCGTGCTTTTTCGGCGAGCTCGCGTCCGGAAGCTCCTGGCAGGTTGAGGTCGGTGACCAGAACGTCGACAGGGGCCGTCTGCAGCGCCATCAACGCTTCTTCGGCGCTGGCTGCCTCGACCACGACGAAACCGGCCTCCTCCAGCATCTCGCCAGTGTTGCCGCGGATCAGATCGTCATCTTCGACCAAAAGTGCGGTCTGACGGATCGTCGCCGAAGATGCGATCGGCGCGGAGCAGGTGGTGACAAGCTCGGCGTTTGCAGCTGTCGGGACAAATGTTTGCTTCCGCTGGCGTTGATTGGCCAGCACGTGCCGGAATTTGCGCGCCAACGCGTCGCGCGTATATGGCTTGGAGAGCAGCTCGACCCCCTTGTCGAGCTTGCCGCCGTGCACGATCGAGTTTTCGGTATAGCCGCTGGTGAACAGCACGGCGAGATCGGGCAGCCGTTCGCGAGCCTTGCGAGCGAGTTCCGGGCTCTTCAGCGTTCCGGGCATGACTACGTCGGTAAATAGCATGTCGATCGCCACACCACTTTCGATCACCGCCAGGGCGCTGGCCGCGTCGGGCGCCTTGAGGACGCTGTAGCCAAGATCGGTAAGCATCTCGACGACGGTGGCGCGGACCTCCTCGTCATCCTCGACGACCAGCACAGTTTCCGTGCCGCCGGTGACGGGGCCTGCATCACTCACGACCTCAAGGTCCTCGGCCTCGGTCGCGCGCGGCAGGTAGAGGCGGATGGTCGTGCCCTCGCCGACTTCCGAGTAGATTTTTACGTGGCCGCCGGACTGTTTGACGAAGCCATAGACCATCGACAGGCCGAGGCCCGATCCCTTGCCCTCGGCCTTGGTCGAGAAGAACGGTTCGAACACCTTAGCGATGATCTCGGGCGACATGCCCGACCCGGTATCGCTGACCGCCAGCATGACGTACTGCCCCGGCGTCACCTCGTCATGGGAGCGCGCATAGGCGTCGTCGAGATGCGCATTTGCCAGCTCGATGGTCAGCTTGCCGCGACCCTCCATCGCATCGCGCGCGTTGATCGCGAGATTGAGCAGCGCGTTCTCGATCTGCGCGGGATCGATAAAGGTGTTCCACAGCCCGCCGGAAAAGACGGTTTCCACCTCGATCGCCTCGCCGATCGCGCGGCGTAGCATGTCGTCCATTCCCTGCACGAAGCGGGTGACGTTGACGACCTTCGGCTCGAGCGCCTGACGGCGCCCGAAGGCCAGGAGCTGGGCCGCCAGCTTTGCACCCCGTGACACGCCGGCCATCGCGTTGTTGACGCGCTTCTCGGCGCGCTCGTTACCGGCAACGTCGCGGCTGAGCAGCTGAAGATTGCCGCCGACCACTTGGAGCAGATTGTTGAAGTCGTGCGCGACGCCGCCTGTCAGCTTGCCGACCGTCTCCATCTTCTGCGACTGAGCAAGTTTAACCTCAGCCTCGCGCCGATCCGCAATTTCCCGGATGACACGGCTTTCTAAATTTTCGTTGAGATGTCGGAGCTGATCCTCTGCCCGTTCGCGATGCCGCACCTGCCGCGACAGGCTCTCGGCGTGCTCGCGCAAGCTCGCCTCCGCCGCACGCTGGTGGGAAATGTCGGTGTGGACGCCCACCCATTCCGAAATCTCGCCGGCATCGTCGAGGATGGGCAGGGCACGAATAGCAAAGGTCCGCCATTCGCCATCGTGACGGCAAACGCGGTGCTCGTGCACGAACATGCTGCGGGCAGACACGGCTTGGTTCCAGGCAACGACGGATGCGGCCGCGTCGTCCGGGTGGACGGCCGATGCCCAACCGAAACCCTGGTACTCGTCCTGGCTTTGCCCGGTCAGCGCACTCCAGCCCGGCTGCTCGCCGACCATGCGGCCGTCGGCGCTGTTGGTCCAAAGCACGCCGTGCACGGCCTCCATGGCAGTGCGGAAACGGCTGTTGCTCGCCTTGATTTCTGCTTCGCGCTCGGCGCGATCGCCGATATCGATGCCGAGGATATAGACGCCGAGCGTCTCGCCGCTGTCCCCGACATGGGGAACATAGCGGATCTCGGTCTGACGTGGGCCAAGGGTCCGGTGATGCAATACCGTCTCCGCGACGAGCGGGCTGCCCGTCAACGCGAGGTCGAGGTCCTTTGCGCGGGTGCGGTACGCCTCGTCACCGATTACTTCCCGCACGGACTTGCCGACGACCGCATCGGGCGAGATGCCGAACCAGCTTTCATAGTCGGCATTGGCGAAGCGGTAGACGTGATCGCAATCGACGTAAGACACCAGCATCGGCACGGCATCCGCGATCCGGCGCAACTCGGCTTCGCTCGCGGCAAGTTTTTGCTCGGTGGCAATCCGTTTGCTGTTGTCGATGATGGTGCACAGCACGCCACCGGGCGTTCCATTCGCATCGTAGACCGGTGTGTAGAACAGGCTGAGGCCCAGCGTCTGCGGGCCATTGGCGCGCTGAAAGACGATCGGCTGATCAAGGTAGGATTGCGTCTCGCCCTGACGCACCGCCGCCAGTATCGGACGGTTCCAGTCCCACACTTCGGGAAACGCCTCTGCCACCGGTGTGCCGAGCGCCAACGGGTGCCGCTCGCCGGCGATCTCCCGGTAGGCATCATTGTAGAACATGATGTGGTCTGGTCCCCACATCAGCACCTTGGCGACCGGCGAGTTGACGAGATTGGAGATGGTGGCCCGCATTTCATGAGACCATGCTTCCGGCATTCCGAGCGCCGTGCGGCTCCAGTCGCGGTTACGGATCAGGGTGCCGCACTCACCACCTCCCACTGGCCAGCCATCCACCACCGTCTGGGAGGCGCGGCGCGGACCGTCTCGCAGCGAACACAACCCCGCGCGAACGACCTCGCTGACATTGGCATAATCACCCGTTGCCAAGCTGCTTGAGATGAAGCTCTTCAGCTCGGGGGTCAGCGATACATTGCAGGAAAGGCGCGTGGTCATCATCCGGCTCTGCGCACGTACCGCGCCTGTGTCAACAGATGGCACACCTCGACATCTGGGAGTACAGCTAGGCTGTACGCGCAACCACATAAGTCCGCGCCGCGTGCGCTTTGTCTGATCGGCGCGCTCATCCATCGCCCCTCGAATGCGCCTGCCCACGCGGTGACTTCCCAGCGAAGTTTCTTGGCTTCTGGTGCTCCTCACTATGCTCAGCGCTCATGAATGAATGGCAGAATTTGGGAAGCGGGCAGGGCGCTCCGAGTGGCCGGATTTGGGTCCGTTCAGCCGCGGTGCTTGTGAGTCATGCCTAAAAGGCACCGGCTGAAGATCATTCCGAGACGCAATCGGTGCAACTACAATCCGAGTGGACGAAGCTCGCGTACTAAGTCGATCAGCAGTTTGAGGCCAGTCGGCACCTGGCGTCTGCTTGAATAATAGATGTAATATCCTGGACCTACAGTGGACCAATCTTCCAACACGTAGCGTAGCTCGCCACGTTCGACATAGGGTTGGAATGACGACTTCAGGCCGTAAGTTAGGCCAGCTCCCGACCGTGCCGTGGATAGCATGGCCCGCCCGTCATCGAGAACGATTCTGTCAGGCACGGTAACGGCAAATTCTCCCTCTGGACCTTCAAACTCCCATCGGTAAATGCGGTCGTCGCCTAGCCGTACGCCAAGGCACTGGTGCTGTTGCAGGTCCTCCGGGCTCTCTGGCGTGCCCATCCGATCGAGGTACGATGGGGCACCAGCGACAATCCAGCGCAGATCGGCCGAAAGTCGCTGCGTGATCATATCTTCGGGAACGGTGCCGCCGTAGCGGATGCCCGCATCGAAACCGCCGTCGGTGATGTCGGTCATCTGATCGCGGGCTGCGATGTGCAGCTCGATATCCGGATATCGCTCGATGAAGACGGGCAGGACCGGCGCGAGCAGCAGCGAGGCAGCTTCCGCGACGACGTTCAGCCGAATGCGACCGGTGGGTGCCGCGCGATACTGATTAAGTCCCTCAATCGCTTGGGCGATCTGGCCGAACGGATCGGTCACGGCATCCCGCAATCCCTCTCCCGCTGCCGTAAGTGTGACACTCCTGTTGGTTCGGTTCAGCAATCGGACGCCCAAGCGCGTCTCAAGACCTTTGAGCGCGTGGCTGAGACCCGAAGCACTGACGCCAAGCTCCAGCCCGGCAAGGCGGAAATTGCGATGCCGGGCGATTGCGAGAAAGTAGGTCAGATCGGCGAGATCGGATCGATTAGTTAGCATGATGAATCCTGCTTGCCACCAAAGATTGCCGAACGAGGCGCTGGATCATTGGTCCGAAGCTGCAAACCCGGGAGACCTGGTGACGAGAGAATGTATCACGGCCGGATCATGACCTTCAACGCTTCCCGCTCATTCATCGCACGATAGCCATCGCGTACGCCGTCGAGGTCGACGGTGCGATCGAAGACCAGACCGGGTTGTATGCGGCCTTCCATGACATCTGGGAGCAGTTCGTCGATATAGGCGCGCACCGGAGCGGGACCGCCACCCACCGTCACGTTGCCGTAGAACATCGGCTGCGCACCTGGGATCACCTCATAGTGCGGCACACCGACGCGGCCGACCGTACCGCCTTTGCGGACGATCCCCATCGACGTTTCGGCCGACTGAGCGGTGCCGACGCATTCCAGCACGGACTGGACGCCGAGGCCTTGGGTCAGCTGACGCACACGCTCGACGGCCTCTTCGCCGCGCTCAGATACGACATCGGTCGCGCCGAAATGCCGGGCCAGGTCGAGCCGCGCCGGGTGTCGGCCCATGATGATAATCTGCTCGGCGCCGAGCCGCTTGGCGGCGATCACGCCGCACAGGCCGACGGCACCGTCACCAACAACCGCGACGCTGCCACCACGGCGCACACGCGCGGTGAAGGCCGCATGATGGCCCGTTCCCATAACGTCGGACAGGGACAGGAGCGAGGCCATCAGAGCATCGTCCGCCCCGACAGCAAGCGGGTAGAGCGTCCCGTCGGCATGCGGGATACGCAGTGCCTCGGCCTGCGCACCGCCGGGATCATCGCTCTGACCGAAGAAACCGCCATGCACGCAGGCGGTCTGCAGCCCCTCTTCGCAAAACAGGCAGCTTCCATCGGAGAAGGCAAACGGCATGACGACCAACTGACCCGGCTTGACCGTCCGGACCTCGCTGCCGATCGCCTCGACGATGCCGATAGCCTCATGGCCCATCGGTTGGCGACCGTCATTCGGGCCGCCATTGTAAGGCCACAGGTCGCTGCCGCAGATGCAGGCGCGGGTTACGCGGATCACCGCATCGGTTGGCTGACGGATGGTCGCATCGGGAACGTTCTCGATGCGAACATCCTGATTGGGGTAGAGGATTGTCGCGCGCATAATCGGGTCTTTCAGTTCGGCATTTTTGCGTGAAAGATCGTCGCGTTGCCGCCGGGGGAGCCATCACTGGCGACGATCGCGATGTCGGACGTGCCGGGCCGCAGGGCGAGGCTCGTGAGGTTGAGGTTCCGGCCTGCGTCCCGGCCGGGCAGAACGATCTGGGCAAGCGGCAGGCCGGTCGGCGTGAACACGAGGATCCGGCCTTGGCCGTACAGCGAGACATAGACGCGACCGGCTGCGTCAGCGCGCATCGAGTCCGGGGCAGAGCCAGTGAAATGATAGGGCGTCGTCGCGCCGAATGGCGCCGTCGTCGTCGCATCCGTCAGGTTGAGGCGGTGTAGCTGTCCAAGCGCAAACCCGCCGACCCACAAGGTTTTGTCATCCGGGCTGAGGGCGATACCGTTGGCGATGGGGAGGTGCTGCAGGACCGGCAGCGGCTTGGCATCGCCCTTGACGTACCAGACGCCGCCCTCCGGGGCTCCGATACCGCCACGCGCATCGGTGAAGTAGAACCCGTCTGCGTGATCGAATACGAGGTCGTTGGGCGAAAAACCCGCCGTCTCGGGCACGATGACCCGCTGATCGGATCCATCGGGCGCCATCGATACGACGGCGCCACCACCGGACGAGTTTGCTGTCGCGATGTAGAGGCGGCGGTCAGGTCCCAGCGCCATGCCACCCGGCATCAAGCCGGCAAGTTTGACGACGGACGCGATCCGCCCCGAGCGATCGAGCCGCATCACCCGTCCGCCTTGGACGTCGGAGAAGAGCAGTGTGCCATCCGGGAGGAAGACCGGTCCCTCCAGATCCTTGGTCGCGCCCTGCACGACGATCGGTTGATCGGCCATGATCATAGGCAAGGCACGTTCGCCCGGCGGAATTGGGACCGCGCTGGAGGAAAGGGCTTGTGGCACCTGTCCCACCGCGCTCGCGGAGGCGAGCGTGAGCGACAGCAGCGACACGATCCGAAGCACGAACATCAGGCGACCGCCGGCAGGTTTGCAAGGTGCTTGTCGAGCGTCAGCGGATAGGAGCGGACCCGCACGCCGGTCGCGTTGTAGACTGCATTGGCGATCGCTGGCGCGACACCGGTCAGGCCTAGTTCGCCGACGCCCTTGGCTTTCAGCGGCGACATTGTCGGATCGACTTCGTCGATGAAATGCGCCTCCAGGTGCGGCACGTCGGCATGGACGGGGACTTCGTAGCCGGCAAGATCGTGATTGACGAAGAAGCCAAAGCGGGTGTCGACGGCCATTTCCTCCATCAGGGCAGCGCCGATGCCCATCGTCATGCCGCCGATGACCTGGCTGCGGGCAGTGGTCGGATTGAGGATGCGTCCGGCCCCGCATACGGCCAGCATCCGACGGACACGAACCGCACCGGTATAGGCGTCCACGGCGACCTCGGCAAAATGGGCGCCGACGGTCTGCTGCGCGAAACGGTCCTTCAGGTCGCCATATTCCATAGAGTCTTCAGCGACGAGGTCACCATCCTTGGTCACATCGGCGAGCGCCACCGATCGTCCGGCCGATTGCACCATGCCATTAGCAAAGGTGACATCAGTTGTGTTGAAGCCCATGCGTTGCGCGATCAGATCGCGCAGCTTTGCGCATGCAGCATAGACCCCTGCGGTCACCGATGCCGCACCAGCCTGGCCGCCCGAGCCCGGTGTTTCGGGAAAGGTGGAATCGCCGAGTTTCGCCGTCACGTGCTCCAGGGGCACGCCCATCATCTCGGCCGCGGTCTGGGCCACGATCGTGTAGCTGCCGGTGCCGATATCGGTCATGTCGGTCTCGACAGTGACGTGCCCGTTCTTGTCCAGGCGCACGCGGGCACCGGCCTTGGAGATCGGCGCACCGCGGATCGCACTCGCCATGCCCATGCCAATCAGCCACTTTCCCTCGCGTCGACTGGCAGGCTTTGCAGCGCGTGCATCCCAGCCGAACCGGTCTGCGCCCTCTTTCAGACACTGCACGAACGGGCGGGTGGAGAAGCGACGTTCAGGCTTTTCCGGATCCACTTGCGTGTCGTTGGTGATCCGCAGCGCCACAGGGTCCATGCCGAGCTTCTCGGCGAGTTCGTCCATGGCAACTTCCAGCGCCATCATGCCCGGGGCCTCTCCCGGCGCACGCATGGCGTTGCCTTCCGCCAGATCAAGCTGCGCCAGATAGCGACGCAGCAACCGGTTCTCGCCGGCGTACATCAGCCGGGTCGGCAGGGTCGATGGCTCGGTCCGGCCGCCGGGCAGATTGCCCGACCAACTGTCATGACCCACGGCAAGCAACCGGCCGTCCTTTGCGGCCCCGAGCCGCACCCGCTGGATGGTCTTGGGCCGGTGGATGGTGTTGTTGAACATCAAGGCCCGCTGCAGCACGAGCTTGACCGGACGGCCCGATACTCGCGCGGCGAGGGCCGCGAGCGCCAGATCGCTCTGCGTCGTGCCCTTGCCGCCGAAACCGCCCCCGATGAAGGCAGAGTGCAGGCGGATCTTCTCCTTGGGCGTGCCAATGATGAGGCCCAGGTCGCGGCAGCCCCAATTCATTGCCTGGATCGACGTCCAGCAGGTGAGCTGGTCGCCGTCCCAGCGCGCGATCGTCGCATGCGGCTCCATCATCGCGTGTGCGTGATCAGGAACGGTGTAGGTCTCGTCGACCTGAACTGGTGCGCCCGCGAATGCGGTCGCGAACGCCCCGACTGAGACCGCGGTCGGGCCACCGAACGCCTCCTTGGGCGCGATTGGCGTCGACGGCTTTTGAACGGCCAGGTCGAAGCGGCCGTTTCCACGAGCGTAGCTGATGTTGATCAGAGATGCTGCAGCGCGCGCCTGTTCGAAGGTATCGGCGACGACGACGGCGACCGCCTGATGATAATGATCGACCATCGGACCGGCGAGGACGCGCTGGACGTAGAACTCGCCCGTGCCGATCGGGCCCGAATTCTCATGCGTGACGATCGCGCGGACACCCGGCGCGGCCTGCGCTGCGGCGGTGTCGATACGTTCGATCCGGCCCTTGCCGATCGCGGCACCCAGAATGTAGCCGTAAGTGGCTCCCGGGGCGACGTCGTGACGCTCGGCGGCATAGCGCGCGAGACCAGTCGTCTTTAGCTTACCTTCCACGCGGGGATGGGCGCGACCGACCACGGCCAGTCTGTCGATTGGCGTCGTGCCCGCAGGCGTATCGAACTTCATGGCATTTTTCTCCGTGACGCCGCCTGGCTAGCCAGGTGGGCATCGTCGCCGTCGCGCCTACAGGCGCGCCGCACGTCAGCAGGCTTGATCAGCGACCGGGACCCTTCAGGTAATCCTCGTCAGAAACCTTCTCCATCCACGTCACCGGCGAACCGTTCTCGCTCTCCTGAACGGCGATATGGGTCATGCCCTCTGTCGGCGTGGCGCCATGCCAGTGCTTCTCCTTGGCTGGGCAAAGCAGAACATCGCCGGCATGAAACTCAAGAACGGGTCCACCTTCGACCTGCGTCCAGCCCACCCCCTCGGTGACGATCAGCGTCTGGCCGAGCGGATGGGTATGCCAAGCCGTACGAGCGCCCGGTTCGAAATGGACGCGAGCGCCCGAGACGCGCGACGGTTCGCCACGCTGGAAGAGCATCGTCACCGTGGTCTTGCCCGTGAAGTTGTCAGCGGGACCATCGACCGTCTTCTGGTCGGCTTTGCGATTGATCTCGGTCACGTTGGGTTCCTTATGGTTCTTGGCCGGAGCGAGCCCGCTCAAGCGGCTGGATTGTCGATGGTCACCGAAGCGGGAGCGATTGAATTTCGTCGGTGGCGCGCCGCCAGGGCGTCGGCGTTCATGCAGAGCCCACTAGCTCGGTGAGAAAAGCTTCGTGCGTCATCGGCCGGGAAAACATCGGGAAGTTCTTTGTGACCGCCGCTTGCTGCTCTGCAGCGCTGAGGGTCGCGGTGCAGTCGGTCAGCGTCACGACGCCGAAGCCGCGCTCGTAGGCCGAGCGCATGGTCGACTCGACGCAGCAGTTGGTCAGGAAACCCGCGATGGCGAGATCGGTGAGGCCGCGCTGACGCAGGATGAAATCGATATTGGTGCTTGCGAAGCAATCGAGGCCGCGTTTGCCCTCGATCACGATGTCGCCATCGACCGGCGCCATGACATCGGCGATAGCCGCCCCCCAGCTGCCTTTCTGAAAGGCCTGCGCCTGCTTAATGCCGGCGAGAATCCCATAAGGATCGGCCGGCATCTCAGGATAGCCTGCGGCAAAGCTGATTGGCGCGTGCATCACCGTCACACCACGGGCGCGAGCCTGCTCCACGACGGCGCGGCTGTGCGCCAGCATGTCGGTTTCGGCCATCACAGCCTTCACCGCGTCATGCTGGGCGCCGCCTTCGCTGACGAAGTCATTCTGGTACTCGATCAGCAATAGGGCGGTGGTGTCGGGTGTCATCGTCATTCTCCATTCGCCCCGGGCGCGGCGTGGCTCACGCCACCGCCGGCAGCCGGTCTAGATGCTTATCGAGGGTGAGGGGGTAGTCGCGGATACGAACGCCGGTTGCGTTGTAGACGGCGTTCGCCACTGCTGCGCCGACGCCGCACAGGCCGAGTTCGCCGATACCCTTGGCCTTTATCGGATTGGCCTTGTCGTCGGCCTCCTCAAGGAAGATCACTTCCTGATGCGGGATATCGGCGTGGACCGGCACCTCGTAGCTGGCGAGGTCGTGGTTCACGAAGAAGCCGAAGCGCTTGTCGACGGCCAGTTCCTCCATCAACGCGCTGCCGACGCCCATCGTCATCGCACCGATCACCTGGCTGCGCGCTGTCGTCGGATTGATGATCCGCCCCGCCGCGCACACGGCCAGCATACGACGCAGGCGCGTAGCGCCGGTGTACATGTCGACCCCGACCTCGACGAAATGAGCGCCGAACGTGGACAGCTGCCAGGTCTTGTCGAGGTCGCCAAACTCCACCTTGTCTTCGGCAACCAGCTCGCCGGCCGAGGCTGCCTGCCGCAACGCGGCCGATCGGTTGCCACTGGTGACCCTACCGCTGTCGAACACCGCGTCCGCCGAGTTGTAGCCGAGCCGCTGAGCCACTGCCTCGCGCAGCTTGACGCAGGCAGCGTAGACGCCAGCGGTCGCATTCGCGGCACCGAACTGACCGCCCGAGCCGGCCGACACCGGAAAGGCGGAGCTGCCAAGCTTCACGATCACGCTATCGGCCGGCACCCCCATCATCTCCGCGGCCGTCTGCGCGATGATGGTGTAGCTGCCGGTGCCGATGTCGGTCATGTCGGTCTCGACCGTCACAACGCCATCCGTGCCCAACCGCACGCGCGCGCCCGATGGCATGTTCATGTGGTTGCGGAATGCCGAGGCGACCCCCATCCCGACGAGCCAACGTCCGTCACGCACCTGTGCCGGGGTCGCGTTGCGCTGCGACCAGCCAAAGCGCTGGGCGCCCTCACTCAGGCATCGAATTAGCTGTCGCTGCGAGAAGCGCCGCTTGGGGTCTTTTGGATCGACCTGCGTGTCGTTCTTCACGCGGAAGGCGATCGGATCCATGCCGAGCTTCTCCGCCATCTCGTCCATCGCAACCTCGAGCGCCATCAGGCCCGGGGCCTCGCCCGGTGCTCTCATCGCGTTGCCTTCCGGCAGATCGAGCACTGCCAACCGCATCGACGTGAGGCGATTGGCACCGGCGTAGAGCAGGTTTGTCTGCAGGACCGCGGCCTCGGGGCTACCGTTCGGCTGATCGCCCGATCCGCTCTGGTGGGCGATCGCGGTAATCGTACCATCCTTGGTCGTACCAATCCGGATACGCTGACGGGTGGCAGGACGGTGCGTCGTGTTGTTCGCCATGAATGGCCGGCTCATGGCGACCTTGACCGGACGACCGGCTGCCTTTGCACCGAGTGCTGCTAGCACCGCATCGCTTCGCAGGAAGAGCTTCCCGCCAAAGCCACCGCCGATGTACGGCGACACGAAGGTGACCTTCTCCTTGGGCATGTTGAGCGTCGTGGCAAGATCGGTGCGGCCCCAGTCAATCATCTGGTTCGACGTCCACACCGTCAGCGCATCGCCATCCCATGCCGCGATCGAGGCGAAGGGTTCCATCATCGCATGGCTGTGATCCGGCGTCGTATATTCGGCATCGAGCTTCACCGCTGCCGATGCGAAAGCCGTTTCGAACTTGCCGACCCGGTCCTCACCCTTACTGGGCTTGTCCGCATCGGTCAGGGGCGCTGTCTTCAGGGCCGCATCGAGATCGAAGCGACCGTTGGTCCGTGCATAGTCGACCCGCACCAGTGAGGCAGCGGCCCGTGCCTGCTCGAATGTCTCTGCGACGACAACGGCGACCGCCTGATGGTAATGATCGACATCGGGGCCGGCCAGCAGCTTGACAGTGTTGTACTTGCCCTTGCCGAGCTTGCCCACGTCAGCCGCGGTTACAACCGCGACCACACCAGGCGCTGCCTTGGCGGTTGCTGTGTCGACGGCGTTTATGCGCCCTTTGGCGACTGCGGCGCCCACAACATAGCCATAGGCAACGTTCTCGATCTCTCGATGATGCTCATAGGCATACGGCGCGCGGCCGGTTGTCTTGAGCGGGCCATCGATCCGGCTTCTGGCCTGCCCGACGACCTGCATGCGATCGATCGGGTTGGTTGTAGCGGGTGTTTCGAACTTCATGGGATTATGCCTTCGCTTCGGCGAGGACGGATGCGAGCGCGCGCGTGGCGAGCGGCAGCTTGAATGCGTTGTCCTTTGTTGGCGTTGCGCCCTGGAACACGCGCCCCGTCACCGCAGCGGCGCCGCGTGGTAGCAGGGCATCGGCCGCTTCGACGCGCCAGGGGCGGGGGGCGACGCCACCAAAGGCGACGCGTCCGGTGCCGTCGGGTTGGATCACCGCGGCGACGGATACGAGTGCATAGGCGTACGAGGCGCGATCGCGCACCTTCTCGTAGAAATGCTTGCCGCCCAGCGGCTTCGGCAACGTGACCGCGGTGATCAGTTCGCCCTGCTTCAGCACGGTGTCCTTTTCAGGCTTGTCACCCCACAGCCGATGGAAATCGGCGATCGGGATCGAACGGCGCTGACCGGTTGCATCGACGGTCTCGACGACCGCGTCCAGCACACGCATGGCAACGGCCATGTCGCCCGGGAACGTTGCGATGCAGCTGTCGCTGACACCAATGACGCCGAGCTGGCGCGAATAGCCGCCGATCGCGGCACAGCCTGATCCCGGCTTGCGCTTGTTGCACGCCATGTTGGTATCATAAAAATACGGGCAGCGCGTCCGCTGGAGCAGGTTGCCGGCGGTCGAAGCCTTGTTGCGCAACTGGCCCGACGCACCCGCGACGATCGCACGGGTCAGCACGCCATAATCGCGGCGAACGCGCTCGTCGGTCGCCAGATTGGTGTTGGTGACCAGCGCACCGATGCGCAGGCCGCCTTCCCGCGTCGCCTCGATCTTGTCAAAGCCGAGATCCTGGACGTCGACCAGATGCGTCGGCGTCTCCACCTCGATCTTCATCAGGTCGAGCAGGTTGGTGCCGCCCGCGATGAACTTGGCGGCCGAATTCGCGGCGACGGCGCGTGCCGCTGCGCTCGCATCCTTCGCGCGTTCGTAGGTAAAAGCTCTCATGCCCTTGCTCCCGCGACCTCGGCCATCGCTTCAGCGATGTTAGAATAGGCACCGCAGCGGCAGATGTTGCCGCTCATGCGCTCGCGCATTTCGACGTTGGTTGCAGTCGGCTTCGCCGTCAGGTCGCCCTGAACATGGCTGGGGACACCGCGCTTGATCTCGTCGAGCACCGCAACTGCGGAGCAGATCTGACCTGGCGTGCAGTAGCCGCACTGGTAGCCGTCATGCTTCACGAACGCCGCCTGCATTGGATGCAGCTTGTCCGGCGTGCCCAGGCCCTCGATCGTCGTGATCTCGTCGCCCTCGTGCATCACCGCGAGGCTGAGGCACGAATTGATGCGAACGCCGTCGACCATCACGGTGCAGGCACCGCACTGGCCGTGGTCGCAACCCTTCTTGGTGCCGGTGAGGTGCAGATGCTCGCGCAGCGCATCCAGGAGTGTCGTGCGCGGATCCAGCGACAGCTCGCGCCGCTCGCCGTTCACTTTGAAACGAACCGGCATTGCAGGCGTGGGCGGGGAGGGGGCCATGGCCATCGGTGCAGCGGATACAGGAGCGGCGACGAGCGCTGCGGTGGCAGCGCCAGCGGTCAGCACGCCGCGGCGCGATAGCTCCTGTTCGGAGGTCTCTGGCATGGGTAAGTGTCCTTCCTGCCCGGTGCATTCCCGGACTATTGTTCAGCCAGCGGCCGTTGTTCGGCCAGCGGCAACGCCGCGCAGCTGTTATAACGCGCGCGGTCCGCAATCGCGCGCTGACTGACGCTCAATGAAACGGTGCACTCCACTCACTGACCAGCCGACTTGCCGGGTTGCAGCGGCCGCCTCATAGGCTTGCACAACTTGCGCCATGACCGAGAGAGCAAGTGTGCGGGGGTCACGTGACGCTGCAAGAAGACCTACAGGGCCAATGATACGCTCGACGGCTGTTCGCTCTCCACCGGCCGCCAGCAGACGCCGTTGACGCTCCTCATGGGTCTTTCGGCTTCCCATGGCACCCATGAAGAATGGTTCGCCGTCGATCGCCTGAAGAAGCAGCGCCGTCTCCCAATCATGGTCGTGGAACAGCGTCACGACTGCCGTCCAACGATCGATCGTCAGATGCTCGGAGGGGCCGAGAGTGCGTAGAAGGTGCGCTTCAATGCCACGGCTGCTCGCTTCGTCGGCGAGACTACTCTGTGGCGTCAGAATGAGGGTTTGTGCGCCATAGGCCGCCGCGGCGTCGTGGAGCGCCATCGGCTCGGCACCATGCCCGAGGATGGCGACGCGCAGGTCCGGGTCATGCCGGACACGGAACTCACCGCCGAGCCATCCGGCATTATCCATCCGGGCGGGCGGCGTAGCGACGAACGCACCGCCCTCAGTCAGTCGAAGCGTCACGGGCCGGCGCTCTTCCAACATCGCGATGGCCTGCTTCATTTGGTCGATGGCGGGCTGCGGCGTGAACAGAAGGTCGATGCCGCCCCCGCAGGGCAGGCGGATGTCGATGTAGCGCGAACCGGCGCCAAAGCGCACGAGCCGTCCCTGTCGGGCGGCGAGCACATCCAGCGCCTCGGCGATAACCGCTGCCTCGACGCATCCACCTGAAAAGGAGCCGACCGCGGTGCCGTCTTCCGCAACTGCCATATGTTCACCGGATGCCCGGGCGGCGCTGCCGGTGACGTCGGTCAGCGTCACCAGCACGGTGCCTTTGCCGCGAGCGGCTTGATCCGCCAAAAAGCGAAGGATAGGCAACGCCTGCTTCATAGGCTCAGACGATCCCCATCCGTTTGTCGAGCCGCGCGACCGCCAAAGCCGACAGGGTGGCAAGTACGAGGAGCCCAGCACTCGCCAGGAACTCAGCCGCGGGGCCCGCGGCATCGAATACGATGCCGCCCCCTGTCGCTCCAAGCGTGATCGCGAGCTGCACGATAGCGACCATCAGCCCGCCACCAGCTTCCGCGTCACCTGGGACGGTGCGAGCGAGCCAAGTCCACCAAGCGACGGGCGCCGCAGTGCCAACGAAACCCCAGATGCCGAGCAACAGGGCAACTGCAGCAGTCGAGCCACCGAAGAGCGCCAGGGCGACGGCTACAGCAGCCATGATCGCAGGGATAGCGATCAGTGTACGGTTGAGCCCGGTTTCGATGACGCGACCGATCACCAGGGTGCCGACGAACCCGGCAACACCGGTCACCAGCAGCAGCCCAGACAGCACGGAGACGCTGACATGCGTCACCTGCTCGAGGAAGGGGCGAAGATAGGTGAAGAGCGCGAACTGGCCGACAAAGAGCAGTGCGACAGTGATGAGACCGAGAAGGACCGCAGGGCGCTTCAGAAGCGCGAACATGCCGCGGGCGCTACCCTTCGCAGTGACCACAAGGGCGGGTAGGGTGATCGCCTGCCAGACGATCGCGGCTACCGCGACAGGCACGACGCAGAAGAAGGCGCCCCGCCACCCGATCAGCCCCCCCATGAAACTGCCTAACGGCGCCGCGATCACCGTTGCGAGGGCGTTGCCGCCGTTCACGATCGCAAGCGCCTTGGCAACCGACTGCTCCGGGACCAGCCGCATGACCACCGACGTCGACATCGACCAGAAACCGCCGATCGCGACACCGAGCAACGCCCGGCCGCTCATCAGGACAAGGTAGGTGGGCGCAAAAGCTACGATCGCGCCAGAGACGACTAGCAACGCGGTCAATCCGAGAAGGGCCAGACGTCGATCCAGCGTGCCCAGGACAGTGGTGAGCGACAGGCTGGTGACGACCGCGAACACGCCCGAGATGGCGATGGCCTGACCGGCTTGCCCCTCGGTCAGCGCCAGCGTCTGAGCGATCGGGCTCAGCAGACTGACGGGCATGAACTCGGACGCGATCAGCACGAATGTGCATAGCGCCATCGCGTAGACCGCACCCCAGCGTGCGGGTTTGTTGTCGTGGCCGGCTAGACCGGTCGATGCCGTGGCGGCGAGGCTCACCATGATCGTCTTTTCCTGTTGTCTCGGGGGCGCCCGAACCTGGCATGTGAGGGGGAACACAAGCGCAAGGTTCGGGCGCGCGCGGCCCGTGTCGGGGAGGGATGGGCCGCGTACACGGTGGATCTAAGTCGCGGTCGCTGCAGCAACAATCCGGTCAGCAGTCCATGCGTCAGTGAGCGTTGCTCAACACTGCAGCGTCACGTCAGCTTTCCGGGTACTGGACTCGGTAGCGCAGCCACACGATTCCGCCGTCGAGGGTTTCCTGTTCTTCGAGCGTCAGACAGGTGAGGGGAAGGAGGTCTGCGCCAGGCCGCTCGGAACCATCGAAGACTGCTGGCGCACCGGCGTTGCCGTCTACGGCCGGGACGATCATCAGGCTGATCGCATCGATCAGCCCCGCGCGGAGGAACGTGCCATTGATATGCCCGCCGCCCTCAAGAAGAAGGTGGTCGATACCAGGCTGATCGCCGAGCGTCGCGATCGCCTGCTCGAATATCAACTCGTCGACGCCGGCGAAAAGATAGCCGACGCCATCGCCGCGTAGGCCCGCAAGGTGAGCGTCGGATACATGCTCCGTCAGCAGAACGATGATCGGATCGCCGCCTATTTCGGCGCGGCCCCAGGCGATCTTTCCGTGGGCATCCGCGACGACCGCGTACGCGGCCGCATCCCGTTGTGGCAGCCAAGATTCGCGCGGAAAACTCTGGTCCGTTTGCGTGGGATAGGCTTCGCCCTTGGCAAACTCCTGCCCCGTGACGCGCCCGACGATCCATGACCCGCCGCCAAGCCGGTCGTGAATTTGATCATAGGCTTCGTGGGAGTGGGCATCGCGAGGCGACCAGCGTTCGGGCAAGATACGTCCATCAAGGCTGCTCGCCATGTGGCAGGTAATCCGTGGTCGCATTGATGATCCTCGCGTCTGCGCTTGATCAGATAACTCACCACTCGAGCTCTCGCGGCATGATGCATTCGCAACGCTACGTTGAGAACGGGTCATGGAAGCATGGCGAGAGGCAGTCGTTCTTTGCTCATCTCGGCACCGCGATAGGCGGACGCCGGTCCATTCATTCAAAGGACAACTCATGCCGAACGCTGCACGCTTCACCAACAAGGTCGCCTTCGTCACCGGCGCCGCAAGCGGTATCGGCCGTGCTGCTGCGGTCGCTTTCGCGGCGGAAGGCGCGAAGGTCGCGATACTCGATCGCACTGTCGATGCTCTACAGGAGGTCGAAGCTGCCGTGCGTAACGCCGGGAGTGGCGAGGTGCTGACGATCGCGGCCGATATCTCGAAGCCGGAAGACGTTGAGGCCGCCGTCAAGAAGGTTGTCGACGCATTCGGCCGCCTCGACGTCGCCTTCAATAACGCGGGCGTCGAGAACAAGGCCTTCCCGGTCGCTGAAATCCCGCTGGAGGAGTGGGACCGCATTCTAGACATCAACCTGCGCGGCACGTTCGTCTGCATGAAGCACGAGCTGGCGCAGATGGTGGCGCAGGGCAGCGGTGTGGTGGTCAATACGTCCTCGGGCGCCGGCATCAAGGGTGTACCTGGCGGTGCTGCCTACGCGGCGTCCAAGCATGCCATTATCGGTCTCACCAAGTCGGCCGCGCTCGATTACGCCAAGCAAAACATCCGGGTGAATGCGGTCCTACCGGGCAATATTGAGACGCCCATGATGAACCGCTTCACCGAGGGCGACATCCAGAAGGCGATCGATCTTGAGCCGGTTGGCCGCCTCGGCAAGCCCGAGGAGATCGCCGAGGCGGTTCTGTGGATGTCGTCGGACCTGAGCGGTTTCGTCACCGGCTCGGCAATCGTCGTCGACGGAGGTTGGTCGCTCTGACCATGCGATTGCGATAGCTGTCGATTAAGCTCGTGGAGCGATCTGCCCGCGTTTCTGCCGTCATTACTCCTTCCGCCAAAACGCGGCAGCAAAGGCGTCCATGACGGCAGCGAGGGCCGATCCTGCTGGGCCGGGGCGCGCAACACCCACACGGCCCAGGGAGGCGGTGCGTAGGCGTCGGGCACCCGTGTGCGACTGGCAGAGGCGAGCAGCACCGCAGTGCTTCCGAGCCGGTCTGCGCGGTCTTAGCGCCGAGCGCCGCCGCTGCCCGCATGGCGCCCGATCCGTGGAGGACGAGACCGAAGTTGGGTTGAAGACGGCGCGTACCGCTTTGCACGCGGAAGGTCCATGGCATCATCCGCCCCGTCGGCGAGAACTCATCACCACGTTGGGCTACTTAAACAGTTCAAACCGACGGCCGCAAGCGGACAAGCGCTGGACGTGAACAAGCGGCCGAAGTTGGAAAGCCGAGTAGAGGGCGGGAACGTCCGGGTTTGGGTCTTAGCGGCAACACTCCCCTTCCATGCCGCCGTATAAAGCGAAAGCGTACTCACCTGGTCGCCTGTAGGATAAGCGCTGCTGTTTCGCGCGGCATGTCCCACATTGGAAAGTGGCCGCTGTGGTCAAACCAGTGCAGCGTTGCAGCCGGAAACGCCGCTGCCGCGCGGGTCGCCTGCCGGGGCAAGCACAATCGGTCATGCCTGCCCCAACCGATGACAATGCGTTGCGCTGGATCAGCGGCTGGGCCTTTCTGCTCGGGGCCCGTAGCAAGGTCAACGACAAGGCTATCGAACGTTGCCGTGTCCGTGATGCCGGTCAATTCAGTGCACACCAGCGCAGGTGGCAACGCAGAAGGCTTTGCGGAAAGCTGAGCCAATAGCGCCGTGCGCGCCGCGGCACTGCGGCTGATTACCGGCAGACGCGATCGCAGGACGCGCAGCAGCTTCGCAGAGAGGCCGATCGTGGTGCGGAAGTAGGAACGCTCCCAACCACGCCAAAAACCACCCGGATCGAGCGAGACGACGTTGCCGACCTTCCCCCGGCGAGCCAGTTCCAGCACGATCCGGGCACCCATCGAGCTGCCCACGACATCGATGCCGACAAGATCGTTCACGAGGAGGTAGCGCTCGACGCTGCCGACCAACCCCTCGAACGTACCGCTGTCCTGCTCGGCCGCTGTTGCACCGTGGCCGGGGAGATCGATGGCGATCACCGATCGTTCTGCAGCTAGGTCGTCCAGGATCAACTGCCAAGCACGCCAGCTGCTACCCAAGCCATGGATAAGCAGAAGCGGCTTGCCGACGCCGCGAGTGATGTGATGCATGAACCATGACCCCTTCAGGGACCTTCAACGTTCGAACGGCCATAATGGCTCGTGCATGCAGGAACGCTGTCACGCACGCGTCGGCATGCTTGCTTTGCTAAAGGCTGAGCCACGATGCTGCGCTAGCTGGGGCTTCATCCCGACTGTTCCTGAACTAACGTCCGCGCGTGCACTCAGACTGACATGCCGTTCGGTGCCCGAGAGATCATTAGGGCAAGAGGCTGGGACGTGGTAATTAGGCACATCGTCGCTTCCGCCCAGGGCACCGCGACGGCTAAGAGACCGCTAGCGCTCCCGCTTTGATATGGGAGACGGTCATGCCAATTATCCGCAGCAATAATTTGGCGCGCGCACGTAGCGAGCGGCAGATGGCCGATCGATCGGCCAGCAACGTCGAACGCACCATTCATAACAAACTGGCCGATCTCCATTCGGCGGCCGGCCAAGCGCGCCCCACTGAACCGCTGGTCGACAGCGAGGCCGTTTGAACATGGATGCGCTGCTGCAACGCCCGCCCTTCGCACAAATCGCTGCGTGAACTCAGTTCTCGCAGGGTCACCGAGCGTACAAGCTGGGCCGGTAATCGAGCGCTGAAGGATGGCTAGATCATGGTCCCTCGTCGCTGGCACGCGTCTCAACTCGCAAAGCCTTGCCGGCCTTGAAGCCCAGCGCGGCGCCAACGCGGTCGTCCCAGCCATAGGGATCGTTGCGCGCAATCGGCTCGCCCGCGTCGTCGAACAACACCGTCTGATAAAGCATCCTCACCGGGATCTGCTTGGGCAGCTTGACGAACGTCTCCTTACCCATGCCGCGCGCTTGATGCCATTGATCGGTCATGCCTTCGTCGCGCGCCAGTATTTCGGCGAAGCCGAGCGCGTCGTCGACTCGGACGCAACCGTGACTACGCTGCCGCTGGACCATACCAAACAGCTGCTTGGCAGGCGTATCATGCAAGTAGATTGCCTGATCGTTAAGCATGTCGAACTTGACAAGACCGAGCGAGTTCTTCGGTCCCGGCTGCTGTACCAGCCAGCCATCCTTGCGCGCGATATTGTTGGCCTTAAGATAGGCAGCGCCCTTCGCCGCCGTTTCGCCCTCGATCGAGCGCGGGATCGTCCAGGTCGGGTTGGCGACCAGGCGGAAGATCGGCGAGCCAAGTTGCGGCGTCTCGCGGTCGGGTTCGCCTACCACGACCTTGCGGCTGTCGACGATCTTGCCGTCACGCCAATAGGTCAATCGTGCCGCAGCGAGATTAACGTCGATGCGCGTGGCGGGCGGCGTACGCTCAAGCCAGCGTAGCCGCTCCATCGCTATCGCTACCGCGCGCGCGCGATCGATATCAGACATGTTGAGGATCGCAAGTGCCGCGCTACCAATAACGCCATCAGGCTTCATGCCGTAATCGGCCTGCATCTCCTGCACCGCCTTAACCATAGCAGGCGTGTAGCGATCGCCCTGTGCCGCTCCCTGATCCAAATAGTCGAGGATCACTAGCTCACGCGCAATCGTCGCGATGCGCGGATCAGTGGCACCGGGCTTGATCGCCTCGCCGTTGACAGGAATCGCCGGAGTCGGCGAGCCGGGTTGCTGACGTAGTGCAAGATAGGCCTTGGACAGACGCTGGTAGTTCTGGTCGGCAGGCGCGAGGCTGGCAAGCCAACCCTTCACGTTGTTCGCGACCAAAGCGGTAGCCAGCCCCGCGCGCAGATCCGGGTTAGGACGGGGTACGGTGTACACGTCGTACAATTTGGTCGGGTCGGTCGCGCCGTGTGCTAGGGCGGAAGCGTAGGCGAGCGCCTGCTTCGTAATGCCTGCCTCGTCACTCGCGTCACTGGCGAATGACATCTGATCGAGCCCGTGCACCGCCCGCGCATCGATTGCCTGGCGCAACTGCGCGCGGGTATCTTTGGTCCACTGGGCCGGTACGGCGGGTTCGCTCGTATTCGCAGTTGTTGATTGATTGTCGGGCACCACACTGACGCTGCATCCCGCCAGGAGCAACGCGGCTGCCGATAATTTGCCCCACTGTGCGTGCACGCGTGTCCCCTGTCATTACGATACCAGAACGCGCGCGCTCGCCGTCTGCTCCCGCCCAGCACGCGCGGCCTCTTTCAACATCTTCAGGTGTTAGTGCAAAAAGACTAAAATCTTATCCCATCTATGAGCTCGCAAGCTGGGAGGGACGGTTGATCCACCGCGGTCGAGATTAACGAACGGCAGAAAGCGGCGAGCGGGGAGGCAGCCTCGAATGTCGGCTTTTGGGTCGCCGCTGACTAAGGATTAGCGAGAGGGCTCTGCTAGCGTCTAAACCTGCCAGGTTTTCGGTGCCGGTGGCCGTCGGAACTGCCAAGTCGCAGCCGCTTTAAGTCGACACAGTGCACTTGCCCAGCCATCTTGCGTCTACGGGGAAGAGACCTGGGGGGCAGAATGAAGCTGGTACGCGACGCTCGAACGCTCAAGACCAAGGCCATCGAGTCGCTTCGGACTGCAATGACGGCGTTCAATAGCTACGACGACACCGGACGGATCACTACGGTCCTGATGCATACCCAGCACGCCTGCGAGATGCTGCTCAAGGCTGTCCTCGTCCAGGGTAAGGCGAAGGTCTTCGACAAGGACAGCGGCAAATCGATCGGCTTTGAGAAGTGCCTCGGCCTGTGCCAGTCGCACCACGACCTCACGGCCGACGAGGCCGGCATAATGCGGGCGATCGACGCTCAACGGGACGCGGCGCAGCACTGGTTCGTCTTCGTGTCGGAGGACTTGCTTTACATGCAGCTACGGGCGCTGATCACCGCGTTTGACGCCTATTTGAAGCGCAAGCTGGATGTGGCTCTGCAGGAGCACATCCCGCCCCGGGTCTTGCCGATCTCTACCAAGCCGCCGGGCGACTTCGAATTCCTGGTCGACAAGGAATTCAACCTTGTCAACGAGCTGCTGCAGCCCGGCCGTCGCGCGCGCGACGAGGCCCGTGCCCGAATCCGCGCTATGCTTGCGATGGAGGCAATCGTGACCGAAAAAGTCGAAATTTCCGAACGCGACATTGACCGGATCGAGAAAGCGATGCGTGGTGGCGCTGAATTCACCGCGGTCTACCCGCGCCTAGCAACCGTTGGCACCACCACTGAGGGTGAGGGCGTCAACTTGGTTGTTCATTTCACGAAGAAGCAGGGTGCGCCGGTTCACTACGTCGGCGGCGACGATCCGGCAGCAGCGGCAGCCGTTCGCGAAGTCGATCTGCGTAAAAAGTTCCACCTTCAGCGGAACGAGCTTGCCACCAAAGTTGGCCTCAGCCCCCCTAAAGCCAAGGTACTCCGCGACCATCTTGGCATCGATGACGACCCGAGTTGCTGTCACGTCTTTGAATTTGGAGCGCAGAAGATCCCGTGCTTTTCTGATAACGCCAGGCGACGGATTGAAGAGGCGCTACCAAACATCGACATGGCCGAGCTCTGGGCCAACCGGAACGGCTGACTGGCTTGAGCGGGCTGACCTTCGCCAGAAGCCGCCGATGGCTGAGGTGAACGAACGGCGGAAGTTGGGCAGCCAAAACAGGCCGCGAACGGCCGCTTGTGGGTCACCGCTGCAATCGCGATATGCCTTTTGACCGCATGGCAGCAAAGCGGTTGCACCTATAGACGGTATTCGGAACTTATCAGACTTGCAGCAGAGAGCGAAACTCGGTTTGCAAAGCGGTCATGAAGTTGATTTCCACTTACCCAATCATCGCCGAGTCGAACTTGGCATTTTGCTTTCGTGCAGGCGTGAGATCGCGATAAATCCTCGAATATCAGGTGCCGCATCGACTTTATGAATGCAGGTGTCGTGACCAAGTAGGATTGCCATATCCGCAGCATTCCAAAGTCGATGTGTGCCACTTGATCCAAGTCCAATGCTGTCGAGATGACGGGCTAAGGTGCAGTAGACGCCAAGGATGCCATCAGGGCGAAGGACACGACGCAATTCGGCGACCACCGTCTCGGCATCGTCCCAGAAATAGGCAACATTGATGGCGACGATCCGGTCAAAGCTGTCATCCGGATAGGGAAGGCTGGCGAAGCTTCCGAGCGTGACATGCGCGCGGGGATTGGCGTTTGCGGCCCTGGCGATCATTAGGGGCGAATGGTCGATGCCATGTATTTCTCCCAGCGGTGCCGCCTCGATCAGGAGCGCCAGTGCTTCACCGCCGCCGCAGCCGAGATCGAGCACGTGGCTGTCCTGGTCGATGCCGATCTTCGCGATCGTTTGGCTGATCACGCGCCGATTGGCCGTCGCCATGGCTTGCGCGACCAGCAGGCCGAAGATGCCCCGCGGACGGCCCAATTGTCGCCCGAGTGCCTGTGCGAAGATATTCACGCCTGTTTGAGCTTGGCGTTGATCTTCGTAAGGAGCGCACGCATCTCGGCTCGGCGGCCGGCGTCCCATATCGGCCGAGCCGTGTTCACCGGGGCTGCCAAACCACGAAGGACGTATGTCCTTGCCTCCTGAGGATGGCCTTCGTCGTTGAGGAAATCGGCGTAGAAGAAGTTATTATCCAGCCCACGGGGATCCTGCTTCAACGCGGCTTCGAGCAGCTGGCGCGCCTTCGCCGTGCTGCCGAAACCGATGGGGAAGCCCGGGACACGATAATAGAGCACGCCGAGGCTCATCTTGATCCCGCCATCGGCGACGTTCGGATCGATCGCCTGCGCCTTTTCGAGGATCGCACGCGCTTCTTTGGCGAGGCCGAGCTGGCGCAAGACGCTGGCGCGGGCCGCCTCTTCACTGACGACGATGCCCTGCCACAGCAGCGGTTCCGCACGATTGGGGTAGCGGTCCGCCACCTGCGCGGCGCGTTTGGCAAGCGCATCGAGCTGTCGATACTGCTCGTTCCGATCGGCGACCTGATACCGGATATGGGCCCATTGTTCGTTCACCTGCTGGACGGCGACGTCCATCGCAGGCGTGTTGCTTGCGCTGGCCGACGGCGCCCAACTCAGGGACGCGGCAAGGAACAGCGCGACGTGGAAGCGGGGCATGCGTTTCTCCGTTCTATCGGGCGAAAAGGCTGCGTGCGGCGGTGATCTGGCCGGCAAGGCCTCGGTCGACGACGGCGGGCAGCAAAGCGTTGAGCTGGGCGAAGAGCCGTTCCGGCAGTCCGATCGAAATGTCGGACGCCCGCCGTTCGACCGCCGCCACGATGCGATCGGCCACGCCGTCGGGGGCATCGGCGGTCATCTTGGTGAGCGCCATGAAACGTTCGATGGTTGGCGTGTTGAAGCCCGTACGTACGGCGCGCGGTGCGACGTGCGTCACCGCGATGCCGCGCCCGCGAAGCTCCCGCCGCAGGGCTTGGCTCAGACCCTTGAGGCCCGCCTTGGCACTCGAATAGGTCGTGAAATAGGGGAAGGGGATCGCCCCCATGACCGAACCGATGTTGACGATCTGTCCGTCACCACGCGCGATCATCTGCGGCGTCACGGCCGCCGCCAGCGCCGCGGGCGCGACGAGGTTCACCGCATAGCCGAGCGCGATACGCTCGACCCCCTGTTCGTCGATCGGCCCGAAATACTGCAGGCCGGCGACGTTGAGCAGGATGTCGACGTGCCGGTCGGCCAGTCGGTCTGCAAGGGCGGCGAGTGCCGTGCGGTCGGCGAGATCGCTGACGATCGTCTCGTTGCATCGCGTACCGGCGATGCGATCGATGCCGGTGACGTGGACGCCCGCTGCGCGGAGCCGCGCTGCCAGCAACGTTCCCAGCCCGCCCGCCGCACCGGTCAGGACGGCGCGGCGGCCGTCAAGCGGCAACACGCATGCCCTCCAGCTCGATCCCGGCAAACAGTCCGCCGAACAGTCCGAACATCGCATTCGCCATGGCGACGATCGCCGCCTGGTCGTGCGGATCGTCGATCCGGTTCATCAGGGTCTCGAAAAATACCATATGGTCCTGATCCAGCGCGCCGTGCGAGGTCAGATAGCGGAAGGCGGTGTCGGGCAGGGCGAGCGCGGTCTGGACGGCGCCGGCGCCATGGCTCGCCATCGCGATGCTCGTCCCCTCCAGAACATACACCATGCCGAAGAAGGCGGCGGGATTGCCTTCGCGGATCGTGCGATAGGCATGCGCGACCATCGCCGCGGTGGCGGGGGCCGGATCGCTGTCGCGGACGGCCTTGCCGCTGCCGCCGGCAGCATCGATGTCGTCGAGGATCCATTCCTCGTGGCCCGTCTCTTCCTCGATATATTCATCGAGGGCCGCCACGAGCAACGGGCGATGGGCAAGGCGCGCGCGCGCCTCGCGCATCAACGGCACGGTATGGCGAACGTGATGATAGGCCTGCGCCAGATAGGCGACGTAGTCGGCCACCGATATCCGCCCGGTCAATCCGGCGACGAGCTGCGGGGTGACGGAAAAACGCGCCTGCGCCTCGCGTGTTTCCGCCACCAGTCGATCGAAGAAGGGCCGTACGGTTGGCTGGTCGGCCGTCTGTGTCGTCATATCGGGCTCCTGACAGGGATAGGCGCGGTCGATCACGTCGCGGCGCAGGCGACCGTTGCCGGTAAGCTGCCCGGTCGCCGGGGTGAACGGCGGCACGATCTGCCAGCGGCCGACCTGAGCATAAGCGGGCAGCGTCGCATTGGCGGCGGCGACGGCGCCGGCGACATCGGCGTCGGGGGACGTCGGGACGAGGACGGCGTCGAGCTCGGCCCGACCGTCGCCGCGAACCATCGCCTGCAGGATCGCCGGGCGCGCGGTCAGCGCGCCTTCGACCCATTCGGGCGAGATGTTGCGACCATGGCCGGTGACGATGAGGGCGGATTTGCGTCCCTCGATCCACAAGCGCCCGTCCGCGTCGATACGGCCTATGTCGCCGGTCGCGAGTGGCCCGGGCGGGCGAGGGGCATCGATCGTGCCGAGGTACAGCGGTCCGTCGACGAGGATCTCGCCGTCGTCGGCGAGGCGGATGCTATTGGCCCCGATGCTGCGGCCGACGCTGCCGCGGCCGGCGGAATCGCCGCCGTCCAGCGTCACGACCGAGCCGCATTCGGTGAGGCCATAGCCCTGCCGAACCGGCAGCCCGAGCGCCGCGGCCGCGTCGAGCAGCGAGGGGGCGATGCGCGCGCCACCGACCGCGACGAGCGTCAAGTCTGGCAGGCGGATACCGGTTGCGGTCATCGTAGCGATCAGACCCCCGAGCAATTCGGGCACGAGGATCAACGACGTGATGCGATGCCCGATGATCGCCCGCAGCATCATGACGAAGTCGGGGCGGAAGGGATTGGCCATTCCGACTTCGGCCTGGGGCAAGGCGACATACGTGCCGCCGGCCAGGATCGTCGCATACAGGCCGGCGACGTTTTCGAGGAGGATGCCGGGCGGCAACAGGGGAAGATGCCGCCCGGCATGGTGGACACCGAGGTGTTCCACCACTGCGCCCGCCACGTGGGACAGGTGGTCGAGCGACAGACAGAGGCCCTTGGGATCGCCGGTCGATCCCGAGGTGAAGGTGATACGTCCGGTGCCGGTGGGCAGCGTCACGGCCGGGCCGTGCAACCGATCGACCGCGACATCCAATGGCGCCGCGGTGCGCTTCGCCAGCGTCACCGGGCCATAAGCGAGGGCCGATGCCCCGGCACGCGCCAGCGCGGTCATCATCTGCGCGGCAGTAAAGAGCCCCGACAAGGGTATCGTCGGGATGCCCGCCTCGACCGCGGCTAGATCCAGCACGGCCTCGCCCGGGCCGTGATCGAGACGAAGTGCGAGCGGCCGCCCGTCGGTGAATTGCCGCTGCATCGCCGCCGCGATGATCGGCACCCGCGCTGCCAGATCCTTCCAACTGATGCGTCGGTGGCCGTCGATCGCGAGGGCGCGCGGTCGGGAGTCGGCATGGGCGCGGATGGCGGTGAGGAGCGGGGTCATGCCTGCCTCGTCATGGCGCGCGCGAGACGGATGTGGCTCTGCGCGATGTCGCCCGCACAGAGCATAGGATCGCTGTCATAATAGCGGCCCCAGCGATCCGCGGCGGCGCCCATCGCCGCCATCGGTGCGGGCGCGAGGATCAGGATCGGCAGATCGAGCCGCGCGAACATCGATCGCAGCCCGCGTGTGAGCACCGCCACCGCGACATCGGCCTGACCGTCTAGCGCCGCGGCAGCCTCGCGCCACAGGGCGAGGGTGGCGGTGGCGCGGTGGGAGGCGTGGGCGCCGATCTCGACGATCCGGCTGCGTGGCACCGGGCGTCCGAGCCGTTCGCTCAGCAGCCGTTCGATCGGACCATCGACGTAGCGCTCGACAAACAGCGCGTCCGCCCCGGCCGGACGATAGCCCAACACGGCCTGCGGCATATCGGGGGCGCCGACCGTCAGATAGGCCGGAAATTCGACGGCCGGTCTGGCGTCGTGAACCGCGACGTAGCGGGACTGGATCAGGGTTCGGATTGCGGCGTGAGACATAGGGGCCCTCGTGCGATACGCGAAGGACGCCGCGCCCTCGGACCCACCCCAGTCGCGGCGAACCGCGCGACGCAAATATTCAGGCCGCGGGCACGTCTACCATCGGCGTTGCAGCGAGAGGGTGACGGTGCGGGGTCGTACGGGTGTGTGTTGCGGCGTCGCCGCGATCGTGAACGGGTTGCCGAATGCGAAGCTGTCGGCGCGGGAATTGCCGATGTTGTCCACGCCCGCGCGCCACGTCCATCGGCCGTGTCGGCTCGCCAAGGATGCCGCAAGCAGCGATATGGCTCCGCTTTCTCGGTTCAGATCAGGGTCGAAGCTCAGCCGGCTCTCGCCGACATAGCTGAAGCGGATATCGGCCCGGTGCTGCCACGCGCCGGTGCGGAATGTTCGGGTCAATTGCGCGTGGGCGCTCATGTCCGGCACGACGGGCAAGCGCCGGTCGCCGCCGGTCGCGGCGGCGGCATCCTCCTCGAGCCGGGCGCGCTGAATGAGGATTCCGGCGGTCAGCGACCAACGGCGATCGGGTTGCCATTCGATCGTTGCCTCGCCGCCACGATCGTGCGCGTCACCGGCATTGCGGGTCGAGACGAGGCCGGTCGATCCGATCCGATCCGCCTGGACATGCGACCAGCCCGAGGCGAACACGCCCGCGTCGACGACAAGCCGGCCATCCGCCCCGGTCCAGCGCAAACCGAGGTCCACCGCCCCCAGTTCGTCCGCATCGTATCTGTTTGCGGCCTGACCGTCCGTGGCGGTTTGCTCGATCCCGCCGGGGCGAAAGGCGGTGGCGTAGCGTGCGTAGAGCATGAGGCGGGGCCGCGGGATCCAGGCGAGCGACAGGCTGGGGGTGGCACGAACCACGGTTTCCCCCGCCGTCGCCGGAGTGCCGGCGTCGCCGCGCCGGTCGTCGATCGCCGAGCGGAAAATGCGAACGCCGCCCGTCGTCCGCCACGCCGATCCAAGGTGCAGCGTCGCCTCGCTGAACGCGGCGATTTCGTTGATCTCGCGCCGGAATTGCAGGACGGTCGAGGCGGCGACGGCGGCGTTCAACGTCCCGATCGCGTTCGTCCGGGACGACAGCAGCGAGCCGCCGGCCAGCCAGTCGATCGCACCCGACGATCCGGCGACGCGCAATTCGTAATTGCGGACCTGATAGTCGCGATGATCGAGATAGGTGGTGGGAGCGGAGACGCCGAATAGCGATGCCTTGGTTGAGGCGTCATAGCGCGCATCCAGCTCCTGCCACGTCGCGCTCGCCGCCGCGGTCAGCAGCAGTGCGCCGACCGGACCGGAAACCGTCAGGCTGGCGATCGTGACATCGGTATCCTGCGGTTCGGGCAATCGCGCCGTGCGTGCGATCGCACCGCGCGTCTCGACATATTGGCTGTCGGCGATGGCGGAGGACTGTGTCACGCCCTGCACGTCGATGGTCCAGCCGGATGCCGGACGGGCGCGCACGGCGATACGACCACCGCTGGTTGCGCCGTGATTGACGTCCCGCTTGCCGCCGGTCGTGTCGATCCAGCCGGCCTGACCGATGCGATAGCCGACCGCGCGCAGCCCGATCGTGTCGGCGACCAGCGGAATGTCGACCATGGCGTCGATCGTGCCGGCCAGCCCGCCGTCCTGGGTGGCCGACATCGCGGTGCGCAGCCAGCCATGCGGCCGGTCGAGATCGGGTTTGGCCGGCACCATTCGGTACACGCCGCCCAGTGCGCCAGTGCCGTACAGCGGACCCTGCGGTCCTTTGAGCACCTCGACCTGCGCCATGTCGATCAGGCGCAGGTCGGGGTCGGGCGCATCGTAGGTCAGCCGTGCCTCGTCGAGCTGGACGCTGACGCTCGACTGGCCGAAGCCGTCGAACGGGCTGTCGGCGATGCCGCGGATGAACAGGCGGTCGCGTCCCGGGCCGAGATTGGTGGCGGTCAGGCCGGTGATCTGTCCGGCGACGGCGTTGGTATCGGGGGCGTCGCCGAGCGTGGCGAGGTCCGCCCGGCCTAGCACGCGCAGCCCGCCCGCCACGGTCGCGATCGTCTCGGCGCGTTTGGTGGCGGTGACGACGATGTCGGTCTGGGTCGACGCGGGCGTCCGTGGACCGGTCGCGGCGCGGACGACTGCATGCGGCCGTGCCTGCGGTGGCGCGCGTTCGACACGCCAGAGGTTTCGGCCGAGCGCGACGGCACGAAACGGCGTACCGCGCAACAGTCTGGCCAGCGCATCCGCGATCCGGATCCGCCCGCGCACGGCGGGCGCGGCGACCATCGACACGTCCGGGGGCCAGCCGATCGAGGCCGATGCCTGCGTCCCCAACAACGCGAGCGAGCGCGCCAGCGGCGCTGCCGGCAGATCGATCGCGATGCGTTGCGCGGCGGCGGGGTCAGCCGCGAGGCTCGAGAAGCAGACGAGCGCCGTCATCGCGGGCGCTGACACCCAGGATCGTCGCCACGTCTTGCCCAAGCCCGGTGCCGTCACCGATGATCAACACCCCAGAGAAACGGCGGCCGGCGATACGCGGATCGAGGGTCACCCGGCGCCCTGCATAGCGTCCGATATCGGCAGCGACCAGCGCCAGTGGTGCCGCATCGTAGACCAGCCGGCCGCTGCGCCAGCTGGCGACCGCGGCGGCGGGTTGGCGGGCAAGGGTGACGCCGTCGTCGCTGGCGAGCATGACCTTGCCCGCCGCGAGCGCCACCGGGCGTTCCAGCGTATCGGCGGTAACGGACAATCGGCCCTCGGCGACGGCGACCTTGGTGGCGTGGCGATCAGCGACGATCTCGAAGCGCGTGCCGATGTCCCGAACGGTATAGGCGCCCGCGGTGATCGCCAGCGTCCGACCGTCGCGATGCGGCACATCGAAATAGGCGGCGCCGGCCAGCGCCAGCCGGGTGTCATCACCGCCGGCGGCGACGAGGCGGCTGTGCGGGGCGAGCACCGCCCGGATGCCGCCGTCGAGCGCGATCGTCTGCGCGCGCTCCGTGGCACGCCACACCCGATCCGGGCGTGCCGCGGGCCAGCCAATCGCCAGCGCCAATGCCGCCGCAAGTCCGCCGCTGATGACGATCGGCCAGCGCCGGCGGGTGGGTGCCGCGAGCGGCGCGGGCAACTGTCGGGCGATCTCGTCGCGCCGGGTCGTGACCGCATCGTCGATGACGACCAGCGCATCCAGCGCGGCGCGATGGCGCGGGTCCGCCTCGAGCCAGTCGGTGAAGCCGTCCCAGTCCATGTTGTCCGCATCCTGTGCGGCGTGCCATCGTGCGGCCTGATCGTGGATCGACTCGGTCATAATATCCTGGTCGCGGCATGCCCCGCCGCGGCTCCCTGTTCGGATGCTGTGACGACAGGTGCGGCGATCACCCCAGTGCGTCCCGATCGGTGACGGTCAAGAGCCGGCGTAGATGCGCCATCGCGACCGCCACATGCTTCTCCACCCCCTTGCGGCTGATACCGAGCTGCGCGGCGGTCTCGAGATGGCTGAGGCCGTCGATCTTGTGAAGGCGAAAGGCGCGTCCGGCACCCGCCGGAAGTTGCGTGATCGCCGATGCCAGCCGCGCCGAATCCTGCACCGCGATGAGCAGATCGTCGCTGCCCGCCTGCTGCGGCTCGGGGCCGTCGGTCCGCTGATCGAGCGCGATATCGGCCCAGGCGGTCTCGCGCGCGGTGCGCCGTGATCGCTCGCGGATCCGGTCGACGACGAGATTTTGCGCCATGCGATACAGATAGGCGCGCCCGTTGGCGACCGGCCCCGATGGCGCGGTGGCGATCCGCAACCACAGCTCCTGCAGGATATCTTCCGCCTCGGCGGGCGCGCCGGTGCGCGCGATCAGAAAGCGGAGCAGCGCCGCCCGGTGCTCGACATAGAGTCCGGCCAGTCCCGTCTCAGCCGGCAAGGCGCCGTCCTGCGCGTTGCGGCAGGACCGCGACCAGCGTCACGATCACCGCCGCGAGCAGCACCGAGGCCAGCGGTCGACTGACGTCCAGCCCGCCGTGGTCGGCGGGTTTGTCGAGGAAATCCCCGACCGTCGCGCCCAGCGGGCGGGTCAGGATGAAGGCGAGCCAGAACAGGGAAGTTCGCGAGATGGCAGTGGTCCTGTACAGAATGGCTAGGACGCATAGCGCCGCGCCGAACATCGCAGCGCCGCCGAGATAGCCGAAACCACCGTCATCCGCCAGCCAGTCGCCGAGCGCCGTCCCGAGCGTCTGCGACAGGGTGATGGTGATCCAGTAGAAGGTCTCGGCCTTGGGTTCGTGCACCGTCTCGACCGATATCGCGCCCATCGCTGCACGCCAGACGGCCAGCGCTGCCACGAGCAGGACCAGCAACAGCAGCGCCCCACCCGCATAACCGATGCCAACCGATCGGGTCGCGAAATCCGCCAGCGTCGTGCCGGCGGTCGTCGATGCGACGATCGTCGTCCAATAGAGCGCAGGGTGAAACCGCGATGCCCGCATCTGCAGCGCGACCGCTGCCAACAGCACCGCGACGAAGCCGATCGAGCCGAGCAGATAACCCAGGCCCAACGTCATCGTCGCGGCATCGCCCGCCGTCTCGCCCAGCGTCGTGGCAAGGATCTTTATGAGCCAGAAGCCGGCCGTGACCTCCGGCACCTTGGTCTGCGGTAAGGGCTGAATCGGCCCCCTCGCGGCGATTCGCTCGGATATCCGCCGGATCAGAACCTGGCCGCCAGGCCGAGGCCGCCGCCGTGCCGCCCGCCCCAGGGCACGAGGCGCACCGTCTCGTCATGGCGCGACGTCAGCAGCCAGCCGCTGACCGAGCCGATCGCCGCGCCGGCCAAAACGTCGTGGACGTAATGTTTGGATGCCTGCACCCGGGCCAGACCGACAAAGCTTGTGACGACGAGCGCCGGCACCCCGGCACGCCAGCCGTAGCGCTTTTCGAGGCTGACGGCGGCGGCGAACGACAGGGAGGTATGGCCAGAGGGAAAACTGCGATCGTCGCTGCCGTCGGGACGCCGTTCGTCGATCAGCTCCTTCATGACGAAGGTCGCACCACCGGCCGCCGCCATGCTGCCCGCGGCTTGGAGATCGCCCTGCCAGTCGCTCTGCACCGCCGGGATGCCCAGCGATGCCGCGACCAGCACGTCACGGCCGATGTCGCTGGCCTGCGCCCAGCGGCGATCGCTCGCGAAGGCGGGTTGGGGATGGAGTAGCGCCATGGCCAGCCCGGCCGGGATCAGGACGTTCCGGTGGAAGCGCACCGGCGGGGCCACCGTCCGATCCAGACGACGGAACGGCAAACTCAGCATCGAACCGACGATCATCATCAACCCGACCGCCACGTAGACGAGGAGGCCGATCGGCAATCCCATCGGTTTGCCGACGGCCGGGCGCCGCCGGAGCCTATTCGATCTACCGGCGAAATAGCGTGTCATGGCTTGGATCTCCCGGAGCTTGGACGTCGCGACATGGCACCACCCCAGTTCCCCGCACCGGATAGACGCGTCATATGCGCAAGGAGGCGGCCGGGCCGTCGTATACCGGGGGTGCCGTGCCGGGCGCCGACGCGAGGCGCGGTCCGCACCAGAGCCGCCCGAATTCCGCATCGAGTTCGGGCGGTTCGACCGGTTCGAGCCCGGAACCCGGATAAAAGGTCATCTCGCCGAACCGCGGCCGATCGTCGATCTCATAAAGGTCGACGCGGACGAAAGCGAAGCCGTGGCCGAGGGTTTCCGCGCCGTCGATCATCTGTGCTAGCGAGGCCGGCGCGACGGTATCGGCATCGCGGCTCGGCTTGGATATCCTGCGCCACGACCGGTCGAAGACGATCCAGCGATGATCCGTCTCGCGCGCCAGATGGACCTGGATCGCCGCGACGCGACCGTGGAAGACGAACAGCTTGTAATCGATCGGCAGATCCGGCCCTGTGCCGATGAAGGGTTCGATGAGGAGACCCCGTGGGACGTCGCGATAGCCCCATTCGTCGAGCCACGCTCCATAGGGCTTCCGCATCCAGCCGTCCGCAACCCGCCGGATCCGGTTCCAGTCCGCATCGTCGCTGCGGACGATGGCATGTTGATTGCAACCGTGTCGTGACTTCACCACGAACGGCGCGGAGCAGGGCGGTGCAGGCGGCAGCGATCGGCCGGACCATAAGGTCGGCGTCACCCATTCGGCACCCAGCCGGTCGGCGACCAGCACCTTGACCGCGAGCTTGTCGATCCACCACGGCATGCGCGGGTCGCGATCGAGCAGCTTGCGCTGCTGGATCAGTTCGGTGAACAGGCGCGGTGTGGCGAGCGAGAGACGGCGGCGATGCCGCCACCAATAGAGCAGATGCAGGCGGACATGCGCAGTCATCGCGCGAGGCGGGGCGGTGATGGCCGGCAAGGGCGGTCGCATGCCCGGCGGGGACGATCGCGGAACGCCTAGCGACGGCGGTGCGGGATCGCGGTCAGCCGACATCCAGCTCGCCCTTGCTCTTTGACGGTCGGGCGCGGATCAGCCAATTGTAGAGGCTGGGCAGGAGGAGCAGCGTCAGCATAGTCGAGGTGACGATCCCGCCGATCACCACGGTGGCGAGCGGGCGCTGCACCTCGGCCCCGGCGCCGCTTGCGATCGCCATCGGTGCGAAACCGATCGAGGCGACCAGCGCGGTGGAGAGCACCGGGCGTAGTCGGTCATGCGCGCCCTGCCGCACTGCCTGATCGACCGGCAGCGGGTCGTTGCCCTCCCGCCCGTCGCGCAGGCTGTTGATATGGTCGATCAGGACAAGGCCGTTGAGCATCGCGATTCCCGACAGCGCGATGAATCCGATCGCCGCGGTGATCGAGAACGGCATGCCGCGCAGCCACAGCGCGAGCACGCCGCCGGTCACCGCGAAGGGAATGCCGGTATAGACGATCGCCGCCTCCCTGACGCTGCCGAGCGCGGCGTAGACGAGGAGGAAGATCAGCAGCAGCGCCGCGGGGACAACGATCTCCAGCCGCTTCTGCGCGGCCTCCAACTGGTGGAATTGCCCACCGAATTCGATGCGATAGCCGGGTGGCAATTTGACCCCGGCGTTGACCGCGGCGCGGGCGCGCTGGACATAGCCAGCAAGATCGCCGGTGCCGAGATTGACCATGAGTGCGGCGCGGCGCTTGCCGCCGTCGTGCAGGATCGGCTCGACCGCATGCACGCGATGCAGTCGCGCGATGCGCGAGAGCGGGACCATGCCATAGTCGCCGACGCGCAGCGGCAGCGCGAGGATCGCGGCGGGATCGGCGCGCAGCCGTTCGGGCATGCGCACGACGATCATGTGCCGCGCCTCGCCTTCGGGAATGAAGCCAACCTCCGCACCAGCCACCCCGTCGGTGATCGCGCTGTTCACCTCCGCCGTACCGAGGCCGAGGCGCAGCATCGCGGCATGATCTAACTCGACGACGAGGCTTTCGGGCCGGCCTGCGGTCTCGAACGCGACGCCTTCGGTCCCCGGCTGCTTCTGCAGGATCGCCTTGGCCTGTTTCGCCGCACGTTCCAGCACGTCGTAATCCTCGCCGAAGATCTTGACCGAGACGTCGGCACGGACGCCTTCGAGCATCTCGTTGAAGCGCATCTCGATCGGCTGCGCGAATTCGAAGGTCTGGCCGCGATACACCTCGCGCCCGACCTTCTCGATCCCGGCGATCAGGTCCTGTTTTGTCTTGGGTTGGCCGTTACCCGTCGGCCAGTCGGTTTCGGCGGCATAGAAGATGTAGAGGTCGTTCTCGTTGGGCGGCATCGGATCGGTGGCGACTTCGCTGGTGCCGATGCGCGAGAAGCTATGGGTGATCTGCGGGTATTTTCGCCGGATCGCGCGCTCGGTCGCCGCCTCGATCGCGAGGCTGCGGTC
Organism: Sphingomonas sp. CD22; assembly: GCF_034556155.1. Classification (NCBI taxonomy): domain Bacteria; kingdom Pseudomonadati; phylum Pseudomonadota; class Alphaproteobacteria; order Sphingomonadales; family Sphingomonadaceae; genus Sphingomonas; species Sphingomonas sp. CD22. The sequence continues at coordinate 7,472 of NZ_JAYDYX010000014.1, read as the reverse complement.
CAGCGACATGCCGACCGGCCGATAGACCATCGCGGTGATCGCGCCCTCGTCGAGCTGGGGGGTGAATTGCGAGCCGAGCGTGCGGAACAGCAGATAGGTGACGATCAGCAGGACCGCCGCCGCCGCGGTCAGCCAGACGGGATGCGCGATCGCGGTATCGAGCGCCGGGGTATAGCCGCGCTCGGCGATGCCGACGAAGCCCTTCGACCTGCCGTGGTCATCGCGGTCGGCGGGGGCGCGCAGCAGCCAGGCGGACAGCGCCGGGACGATCGTGAAGGTCCAGACGAGACCGGCGAGAATCGCCAGCATCACCGCCTGCGCCATCGGCTGGAACAGCTTGCCCTCGACCCCGCCGAGGCTGAGGACGGGGACGTAGACGAGCGCGATGATCGCGATGCCGAACAGGGTGGGGCGTGCGACCATCCGCCCCGCGTCGGCGACGGTGGCGCGGCGTTCGTCGGCGGTGAGATCTTCGCCCTTGTCGCGTCGTCGCGCGGCGAGCAGCCGCAGGCTGTTTTCGACCACCACGATCGACCCGTCGACGATCAGCCCGAAATCGAGAGCGCCGAGGCTCATCAGATTGCCCGATACGCCGATCGCATGCATGCCGGTGACGGTGACGAGGAAGGCGAGCGGGATGACCAGCGCGACGATCAGCGCCGCACGCCAATTGCCCATCACGAGCAGCAGCACGATCGCGACCAGCAGCGCGCCGACGCCAAGATTGTGCTCGACGGTGGCGATCGTTCGCTCGACGAGGTCGGAGCGGCTGTATTGGCGGTGGATGACCATGCCCTTGGGCAGTGCGGCCTGCACGTCGGGCATCGCCTGTTCGACGCGGAGCGCGACTTCGCGGCTGTTCTCGCCGACCAGCATCATAACGGTGCCGAGCACGGTCTCGCGGCCGTCCTGCGTCGCCGCGCCCTGACGCGGGGCCGATCCGATGACGACGTCGGCAAGGTCGCGGACCTGCAACGGCAGCACGCCGGCGGCGAATTTGACCGGTATCGCGCCGATCTGCGTCGCGTCCATCACGCGCGCGTCGGTGCGCACGGCCAGCCGTTCCGGTCCCTGCGCGATGATGCCGCCACCGGCATTCTCGACGTTCCTGCCGACCGCCTGCGCCAGTTCGCGCGCGGTAACGCCGTGCTGCGTCAGGCGCGCCGGATCGGGCTGGACGACGAATTGCTGTTCGATGCCGCCGTTGGAATTGACGTCGGCCACGCCGGTGACCGCGCGCAGCATCGGGCGGACGGTATATTCCTGCGCCTCGTACAGCTCCATTAACTGCCGCTGCGCGTCGAGTCCGGCCGGCGGACGGCGCCATTCGACGGTGTAATAATAAATTTCGCCGAGTCCGGTGGTGATCGGCGCGAGCTGGGGCGAGGCGCCGGTTGGCAATTGGTCGCGGACCGTGGCGAGCCGTTCGGTCACGAGCTGACGCGCGCGCAGCTGGTCGGTGCCGTCCTTGTACAGCAGCGTCACCTGACTGAGCCCGGTCTTGGTCAGCGAGCGCGTTTCGTCCAGCCCCGGCTGCCCCGCCATCGCGCGCTCGATCGGCAAGGTGGCAAGCCGCTCGATCTCTTCGGGCGCGAGCGCGGGGACCATCGTGTTGATCTGGACCTGCACGCCCGTGATATCGGGGATCGCGTCGATCTTGAGCGTCGCGAACGACCAGAAGCCGATCGCGGCGACGATCGCGGTGACGAGCGCGACCGCCAGCCGGCGTCGCGTGACGAGGTCGAGCAGCGCGGCGATCATCGCGACAGCACGTTGCCGCCGTTGAGCGCACGCAATTGCAACAGCGCCTCGATCGCCTCGCGCCGGGTGTCGAGGATCGCCACCGTCGCATCGACATAGGCCTGCTGCATCTGCGTATAGGTCGCGAGCGGGATCGCGCCGAGCCGGTAGTTGCGGTCCGCATCCTCCGCCGCAGCGGCGAAGCGGCGCGACGATTCGCCGTCCCATTGCGCCAGCGCACGGCGTTTGGCGTCATATTGCGCCGCCTGATCGAAGACGTCGCGCGTGATGCGGCGTTCGGCGGCGAGCAGGGTCGCATTGGCCTGTGCCTGCCGACCCTGTTCGACGGCGACATCGCCGGCCTGACGGTTCCACAGCGGCAGCGTCGTCGACAGGCGCAGGCCATAATTGGTCTCGCGAATGTCGGACCGGGCGTGATCGTAATAGGGGCCGACGCTGACCACCGGAATCCGCACCTTGCGGGCGAGATCGACCCGCAGCCCCTGCTGCTCGAATTGCGCGCGTAGCGACTTCAGCTCGAAATTGTTCGCCGCGGCATCGGCGGCGAGCGCCGCGCCGGACGGCAGGTCGGGCAGCGCCATGTCTGGGCGGATGATCCGGATGCGCGCGGCGAAGGCGGTGCCGCGCAGCTGGTTAAGTTCGTAGAGGATCGAATTGGCCTCGGCGTCGGCAGAGGCGGCGGTGCGCTCGGCGCTGATCGCATCGGCCTGCAACGCCGCCGCCTCGAGCTGCGGCGCCGGGCCGGCGGGATCGCGCGAGACGATCGTCCGCGCCAGATTGCGCATCCGCGCGGCGACGGTGCGGGCCGTCGTCGCCTTCTCGTCCGCCGCGAACAGGCCATAGCCGAGCGATCGCGCGCGCGCCGCCAACGTCGCGTCGAATTGCTGCAGGCCGATGCGGGCGAGCGCGATCTGATGCTCGGCGATCGCGCGGCGCAGCGCGATCCGGCCGCTGAATTCGATCGGCTGGACCACCGACACCGCATAGGTCTGCCCGTCGCCGATCGGCGCACCGGTGGCGCGGTCGCTCGCGCGCCGTTCGCCGAATTCGACCACCGCTTCGGGATCTGCCCAGCGGCCGGCCGCCTCGCGTTCCGTCCCGGCGGCATCGATCTGCTGCTGATAGAATAAGCGTTCGGGATTGTAGGCGATGACCTCCTGCACCAGCCGATCGAGCGAGATCGCCGTGGCGGTCTGCGCCTGTGCGGGCGTCACGGTCATCGCCGCGGCGACCAGCGCCCATCCCGTCGTCTTCATCGCACGCGCTCCCCGCCGGCGATCGGGTGCCGGCAAGAGGGGGCATGCGCGGGGGCGGCGCCGACGTCGATTAAATCCGCGTTCAGACTCTGAACTGCTATTTATTTGACGCGCCCGCGCGCCCGTGGCGAACGGAACGCCGTGACGCACATATTGCTTATCGAGGACGATGCGGGGACAGCGAACGAGATCGTGCTCGAGCTGACCGCGTGCGGGCATCATGTGACGCACCGCGCGACGCTGGCCACGGCCTTCGCCGCCGCGCGCGCGCAGACCGCCGATCTGTTGATCGTCGATCGCCAGTTGCCCGACGGCGAGGGGCTGGACCTGATCGCGCAGCTGCGGGTCGAGGGGCGTCGTACCCCCGCGCTGGTGCTGAGCGCGCTCGGCAGCCTCGACGACCGGGTCCGGGGGCTGCGGGTGGGCGGCGACGATTATCTGCCCAAGCCGTTCGCGCTGGTCGAACTCGTCGCCCGCGTCGAGGCATTGCTGCGCCGGCCGAACGAGACACGCGAGACGCGGCTGATCGTCGGCCCGCTCGACCTCGACCTGCTCGCCGGCACCGCGTCGCGCGCGGGCCGGCCGCTGGAATTGCTGCCGCGCGAGCTGAAGCTGCTGGACTATATCGTCCGGCGGCCGGGGCGGATCGTCACGCGATCGATGCTGCTCCAGGACGTCTGGGGCTATACGTTCGAGCCCGACAGCAACGTCGTCGACGTCCATATCGGCCGGTTGCGACGCAAGATCGATGCCGAAGGAGAGGTGCCGTTGATCCGCAGTGTCCGGGGGCAGGGCTATGTCTTCGACATTCCGGGTTGATCCCCGCGTCCGCGCGACGTGGCGCTGGGGCGGGGCGATCGCCGCGCTGCTCGTCGTCCAGTCGCTCGCGGTCGCCGCGATCGTCTGGGTGATGGTCAGCGGCAGTCATCGCCGCGAGATCGATACCGCGCTGGCGGGCGATTGCCGTTTCTTCGCACGGACATCGGTCGGCGAGCAGCGCGAGGAGCTGCGCGAGATGCTGACCCGCGACATCCATCGCGACCGCTTCCTCGCGCTGTTCGATGCCGGCGGGCGGCTGATCGACGGCAATGTCGCGCGCCTGCCCGATCGGGCCGGAACGGTGCGCGGGTCGTTCGTCGCGACGGTCGCGCCTACCGAATTGCCGGGCAAGGCCAGCGACGTCGCGCGGCTGATGCTGTGTCCGTTGCCGGGCGGCGGCCACCTGCTCACCGGGTTCGACCTCGACGATGCCGAGGATGCGTTGCGAATCGTCGAGCGGGCGCTGTTGCTCGGCCTGCTGCCCGCCGTGGCGCTCGCGGTCGGGTTCGGGCTCGTCGCGGGACGACGCGCGGCGCGACAGGTCGATACCGTGCGGCAGGTGACCGGACGGATCGTCGCGGGGTCGCTCGGCGAGCGGCTACCGGTCGGCGACAATCCCGACAGTTTCGGATTGTTGTGTGCGCATATCAATACGATGCTTGATCGCATCCAGTCGCTCGTCGCCGACGTGCGCGGGGTGGGGGACGATATCGCGCACCAGTTGCGCACCCCGCTCACCCGGCTGCGCGCCGGGGTCGAGCGCGAGATGCGGGGCGCGGACGACCGGGCGGCGTTCCAGGCGGCCTCCGATGCGGCGCTGGCGGAGATCGACCAGTTGCTCGGCATCGTCGCGGCCTTGCTCCGGATCCGCGAATTCGAGGATCATGCCCGGCGCAGCCGCTTCGCTCCCGTCCCGCTGGCGGCGGTGGCCGAGGATGCATGCGAACTCTACCGCCCGACGGCGGAGGATCGCGGCATCGACCTGCGCTGCGAGATCGCGACCGTCGGCCTGGTCGAGGGCGATGCCAGCCTGTTGATCGAGGCGATGTCGAACCTGATCGACAATGCGATCAAGTTTAGCCCGGCGAAGGGGCGCGTGACGCTGTCGCTGGCGGAGCGCCCGACGGGCATCGTGCTCACCGTCGCGGACGAGGGGGCGGGGGTTCCCGAGGCGGAGCGAGTGCTGGTGACGCAACGCTTCTATCGTGGGCGGCACGAATGCGAGGGGGCGGGGCTCGGCCTCGCGCTGGTCAAGGCGATCGTTGATCTGCACGGCTTCTCGCTAGGCTTCGCCGCGACGGGCAGCGCGGTGTCGATCGTGGCGCCGCTGCGCCAAGTCTGAACCCGAATTTAGACAACCTGCGGCCGGATCGGGCGTTCGGCCTTCTGTAACGGAACCGCGACCGGCTGCGGCTTCCCCCATCAGAGGATATGGACGATGCGCTTTTTCCTGCATGGCGCGCTGCTTGTTGGCGGCGTGGCGGTGATGACCGTACCCGCGTTCGCGCAGAACGCCGCGCCCGCCGGCGGCTTTCCGACGAACAGCGTCAGCGATCGCGTCCATGGCGGTCCGCAGGGGGGCGATGCCCGCGCCTCGGTCCAGGCGCTGCAGCAGACGCTGACCGAATTGCAGCAGCTCCAGCTACAGACCAAACAGGCGCATTGGAACGTCTCCGGCACGCTCTTCTATCCGCTGCACGAGCTGTTGCAGGATCATTATGAAGGCGTCGCCAAATATGCCGACGAGGTCGCCGAACGGCTGCTGGCGATCGGCGTATCCTCCGACGGGCGCGCCAACACCATCGTCCGTACCAGCCGTATTCCCGAATATCCCGGCGGCTTCGTCGACGATGCGCAGGTGATCCAGTGGTTCGCGCGATATTATCGCGTCACCAGCGACGAAATCGGGCAAGGGATCAAGGCAAGCGAGGACAAGGACCCGACGACCGCCAACCTCTTGCAGGAAGTCCAGCATGCCATCGACAAATACCAATGGCAGATGCGCGCCATGATCCAGCCGACACCGACCGATTCCAACACGGGTAGCGATCTCAACAACGCAAGGCCGATCCTGCCGGCGCGAGCGGGCAATGGCGGCTGACCGTCCGATCCGCCGCGCGACGATCGGTCTGGCTTCGGTCGCCGCCGCGACGTTGGTGACCGGTTGCCTGCCTGCGGGTGGCCGGATCGCCGCGCCGGCGGCGACGCCGGTGTTCGATCCTATCGCATTCTTCCGCGGCGCGACGCACGGGACGGGGATGCTGGCGGTGGTGTTCCATCATCGTCAGACGACCGATGTTCGCGGCTTCGGCACCGTCCAGGATGATGGCAGTATCCAGCTTGATCAGGACGTCATGCGCGACGGGGCAAAGCCGCAGCATCGGACATGGCGCCTGCGCGCGACGACGCCCGGTCATTATGCCGGCACGTTGACCGATGCGGTCGGCCCGGTCGTCGCCGATGCCACGGGGAACCAGCTGCATATCCGCTTTGCGATGAAGGGCGGTTTGCGGGTCGACCAGCGCCTGGCCTTGCAGCCGGAAGGCCGGGTCGCGCTCAACCGTATGACGGTCACCAAATTGGGGATCGTCGTGGCGCGACTGGACGAACGGATCGAGCGACGATGACGACAGGGCGTGGCACGTCACCGCTCGCGGCCGAGGGACCGATGGAGCATCATCTGGTCCACCGCGTCGGCTGGCTGCGCGCGGCGGTTCTCGGCGCCAACGATGGCATCATCTCGGTGTCGAGCCTGGTGGTCGGCGTGGCGGCCGCGCCCGGGGCGACGCGGGCGGCGATCCTTCTTGCCGGCACCGCGTCGCTGGTCGCGGGCGCGATGTCGATGGCGGCGGGCGAATATGTCTCGGTCAGTTCGCAATCCGATACGGAACGCGCCGACCTGGCGCGCGAGCAGGCTGAGCTGGCCCGCGCGCCCGAGGCGGAGACCGTCGAACTCGCCGCGATCTACGAAGGCCGCGGTGTCGCGCCGGCACTCGCCCGGCAGGTGGCCGAGCAGATGATGGCGCACGATGCGCTCGGCGCGCACAAGCGTGACGAACTCGGCTTGTCCGATGATCTTGCGGCGCGCCCGATCCAGGCCGCCGTGTCGTCGGCCCTGGCGTTCACGTCGGGTGCCGCGCTGCCCGTCACCATCGCGGTGCTGGCACCCCGGGGGGCGGTGGCCATTGCCGTCGCGATCGGCGCCCTGCTGCTGCTGGCCATACTCGGCGCGACTGGCGCGAAGATCGGCGGCGCACCCTTGTCGCGCGCAGTAGTTCGCGTCGTTTTTTGGGGGGCAGCGGCGCTGGCGGTGACAAGCGTCATCGGCCGTATGATCGGCGCGGCAGACTGACGCTTGCCACAACTTCGATGGTTGGCGGAACGTAGGGCAACATCCCTGAGCCACGATAGGTCAAGGACCGACGGACCGGTCAAAGGTAACGCTCGGTCCGCGGGCGGGGTACCAGACGCGTGTCTGCTGGAGCCTACTCACTTAAATCGAACGTCCACGTGCCGACAAGCGTCCCTATCAGACTGACAGCTAACCCGATGGCAGCTGCCCCAGGGGGCGTTGACATCAAATTATGAACGAGCGGCCGGAGTTGAGATGTTGGGAAGGGGCCACGAAAGACCGGT
>NZ_JAYDYX010000013.1:0-79642 GCF_034556155.1 Sphingomonas sp. CD22 | reverse complement strand
ACTCTGTGTCAGAACTTCCAAATACCGCTTGCAACCGAAGGGGCGTCCACAGATGGTGCTGCGGACAGGTCATTACGATCTTTCGGTTATATGCCACAGCACTCCGGAAGGATCGTGGACGAAGCCGACCGTCAAACCCCAAGGCTGAACCGCAGGAGCTGTTGGGGCTGGCGCACCAAACCGTTCTGCAACAGCTGCGGGATTATGGCGATGCCACCATTCCCGGCAGTCTGAAACCACCAGCTGCACCATGAAATTCTCAGCCAGCTCCTTCACATAAAAGTTCTGAAGGAGGAAGCTCGCGTCGCCGTTCGACATGACGGCGATGCTGTCGTCAGCATATTCGACCAAAAAGCCCAAGGCTTCGTAGAACGAACGAGATCGGCCATGATCGCGCGCAGGGATAAATGGGCGTAGCATACTTATCCTCTAAGCTCTCAAACCCGTGTCGGGTTTAATGACCATAGCCTGGCTTTGTCGATTGCCCCATCGAGTCATACAGGCGAGACGGCATTGGCAAAACTCGATCCCTTTGAGAAATTTGGCGTGCCGTCGGGCGGTGGGAAATGCGTGCGGCATGAGCCCGCCTCGACATGAACGAAGGTCCGATGTTGGGGCGCGGAATCTTTCACGTGAACGTCCAAAACTGGGTCACTGCGGCAAGGGGCAGGGGGCGGGGGGCGAGGGGCAGTTTAACGCCGCTGCCCGCACTATCGAAGAAGTCGCCTCGGCACGCGATCGTTGCGTATATACGGCTCATCCGGCGGCTTCTCCAATTTCTTTCGGCTGGTCCTGATGACCAAGCGGACATATGCCTCGATGCAACAACGGGGGCACGGGAATGATCGACAGACGCAAGCTTATCGTCGGCGGCCTTGCTTTGGGGGTAGCGACCGCAGCATCCGCCAAGGTCCCAAATACAACCAAGCGTCAGGCCATCGAAGGGATAATCCTGCCTCCGGATTTCAATGGCGCGCTTGCCTACGGACGACAGGGCAAGCTCGAGCACATCCGCTGCGTCGGTCTAGCCGATGTGGAGGATAAACGTCCCGTCACGCCGCACACGCAGTTCAAATGGGGGTCCGCATCAAAATGGGTGGCCAGCGCGACTGCCCTCCGCCTAGTCGAGCGCGACATGTTATCGCTGGATGCGCCGATCGCGACCTACCTGCCGGACTTTCGCCGCGACACGGGCGACCGCGTGTTGATCAAGCATCTGCTGTCCAACACCAGCGGTATCACCGACCTTCTGGTTCCAGCGATCAAGGCTGATCGATCGCTCCTTAACTTGACGGAGAGGCCGGCGACGATACTAGCCAAATACGGGAGGGGCGACTTGAAGTTCACCCCTGGTGCGGGATGGGATTACACCCCCCTCAACTGGGTGATCGTCGCGGCGGTGCTGGAGCGGATCACCGGCAAGCCGCTAGCCGAGCTGGTTGGGCAGATGGTCCTTCAACCGCTGCACATGACCGAGACCGGTTATGCCCAGATGGGGCAACCTTCGATGCCGGGATTAGCGGCCGCGTACGGCAGCGTCGTCCCGCCAGTCCGCAAGATGACGGCTGTCCCCGCGTTCCTGGCGGGCAGCGGGAATACGGCCAGCACGGTGCGGGATGCCGTCCGCGCCGCGCACGGCATTTTTCATACCGGCCTTCTAAGCGCGGGATCGCGGCTGGAACTCACAAGCGTTCGATGGCCGGATCAGGAATATGCCCTCGGGGGCCGTGTCCACGCTATCGGCAACGAGCCATGGGCATGGGAGTCAGGTAAGGTTGAGGGATATCGAGCCTTGATCGCGCACCGCCTGAGTCGGAGCGAAACCATCGTGATCTTCAACACGACCGATATGTCGCAGTCCCAGATCGGGGACTGGGCCGAAACTATTGCTACTGCCTAAATCAACCGCCTTCCTCCCGATAACACGGGAAACGCCTGACCGTGACCAAGTCAATTTGCGATGCTCTGCAACGAAACAGGCATTGCGGCACCCGAACGACGCATCGTGCCTGCGCAACAGTTCACGCGCATGATCATCATCCCCACTGGCGTCGCGGTGAATGATGATAGGATCGATACGAGGGAGATGAGATGGTGACAGGAACCATGACCGTTCTTGCGGCTGCCGCGATATTCGTCGGTACCCATTTCCTACTGTCGCACCCGTTGCGCCCGCCCCCTGGTCGCCGCGATCGGCGAGAAGGCATTCCTGGGCGTCTATTCTTTAGTGGCGTTCGTCACGTTCGGCGCGACGATCTGGGCGTATCGGGCCGCCGCGATCACATCGCCTTTGTGGAACGTCGGCGGTAGCCTGTGGGCGATCTCGACCGCCCTGATGCTCGTCGCTTCAATCCTGCTCCTCGGGTCGCTCGTCCGCAATCCCGCGCTTGCCGGCACCGCTACGAATGCCGCCACGGCCGAGGCACGGGGCGTATATGGCGTTACCCGACACCCGATGATGTGGGCGTTCGCGATCTGGGGCACGTCGCATATCCTGATCTATCCGATCGCCAAGAACGTCATCCTGTCGGGATCGATGATCGTACTGGCTTTGGTCGGGGCGGCTTTGCAGGATCGCAAGAAGGCCACACTGGATCCGGAAGGCTGGCCAGCATGGCAGGCTCGGACAAGCTATCTGCCGTTCGCCGCCATCGCTGCCGGACGTACCAAATTGGGCGGCTTTGGGGGACATGCCTTAGGTGGCGGCCTTGTCACATGGCTCCTGGCGACATGGGCACACATCCCGCTCGCCGGATGGCCGGCCGGCATCTGGCGCTGGATCTATTGAGTTTGTCGATCGGGAAGTGTCGGATGGTAGTCCCGCCGCCCCCGCTGGCACTAATGTCGCTGAGCGATGAACGAGAGTCCGAAAGCGGGACCCGTCAATTTACCGCTGAACGGCCGGTTGTGGGTCAGCGCCACTGCGAAACTGGCGGCAGCTTTCGACCAACTCAAGACATTGGTAACGTTAATGTGGCCGACGGCTTTTACTGGAACCCGCCAATTGCTATTCCGATTATCGTTGCTGATGACAAGGCTTCCCCCGTTTCGGCGAGATCGAAGTCAGAAAATCCAATCGACTAGCAACTCGCCACCGGAGACTTCAAGTACCGTCCCGGTGACATATGGGTTGGTCATGAGAAAAACAGCTGCGTGTCCGACATCCCCTGCTGTCCCCAACCGCCTGGCCGGGAACTTGGCGCGTACCTTGGCGCGGATTTCCTCCACGTCCGCCGGAGGCAGCACTTCCCAGAAATTGGTATCGATGAAGCCGGGCCGGATCGTGTTGACGCGGATCGGAGCTAACTCAAGCGCGAGCGATTGTGACAGCAATTCGACCGCCGCAAAGGTTGAGGTGACCGCGGCTAGGCCAAGCTTCGCGCGGGCGCCGGTCCCGCCCGTCAGGGAGGTCATCGAGCCGCCAGCCTGAAGGTGCGGGGCGGCATATCGAGCACAGGCCCATGTGCCGAGAAACTTGGCCTCCAGATAGCTGCGGACGCCGCGCATGTCGGGGTCCATGAACGATCCCCAAGCACCGAGCGCCGGTCCGGCGGTGACGACGAGGTGATCGAAGGGCCCGATCGCCTCGAATGCGGCCTGCACTGCTGTCTCGTCGCTGATATCCAGAACGACTTGCTCGAACGCCGCAAGCTCCGGATGTTCCTCGACCGACGTATTGCGGCGGCTGGCGACCGTAACGGCAGCGCCCATGGCATGGGCGGCCTGCGCGACCCCGAGGCCGATCGCCTTCTTACCGCCGACGACGACGACCCGCTTGCCGGTGAGGTCGAACGATGGTGTCGGCGTAGGTACTTGCACTGATGCGGAATTGCTCATGACAAATATTCGTTCATTCAAGAGGAAAGCCGGCGCGAAGGTCGGTCAGGCTTGGACGCGATTGGCTTCCTCCGCCGCGCGAGCCAGGGCTTCCACCCATTCCTAGTGGTAGCGATACAACAGGCCGGGATTCTGGCGTCCGATCATCTCCAGGAAAAAGGAACCCTGCTCGGTCTCTTCGGTGAGGAGGTGGCAGCCCTGTGCAGTGGGGGTGATGACCCAGCCGTGATAGGCGGTGGAGCCCGTGTCGTCATCGTCGACCATGGTGGCCCATGCGAGCCGTCTGCCAGGGACGCATTCGGTGACTTCAAGGCTCATCGGATAGCCCGCAGTCACACGGGTGAGCCTGGTCCCGAGGGCAAGTTCCCGCTCACCGCCGAGAATCTTCACCTGGTTCTCGGGGGGGAAGTGACGGTGCCAGTTCTCGGCATCGACGAGCAGTTTCCAGACCGTCTCGGCGGACGCTTCAACGTCAATATCGTTCAGCCCGTAGATCTCTGAGATCTTGGGGTGGAACTGCTCAGGCCAGATGACGTGGTCGTACATGCGTCGGTGCTCCTTCTTGGGCAGGACTCGGAGGTTCATCTCAGTTGGGCCGGTCTGTCAGGTCAGCGAACACCAAAGCCTGGCGCCATTCGGCAGGGCTGGTTCGCATGCCCTGGCGGAACGCGTCGGCCATCGCCTCGGCCAGCCACGATGCGTCGAGCCCCCCGAGATCCACCGCGCCCAGCCCGGCGTCCGCCGCCAGCCCAGCGGCCACCGTCTTCGCCTCCCCGTCGTCGCTGGCCAGCAACACCTGTGTGCCCGACGCCGCCAGCCGTTCGGGAGTCTCCCGCAGCACCCGCATCACGATGGTGTTGAACACTTTCACCACGCGCGCCTGCGGTGCGGCGGCCTGGAGCCGTTCGGCGTAACTCAGCCCATTAGGATGCGGCGAGGCGTAATCGCGGCCGGGATCCGGCTCGCGATTGTTGGGATCGAGCACGATTTTTCCGGCGAGGAGGTTCGGGTCGGCGGGCATCACGCCGCGCGGCGTCCACAACACGACATCGCCGAACGCCACCGCCTGTTCCTGGGTCATCGCGTGAGCACCGGCCAAGCCTTTCACCGCCGCCGCGGCCTTGACTGAGTCACGCGACCCGAAGGCCACCTCGTGACCCGCGCGCGCCCAGATAGACCCCAAGGTTTCCCCAACCTGCCCCACGCCTACGATCCCTATGCGCATCATCTCTCTCCGCTCGTGATACCCTCAACGTAAGCGCGGACAGTCGATCGAGGAATGACAGGTGGTGTTGTAAGTGAACCAACAGAATGTATTGAATATTAGATGGACACTCTACGTGCCGCTGTCGTCGTTCTCCGCGTTGCCGAGGCTCGCTCCTTCGCTGGCGCCGCGCGCTTGCTCGGCGTGACCCCGGCCGCCGTCGCGCGCCTCGTCGGGCGCTTTGAGACCGCACACGGTGCGCGCCTGTTCCGTCGATCGACCCGCACACTCTCCCTGACGCCAGACGGTGAGCGCTTCCTCGCTGAGGTCCGAGGCCCGGCACTCGCGCTCGCAGCGGCCGCCAGTCGGCTCGGCGCACCGCTCGGGGTCGCGGGTACGGTGCGAGTGACCGCCGCCGCCTCGCTCGCTCCGACCCTGCTGCACGCACTGGCTTCGCTTCTGGATTGTCATCCCGCGCTGCGTGTGGAGCTTGCATTCGATGACCACCTTGCCGACCTTGGCGGCGGACGTTGGGACCTCGCGGTGCGCATCGCGCCACGTATCGCCGACGCGAGCCTCCTCGCACGGCGCCTCGCACCGTTGCCGCTCGTCACCCTCGCGGCGCCCGCTTACCTCGCCAAGCACGGTGTGCCGCAGACGCCGGATGACCTAGTAAGACATCGGCTGGTCGGGGTGCGGTTTCCGGCAACGGGGCGCATGATGCCCTGGCTGTTTCGCACACCTAGTGGCACGCGCCGTCTTCAACCTGACTTCGCACTCATCGTCGACGGATCAGACGCCATGCGCGCAGCTGCGGTGCTCGGAGCAGGCATTGTGCAGGCTGGCTCGGAAGGCACGGCGACGCTCCTGGCCTCTGGCGGTCTCATGATGGTGCTCGAAACCTACGCGCCGCCTCCTTGGGCCGTGTGGATGTTGCGTGCGCCGGGTCCTGCAGGATCGGCGCTCGCCGCAGTCATGGGCGCATTCGTTGCGGCGTTTCGGCGGAAGGAGAACTGACAGCAGACTCGATGGTACGCGTTCCAACTCCGGTGAGGTAAACTCCGCTGCCGATGCCTACAAAGTGGGCATCGAACGAGCGGCGCGGTATGGCCGCAGCCGGGGACTTCCCACGTTACCGAACACGATGGTTCGTCGGGAAATGCCCTTCCTTCGGATACAGCTCGTTGCCGCGAACGGCCGCTTCACCCCAAAACGGTCGTTCGCTGTCGCGTTACTCAACGACGGGTTTGTCCCACCTTCCGCCCGCTCCCGCGGCGCTGCCGGTTGGTCGCGGACTGATGAGTGAATGTCGGAAGTTGGGAACGCGGAAAGGCTTCGGGAATGGCAACTTTTTGGTCTTTTACGGTGCCGCGCCGTCCAGCGTAGGAGGGGGATAGCATTGATCGGGCGCCAGCTCCGCAAGGAACGTTAGACGGCCATGTTGCCCAACCCGTTAGCCAAGGCGTCGAACACGGTGCGGAAGCGGGCGCTGGTCTTCAGATCCTCATGCATGACGATCCAAATCGGCAGGTGCAGCGCAATTGTAGGAAGAACGCGCACCAAGGCCTTGTCGCGCTGCGCGACAGCGGATTGGCACAGGCCGATGCCGAACCCTGCGCGAATAGCAGCGAGCTGGGCAAGGTTGCTGTCTGTCCTGAACGCGAAGCCGTGCCGGTCAAGGGGCGGAAGCTGCTCGACCATCGCGCGCAGCGCCGGCGTTTCGGCGTCATGCCCGATCAGGTCATGGGCGGCGAGTTCTGCCATGTTGGCCGGCGTTCCACGCCGGTCGAGATAGCTGTGGTGTGCATGAAAACCGAGTTCGACAGGCGGGAGGCGGCGCGCGAGCAAAGAGGTCTGTGTGGGCTCGGTCATGCGAACGGCGATGTCGGCCTCACGTGCGAGCAGATCGTCGACGCGATCCGATAACATCAACTCGACCACAAGTGCCGCATGGTCGCGTCGAAGCAGCGTCAGGATTGGCGGTAGATGTTCGACGGCGACGACGTCACTGGCGCTGATCCGCACCGTTCCTGTGACGCTACCCAGCGTACCGCTGGCAGTGCGCAGCAGCGCGGCGGCTGTGGTCGCCATAATCTGCGCATGCGATCGGAGCGATTGGCCAAGATCAGTGGGTTCCAGCCCGCGCTGCGACCTGACGAACAGGTCGGCGCCCAGAGCCGACTTTAGCGCGTCGACATGACGCGCAACCGTGGGTTGCGTGAGCCCGAGGCTGCGAGCGGCGGCAGACAGCGAGCCTTCATCAAGAACGGCGAGCAACGTGCGGTATAGGGCCCAATCAGGATCGTCGCTCATTGGTTTTTGTATAGCAGATCAACGTTCTTGGGCAATTTTCGATGTTGTTGCGACCACGTAATTCGGTCGCACGGCAACGGAGACAAAAGATGAAACAGCAAATCACGGTGTTCGGATACGGGGCGGTCGGCCAGCCAATCGTCGAGAGGCTGCTGGCTCGTGGAGACCGCGTGCGTGTCGCGACGCGCCGCCTACCTGCGAACCTTCCTGCGGACGTCGAGCACATGCCATGTGACGTCCTCGACGCCGCTGATGTCCGAGCGGCGCTCGCGGGTGCCGCGCAGGCGGTTCTGGCAGTCGGCTTTGCCTACGATTCGCGGCTGTGGCGCACCGTTTGGCCGCGGGCGATGACCAACATGGTTGAGGGATGTGCGGCCGCGGGCGCGCGGTTGGTATTTATCGATAACCTCTATCAGCTCGGACCGCAGACGACGCCGCGCACGGAAGATATGCCGCTGACCGCGGTCGGTGAAAAACCCGTGATTCTGGCCGAGGTGACGCGCATCTGGCAGTCGGCGCGCGGCCGCGTGCATGTGGCGGCGCTGCGCTGCACTGATTTCTACGGACCTGGCGTAACGGTGTCGCACCTTGGTACGCTCGCCATCGGTGAAATCGCGAAGGGCAAGCCCGCCCAAATGCTGGTGCCGACCGACACGCCGCACGACTTCGCGTATGTGCCCGATATCGCCCGCGCAGCAGTGCTATTGCTGGATGCGCCGGACGAGGATTTCGATCAGGTTTGGAATATGCCTTGCGCGCCGACCCGCACGCCGCGTGCGCTGCTGGCGATGGCAGCTGCCGCTCGTGGCTACACGTTGCGGGTGTGGGGCGTACCGCTGGCTCTGCTGCGTCCGCTGGGGTTGTTCTACCGTTTTGCCAAGGAAGTCGCCGATGTCGGCTTTACCTGGGACCGCTCTTACGTCGTCGACGGCGGCAAGTTTGCTCGCCGCTTCGTCTTCGACCCGACTCCTTTCGAGATCGGCGTGCCCGTGACCGTTCACGCTTTTGCGGGCGGTCGATCAGGAGGCTACGAGTGAGAAGAACGGAGCTAGCGACGGTTATGCAAAAATGGAAAATGGCGGCTGCGGCGGCTGTGCTGTGCGCAACCGGCGCTGCTGCCGGCGCACCACAGGCAGCGGCGCGGATGGACCTTCCCGTCCAGACGCTCGATCGAACACCGATCACTTCCCCCGTCGATCACCCGTTCCGAGGGACGATCGCGCTGGAAGTGGACGCGCGGGACGTGGCGCACAGAGTGTTCGTCGTCCGCGAACGCGTGCCGGTGCAACGCGCGGGCGCAATGACGCTCCTCTACCCACGCTGGGAAGCGGCAAGCCACGGGCCAAGTCTCACCGTCACCGAGCTGGCCGGGCTGACGGTATCGACGAACGGAAAACCGATCGCGTGGCGGCGGGATGCGATCGAGCCGCACGCCTTTCATCTGGAAGTTCCCGAGGGTACCAAGACGATCGACGTAAGCTTCCAGATCATCGCGGATGAAGATCGACTGTTGGCCGATGTGGTCGCCGTGGCTTGGCAGCACCTGCTGCTGTACCCGGCCGGGTGGTACGCTCGAAATATTGATGTAGCACCGTCGGTCATGCTGCCAACGGGATTGAGCGCATTTTCGTCGCTTGACGTTGCCGATCCGCGGGAAGGCAAGCTCAGCTTTAGACCGGTTTCTCTGGAGCGGTTGCTCGACTCGCCGGTCCTCGCAGGACGTCACGCCGCACGCGTGCCGCTTGCACAAGACGGCGCGGGCGCGGTAACGCTCGACCTCGTTGCAACAAAAGCCGGCGATCTTGCCGTTCCCCCCGATCGCATCGCGGATCTGCGTCGAATGGTAACGCAGGCGCGCGCGGTGTTCGGCCCGCCGCCGTTCAGCCGCTACGAGGTGCTGGCACGGATGAGCGACGACGGCTCGTCCGGCGGCACGGAGCACCGGGCGTCGGCCGAAATCGGCATGGCCTCGTCCTACTTCCGCGATTGGGCCGGGCAGCTCAACAATCGCGACATCGTCGCGCACGAGTTCGTCCATGCCTGGAACGGCCTCTACCGCGTGCCCGTGGACCTGTGGGCACCCACTCCCAATGTTCCGCAAAGCGGCAGCCTGCTCTGGATGTACGAAGGCCAGACCGAGTTCTGGGCGCGCGTGCTCGCCGCTCGTGCGGGGCTGCGGAGCCGTGAGGAAACGCTCGACAAGCTCGCACTTGATGCGGCCGAGGTCGTCAATCGACCGGGACGCGCGTGGCGGTCGCTGTCGGACGACGTGAACTACCCGTCATTCATGCTTCGCCAATCAGTCCCTTGGCGCGACTGGCAGCGGCGCAAGGATTACTACCTGGAAGGCGTGATGCTGTGGCTCGACATCGATGCGCTGTTACGCGAGCAGACCCACGGGCGCCGTGGAATCGATGATTTCGCGCGGGATTTTTTCGCCGGTGCCTCGGCGGAGCATCCCGTTCGCACCTATACCTTCGACGACCTCTGCGATGCTCTGGAACGCATTGCGCCGTTCGACTGGCCGAGCTTCCTTAACCGCTGGATCGAAGGGCATGGGGAAATGGACCCGTCCGAAGGGCTCAAGCGGCAGGGATGGCGTCTCACCTATGATGCAGAGCCGACACTAACATTCCAGCAGAACGAGCAGGAACTCGGCGGAGCGGACCTTTCATACTCGATCGGCCTGACGGTTGCAGATGACGGGAAGGTGCGCGCGGTGAATTGGGCCGGGCCGGCGTTCCGCGCAGGGATGGCTCCCGGCGATCACATTACGGCGGTCACGGGGGCGCCATACACACGTGGCGCTCTCCAAGATGCAGTACGGAATAGCCCAGCGAAGCCGATCGCGCTCACCTGGCAGCACGACGGAAATTCCGTGACACGAACGATCGATTATCGTGGCGGACTGCGATACCCCCACCTGACACGTGTCCCCGGTCATCGGGATGGGCTGACTGCGCTACTCGCCGCACGATGAGCATGCGGTGTGCCCCCCTCTCGCTATAGCGGCGTCTTAGGTTTCCCTCCCAGTGTAATCGCGCGCGCAGTTTTGCCGGCGAGGCAACATGAATAACTGTCCGGAGTTGGGGAACGCGGAGTCGGCGCCGAGCGGCCGCTATTGGGTCTTTATTGACACTCGACTTCGCTCGGCGGCCTCCGGCCCTATCAGGCTCGCCTATCCCAACGCCTGGGTTTAGGGCGCTATGGGCGCTGGCAGCGGGCGCGGCTACCATCCTCTAACGATAACGTAACGCTTTGGCGTCAAGCGCGGCGCAGGGAGAAGCCTGTGCGACTATCGGTATCGGCGCGTGTATCAATTGCTTGCACGTCTGTGATCGTAATGGCGCTGACACTGCTGGCTATCGGCCTATCGGTTGGCAACAAGATTCATCAGGCTGACCTGCGCATTACACTTCTCAGTGATGCGCTCGGTCGAGAGGATCGACTGGACCAGGTACAGCGGCAATTGCGTCAGGACGTTGGCCGCCTGACCCGGGATGCCGAACACGGGGTGAAGGTACCCGACGCAAGATGGGCGGTACTGCACGAGCGGATCGCGCAGTTTAGACTGAGATCTTTGCAAGCTGCCCAGGCACCTGATCGTAGATTGGAATCTGGATCGGGTATCATTCAGGAGGGGCAGCAAGCCGTAACTGTGTTTGCTGCAGCCTCCGACCATCTAATCGAAACGAGCCGGTTAAACCCCTCCGGCATCAAAACGGCCATGCCACATTTCCTCGGTGCGCTAACGGCCTTGGAGATGAGCCGTAGTCAGGCGCGAAAGGAACTGACACTGGCGATCGGACTTGCAGCAGAAAGCAACCGACGCAACGGCCGTCGGGACATCATATCAGTGCTCCTCGGCGGACTTGGGATCGTTGCCATCATATTCAGTATGGCGATCTGGCTTCGGCGTAGACTGGTATTGCCGATAACGATCATGGCGGCGCGGCTGCGCGAGTTTCAGATAGGTGAAAGCGATCGAGACGTACCCGGTCTTGAGCGGCCCGACGAGCTCGGTGATCTGGCGCGCGGACTTCACGAATACCGTAAGGCTGTGGAGAGCCGCAGGACCGCCGAGCGCCGCGCAGAATTCCTCGCCAACCATGACATGCTGACTGGGCTTGCGAACCGCCTGCTGTTCGAGAACCGTCTTGCCCACGAACTCGGTCGCAGCGCGCGCACAGGTGACGTTGTAGCAGTGTTCGCGATCGACCTGGACGCGTTCAAGGCTATTAACGACCGATTGGGTCATGCGGGCGGAGACCGGGTGCTGAAGCGCACCGCGCAGCTGCTGTCTTCGTGCGTTCGCGGCGATGACTTGGTTGCCCGTATCGGTGGTGATGAATTCGCCGTCATCCAAGTAGCGCGCTCCCAACCAGCAGCCACGGAAACACTGATATCGCGCATCTTCAAGATGGCCTCCGCGCCGTCGGACGAGGGTGTAGCGATCAAGATGAGCGTCGGAGTAGCCCTCTCAGAGCCTGGACAGACCGGAGACGAGCTTCACGAGCTTGCGGATCTTGCGCTGTATCGTGCAAAGGCCGACGGCAGGAACACGGCGCGCATCTACAACAAGCATTTGAAGGACGAGGAAAGCCGGCGCGTGCGTCTCGCAAGAGACCTCGAGAATGCCGTTTCTGCCAACGAGTTCCGTCTAGCTTTCCAGCCGATCGCTGACGTGGTTTCGTTGAAGATCGTCGGGTATGAGGCACTTCTTCGCTGGCGGCACCCTATTCTTGGCGACATACCGCCGGACATCTTCATACCTATAGCCGAGTCGAGCGGGCTCATCAGGACTATCGGCTCATGGGTGATCGACAATGCACTCCGTGTTGCATCGACTTGGGACTCGAAACTATCACTGGCGATAAATCTATCGCCAATACAGTTTCGCTCCGACGGGCTTGTCACCGAATTATGCGATAGCGCACGGCGTTGGCGCGTCGCATTTGACCGACTGGAACTCGAGGTTACCGAAAGCGCGACACTCCTCGGCTTCCAAAGGGACAACGTTCTCGCGACCCTCGGGGAACTGGGAAAGTGCGGCGCGAAAATCGTGATGGACGACTTCGGAACAGGGCACTCGTCACTCAGTAATCTCAAGGAATTTACCTTCGACAAGATCAAGATCGACCGGAGCTTCGTGGCCACCATGCACGACAACGCGTCATCATCATCGATCGTCAAGGCGACGATCGGGCTTGGCAAAAGTCTGGGCCTCATTATCGTCGCCGAAGGGGTTGAAACCGAAGAACAGCTGTTTTTGTTGCAGCAGTGGGGGTGTGATCAGGTCCAGGGGTTCCTGATCGGCAAGCCAGCGGAACTTTGCAGCGTGGCATGCGTCGAAGCGGTGATTTGAAGAAAATGTAAAGACTTTGGGAGCTTTATGAGTTATTATTCGAGTGCTTGGTCACCACATGCCGTGATAACCCTCGACGTAGCACTTCCCCAAGAATTATCGCTTTTCCGCTGAGGATCAACGGCACAATCTCATTATGAATGAACATCTGAAGCTGGGAAGTGAGCAGGGCGTTGTGAGTGTCCGCAACTGGGTCCGAACGCCCGCCGGTCGCCAAGCCGAGATCCGCAGGTTAGAATGAACTTGAGATCAGAGCGAAGAGGGCACTACCGTCATAATCGAGCATGTTTCGCCTGACGCCTATGGCCTCCTCATTCTAGCACCTGAGATCGCCCTCGGTAGTGGATGGCTCGGGGGTGACAGGGTCGTTGGTCGCGCCGCCATCCGTGATCTGCTGATCAAGGCCGCTCGTTTCAACGAACAGGAGCGGAGGAGGCTAACCATCCATCTGCCTAGCAGGGCGATCACACTCCGGTTGGACGAAATTGAACGGCACTATGAAGCTTGAAACCGCCCGCACGGGCCGATGAATGAATGTCCGCTTCTGGATGGTGCTCCCAGCTCCCTGAATGACCGCATGTGGGTCGAGGCGGCCCGTCCGAAACTCCGTTTTTACTAACGCCTTACCTTCCCGAAACTTCGTCTCTGCGGGTAGTTTCGCGAAAGAGCTATTGGGAATATCACTCCCAGTGAAGGGATCAACGCGGTCGACCCCCGCCGCTTTCTCGTCGTGGGTTCCCAATCGGGAATGCACCGACTTTCCGATCGTCGCTTTCGGGAACGCTGCCAGGCCGAGAAGGTCAGACAATCCAGCGCCAGATGCCTGCGGGCCAGCCCGCGAGCGGAATGTGCGCCCATGTCGCTGCCAGCCATAATATGAGCCCGCCAGCCAGGGCATGGGTGCCGAAGCCGCCCGGTTTGGCGCGTCCGGCAATGATCGCTGCGATCGGCAGATAGCTGGTGCGCTCTATCCACGCCGACCAGCCCTGGGGATCGAGCGTAGCCTTCTTGTGATCTTGAAAGGCCGCCCCGACCAGTGACAGGACGATGATCGCGCCGGAAAGGATGATGTTCTTGGTCACGGGATAGATCAGGATATGCGCCACGCCCCAAACGGCGAAGGCCCACATCATTGGATGACGGGTCACGGCATACACACCTCGTGCCGAAGCTGTGGCTGCACTCGACTGCGCACCTACCAACGCTGGATTGCGCACCAGCGAGCCCATCAGCAGAACGGAGGCGAGCAGCATCAGGATCGTGGAAATCGCCCACAATCCTCCGCCGACCTCCCAGAGCAGCGGCGTAACCTCTGCCATCCGATACGCCCAGACGGTCGCGCCGAGCGTAGCGACGGCGACGAGCGAATAGACGCCCAGGAAGCCCTTTTCTCCCAATGCGGCGACGAGCGGCCGGCGCAAAGGATGGGACAACAAGAAATGCGTACCGACGAATGTGGTGACGGTCGCCAGAACAGTCTCGGCCCCATTCATTGTCAGCTTCCCCTTCGTGAAACGGTTGAGAATATCGTCAGAACTGGCGCTTGAGCCCGGCCTGGAACACGAAGCCGGGCATGTAGCGCCGCACGATGTGGAGCATGGCAGCATCGCGCCCGACGCGATAGCGCGGCTTTGGCGTGGCGCTGTTGAGTGCTTTTGCGATCGTCTCCGCGACGCGCTCGGGCGGAATGCCCTTGCCGACATTGGCATCGAACGAGGCGCCAGCCCTGTTGCGAAGATTAGTGTAGGCGTCGATCCGGGTCGCGGCTTCCGCCTTCTTGCCGCGCAGCTCGGTTTTGATGAAACCCGGCTGGATCAGCGAGCAGCGGATTCCGAACGGCGCGACCTCGAACGCGAGCGTATCGGTGTAGCCTTCGAGCGCGTGTTTCGCCGCCGAGTAGAAGGCGCTGAAAGGCGTCGGCAGGAAGCCGGCGATCGAGCCGGTGGTGACGATCCGTCCCGAGCCTTGCGCGCGCATGATCGGCAAAACCGCCTGGATCAGCCGATGGACGCCGAAGAAGTTGGTCTCGAACAGCGCGTGCGCCTCGGCCATGCTGGTCTCCTCGGCCGCGCCGACCATGTCGACGCCAGCGTTGTTGACGATCGCGTCGATCCGGCCGGTCCGTTTCATCACCTCCGCGACGCAGGCCGCGACACTTTCATCGCTGGTGACGTCGAGCGGGAGCGCGTCGGGGCCGTGACGCGCCGGGTCCGGCCGGCGCATGGTAGCGAAGACCTGCCAGCCCTGCGCCTTCAGCGCGGCGGCTGTGGCTTGGCCGATGCCGGTGCCGGCGCCAGTGACGATAACGGTGCGCTGCTGTGTCATGATGGTGTTCCTTGTTCGGACAGATTCAAGGGTGGTTGGCAGGATCAGGCGTCAATCCAGTGACCATGGAAACTGATCGGCACCGTTTCGCCCAAGCTCGATGACCGCGACCGGTCCGGCGGCGACATCGCGCGTGTCGAGTATTGCGAAGCCGGAGGTGCCACGCGTGACGTCAAGCGTCTGGGTGATCAGCCAACCCTCGTCGCGGTTGCCGTTCGGGTCGGCGGCGAAGACCGGCTCGCCGGCACAGACGTCAGCGCCGAAGTCAAACGAGGCGACGCTCCCGGTGCGGCGGCCATCGGCGATCTCCAGCCGCTGCACCACGCCGTCGCCGTCGAGCACCGTGCGCTTGGTCTGGCTATCGCGGCGGAAGCGGTCGGGACCATTGCGAAACAGCACGCCCGTAAGCTCCTCCGGCAGCTTGCCGCGTACCGTAATCTCCCCAACGGCGCGATCCTGCGTGTCCGCCCTCAGCGCGGTGAAGGTGGCGGGCATAGGCACGGTGGCTTCGTGGTGCAGTCCGAACATCGTGGTCTCCTAAGCCTGTGTTGACGCTGTCAATATGAAGTTATAACATTGACGCTGTCAACATGGTTCCGCTAGATCGGGCGAGAGGGAGAATCTCGTTGGCAAAAGCACCAGCCGCGCGCGGCTATCATCATGGCGATGCGCGCAATGCGCTGGTCACCGCAGCCGACGATTTGCTGGAGCAAGAAGGAGCTGCGGGCCTGTCGCTGCGTCAGGTCGCGGAACGCGCGGGCTTGTCGCGGCAGGCGCCGTACAATCACTTTGCGGACAAGGAGACGCTGCTTGCCGCCTTGGTGCTGAGCGGGTTCGAGCGGCTGGAAGCGGCGCTGCGCTCGGCCGCAAAATCCCTGACCGGCAATGTCGCGTTAGCTGCCTCGGCCGAGGCATACATCGGGTTTGCGCAAGGCTCGCCCGCGTTGTTCAGGCTCATGTTCGCGCGCGAACTGGTCGACCTCAGCAAATTCCCTGATGCCGGCGCTGCGGCAGCCAAGGCGTTCGGAGCGCTCGTTGCCGTCATCGAGGCGATGTCACCGGCCGATCTGGTCGAAGAGCTAAGTCTGGCGGCTTGGTGCCTCGTCCACGGCTACGCCACATTGTGCATTGAAGCGGCGATTGAGCACCCCGACCAACGCCACGCCCGATCTCAGCTTTTCGCTACGATCATCTCCGCATGTACCAACGTTGCGATCGGCCAACCGTCAGCCGAAGCGACACGAGGAGCCTGAGTCCGCGATCCCACGCATATGTCACAATCAAGGGAGAGCATGGTAGGACAAGTCGTCTGTCGATCCCACTTCATGCTCGTGTCAGGGGCTTGGGAAGCCAAGTCTCTTCCTGAAACTCGATCTTTTTTGGGAAGCTGACAGGGCAGCGGGCAGGGCCGAGGCTCAGCACCTCCCACGCTGCCAACATGAATGGATGGCAGAAGGTGGGGCGCCAAAGAGAGGCCGCGAATGACCGCATCTGGGTCATTACTACTTTTGGACGCCAAGCGGGTTGCAGGCTCTGGCCTCCGATCTGATCGTCGACGCCGCCCGCGTTAGCGGCGCATCACCGCCATGAGTGTAAGTCCCAACCGGGCAGCGAGCAGGGCGGACGAACGTGCAGCATCATCTCGGTCGGGAACATATTCCGCGATAACTGCTCCGACTATCGTGCCCCGCGCCATGAGACCGTCGAACAGAGCAAGCATATCCTCATAGTCGAGGCCTCCCGGCGTCGGCATCGCTACGGCAGGGAATACGGCCGGGTCTAGACCGTCGCAATCGATCGAGAGGACGAAGCGACCGCCAGGGGGAAGACGATCCAGAGCGGCATTGACTCCATCCCGATGCCACTGCCGACTGGTGATCAGCTTGCTGCCCCAGGCGCGAGCATCGTCATGCTGCCACACTTCGCCGCTGCCAAGGCCCCGAATACCGATTTGCAGTATACCTTCGACCCACGGCAACTCAGCGGCCCGACGCATCGGCGAGCCATATCCCATATTCTCCCCGCGGATTTCGTCGGCCCAGTCGACGTGGGCATCGACCTGCACGATCGTGACCGGACCATGTCCATCAAACCCGGCGAGGACGGGAATGGGCACGGAATCGTCTCCACCCAAGACAAGGGGGAACGCGCCCGCCGCGAGGATGCCGGCTGTCGCTGCCGTGATCCTGCTGCGGTTGCCGACGGCATCGCGGACACGCGTTTTGACATCGCCCAGATCTCTGCCGACCCATTTGATGGGGCGCTCTTCGGATAGCAAGGTTCGTCCTGTATCGAAGTCGTGCTGCTTGAGTTGACCAGCCAAGGCCTTCGACGCGGCTCGGATCGCGCCCGGTGCTTGTGCCGAATGGCTGGCGACAGCAGCGTCATAGGGTGTGGCCTCACTCGCGCCGAAAACCGCAACCTGCCCCGGTGCCAGATCGTCGAGCCGTCCAACAGGAAGGCCAGCGAAGGTCGGATATTCGAAATCAACAGCTTTGCTCATCAGCAACTAATGATCTCGCGCGAATCTTGTTGCGCACATGAGCCACGCCTCGTCAGCAATGAGCCGCTACCGACACCAGAGCTCAGATGAATGATCCGCCGACCCAGGAATGCGTTTAACGACGCGGAGCGGCCGCTGATGGTCCTATCACCCCGAGACAGCTATCTTCATGTCGTTACTCGTGGCCCTGATCGAGGACGTTGGCTCGTGCTCAAAACTTTCCGGCGCAAACGACAATAGCCAATTGCTTTGTCGTCGAAATGTTGTGCATACACAACGTATCGTAGCGAATCGGGTATTTGAAGCTATGCATAACAGGATTGCGGTCTTCCGCGCCGAGCATGGGTTGTCGCGTCGGCAGCTCGCGGAGGCTGTGGACGTCAATCCGCAGACGATCGGGTATCTTGAGCGTGGCGATTACAAGCCTAGCCTTGAGCTTGCCCTCAAGGTCGCAGGGGTGTTCAACGTGCCTGTCGAGATGATCTTCTCGCTCACCCCGTTCGAAGCGATCGCAAGTAGCCTGCGGCGGATAGGAGTGGAACAATGAGCAACCGGCAGCATCGTTTTCTCACATGGCTAGATCGCTCGGTGATGTGGACGGGTGTGCCCGCCATGGCAGCGGGAACACAGCGCAAGCGCCACCTGCGTTGGCCCCCGCTGCTGGCCTTGTTGGTTGCCAGTGCTGGGTTACTCTGGTGCGTTTTTCACCCGGGCCGCAGCTACTGGATTGGCTATTCACTGATCATGGTGGGCTTTTTCGTCGCCATTCTCATGCCAAACTGGGGGCCACTGCGTCGCTTCAGCGAGCGTGCGGACGAATTCGAGCGCCAGCAGCGGCGCGACTCTTTTCTAGTTGGATTTGCAACAGTGGCAGTGGCTGCGTTCGCAGGAATATGGCTCACGGTTGGCCTCCTCGCGATGCAGGTGTGGTCGACCCTTGTTGCTCAACAGGAACTTACCGCGCTCGCTTTTTACATGATGGCGTTGTTCAGTGCAGTGCCGACGCTTCACGCTAGTTGGCGCACGCGCCCGTTCAACGACGAGGAATAGCGCTGCTTACGACGGCTGACGAACGATACAGACCAGTCGCTTTCCCCATTAATGCGCTGCGTTCACTTAGGACGGCAGCTGCAGGCCTTCCGCTTCCGTGATGAACGACTGACGGAAGTTGGGAAGGGAAGAGGCAGCCTTGAATGACCGGATATGGGTCAAGACAGGCGACCGACGCCTTTGATCTGCCGGACAATCCCATTTAATGCCGCGGTGCAGCCCTGCGCCCGCCCGATATCGTGATCGGTGCTGGCTGAGCTCCAGAACATGTCGAGCGGCCAGCGTTCCGGGCAATGCGCGACAAGACAGCGTAGCGCGAGCCGGACTTCGACCGTGTCAACCTTGCCGTTGCCAGAACGCGCCGCTGCCCCGCGGAGGATATGGAGCGAAAGGTCGATGATGATCCGCTGGTGCCGCGACACCGATCAGTGGAAGTCGCGCGATTTCACCCGCACGACATCTTCCGGATCCATGCCGGTGCTATGCGGCGGCCAATAGCTGTCGCGAGGGCCGGGCTTCCAGCCGGCATCGCCGCGGTCCGGCGAGCCCGCATGCCGCGCGCCGTCGCCGCGCCCGGTCGCATGCGGGAAATCCATCTGCCCGACCTGCGCAAGCAGCGGTCCATGGTCGATGATCCGGTCGCAGATGACGTGGATCACCTGTCCCTCCTTTTGCACGCGACCCTTCATCCCGATCATCGCCGCCGACATCACGGTGCGACGCTGTGCCTCGAAGCGGTCGGGCCAGAGGATGCCGTTGGCGATCCCCGTCTCATCCTCGATGGTGATGAACAGCACGCCCTTGGCTGATCCGGGCTTCTGGCGGACGAGGATGATCCCGGCCACCTCGACGTGACGGCCGTCCTTGATGTTTGCGAGATCGGCGCAGCGTGTAATGCCCCGCCGGGTCAGATCCTGCCGCAGGAAAGCCAGCGGGTGTGCGCGCAGCGACAACTGAAGCGCGCGGTAATCCTCGACGACCTCCCGGCCGTCGGACAGGGGCCGCAGGCTGACGTCAGGCTCAAGCCCTTCCGGGCTGAACAGCGACTCGCGTGCATCGGCAGCGGCGAAGAGCGGCAAGGGCGCGTCGCCGAGGCCTTTCACCTTCCATAAGCCCTGCCGCCGGTTTTCGCCCAGCGCATGAAACGCGTCTGCCTCGGCTAACCGCTCGATGGCGGCGCGCGGCACGCCGGCGCGGCGCCAGACCTCCTCGACCGAGCCGAACGGCATCTGCCCGCGCGCGGTAACGATCGCCGCGCCATGCGCGTTGGCGAGGCCGCGGACCTGCCGCAACCCGAGGCGCACGGCGAGATGGCGGCCACGGCCCGGCTCCAGCGTGCAATCCCAGCGGCTGGCGTTGATGCAGGCGGGACGCACCTCGACGCCGTGGTCGCGAGCGTCGCGGACAACCTGTGCCGGCGCATAGAACCCCATCGGCTGCGCGTTGAGCAGCGCGGCGCAGAACACGTCGGGATGATGATGCTTCATCCAGCAGCTGGCATAGGCGATCTTGGCGAAGCTCGCCGCGTGGCTCTCGGGGAAGCCATAGCTGCCGAACCCTTCGATCTGCTTGAACGTGCGTTCGGCAAAGTCGCGAGGGTAACCGCGCTCGACCATCCCGCCGACCAGCTTGTCGAAGAAATGGCTGACCCCGCCGGTGAACTTGAACGTCGCCATCGCGCGGCGAAGCTGGTCCGCCTCGGCCGGCGTAAAGCCTGCCCCGACGATCGCGACCTTCATCGCCTGTTCCTGGAACAGCGGTACGCCGAGCGTCTTCTCGAGCACCGCGCGCAGCTCGGGCCGCGGATAGTCCGGCTTCTCGCGCCCTTCGCGGCGGCGGAGATAAGGGTGGACCATGTCGCCCTGAATGGGACCCGGCCGCACGATCGCCACCTCGATGACGAGATCGTAGAAGCGCGCCGGCTTCATCCGCGGCAACATGCTCATTTGCGCGCGGGACTCGATCTGGAAGGTGCCGAGCGTGTCGGCCTTCTGGATCATTGCATAGACGTCGGGATCGTCGTCCTGCAGGTCGGCCATGCCGACGCGGATGCCCTTGGCCTCCTCCAGAATGGTGAAGGCGCGGTTCATGCAGCCGAGCATGCCGAGGCCGAGCACGTCGACCTTCATGAACTTCAGCGCGTCGATGTCGTCCTTGTCCCATTCGATCACCTGCCGGTCGACCATGGCGGCGGGTTCGATGGGAACGAGATCGTCGAGCCGGTCATGCGTCAGCACGAAGCCGCCGGGATGCTGCGACAGGTGGCGCGGCGTGCCGATCAGCTTGCGGGCGAGATCGAGCGCCAGCCGCAGGCGGCGGTCCTCCATGTTGAGGTTGAGCTGCTGGACCTGTTTCTCGCCGACGCCTTCCTGGCTCCAGCCCCACACCAGCCCGGCGAGCGCCTTGGTGAGATCCTCGGGCAGGCCCAGCGCCTTGCCGACCTCGCGCACCGCGCCGCGCGCGCGATACCGGGTGACGACCGCAGTCAGTGCGGCATGGGTGCGGCCATAGGTTTCATAGATCCACTGGATGATCTCCTCGCGGCGCTCATGCTCGAAGTCGACGTCGATGTCGGGCGGCTCGCGGCGCTCGCCCGAGATGAAGCGCTCGAACAACAGCTCGTGCTTGATCGGGTCGATCGAGGTGATGCCGAGCATGAAGCAGACGCAGCTGTTCGCCGCCGAGCCGCGGCCCTGACACAGGATGCCGCGGCGCCGACTCTCCGCGACGATGCTGTTCACGGTCAGGAAGTAAGGCGCATAGGCGAGTTCGGCGATCAGCCGCAGTTCGTGATCGATCTGCGTCCGGTATTGCGCGGGCACGCCGTCGGGGAACCGGCGTTCCACGGCGGCCCCGGTAAGCTGTTCGAGCGCCTGTTGCGCCGTCAGCCCGTCGACGACGCGCTCGTCGGGATATTGGTAGCTCAACTCGCCAAGGTCGAAGGTGCAGCGGCTCGCGATCTCGGCGGTGGCGCGGATCGCGTCGGGGAAGGCGGCGAAGCGACGCTCCATCTCTTCCGGGGATTTGAGGTGCCGGTCGGCGTGGCGTTCGCGGCGATAGCCCAGCGTGTCGACGGTGCATTTCTCGCGGATCGCGGTGACGACGTCTTGCAGCAGCCGTGCGTCGGGCGCATGATAGAGGATGTCGCCGATCGCGACGGTCGCGACCCGTGCGTCGGCTGCCTGCCGGGCGAGGTCGTGCAGGCGCATCGCATCGTCGGGCCGCCGCCGGAAGGTGAGCGCGCAATAGCCGCGGTCCCCGAACACCTCGTGCAGATCGCCGAGATCGCTGCGGGTGGCGTCACCGGGCAGATCGGGCAGCAGGATGGCGATCAGCCCCGCGTTCCAGGTGACGACATCCTCCCACGCCAGCGCGCAGCCGCCCTTGCCGGCGCGCGACTTGCCGAGCGTAAGCAGACGCGTGAGGCGTGACCAGGCGGGCTTGTCGGTCGGGTAGAGCAGCAGCATGCGCCCGTCGTCGAGCCGCACCCGCGCGCCGGCGATCATCCGCACGCCGGTCGCTTTTTGTGCCTCCCAGCCACGCACCAGCCCGGCGACGCTGCCGAGATCGGTCAGCCCAAGCGCGGCATGACCGAGCAGCGCCGCGGCCGCGAACAGTTCGTCCGGACTGGAGGCACCACGCAGGAACGAGAAGTGGCTGGTAACCTGGAGTTCGACATAGGTCGTCTGCGTCGCCATCAGCCGAACAGCCCATGCAGATACCAGCTGAGGTCGCCGGTCGCGCCATCGACGCCATCGCCGCGGCGGAACAGCCAGAAGCGCGCGCCGGTATCGTCCTCGACGCGGAAATAGTCGCGCACCGCCCATAGCTCGCCGTCGCGCCGCCACCATTCGCCATGGATGCGCTCGGGGCCGTCGCCGGCGACGACGGCATGGACTTGGCCACGCCATGTGAAGCGCCGGGGCGGTGCGTCCGGCAGCAAGGCCAGCACGCCGACCAAGGGTTCGGGCCGGTTGAGGAGCCGCACCGGTCGCCGCCACGCGGGCCAGCCGGTCGGGGCAGCGAGCGGTGCGGTGCGACGGACGGCGCGCTCGGGCACGTCGCTCTCCACCGGTGCGGCGGTAAACAGAGCCGCATCACCCACGCGGCCGGCGATCTGGTCTACCAGCGTCGCGACATCCGGCGGCGCATCGTCGCCGGCGAGGCTGGCGACGAGCGCGGTCGCGCCGAGCGGATCGGTACGGGTGGCGGCGAGCCGCATCGTCTCGATGCCGTCGCCCGGATCGATCGTCTCGATCCTGAGGTGAAAGAGGCGGGCGAGATGGCCCGCGTCGCGCGTCGGTCGCGACGTGCCGATGGCGAGCCGCTGCTCGCTGCCGTCGATCCGCTCGATGACGAGCAGCAACGTGCGGGCGCCGGCGCCGCGCTCCTGCAGCAGCCCGATCATGTCGGCAAGAAGGTCGCGGGTGACGTGTTCGATCGCCTCGGCGGTGCCGATCGGCTCGAGCAGGCGGCGGCGCGCCAGCGGCGTCTCCTCCGGGACGACCGGCACGATCGGTTCCGCCACCCGGCCGAGCGCCTCGTCGAGACGGCGCACGCTGGCGAGCCCCAGCCGGCGCGCGAGGGGGCCGCGCGGCAGCGGCAGCAGATCGGCGATCCGGTCGAGCCCGAACCGCGCCGCGGCGGTGAGCGCCTCGGGCGTCAGGCGCAGCGCGGCGGGCGGCAGGCCGGCGAGCGCCTGCGCCTCGCCGCCGTTCGGGATGGCACTGATCGCGTCGCGCCCGAACCGTGCGAGCGCGTGCGCGGCGCCCGGCGTTCCCGCCACCGCAACGCGTGCAGTATAGCCGAAGCGCCGGCAGAAGCGGACCAGCCGCCGGCAAAAGCGCGCCTCGCCGCCATGAAGGTGCGCCGTACCGGTCAGCTCGATCCACAGTCCGTCCGCGCCACTTGCCGCGGCGGTGGGCGTCCAATGCCGCACCGCATGGAGCGCGAGGCTGTCGAGCACTGCGCGATCGGCGGCGGGATCGGCGGCACGCACGTCGAGCTCTGCCACCAGCGCGCGCGCCTGCGTCACCGCCATGCCGGGTATCAGGCCGAGCGAAAGCGCGGCTGGGCACGCGGCGGTGATGACGTGGCGTTGACCGGCCTGCTCGGCGAGGACCAGCGGCACCGCGTGCGCGACCGGCACGGCCACTGGCAGGGCCATGCGCGTGCTTCCTGCCGACACCGGTCGCTTGAACGGATGATCCGCCGCCTCGGAGCGCCGGCCGAGTTCGCGCATCGTCGGCTGCTGGTGGCGCGGCAGCGCCGCGGCCTGCTCCTCGATCGCTGCACGTGCGCCGTCGGCGCGCGCCCAGCGAGCGCCCGGGCGCCAGCCGCCGCCCCGCGGCACCGAACAGGCACCGGGGTCGTCGTCGACCGGCAGCGATGGCGCAGGCTGCCGTTCAGGCAGCGCGCGCGGTCGCTCGAGCCGGCGCAGTCGCTCGATGGCGAGTTGCGGCAGGTAGAGCGAGGCGACCCGTGTCATCGCATGCCTCCAGTTGCAGGGTAAAGGGAGGACCGCCGCGCTGGCGCGCGAGGTCGACGGTCCAGCGTGCCCGGCCGACGCCGGGGGCCGGCAGCCGCTCGGAGGGCGCGCAAGCGATCCGCCAGCGCGTCATCGCCGCGGACAGGTCGGACAGGGGCTCGACGCCCGCCTTGCGCCAGCGGCGCGCGAGCAGCGCCGGGGCGTTGCCGCTCATCGCAGCAAGCTGCAGCCGCCGTGTCGCGACCATATCGGCCCGCTTGACCTCGCCGACGACCGCGGCGAGGCCGCCGTGGCGCAGGCCGTCTTCCATGACGGCGAGCACTTGTTTGTCGTCGCGTGCCTCGACGAACAGCAGCGTCGCCGGGTCGAGCCCGGCCTGCTCCAGACCGGGGGCATAGAGGTCGAAGCGGGTCAGCGCCCAAAGCACGCGCTTGCCGGACCGCGCCGCAGCGCGTGCGGCGATGCCGACCGAAAACAGCGTCGCCGCGGCATCGTCGGTCAGCGTCGGCGTCGCCGGCGACACCTCGTGCAGGCCGCCCAGCACGAGTCCGCCCTCGGCGAGCCGCGTGTCGAGCGCTTCGATGTCAAAGGGTAGAACCGCCAGCTTCGGCCCGCGCACGGCACCCAGCTCCTCGCGCAAGCGAGCCAGGGCATCGTCGGGTTGGGGGTTAGCGGACATGGCTGTTGCGACTCATCTGTTCGCTATATGTTCCAGAATTGTTGACGAAGGGTCAAGGCGTTACGGGAGGGATTCGGTGAACCGAAACGGGATCGACGCTGCCGGGTCCGCAGCTCCGACGGGGGGAGCGCGCGCGGACTACGACCATGTCGGACGCCGCCTGCGCACGCTCGAGCAATGCGCGCTGTACAAGCGGACGTTGCGCCTGACCTGTCCGCGTTGCGGTCATGTTCGGGTGCTGGATGCGGTATGCCTGTGGTGGATGTTCAACCGCCGCGGCTGGGACGATGGCCTGCCCGCCGTGGCAGCCCGCCTTTGCTGCGCCGGCTGCCGTGAGCAGAAAGCAATAGCGCGACCGCGCGTCACGGTCGGTCGCGAACCGCCGACCGGCGCGCCGCTGCCCTATCCGGACGAGGCGACGTGGAAGAAGCTTGTCTCGCGCCATCGCTCGTGATCGAAGACGAAGATGTGCAATCTCTATAACTTGAAGGTCGATCCGCGCGGCTATTTCGATGCGCTCGCCGCGGTCGACGACGCGGCCAACGTGCTGGGGATCGAGAAGGACTATGCCGCCCCCGGCAAGCCCGGCTATGTCGTGCGCTACGAAGATGGCCACCGCGTGCTGAGCACGATGCGCTGGGGCTTCCCGACACGGAAACCCCGCAAGCGTGCCGCTCGCGAGGGGGAACTGCCGTTCCTCTACGACTGGTGGACCAACGCCCGCAATCTGCACAATAATTTGTGGAAGCCCTGGCTGTTGCGGACCGAGCATCGCTGCCTCGTGCCCTTCACCCGCTTCGCCGAACCCAAGGCTGTCTCGGACAGGCAGGGGCCGGGCGACACCAACTGGTGGTTCACCGTCGAGGACCAGCCGGTGCCGTGCTTCGCCGGACTGTGGAAGGTCGATGCCGACCACGCCCGCGTCTATGCCTTCTGCACCACCGAGCCCAATCCGCTCGTCGCGCCGAAACACCCCAAGGCGATGCCGGTGATCCTGCTCGCCGAGGACCAGGAACGCTGGCTGACCACGCCGGTCGAGGAGGCGCTGACGCTGCTCACCGCCTATCCTTCGCAGTTGATGCAAGTCGCCTGACCGATGGCCCGCAATCGCTATTACGACGGCCCGCCGAGCGATCACTTCGACGGCATCCGCTTCTTCAATCCCGGTCAGGCAAGCACCGATCGCGGCCTCTCCGACATGCTGCGCTGGAAGCTCGGCGGCCGTGCGGCAAAATGGCCAGCGTCGGTGCTGACCGTCCCGGCCATACCCGAGGCACGCGTCGACGGGCTCGCATCACGATGGTCGGCCATGCCTCGCTGCTGATCCAGGCCGCAGAGGGATTTAGAGAGCTATAGCGTAGACATAGTGCTCATCCGGGTCTGGCGCGGCCCGCCACTTACTTGCTTCCTACAGTCTGAATTGGCCCGTCCCCCGGGTCGCGACGTATCGGTTGCCTGCGGTGGCCGTGGACAAAACGGGTACAAATGGTTAACGGCCGCGGATGGCGGCATCCTTGTTTCTCCTTCTGGCGGTGGTGTTGGCGTTTGCCGGGGGGAGCGGGCCGTGGATCATGATCGGGACGATCGTGCTGGCGGCAGCGGCGGGGACGCGGTTGCCCGATCTCGACACGCCGTTGCGGCTGCGGCATCGCAGCGCGCTGACGCACGGTATCCTGCCACTCGCGGTCGCGCTGCTCGATCAGCGGACATGGCCGGTCGCGGCGGGGCTGGGGTTCGGGATCGGCTTTCATCTCGCGGCGGATCTGTTTCCGAGCACGATGCGGGGTTATGCGACGATCAAGCTGCCATTGTGGGGTTCGATCGGCGTGGTCCCGTCCTATCTGTGGATCGTGGTCAACACGGCCGCCAATCTGATCGGCGGGATCATCATGCTGGAGCGGATCGCGACGCATCGGGTGGTCGCCGGCGCGCTGGCGGCGACCGGCGTGCTCGGCGCGGCGTATCTCCTGCGGGCGCAGGGCGGGTGGCCGGCACTGGCGATCCTGGCGCTGCTCGGCTGGCTGATGACGCGATAGCGCCGCCGCCCTGTGGCGCGGTCAGCGCAGGCGGGCGTGGTTGCGGTGCGCGGTGCGGATCAGGTTGCTGAAGATCAGGCGGACGAGGTCGACCTGCCGGTTGCTGCCGGTCTTAACGAACACCTGCTTGAGATAGCCGCGCGCGGTGCTGACCTTGACGTGGAGCGACTGCGCCGCCGCCGCAAGCGTCTGGCCCGAGGCGAGCAGGCAGGCGAGCTCGGTCTCGACCCGCGACAGGCGGAACAGCTTGCAGACCGGCTCGGCGAGTTGGTGGATGTCGAGCCCGGGATCGACGAAGAACAGGAGCGCGCCGCCTTCGTCGGGCGTTTCCGTCGAGCGCGGTGCGCAGACGAACGACGTCACCAGCGGCGGGCCGTGGTCGCGGTGCAGCATCAGCAGCGACATCGGCTCGAGCGCCGCGGTCGATCCCGAATGCGCCAGCACATGGCCGACCGCGGTGGAGAAGGCGCCGGCGTCGCCGCGATGCGTCGCCTGCACCTGGCCGCGGTGTTCGCGGATGCCGTCCTGCCGGTCCATCAGCACCCGCGCGGCATCGTTGGCGAAGACGATCTGCCCGTCGCCGGACAGCAGCACGATGCCGATCGCGATGAGGTTCAGCCCGGCGCTCACCCCCTCCGCGACGCGCCGCTCCAGCCGGGTCGATTGCCACAGGCGGAGATAGGCGGAGACGCTGGGCCATTCGCGCAGGCACGCGCGCTCGATCTCCGCGCGGCGGCCCTCGTCGACGTCGGCGAAGATCACATTGACGAAGATGGCGGCGTGGCCCGGCGTGTGCGGGACCGGGATCACCAGCGCGGCGGCGTCGTGCGGCGGCGCGAGCCGCTCGCACCAGACCGGCGCCGGCGGCCTGTGCCCCGGCGCGCAGTCGATCTGGTCGGCGATGCGCAGCAAGGGCGCCGCGAAGGTGTCGCCGAGGCCGGCGGCGGCGAGGCAGCTCGGCATCCCCTGGCGCGGCGAGCCGGTCAGCGCCCAGCCGTCGGCACCGAGCGTGCGGGCGAAATGGCCGGCGATCAGGGCGATGTCGTCTGCGGTGGAGGTCGGCTGGTCGTCGGTGTCCAATGTGATGCGGGCGATACGGTCGGCAACCGGTGCCGGCCCCGCCCTTGAATATAGCGTGCCCTGCTCGTCGTATGGCCGCAACACATCGCTGCGCAGCGCGGCCGTACGAAAGAGCAAGGGCAGATCTCTGTCTGCCGCCACCGAATCACCTCTCCATGCGTCGACCCGTTCGACTCTCGCCAGGCCTGTCTTTTTTACGCCGACTCATCGGTTGATTATTGACGCGCACGATAACTCATTTTGAAACAACAACAATAGGACGAATTTACCCCCTGTTTGGGGGTAAAGGCGGCCCCCAAACGGGCGGGATGATGAGTGGCAAAGGGGGGTAATCGTGAACGCAGCATTAACCCTATGAGTCGATCCGGCTCGGCCAGCAGCAGCATTGCCGGGCTTACCAGGATCGCCGGGGGTTACCGGCCAACAAGGGATGCCTGCCATGAAATCGCGCCTTCTGATCGCCGCATCACTCCCCGTCTTGGCATGGACCGCCTCGGTTCAGGCGCAGACGACCCAGCCGGGCTCCACCTATTCCACGACGACGACCAACACCGGCACCGCCGCGGGCGGCGACGCGGCCAACGGCTCGTACAATGCCGACAATTCGCGCGTCGACACCAACAGCTCGACCAACACCGATGCGTCGAACCGCTCGCTGACCTACAGTTACGCGTCGAACAAGGCGGTGACCGACAATACGACGCTCACCCACGCCGATACGGACAGTTCGGTCAACGACAGCAACAACACGGCGACCAACACCGACGCATCGAACCGCTCGACGACCGATGCATCGAACCGTTCGACGACCAACACCAACAATTCGATGAACGACAGCAACAACACCGCGACCAACACCGCCACCGACGCGTCGAACCGCTCGACCACCAACACCGACAATTCGAACCGCTCGCAGACCTCGATGGACAGCAGCGGGGCATCGGGCGCGCAGGTCGCCGCCAACAACGGCAGCACCGCGACGGACAGCCGCAACCAGTCGGTGACCAGCACCGACAATGCCGACCGGTCGTACACCGACAATTCGGACCGCTCGACCACGACGCACACCAGCACCACCAATTCGGCGGCAAGCGGCGCGCAGGTCGCGGCCAACAACGGCGCCAGCGCATCGGACAACCGCAACCAGTCGGTCACCAACACCGACAATGCCGACCGGTCGTACACCTATAACGACAATGCCGATCGCTCGACGGTGAACACCGACAATTCGGACCGCTCGACCACCAACACGACGCGCACCTCGTCCGCTTCGGGCGCACAGGTCGCCTCGAACGGCAGCGGCTCGGCGACCGACAGCCGCGATCAATCCGACAATTCGCACACGTCCAACACGACGACCAACACCGACAATTCGGATCGCTCGACCAACACGTCGACCAGCAGCGCGTCGGGCGCACAGGTCGCCTCGAACGGCAGCGGTTCGGCGACCGACAGCCGCAACCAGTCGACCACCGACAATTCCGACCGGTCGGACCGCTCGCAGAACAGCTCGGCGACGGGCGCGCAGGTGGCCGCGAGCAACGGCAACGCCACCGACAGCCGCAACCAGTCGACCAACGACAATTCGGATCGCTCCAGCCGCAACACCGCGCGCAACGAGGGCAGCGGTTCGGTCGCGACCGGCGGCGACGCCACCTACGCCGACAGCTCGTCGCGCAGCACCGGCTATGCCACTGCGGGCACCGGCGCCGCGTCAACCTCGAACGTGTTCGGCGCGAGCGCGGTCGTCTCGTCGGCGACGCTCGCCAGCTACGTCACCGGCGTCCGTGTCGATTACAACCAGACGCCGGGCGGCGCGAGCGGCGCGGTCGACAACAGCCTGACCACCGGCGACGGCGCGTTCCAGAACCTCGCCGGACTGCAGTCGCTCAACATGAACACCGGCGCGGGTGCATCGCAGAACTCGGCGGTCAACGTCAGCGTCTCGGCCGGGTCGATCAACCTCGGTCAATAAGCCGCACGGCGGAGGGGGTGGCGGTGCCGCCCCCTCCTTTTCCATCGATCGATAGGGAGACCCAGCCATGCGTATTCTCTTCATCGGCCCCGCGCTGCTGATGGTCGCGACGCCCGCCCTCGCCGGCGCACAGGCGGTGCCACCGGCGCCGGCGGCGAGCCCGTTCGACGCGGCGAAGCCGGTCGACGACAGCGCGCTGCATGCGGTGACCGGCCAGTCCGACCTGTCGCAGGTGATCCGCGCGCAGAACACCGGCGTGGTCAGCGGCAACAGCGTCAACGGCCATTCCGAAACCGGGACGATCAGCTTCGATTCCAGCGCGTTCCAGAACCTCAACGGACTGTCGCTGCTGAGTGCGAACACCGGGAACAACGTGTCGATCAATTCGTCGCTGAACGTGAACGTCGCGATCAACCAATGACGCGCGTGGCGATCGGTCTGGCGCTGGCGACGATGGCGGCGGGATGCACCGGCATGCCGCTGCCCGAAGGGGGCAACGGCGTGAACTTCTCGCCGACGCTCAACTTCGCCACGCCGGTGACCAGCCTGATCGGCCGCCGGTTCGAGACGGTGGTGCGCCAGCAATATGACTTCAGCTGCGGCTCGGCGGCGCTGGCGACGCTGCTGCGCTATCATTACGACGATCCGCAGAGCGAGCAGAGCGTGTTCCTCGGCATGTTCCGCGACGGCGATCAGGCGCAGATTCGGCGGCTGGGCTTCTCGCTGCTCGACATGAAACGCTATCTGGCGGCGCGCGGCATCGCCGCGGACGGCTTCAAGGTCAGCGTCGAACAGATCGCCAGGGCGGGGATACCAGGCGTCGCGTTGATCAACTTCGACGGTTATCGCCACTTCGTCGTCGTCAAGGGGATCGACGACCAGACGCTGCTGCTCGGCGACCCCTCGCTCGGGCTGCGGCGCGAGACCATCCGCCGGTTCGCGAAACAGTGGAACGGCGTGTTCTTCGTGCTGAGCGGCCGCAACGCGATCGGCCAGTCGCATTTCAACATGGCCGCCGATCTGATCCGCGCGCCGCACGGCCGTCCGTTCCTGACCGCCGATCCGCTGGAGAGCGCGCAACTGGCGCTGACCCGCCCGCAATTGGGAGAGTTCTGACATGCCGATCGCCTTGCTGATCGCCGCGGCGCTCGCCGGTGCCGCCGGGCCGGGTGACGATCCGCCCGCGGTGCCCGATGCGGAGCTGGCGACGATGCGCGGCGGGCTGCTGCTGCCCAACGGGCTGAACGTCGCGATCGGTATCGACATCCAGACGCGGATCGACGGCGTGCTCGCGCTCCACACCATCTATTCGAGCGAAGGGCCGAACGCCGGCGTGCGCGTCTATACCGACGGGACGACCAGCCCCAGCGCGGTGCCCGGCACCGTCACCGTCGCGACCGGCGATCCCGATTGGCCGACCGTCTCGGTCTCGCGGACGCCGACCGGCACGACGGTGACCGCGCCGGGACCGGACGCGCCGGCCAGCGTCAACATCGTCGCCGGTCCCGCGACGGGCTGGCTGGATGCCGCCGGCCAGACGCTGGTGCCGGTCACCGCCAACGGTCCGGCGGTGGCGGCGAGTTCGGGCAGCGTGCGGCTGACCAGCGACGATCGCGGGACGCAGGTCGCGCTCGTCACCCCGGCGACCGAGATCCGCCATCTCGTCGGCCAGGCGACCGGCGCGGTCATCGCGAATACCGGCAACGATCGTGCGATCGATACGGTCAGCACGATCAACGTCAATCTGGTCGGGCTGCCGGTCGCGCTGATGAACGGCGTGCTGCTGGTCAACCGGATCGCGACCGACGCCGCCGGACAGCGCTGAACCAAGACACTAGAGGGGATCACCATCGATGCGACCGGCCGTCTGCCATGCGTTTCTTCCACTCGGCCTGATCGCGCTGCCGGCATCGGCACAACAGACGGTGTCACCCGCCGCTGCCGCCGTGCCCGCCGCCGCGGTCGACGGCACCGACGATCTGCGCCGCACCCTGGCCGGCGAACGGCAGGAGCTGGAGCGGCAACAGCGGGCGCTGGACGAACAGCGCGCGCGTATCGACCGGCTCGAAGCGCGCCTGTCCGGGCGGAGCGAGCCCGATCGGCAGGTCGCGCAGACCGCGCTGCCGCCGGGCGGCGTGCCTTTGCCCGCGTCGCCGCCGCCCGCGCCGCCGCGCAGCGCATCCGCGGGACCGCAGGTGCAGACGGTCGGCGAGGCGCCGTCCGACCAGCGGCAGGTGCAGGTCGCGGTTCTCGCCGAACAGGGCGGCATCATCACCAAGGCGGGTCGCGCCACCGTCGAGGTCAATTTCGAATATGCCCGCGCCGATCGCAATCAAGTGGTGTTCCGCGGCGTGCAGATCCCGGAGGCGGTGCTGATCGGCGTGTTCGACATCAACGAAAGCCGGCAGGACGTGCTCACCGTCGGCACGGTCGGACGGCTGGGGCTGACCAGCCGGCTTGAGATCAACGGCCGGCTGCCGTTCGTCTATCGGTCGGACAAGTCGGTGCTGGCGCCCGTCGCCAACCCGAGCCAGCCCAATGCCGGGCAGCTCGACCGGCCGGTGAGTGGCGCCGACATCGGCGATATCGACTTCGGCCTTCGCTATCAGATCACCGACGGTCGCGATGGCGCACCCTATCTGATCGCCGGCGTCCAGGCGGTGTCACCGACCGGGACCGATCCGTTCAAGGTGCGGCGCGACGCGCTCGGCAATGCGCTGAAGGGGGCGACCGGCGCCGGATTCTGGGGCGTGACGCCGAACCTGACCGCGATCCTGCCGACCGATCCCGCCGTGCTGTTCGCGACGCTGGGCTATACCTACAATTTCGCCCGTGACATCAACCGGCAGATCGGCGCGGCCTATATCGAGCGCGTCGCGCCGGGCAATCAGCCGTCGGCCAGCGCAGGAATCGCGATCGCGCTCAACCCGCGCACGTCGATCAGCCTCGGCTATGCGCAGACCTGGGCGCTGGGCACCAAGACGCGGGTGCGCGCATTGAACCAGACGACGCAGGCGCTGGGCGAGGCGATGACCGCGGAAAGCCGCGACCTGCAGATCGGACGGCTGCTGTTCGGCGTGAGCTACCGCACCTCGCCCTCGACGACGCTCAACTGGAACGTCGAGGTCGGCGCCACCGACGATGCCGCCGATGTCCGCACGACGCTGCGCATTCCGTTCACCTTCACCGCATATTGATCCGCGGATCGGCTCAACCGACGCCGGTGGGACCGTCGATGACGCGGCGGACCTTGGTGGCCAGCTCAATGCGCTTATAGGGCTTCTGGATCAGCTCGAATTCGGCGCCGCGGGCGTCGACGCGCTCGATCGACGATTCGGCATAGCCGGTGGTGAGCAGCACGCGCATCCGCGGGCGGCGGCGCTTGACCTCGCGGGCGAGCATCACGCCGTTCATCCCGCCGGGCATGATCAGGTCGCTGAACAACAGGTCGATCGTACCGGCGCCGTCGAGCAGCTCCAGCGCCGTATCGGCATTATCGGCGCGCAGCACCGAATAGCCGAAGTCGGTCAGCACCGCCTCGGCATAGTCGCCGACATCGGCCTGATCCTCGACCAGCAGCACCGTCTCGTTGCCGCGCTTGTCGGCGAGCGGGCGCGACGGCTGCGATCCCTGCGGTTCGACCGCGGCGGCCTCGCAGGGGAACAGCATCCGCACGGTCGTGCCGTGGCCTTCCTCCGAATAGATGCGCAGCGAGCCGCCCGACTGTTTCATGAAACCATAGACCATCGACAGCCCGAGCCCCGTGCCCTTGCCCTGATCCTTGGTGGTGAAGAACGGCTCGGTGACGCGGGCGAGGATTTCCGGCGACATGCCGGTGCCCTGGTCGGCGATCGTCAGCATGACGTATTCGCCCGGTTCGAGCTCGCCAAAGCCCTTGTCGCCCGCCTCGATCGTGCGGTTGCGCGCCTCGATCGTGATCGTGCCGCCGTCGGGCATCGCGTCGCGCGCGTTGAGCAGGATGTTGATTACCGCCAGCTCGGCCTGGGTGGGATCGATGCGCGCGTTGCAGATGCCGGGGCCGCGGTGGATGTCGACCTTGATCGCGCCGCCGGCGGTGCGTTCGATCAGCGGCTGCAACTGGTCGAGCAGATCGTCGAGGTTGACGACGCGGCCCTGCAGCTTCTGCTTGCGCGAGAAGGCGAGCAATTGCTGGGTGAGCGACGCGCCACGTTCCGCCGCCTGCATCACCGCGCGCATCGAGCGCGCCGCCTTCTTGCGATCGAACTCGCCGTCGCGTTCCAGATTGGACAGGACGATGTCGCCGAAACCCTGGATCACCGTCAGCAGGTTGTTGAAGTCGTGCGCGACGCCGCCGGTGAGCTGGCCGACCGCCTCCATCTTCTGCGCCTGGCGCAGCGCGTCCTCGGCATCGCGGCGGCGGGTGACGTCGAGCTGCGACGCGAAATAATAGACCAGCTCGCCGTAGGCATCGAACACCGGCGACATGAACAACGCGTTCCAGAAGGCGGAGCCGTTCTTCTTGTAGTTGAGGATCTCGACCGAGGTCTCGTGGCGCTGCTCGATCGAGCGGCGCAGTTCGGCGATCGTGTCCTGGTCGGTATCCGGCCCTTGCAACAGGCGGCAATTGTGCCCGATCAGCTCGTCGAGACCGTAGCCGGTCATGTTGACGAACGCGGGATTGGCGAAGACGATGGGATTGTCGGGCTGGTGCGGATCGGTGACGATCATCGGCATCCGCGTCGTCGAAACCGCGGCGAAGAAGATGCCGTTCTTGTCGTCGCCCATGTCGTGGTTGACGATGCTCTGCAGGTGCGGCGGCGGGCCGCCCCGCGGTTTTTCCGGGGTACCGTCGGCCATGACGTTCCAAGCGCTAGAGTAAGGCTTGGCCTCGAGGCACCGCCGATCGAGCGGAAAAACCCACTTGGATTAGACTTGTTCCCGGACTGGCATGATCCAGATCAGAACGCGGGATCGTCGCCGGGCAGCGCCGAGACGTGGATGCCGCACTCGACCTTGTCCCAGCCGCGCCAGCGGCCGGCGCGCGGGTCTTCGCCCGGCTTGACCTTGCTCGTGCACGGCGCGCAGCCGATCGACAGATAGCCCTGCGCCTCCAGCGGGTGGCGCGGCAGGTCGTGCTCCGCGAAATAGGCGTCGAGCTGGCTTTTCGACCAATCGGCGAGCGGGTTG
The DNA here is from genome assembly GCF_034556155.1 of Sphingomonas sp. CD22. Classification (NCBI taxonomy): domain Bacteria; kingdom Pseudomonadati; phylum Pseudomonadota; class Alphaproteobacteria; order Sphingomonadales; family Sphingomonadaceae; genus Sphingomonas; species Sphingomonas sp. CD22. Next base: position 44,618 of record NZ_JAYDYX010000013.1, on the reverse strand, counting down.
AGCTTGAGCCGGCCCTCGTCTTCCTCGAAGCGCGGCAGCGCGGTGCGCGTCCCCGCCTGGAAGCCCTTGCGGCCCGAGATCCACGCATCGAACGGCGCCAGTGCGCGGCGCAGCGGTTCGACCTTGCGGATCTCGCAGCAGCCGTCGGGATCGTAGGACCAGCGCATGCCGGTCGCATCCTTCAGCCCGAGCATGCGCGGATCGGGGCGGAAGACGCGCAGGTCGGTCAGGCCAAGCCGCTCGGACAGCTCGTCGCGATAGGCGAGCGTCTCGCCGAACATCTTCTGCGTGTTGGTGAAGACGACCGGCACGTCCTTGTCGATGCTCGCCACCATGTGCAGCAGCACCGCCGATTCTGCGCCGTAGGACGAGACGGAAGCGATGCGGCCGGCAAGCTCGCCGGTCAGCAGCTCGCGCAGCATGTCCGCGGCGGCCACGCCGGCGAAGCGGATCTGCATCGCGGCGGCATCGGCGGTGGTGAAGGGCGGGGCGACGTCCAACACGTCGAGCGCGCGGGCGGCTTCACCCATGACGCAGCTTCCATACTGGCACGATCGCATCGGCCGCGGGCTGGTAGCGATAGTCGTAGCGGTCGAGGCTGCGTTGCAGCGTGTCGGCATCGATCGGTGCTTCGGGGGCGAAGCTGTCGAAGCCGCAGCGGCGCATCAGCGGCACCTGGTCGACGAGCACGTCACCCGCCGCGCGCAGCTCGCCGGTATAGCCCGCCTCGCGCAGCACGCGGGCGGCGCTGTAGCCGCGGCCGTCGCGGAACGAGGGGAAGCTGACTTCGACCAGCGCGAGCTGGCCGAGCTGCGGCAGCAGCGCGCGCGCATCCTCGCCGGCTTCGAGCCGCACCGCGGTGGCGTTGCTCTGGCCGAGGAAGGCGTCGAGCGTCACCGCGGGCTCGTCATGCGGTTCGTCGTCGCGGAAGCGGAGCAGGGCTGCATCAACCATAGATCGCCTCCTTGAAGGGTTCGAAGCCGATGCGGCGATAGGTGTCGAGGAAGCGCTCGCCGGGCTCGCGCGTCGCGAGATAGCGGGCGGTGACCCGCTCGATCGCGTCGACGACGCCGTCCTCCGAGAAGCCGGGGCCGGTGATCTTGGCGAGGCTGACGTCCTCCGCGCCCGATCCGCCGAGCGAGAGCTGGTAGTTTTCGGTGCCCTTCTTGTCGACGCCGAGGATGCCGATGTGGCCGGCATGGTGGTGGCCGCAGGCGTTGATGCAGCCCGAGATCTTGAGCTTCAATTCGCCGAGGTCGCGCTGGCGGTCGCGATCGGCGAAGCGCGCGGCGATCTTCTGCGCCAGCGGGATCGAGCGGGCGTTGGCGAGGCTGCAATAATCGAGGCCGGGGCAGGCGATGATGTCGGTGATGAGATCGAGGTTGGGCTCGGCGAGACCGGCCTCCGCCAGTCTTCGCCAGACTTCACCAAGGTCGCGCTTAGCGACGTGCGGCAGGACGATGTTCTGCGCGTGCGTTACGCGTAACTCGTTGAAGGAGAACCTTTCTCCCAAATCGGCGAGCAGGTCGATCTGGTCGGCGGTGGCATCGCCCGGAATGCCGCCGGCGGGCTTCAGGCTGACGTTGACGATCGCATAGCCGGGTTGCTTGTGCGCGGCGACGTTCTGGTCGAGCCAGACCGCGAAATCGGGGTCGCTGCGGTCGATCTCGGCCGGCGCCTCCGCGTCGAAGGCGGGGGCGGCGAACATCGCGGTGATCCGGTCGAGCTCGGCGCGCGGCGGGTCGATGCCGAGCTGCTTGACCGCAAGGAATTCCTCCTCGACCTGGCGGCGATATTCGTCCGCGCCGATCTCGTGGAGCAGGATCTTGATCCGCGCCTTGTAGATATTGTCGCGCCGGCCGTAGCGATTGTAGACGCGCAACGCGGCTTCGAGATAGCTCATCAGATCGTCGGCGGCGACGAAATCGCGGATCAGATGGCTGATCATCGGCGTGCGGCCCATGCCGCCGCCGACATAGATCGCAGCGCCCAATTCGCCGTCGCGCGTGACCAGCTGGATGCCGATATCGTGCAGGCGCATCGCGGCGCGATCCTCCTGCGCGGCGATCACCGCGATCTTGAACTTGCGCGGCAGGTAGCTGAATTCGGGGTGGAAGGTGCTCCACTGGCGGATCAGCTCGGCCCACGGGCGGGGATCGGCGACCTCGTCCGCGGCGGCGCCGGCATATTGGTCGGCGCTGATGTTGCGGATGCAATTGCCGCTGGTCTGGATCGCATGCATCTCGACCGTCGCGAGGCGGGCGAGGATGTCGGGCGTGTCGGCGAGCTTGATCCAGTTGAACTGCAGGTTCTGGCGCGTGGTGAAATGACCATAGCCGCGGTCATATTCGCGCGCGATGCTGCCGAGCATCCGCATCTGGCGGCCGTCGAGCGTGCCATAGGGAATGGCGACGCGCAGCATGTACGCGTGGAGCTGGAGATAGAGGCCGTTCATCAGCCGCAACGGCTTGAACTGGTCCTCGGTGAGCTGGCCGGACAGGCGGCGCTCGACCTGATCGCGGAACTCGTCAACGCGGGCATCGACGATCGCCTGGTCGTATTGGTCGTATTTATACATGATCGGCTTTCCGGCCTGCGTGCGTGGCGAAGGCTGTTGGGTTCGCGCGAAGACGCGAAGACGCGGAGAGAAGAAGATTTTGGTTCGCGCGGAGGCGCGGAGGCGCGGAGGGGTTGCGCCGGTGGCGTGTGGGATGGCCGCCACGTCCCTTCGTCATCCCGGCGAAGGCCGGGACCCATGGTTGCGGTATCGATTTGGGGTGAGCTGGTGCCTCACCGCATTTCAACAGGCTTAATACTAGCGGGGTTGGGACGTGGGTGGCGCTGTCGTTCCGCGTCTCACCGGCGACCGCGTGTCCGTGGGTCCCGACTTTCGTCGGGATGACGATGGGGGTGGGGGAGGTCGGGTAGGCAATCGGGGTGGGGAAAGCGTCCGCCAGCGTCAGCCACGGTCCGGTTGCCCGTCGGCCGTGCGGGGGCGAGCCGGCTACGGCAGACGCAACCCCCCCGCGCCTCCGCGCCTCCGCGCGAACCAGAACCTTCCCTGCACGCCCGCGCGGCGTAGCATGCGTCATATCACCCAGCTTCCCGCCGACGGATCGGCCGGCTTGAGCGTGAGGTCGGGGCGCACGGTGGGACCTAGCGCGCGAATGCGGTCCTTGATGTGCGCGGGGCGTGGGCCGTCGGGCGTGGGGATCGCGTCGATGAGATAGGGCACGTTGACGCGGCGCGCGCCTTCCTCGGCGCGGAGGATGCCTTCGCCCTCGGTGCCGACGTCGACCGCATCCTCGACGTGGCGCGACCAGCCGGTGCCAGTCCACCACACCACGTCGCCGGTGGGGAGGTCGTTGCCCGTCAGCAGCCTCATGCCGCGGCCCCCTCCGCGATGCGCGCCCAGCGGGCGAGCTTGTCCTCGGCGTCGGAGAGTTCGACGACCTCGCCGACGACGATGATCGCCGGGCTCCGCACCGCCTCGCGCGTCACCATCGCGCCGAGATCGGCGAGCAGGGTGCGGATCGCGCGGCTGCCCGCGAGCGTACCGCGTTCGAGCACCGCGACGGGCATGTCGGGGGCGACGCCATCGGCCATCAATTTGTCGGCGATGTCGGCGGCGGTGGCGACGCCCATGTAGATCACCAGCGTGCGGCCCTGACCGGCGAGGCCCGACCAATCCTGATCGGACAAGCCCTTGCACTGGCCGGCGACGAAGCTGACCGCGCTGCTGTGGTCGCGATGGGTGAGCGGCAGCATCGCCTCCGCGGCGCAGCCCAGCGCCGCCGAGACGCCGGGGATGACCTCGACCGGCAGGCCGGCGGCGCGCACCGCCTCGACCTCTTCGCCGCCGCGACCGAAGATGAAGGGGTCGCCGCCCTTGAGGCGGACGACGATCGCGCCGGTCTTCACATGCGCGACGATGAGGGCGTTGATCGCCTCCTGCGGCAGCGTGTGGCGGGCGCGGCGCTTGGCGACCGAGATGCGCTGCGCCTGCGGCGGCGCGATGTCGAGCACGCGGGGATCGATGAGGCCGTCGTGGACGACGATGTCGGCGCTGCGCAGCGCCTCGACCGCGCGGACGGTGAGCAGACCGGGATCGCCCGGACCGGCGCCGACCAGGATGACGCGCCCGCGGGCGTTGGGATCGAGAAGCGTGGCCATGTTCCGCCAGATGGGCCGGGGCGGGCGGGGGGACAAGCCAGCGTTGCTTTGGCGGGGGTTAGGGGAGCTTTCGATGGCGGGCGGACGGCCCGGCCGGATGGTGCCCCGGCCTCGTTCCGGGCGCGCGGCGGCGCGGCGGGGGCGACAGCCGCCAAAACGGATAATCGCTTATTCATGAAGCCTTAGCATCCGTGTGAATAGATTGGCTTTTATGATACAGGTCAAGCCAGCCGGATGTCAGGGATGTCGCGGCGAGGAGCATCAATTCGCCATCGCGATGGCGTTCCAGCCGATCGTCGACGTCACCACCGGGCGGCCCTTCGCCTATGAGGCGCTGGTGCGCGGCGCGGACGGCGCGGGGGCGGCGAGCGTGCTGGCGCAGGTGACGCCGGACAGCCGCTACGCCTTCGACCAGCAATGCCGGGTCGCGGCGATCGAGGGCGCGGTGGCGGCCGGGATCCTCGACACGGATGCGCGGCTGTCGATCAACTTCCTGCCCAATGCGGTCTATTCGCCGCTCGCCTGTATCCAGCTTACGTTGAAGACCGCGCATGCGACGGGCTTTCCGACCGACCGGCTGATCTTCGAATTCACCGAGAACGAGGAGATGACCGACACCGCGCACGTCAAGACGATCGTCGAATCCTATACCGCGATGGGCTTCGGCACCGCGATCGACGATTTCGGCGCGGGTCATGCCGGGCTCGGGCTGCTCGCCAAGTTCCAGACCGATTACATCAAGCTCGACATGGAGTTGATCCGCGGCATCGAGCGGAGCCTGCCGCGGCGGATGATCGTCGAGGGCGTGGTGCGGATCGCCGAGTCGCTGGGTATCGCGGTGATCGCCGAGGGAATCGAGACGATCGAGGAATATGACATGCTCTCGGGGCTCGGCATCCGCTACATCCAGGGCTATCTGCTCGCGCGGCCCGGGTTCAAGTGCCTGCCGGCGGTGACCCTGCCCGAATCGCGGCGCGTCGCGGCCGGGTGAGGCCGGCGGTGCGGTAGAAAGCGGCGATCGCCCGTGGGGTGGCGAGGCGGACGACGGGCAGGTCGATCGTCGCGGCCAAGGCATCGTAGCGGCGGCGGTTGGCGCGGGTGGTGGTCGCGATGTGGCGCAGCATCGCCCATTTGACGCTGTCGCGGTTGCCCGCCAGCGCGCCGATCCGGTCGCGGTCGAACCAGCAGCGGGCGACGTAGCGACGCAGGCTGGTCAGGGTCGGCACGTCGAGCAGCACGACCCCGGTCGCACGCGCCAGCCGCTGCGGCAGGCAACGTGAGTAGTTGCCGTCGATCACCCAGCGTTCATCGAGGATCGCAGCGTCATGCAGCGCGACGAACGCGGCGACCGGGCGGGGCTGCCAGTCGGTGTCGGGCAGATGGTGGAGCTGGTCGAGATGGACGACCGGCAGGTCGCGCGCCTGCCCGATCGCCTGCGCCAGCGTCGACTTGCCGCTGTTCGAAGGACCCATGATGCAGATGCGCGGACCGAGAGCGGCGAGGGGCATGCGGTTATGTAGAAGATTGCGGCATGCTCGCGAAGCGCGGCGAATCAGAAGTAGCTGATCACCGATGCGCTGCCGTCGGGATTACGCGCCGCGGCGCGGGCGAGGAGTGCGCGCTTTCGTGGGGTGCGGCGGCCGCCTTTGTTGCGCAGTGCATCTACGGGCAGGTCCGCGACGCCGGTGAGGCGGGCGCGCTCTGCGGTTTTTGCGAGAAATGTCGTGAGATGATACGTCTGCATGCCGATGTCCGTGCGGATCGATCGCTGCGTATAACCCGAGAGCGTGGGCGATGAATGACGTTGTCTGATCGCGTCGGGCGCTGTCTGCGCCCACGCCGTCATTTCGGACTCGTTCGAGACCTCTGCGAAAGTCGGTGTGCTCCATATTGGCATTGTACCCCGGCGGAGGCCGGGGCCCAGTTTGGCGAAGGTTTGTAATAGCTTACAGCGGCTTTCCCAACTGGGCCCCGGCCTTCGCCGGGGTACATCGGGTGTTTCGCTGAGGTCTCGGCTCGTCCCGGGGACCACGCTGCGGCGAGGAGAATGGCTGGAGGCGAGGCTGTTGCCTTGCGGCCCGGTGGACCCCGGAACGGATTCGGGGTGACGGGCTTTCGTGGTCGGCTCGATCCTCGTTGCCTGCCTCCGGGTTCGTGCTTTCCTCAGTGCCGCGCTAGGCGTCGCGCAGTCCGATGCCGATGTTGGCGCGGGCGGCTTCGGCTTCGTTGCTGACCACGGGATAGGCGCAGTAATCGGCGGCGTAATAGGCGCTGGGGCGATGGTTGCCGCTCCAGCCGATGCCGCCGAACGGCGCCGACGAGGAGGCGCCGTTAGTCGGGCGGTTCCAGTTGACGATGCCGGCGCGGATGCCCGCCCAGAAGCGGTCGTAGAGCGCCGGGGTCTGGCTGACCAACGCCGCCGACAGGCCGTAGCGGGTGTTGTTGGCGAGCGCGATCGCCGCGTCGAAATCGGCGGCGCGATAGACTTGCAGGATCGGGCCGAACAGCTCGATGTCCGGATGTTCGGTCGCCGCGGTCATGTCGATCAGCGCCGGGGTGAGGAAGGGGCGGTCGGCGTCGGGGCGTTCGAGGTGGCGGATCGGGCGGCCGCCGCGCATCAGCAACGCGAGGAAGCTTTCGCTCAACTGATCGGCGACGTCATTGTCGATCACCGGACCCATGAACGGCTGCGGATCGTCGTGGGGGCTGCCGACGATCAGCCGGCCGACCATGGCGCAGATCGCGTCGATCAGCGGCTGGTAGAGGCGATCCTCGACGATCAGCCGGCGCGCGGCGGTGCAGCGCTGGCCGGCGGTGGTGAAGGCGGACTGGATGACGAGCACCGCCGCCGAATGGAGATCGGGCGTGTCCCAGACGATGATCGGGTTGTTGCCCCCCATCTCCAGCGCGAGGATCTTCTCGGGCTTGGCGGCGAAGGCGCGGTTGAGCGCGAGGCCGGTGCGCGCCGATCCGGTGAACAGCAGGCCGTCGATATCGGGATGGTCGGCGAGCGCCTTGCCCTCGGCGGGGCCGCCGATCAGCAGCCGGATGCAGGCTTCGGGGATGCCGGCGGCGCGGTAGCAATCGACGAGGAAGGCGCCGGTCGCGGGCGTCTTCTCCGACGGTTTGAAGACCACCGCATTGCCGGCGAGCAAGGCGGGGACGATGTGGCCGTTGGGCAGATGCGCGGGGAAATTGTACGGCCCGAGCACCGCAAGCACGCCGTGCGGCTTGTGGCGCAATGCCATGCGGCTGCCCATCGGCGATTCGAGCCGGCGTTGCGCGGTGCGTTCGGCATAGGCGCTGACCGAGATGTCGACCTTGGCGATGACGCTGTCGACTTCGGTGCGCGCTTCCCAGAGCGGCTTGCCGGTTTCGCGCGCGAGCAGGTCGGCGAAGGCCTCATGGCGCTGGCGGACGACGTTGCCGAAGCGGCGCATCGTTTCGATGCGGACGGTGAGCGGTTGCGCGGCCCAGCTCGCCCAGCCGGCGCGGGCGGCGGCGACTTCGTCGTCGGCGTCGCCGATCGCGCCGCTCCACAGCTCGGCGCCGGTGGCGGGTTCGTGGGAGATGATCGCGTCGGCCATGCGTACCCTGTCTGTGCTGTCCAACGGGTTAGGCGAATGGCGGCGGGGCGGCAAGGTGGGGGCGGGGGTCTGGGGATGCGCGCAATCGCGGGTGTGCCGTGTCCTCCCCCGCCAGGGGGAGGTGGCACCGCGTAGCGGTGACGGGGGGAAGGGAGACCTTCGTTACGCCAGCGCGTCGCCCATCTCGCGGATCGCGGCCACCTTCCCCTCAAGCGCGCGCCAGTCGTCGGCGTCGGCGATCGGGGACCAGATCGCCTCGACCTCGTCGATCAGCATGCTGCAGGGTTCGCCTTGCCAATAGCGGTGGCTGCGGTCCTTGCGGGGGGCGTAGGCGGCGAGGGCGTCGCGGAACGGCTGCCACGCCTCGCCGTAGCTGTCGGGCAGCGTGCCGCCGAAAACGTCGAAGAAGAAGCGGTCGAGCGGCGCGGCCGACGCGTGCAGCGCGCGTTCCATCGCCTGGACCAGCGCGCGGTCGTCCTCCGGCGTGCACGGCAGGACGCCCAGCCGCCAGAGCAGCGCCGCGGTGATCTGCGGCTGGTAGCGGGGCGCGAAGGTCTCGAGCGTGGCGATCAGCGGGTCGCTCTCGGCGATCAGACGCAGCGAGGCGGCGAGCTGCATCACGTCCCAATGGATCGCCTCGGGCTGGCGGCCGAAGGCGTAGAGGCCGGCATGGTCGAAATAGGCGGCGGTGAAGCCGGGGTCCCAGGTCGGGGCGAAGCGCCACGGGCCGTAGTCGAAGCTCTCGCCGGTGACGTTGATATTGTCGCTGTTGAGCACGCCGTGGACGAAGCCGGCCGCCATGTAGCGCGCCGCGAGCGTCGCGGTGCGGCCGACGACATGGTCGAGCAGACGCAGCGGATCGTCCGAATCCTCGCCGTAGAGATTGGTAAGGACATAGCGGACCAGTGCGCGCATGCCCGCCTCGTCCTGATGATAGGCGAGGCGCTGGAAGCTGCCGATGCGGATATGGCCGTGGTTGAGGCGCACCAGCACCGCCGAGCGCGTCGGCGAGGGTTCGTCGCCGCGCATCAATCGCTCGCCGGTCTCGATCAGCGACAGCGTGCGGCTGGTCGGGACGTTCAGCGCCTCGAGCATCTCGGTGGCGAGGATCTCGCGCACGCCGCCCTTCAACGTCAGCCGGCCGTCGCCCGAGCGGCTGTAGGGGGTGGTGCCCGATCCCTTGGTGCCGAGATCCATTAGCCGGTCGTCGACATCACGCGTTTGCGCGAAGGTGAAGCCGCGGCCGTCGCCGATGTCGGGATTGTACTGGCGGAACTGGTGACCGTGATAGCGCAGCGCCAGCGGCTGCGGCAGCGTGCCGGGGAGGGGGGCGAAACGCCCGAACGCCTGCGTCCATTCGGCGTCGGTGAGCGTGTCGAGGCCTACCTCGGCGGCGGCGCGGTCGTTGCGGAAGCGCAGCCGCGTCTCGGGGAAATCGGCGGCGGCGACCGGATCGGACAGCGTCGGCCCGAGATCGAGCAGCGCGGATGCGGGGCGGTATGCTTGCGGGTTGATGGGCATGTGTGGATATGGAGGTCGCCAACCGCAGGACGCAACCATGGCCGCTTATGAAAACTGCTATTGGCTGTCGGCCGACGGGCTGAAGCTGCATTATCGATTCTATCCGGGCGACGAGCGCCTGCCGCCGGTGCTGTGCCTGCCCGGCCTGACCCGCAACGCGCGCGATTACGATGCGCTGGCCGCCCGGCTGGCGGGGCGGCGGCAGGTGATCGCGGTCGACTTTCGCGGCCGCGGCAAGAGCGAATACGCCAAGGACCCGATGACCTATGCGCCCGCGACCTATGTCGCGGACGTGCAGGCGCTGCTCGCCGAGCGCGGCATCGCGCGCGTCGTCGCGGTCGGCACCTCGCTCGGCGGGATCGTGACGATGCTGCTCGCGCAGGCGGGGGCGGGGATCGCCGCCGCGCTGCTCAACGACGTCGGGCCGGAGATCGAGGCGAGCGGGATCAGCCGTATCCGCGGCTACGTCGGCAAGGGCAGCAGCTGCCCGACCTGGATGCACGCCGCGCGGACGCTGCAGGACGCGCATGCCGACGTCTATCCCGACTGGAAGATCGAGGATTGGCTGGCGATGGCCAAGCGCGTCTACCGCCTCAACAGCAGCGGGCGCATCGTGCTCGATTACGACCTCAAGATCGCCGAGCCGTTCAAGACGCCGGGCAACGAGAGCGGGCCGGACATGTGGGCAGCGTTGTCGGCGTTGCGTGCGGTGCCGGTGCTGATCGTGCGCGGCGGCCGGTCCGACGTGCTGGCGCAGCCGGTGGCGGAGCGGATGCTCGCGGCGCTCGACCAGGCCGAATTGGTGACGCTGCCCGGCGTCGGCCATGCCCCGACGCTGAGCGAGGCGGCGTTGCACGACCCGATCGACCGGCTGCTGGAGAAAGCACTGTCGTGACGCCCGCCGGCGACGAGCCGGATGGGGCGCCGCGGCTCGTCCTGCTCGACATCCTGCGCGGCGTGGCGATCCTCGCCATCCTGTTCCTCAACGTCAGCGAGATGGGCGCGTCGATGACCGCCAATTGGTCCGACATCCGCCATATCGGCTGGAGCGGCGCCGATCAGGCGGCGTGGTGGGCGCAGACCGTGCTGGTCGAAGGCACGGCGCGGGCGCTGCTCGAAATGCTGTTCGGGGCGGGGATGCTGATCCTCACCGAGCGGATCGCGGCGGCGAGCGACAATCCGCTGGCGGTGGCGCTGCGCTACGGCTGGCGCAATGCGGTGCTGTGGGCGCTGGGCATCGCGCATATGTTCCTGCTGCTGTGGCCGGGCGATATCCTGCACACCTATGCGGTGGCGGCGCTGGTCGCCTGTGGTTTCCGGACGCTGCCGACGCGGGCGCTGTTCGTCGTCGGCCTGTCCTATGCGGCGTTCACGCTGGCGACCGGGCTGACCACGCAGGTACCGGCGGCGGCGCACGCGCAGATGGCGGCGGCCAATGCCGCGGCGGTGACGCGCGAGGATGCCTTCGGCCACGGCACGCGCGCGCAATGGACCGCCGGGCAGCGGCGGGTCGGCTTGGAGCGGCTGGGCGGCGAGGAGGTCGTCTACGTCTGGGAGGCGGCGGCGACGATGCTGATCGGTGCGGGCCTGTTCCGGCTGGGGGCGCTGCAGGGCGGCTGGTCGCGGCGGCGCTACTGGCGGATGCTGGCGTGGGGCTATGGCGTCGGCCTGCCGCTGCGCCTGTACGGCGCGTGGGAGGCGACGCGGTTCGACGGGCGGGTCGCGATCGCATGGATGTGGGATGATGTCGCGCGGCTGGCGATGACGCTGGGGCATGTCGCGCTCGTCGCGTTGCTCGCATCGCGGGCGCGGTGGCTGGCGCCGTTCGCGGCGGCGGGGCGGACCGCGCTGACGCTGTACGTCGCGCAGACGCTGATCGTGTCGTGGCTGGTGTTCTCGCCCTACGGGCTGGGGCTGTACGGGCGGCTGGGCTGGGCGGCGATGATGGCGCTGGCGCTGGCGGTCGACGCGCTCTTGCTGTGGCTAGCGGTTCACTGGGTGCGGCGGTTCCGCATCGCGCCGGTCGAATGGGCGTGGCGGTCGGTGGTCGAACGGCGGTGGCTGCCGCTGCGGTAAACCGTTCTTCCGCGAACCCCGCCGCGCCGCTACACGACACGATATGCCGCAACCCGTTCATATCCTGCATCTGCATTCGAGCTTCAGCCTGGGCGGCAAGGAGGCGCGGGCGGTGCGGTTGATGAATGCGTTCGGCGATACGGCGCGGCATACGATCGTCAGCGGCGTGCCCGACCAGCTCGGCGCGCGCGACGCGATCGCCAAGGGCGTGCGCTACGAGATCGCGCAGGACCCGCCGGCGCTCACCGGGCGGCCGTCAGTGGCGCGCTACGAGGCGCTGGCGCGGTTCATGCGGCGCTTCGATCTGGTGCTGACCTACAATTGGGGCGCGATCGACGGGGTGATGGCGCGGCGGGTGTTCCCCAAGGGCGCGCCGCCGCTGGTCCATCACGAGGACGGCTTCAACGCCGACGAGGCCCGGGGGCTGAAGATCGAGCGCAACGTCTATCGCCGCATCGCGCTGGGCGCGGCGCAGGCGCTCGTGGTGCCGTCCGAGGTGCTGGAGGAGATCGCGCGGCGGACGTGGAAGCAGCCGGCGGCGCGCCTTCACCGCATCGCCAACGGTATCGATACCGCGCTGTATGCGGGCAAGCCGGAGCTGCGCGCGATCCCCGGCTTCGTGCCCAACGGCAAGGAGGTGGTGATCGGCGCGCTGGCCGGCCTGCGCGAGGTCAAGAACCTGCCGCTGCTGGTGCGCGCCTGCGGCGGGATCGCGGGTCGGTTCCGGCTGGTGATCGTCGGCGAGGGGCCGGAGCGGGCGGCGATCGAATCGACCGCGGCGGCGATGGGGATCGCGGATCGCGTGGCGATGCCGGGGTTCCTGGGGCGGCCGCATCGCTTCGTCGGCCATTTTGATATCATCGCGCTCTCCTCGGCGAGCGAGCAATTCCCGATCAGCGTCGTCGAGGGAATGGCGGCGGGCCTGCCGGTGGTGAGCACGCCGGTCGGCGACGTGCCGCGGATGGTGGCGGCGGAGAATGCGCCCTTCGTCACCGGCGGCGACGAGGTGCTGCTGCGCGACGCGTTGCAGGCGCTGGTCTCCGATGCGGCGCTGCGGTCGCGGGTCGGCGCGGCGAACCGCGCGAAGGCGCGCGCCGAGTTCGACGAGGGCACGATGATCGCGCGGTACAAGGCCTTGTATGGCGCGGCGATGGGGCGGCCGGGGGTGTTGGGATAGGGCTGGTGTTCGCTTTGCGGCTCAACGCGAGCCTTCTGCAACGCTAGGCCCTTTACCCGCTGGGGTGCAGTCCGGGTGTGGGGCAGAGCGGCTTTCGCAATGCTCCCGCGCGAGCGGAGCGCGGCGGCTGCCGTCGCGCTCACACCTCCTCGGCGAGTTCCTCGCTGAGTCGCGTGGCGAAGTGGAGCGAGGCGGCGGCCTCGCCGGAGGATGCGAGCGCGAGGTCGGCGGCGCCTTGCAGCAGGCCGTCCTCGACTTCGGGTTCCTGCGCCTCGGCGGCGGCGACGGTCGCGGCGAGGATGTCGCGGGCGCCGATTTCGCCATAGGTCAGCGCGAATGCGTCGAGCGCGGCGGCGAAACAGGCGCGGTCGCTGACCGGGACGGCACCGTGCTGCTGGAGCGACGCGCAGGCGGCGCCGAGGACATAGGCGCGCGACCAGGCCGAACCGGTCGGCCCGTGATCGGGCAGCGCGCCCGCGACGCAGCCGAGCCGCGCGAATTGCGGCAGCAGCAGCGTGCCGAGCGGCGAGCTCGGCGGCACCGGCAGCAGCGCACCCGGCGCACGCCGCGGCGCGATCAGGTGATTGAGGACCCCCATCGGTGTAACCTTCCCCTCGCGTGATGCGTCGATCGGGAGGGTGTGGCGCAACGGGGTTAACCGCGGCCTAAGGCGCGACGGACGGCGCCGACGGGCGCGCAATTTCTTCGCTTCCCGGCATCCTTCTTGTATAGCCGGTCGTATTTACCCCCGGATGAGGTGCATTTTTCCGTGTTCAAGGGCCTGAAGCCGATTGTCTATAATGGCCGCGAGGTCTGGCCGCTCGTCGAGGGCGGCAAGGGCGTCGCTGCGACCAATCACGCTTCCGCAGGGGCTTGGGCCGCCGCCGGCGGCATCGGCACCGTGTCCGCGGTAAATGCCGACAGCTACGACCCCGAGGGCAAGATTATCCCGCAGGTGTATCGCGCATTGACCCGCCGCGAACGGCACGAGGAACTGGTCGAATATGCGATCGAGGGTGCGGTGCAGCAGGTGCACCGGGCCTATGAGATCGCCGGCGGCCAGGGTGCGGTCAACATCAACGTGCTGTGGGAGATGGGCGGCGCCCAGCGCATCCTGCACGGCGTGCTGGAGCGGACGCGCGGCATGGTCGCGGGCGTCACCTGCGGCGCCGGCATGCCCTATAAATTGTCGGAGATCACCGCCTCCTACGGCGTATCCTATCTGCCGATCGTGTCGTCGGGCCGGGCGTTCCGCGCCTTGTGGAAGCGTGCTTATTCGAAGGCGTCGGAATGGCTGGCGGCGGTGGTCTACGAGGACCCGTGGCTCGCCGGCGGCCACAACGGCCTGTCGAACGCCGAGGACCCGCTGAAGCCGCAGGACCCGTTCCCGCGCGTCGCCGAGCTGCGCGCGGTGATGCGTGAGGGCGGTATCCCCGACAGCACGCCGATCGTGATGGCGGGCGGCGTCTGGTACCTGCGCGACTGGAACGACTGGATCGACAATCCGGAACTCGGCACGATCGCCTTCCAATATGGCACGCGGCCGCTGCTGACGCAGGAAAGCCCGATCCCGCAGGATTGGAAGGCCAAGCTGACCCAGATCGAGGAAGGCGAGGTGCTGCTGCATCGCTTCTCGCCGACCGGTTTCTATTCGTCGGCGGTGCGCAACCCGTTCCTGCGCAATCTTGAGGCGCGATCGGAGCGGCAGATCGCCTTTTCGACGCAGGAGGCGGGCGATCACGTCTTCCAGCTCGACGTCGGCGTGAAGGGCAAGAATTTCTGGGTGACGCGCAACGACCTGCTGCGTGCGCGCCAGTGGTTCGGCGAGGGCTATACCGACGCGCTGAAGACGCCGGACAACACGCTGGTCTTCGTGACCCCGGTCGAAAAGGGGATCATCCGCAAGGATCAGGCGGATTGCATGGGCTGCCTGTCGCAATGCTCGTTCTCGAGCTGGGCGGATACCGACACCAATTCGACCGGGCGGCTCGCCGACCCGCGCAGCTTCTGCATCCAGAAGACGCTGCAGGACATCGCGCATGGCGGCGACATCGACCAGAATCTGATGTTCGCCGGACATGCGGCGTATAATTTCAAGCGCGATCCGTTTTACTCGAACGGCTTCGTGCCGACGGTGAAGCAATTGGTCGATCGCATCCTGACCGGGGACTGAGCGGACCGTCGGCACGATGGACGCGGCGGTCGAGACGGCATTGATCGCGGTGGCGCAAGCGATGCGCACCGCGGTCGCGCCGTGGTGGATCATCGGCAGTGCGGCGGTGGTGCTGCTCGGCGGCGATACCGCGGTGGCCGATATCGATCTGCTGACCGACGAGCGGGACGCGTTGGCGCTGGCGGCGCGGCTGGGCGTGGCGTTGGCGGCGAGCGATTCGCATCCGCGCTTCCGGTCGCAGGTGTTCGCGCGCTGGCCGCGGGGCGATCGCGACGTCGAGATCATGGGCGGCCTGATGCTCGCCGAAGGTTCGGGCTGGGCGGCGCTGGTGCCGGCGACGCGGGTGGCGGTCGCGGTCGGTGACGAGACCGTGTTCGTGCCGGCGCGGGAGGAGATGATCGCGATCCTCACGCGCTTCGGGCGGGACAAGGATCGCGCGCGGGCGCGCATCCTCGAATGTACGGGAGCGCCGGGTTGAGGCGCTCGACGCTCCCGAACCTCGCTTAGTCGGCGACGGTGCCGACGACCGCGCCGCCGGCGCCACCGACCGCCGCACCCTTTTCGACGCTGCCGCCGGTCGCGGCGGCGACGCCCGCACCACCCGCGGCGCCGATGCCGGCACCCTTGAGCGTCGAACACGCCGACAGGCTGATCGCGGAGCCGAGCAGGAGCGCGGAGACGGCGAGCGGCTTGATCTTCATCATTGATTTCCCTTGCTGATTTGAAGCCGCTTTAATGGTGCGGCGCAGCAGGATGTTCCGATCGGCAACATTTTGTCACAATCGAATGGCGGTTCAGGCCCAGCCGTCGAGCACCTGATCGGGCGGGCGATGGCCGTCCGCCCACATGCGGATGTTCTGGATGACGCGCTCGCCCGACGCCTGCCGCCCTTCGAGCGTCGCCGAGCCCATATGCGGGGTCATCACCACATTGGGCAGCGCGAGCAGCCGCGGGTCGATGCGCGGCTCGTGCTCCCACACGTCGAGCCCGGCGCCGGCGAGGCGGCCCGCCTCCAGCGCGTCGACCAGCGCGCCCTCGTCGAGGATGCCGCCACGCGAGGTGTTGATGACGTAGACGTGGGGCCGCATCAGCCCGATGCGGCGGCGATCGATCAGGTCGCGGCTGTCGGCGTTGAGCGGCGTGTGGATGCTGACGATGTCGGCGAGCCCGAGCAAAGCGTCGAGATCGGCATGGAAGGTCGCTCCCAGCTCCGCCTCGACCACCGCGGGCAGGCGGCGGCGGTTGTGATAATGGATCGACAGGCCGAAGGCGCGCGCGCGCCGCGCGACCGCCTGGCCGATGCGGCCCATGCCGACGATGCCGAGCGTCTTGCCGCCGATGCGATGGCCGAGCATGCCGCCGGGGCTCCAGCCGTGCCATTCGCCCGCGCGCACCAGCTTCTCGCCCTCGGCGAGCCGCCGCGGCACCGAGACGATCAACGCCATCGCCATGTCGGCGGTATCCTCGGTCAGCACGCCGGGCGTGTTGGTGACGATGATGCCGCGCGCGCGCGCCGCCTTCAGCGCGATATGGTTCACGCCGGCGCCGTAATTGGCGATCAGCCGCAGCCGGTCGCCCGCGCCCGCGATCAGCGCGGCGTCGATCTCGTCGGTGACGGTGGGGACGAGCACGTCGCAATCCGCCATCGCGGCGGCGAGCTGGTCGCGCGTCATCGCCGCATCGCCGCGGTTGTTGGTCGTGTCGAACAGCGCCTCGAGCCGGTCCATCACCGTGTCGGCAAGCTCGCGGGTGACGATCACCCTGGGGGTCCTGCGGGGCTCTGGCATCGCGGCATCGGCTTGGCGGAGCGCGCCGGTCGCGTCAACGGATCGTTGCTCCTGCCCGCGTCCGCGCTAGAGAGGGGTTCCAGTTTGAGGAATGTTATGATGCGCCATTGGGCTTTAGCGGTCGCGGGACTGGCGATGCTGGCGGCCGACGGCGGTGCGCTGGCCGCCGAGGCGAAGAAGACGCTGCCCTATTATGCGTCGATCAACGCCGGTCGCGCGCGGATGCGTACCGGCCCGGACAAGACCTATCCGGCGAGCTGGCTGTACCAGCGCGCCGATTTGCCGGTGCGCGTCGTCGCGACGTTCAAGCAATGGCGCAAGGTCGAGGACCCCGACGGTACGCAGGGCTGGATGCTCGCCGCGCTGCTGAGCGAGCGACGGACGGCGATCGTCCGCGGCGCGCAACCGATCGAGATGCACGAACGTGCGTCGACGGGCGCGAAGCTGCTGTGGCGCGCCGCCCCCGGCGTCGTCGGGCGGCTGAGCGCGTGCGGCGGCGGCTGGTGCCGGTTCGACGTGCGCGGGCAGGCGGGCTTCGTCGAGGTGGGGAGCCTGTGGGGCGTGGAGCCGGCGGAACGGCTCCCCTGATCCGCCGGGCGTCCCCTCCCACGCAGGGAGGGGCGGCGCGTCAGTGCATCAGTTCGACCGCCATCGCGGTGGCCTCGCCGCCGCCGATGCAGAGCGACGCCATCCCGCGGCGCTGGCCGTTGGTCTGCAACGCCGACAGCAGGGTGGCCAAGATGCGTGCGCCGCTCGCGCCGATGGGATGGCCGAGCGCGCAGGCGCCGCCGTGGACGTTGAGGCGGGCGGGATCGATGCCGAGATCGTGGATCGCGATCATCGACACCACCGCGAACGCCTCGTTGACCTCGAACAGGTCGATGTCGTCGCGGCTCCAGCCGGCGCGCTCCATCGCCTTGCGCATCGCGAAGACCGGCGCAGTGGTGAATTTGGCGGGATCGTGCGCATGCGCGGCGTGCGCGACGACGCGGGCGATCGGGGTGAGGCCGAGCCGCTCGGCGACGCTGGCGCGGGTCATCACCAGGGCGGCGGCACCGTCGGAGATCGACGAGGCGTTGGCGGCGGTGATCGTGCCCTCGCGCGAGAAAGCGGGCTTGAGCGTCGGGATCTTGGCGACGTCGCCCTTCGCCGGCTGTTCGTCGAGCGCGACGGTGGTCGAACCCTTGCGGCCCTTCACCTCGACCGGCACGATCTCGCGATCGAACGCGCCCGACCCCTGCGCACGCTGCGCGCGGTGCAGCGATTCGATCGCATAATCGTCCATCGCCTTGCGGGTGAACTGATAATCGGCGGCGGTATCCTCGGCGAAATTGCCCATCAGCTTGCCGGGCTCATAGGCATCCTCGAGCCCGTCGAGATACATATGGTCGTAGAAGGTGTCGTGGCCGATACGCGCGCCGCCGCGATGCTTGCGCGAGAGATAGGGCGCGTTGGTCATGCTCTCCATCCCGCCGGCGACGAGCAGGTCGACCGATCCCGCGGCGAGCGCATCGGCGGCCATGATCGCGGCCTGCATGCCCGATCCGCACATCTTGTTGACCGTCGTCGCCTCGACATGCGTGCCGAGCCCGGCGCCGATCGCCGCCTGCCGCGCGGGGGCCTGGCCGAGGCCGGCGGGAAGGACGCAGCCCATGTAGATACGCTCGATCGCGTCCGCCGAGGCGCCGGCGCGGTCGACCGCGGCCTTCACCGCTGCGGCGCCGAGTTCGGTCGCCGAGGCGCCGGCGAGCGCACCCTGGAACGAGCCCATCGGCGTGCGGGCGTAACTGACGATGACGACGGGATCGGTGGACATACGCTCTCCGGTGTTTCTAGTTGGAGGCGATCTAGGGTGCGGCAGGGGGCGGGGCAATGACGGGATACGGCGGGTCCAGCGTTGCTGCGGGTCGGCACAATGACGGCCGGACCGATGGCCCTGTCCATTCCTCCCCCGCCAGGGAGTGCCGGGTTGGATTGCCCCCGGCAATCCAAGCACATGCCGGGGGCATGTGCGGCCCGGCGCTGTGGCGCGGCGTAGCCGTGACGGAGGGGGAGGAAAGGGCGGAAGTTTTGTTATCTGGGCTTCCACCCTTTCCTCCCCCTCCACCATTCGGCTTGCGCCGAACGGTCCCCCTCCCCCTGGCGGGGGAGGAATTGTGGAGGGGGATACATTTCCACGCCCGCTCGCTCAGCCGTCATGCAGGAATTTATCGAACCAATTCGGTGGTTTGCGTCGATCAGCGGGATGATTGCGGCGACGATCGTGGCGTTGGACTGGGGGCGGCGCGATACCGGTTGGGCGATGGTGCTGTTCTGCCTGTCGGCGATCGCCTGGCTGATCGGGGCGGCACTGATGCGCGACTGGGCTTTGGGGTCGCAGAACGTCGTGCTGCTGCTGATCGATCTGCTCGGCGTCTATCGCTACCTCATCCGCGATCCCGATCCCGAGGAGGCATAACGTGAGCGCCGTCGGCTGGGCGGCGCTGCTCGGCGGGCTGGGCGCGATCTTCGGCAGTTTCATCGCGGCGCTGGTGATCCGCTGGCCGGCGGGACGGTCGATCGCGCGCGGGCGGTCGGCGTGCGACGCCTGCGGGCGGACGCTGGGGCCGGCCGAGCTGGTGCCGATCGTCAGCTTCGTGGCGCAGCGCGGACGATGCCGGGGCTGCGGCGCGCGGATCGATCCCGCCCATTTGGGCATCGAGCTGGCGGCGCTGACGATCGGCGTGCTCGCGGGGGGGGTGGCGCCCGGTTCGGCCGGCGTCGCGGGGGCGGTGTTCGGCTGGCTGTTGCTGGCGCTGGCGGCGCTGGACATCGTCGCCTTCTGGCTGCCCGACCGGCTGACCGCGCTGCTCGCGCTGGCCGGGCTGGCGAGCGGCGCGGCGGGGCTGATGCCGGACCTCGCGGATCGGCTGATCGGCGGGATCGCGGGCTACGCGGCGCTCGCCGGGATCGCGCTCGGCTACAAGGCGTGGCGCGGGCGCGAGGGGATGGGCGGCGGCGATCCCAAGCTGATGGGCGCGATCGGCTTGTGGCTCGGCTGGCGGATGCTGCCGGCGGTACTGGTGATCGCGAGCCTGATCGGGCTCGGCGTCGCGCTGTTCGCGCATCTCGGCGGGCGGCGGATGGCGCGCGACACCGCGCTGCCGTTCGGCGCGTTGCTCGGCGTGGCGGCTTACCCGGCGTGGCTGGCCATGGTAACGATCGCGCCATGATCGCGCTGTTCCTCGCCGTCGCTGCCCAAGCCGCCGCTCCCGTGCCCCCCGCCGCGCCATCCGTGCTCGGCGCGATCGGCCAGCAGCGGCTGCCGGCCAAGGGCTGCGCCGCCTATCTGTGGAACCCCGCCGATCGCCAGTTGGTGGCGATGGCGGTCGCCGATCCCGCGACGCTGCGGCTGTCGATCGGCGGCAAGACGATCGACCTCGCGCGCAGCGGCGGGGAGGGGCCGGGGCGGCTCGGTTTCGCGGATGCGGCCGATTATCGCGGCGGCGATCTCAGCGTGCGGCTGTCGATGGAGATCGTCCAGCAGGACGGGCTGACCGCGGGTGCGCGCGTGCCGAGCGGGTCTTTGCAGATCGAACGGCCGGGGCAGGACGCGATCGCGGTGCCCGTCGCCGGACTGATCGGCTGCCGCAGCTAAGGCGCAGCACCGGAAGCGTTGCAGATTCGCCACGCTCCCGAAATTCGTTTCGGCTGGCGAACCAATGTCATTTCGGACCGTTGTCGATGCTGCGGGGCGCGATCCCCGTGCTGCTTCGACGGATTTTCGATGACGCTACGTTTCGCTCTCGCCAGCCTCTCCGCCGCTGCGCTGCTCGCCGGCAATGCGCACGCCCAACAGGTCGATGTCGGCGCCTCCGCGCCGCCGCCCGATACTGCCGAGGCGGGGGTGGACAGCAGCCGCGGCGATACCCAGCACCGCCCGCGCACCGCGATCACCCGGACGCGCGACACCTCGCCCTCGGCGCTGATCGGCGACACGCAGAGTGCGCCGCCGGCCGGCCTGATCGGCGACTGGCAGGAGATCCGCACCCGGCTCGGCCAGCGCGGGATCGGCGTGACCGCGCGTTATGCATCGGAAAGCGGCTACAATGTCGCGGGCGGCGACCGGAAGCTGTTCCGCGAGACCGGGCAGTTCGACGCGGGCGTGCTGCTTGATCTCGACAAGCTCGCCGGGCTCAAGGGCGGCGCGTTCCAGGCGACGGTGACGTGGCGGCGCGGGCGCAATCTGACCGCGGATGCCGGCATCGATTCGCTGCAACAGGTGCAAGAGGTCTATGGCCGCGGCCAGACCGTGCGCATGACGCAATTTTGGTACGAACAGCGGATCGGGCCGCGCGTCGAGATCAAGCTCGGCCGCACCAATCCGGGCGAGGATTTCGCCGTCTTCTCGTGCCATTTCATGAATCTGAGCTTCTGCGGCGCGCAGCCGGGCAATCTCGTCGGCGACTATTGGCAGAATTGGCCGGTCGGCCAATGGGGCGGGCGGGTGCGCGTCGACCTGCCGCGCGACCTCTATGTGCAGGGCGGCGTCTACGAGATCAATCCGCGCAATCTCGACAACGACTTCTTCCTCTGGCGCTTCCACGGCGCGACCGGCGCGCTGATCCCGGTCGAAATCGGCTGGACGCGCGGCGGTGACGAAGGGCAGGTCGGTTCGTACAAGGTCGGCGCTTGGCTCGGCACCGCGCGCGGTGACGACGTCTTGCTCGACGTCAACCGCAATCCCAGCATCGTCACCGGCCTGTCGCCGCTCCAGCATACGAGTCGCTACGGCGTCTACGGGACGATGCAGCAGCAGCTCACCGGGACGTCGAAGGACGGCAAGGCGCTGACCGGCCTGTCGATGTTCGCCAATGTCACGCAGGCGGACCGCGCGACGTCGGTGACCGACAATCAGGTCTCGCTCGGGCTGTTCTACAAGGGGCTGGTGCCCGCGGTGCCGGGCGACGTGCTCGGCGTCGGCGTCGCGCGCACCAACGTCAACGGCCGCGCCGCGACCGCCGACCGGCTGGTGCCGGGAACGCCGGTGCGCCACGCCGAATATGCCGCGGAGGTCTATTACAGCATCCACCCCGCCGACTGGCTCGAGCTGCGGCCGAACCTGCAATATATCCACCACCCCGGCGGGGTGCGCGAGGCGCATGACGTCGGCGTGCTGGGGATGAAGGCGGCGATCACGCTATAAGAGTGGCTGATGCGCCCCGGCGCGGGACGCGTTGGCGCTTGTCGTTCCCGCTCCGCCGCGGTACACCGCTGTTATACACGTTAAACAGAGGTATAGCATGCAAACCGCCAGCCAGGTGCTCGATCGCGTCCTCGTCCTCGAGATGGTGCGCGTCACCGAAGCGGCGGCGATCTCCGCCTCGACGCTGACCGGACGCGGCGACGAGAAGGCGGCGGATGCCGCCGCGGTCGAGGCGATGCGCGCCGCGCTCAACGAACTCGACATCGACGGCACCGTGGTGATCGGCGAGGGCGAGCGCGACGAGGCGCCGATGCTGTTCATCGGCGAGAAGGTCGGCACCGGCAATGGCCCGGCGATCGACATCGCGCTCGATCCGCTCGAAGGCACGACGATCTGCGCCAAGGCGGGGCCGAACAGCCTCGCGGTGCTGGCGATCGCCGAGAAGGGCGGGCTGCTCAATGCCCCCGACGTCTATATGGACAAGATCGCGGTCGGCCCGAACCTGCCCGCGGGGATCATCGACCTCGACAAGACGCCGACCGAGAACGTTACCGCGATCGCCGCCGCCAAGGGCGTCGCGCCGAGCGAGATCATTGCCTGCGTGCTCGACCGGCCCCGCCACGAGGCGCTGATCGCCGAGCTGCGCGGCATCGGCTGCGGCGTGATGCTGATCGGCGACGGCGACGTCGCGGGCGTGATTGCGACGGCCGATCCCGATACGACGATCGACGTCTATATGGGCTCGGGCGGCGCGCCCGAGGGCGTGCTGGCGTGCGCAGCGCTGCGCTGCGTCGGCGGCCAGTTCAAGGGCCGGTTGCTGTTCCGCAACGACGACGAGCGCGCGCGGGCCCGCAAATGGGGCATCGCCGACCTCGACAAGCAATATGACCTGGAAGAACTGGCCAAGGGCGATTGCATCTTCGCGGCGACCGGCGTCACCGATGGTTCGCTGCTTGCGGGCGTGCGCCGGCTAAAGGGCAAGATGACCACCGAGAGCGTGGTGATGCGCGCCTCGACCGGCACGGTGCGCTGGGTGAAGGGCGAGCATCGCACGGATTGATCCGGGGCGGGCGACCGGTTGGTCGGCACGTTTGCCCTTCCTATCGTCATCCCGGCATTCGCCGGGATGACGATATTGGGTGAGTGCACGATACGATCCTCCATGGACTTCGCGCCGCATCCGCGCTGAGTGGCCGCAATGCTCGTCGCCATCCTCCTCGTCCTGACCATCGGCTATCAGCTCGTCCTGCTGCGCCGCGGGCGGATGTTCGCCTGGGGCCGCATCGCGTTCGGCGCGCGGCATCTGCGCTGGGCGGCGACGCTGTGGCTCGGTTATGGCGTCACCGCGCTGATCGGCCTGCTCGTCGTGCAGCGGCTCGCCGGCATCGGGACGCTTCCCGACGAATTCCTGGCCCTGGCGAGCGTCGCGGGGGTGCCGCCCGGCACGATCGATGCGCAGACCGTCGCGATCGGGCTCGGCGCCGGGAGCCTGCTCGGGCTGATCCTCACCTGGTGGCGGGCGCGGCGCGGGCGGGCGCCGTGGACCGCGGGCGACGCCCGATCGGTGATGCCGACCAGCGACGCCGATCTCTGGCCCGCCGCGGTCCTGGCGCTATCGGCGGGCACCGCGGAGGAGCTGTTCTACCGCCTCTGGCTGCCGCTGATCGTCGCGATGGCGACCGGGTCCGGTCTTGCCGGGATGATAGTCGCCACCACCGCCTTTGCCGCGATGCACCGCTATCAGGGCTGGGTCGGCATGGCCGCGACCTTCGTCGGCGGCGGCCTGCTCGGCGCGCTCTATATGGGGACCGGCGCCTTGTGGGTGCCGATGGGCGTGCACGCGCTCGTCGATCTCAACGCGCTGGTGCTGCGCCCGGCCCTGTCGGCGCGGGTGCGGCGACGGCTCAGCTCTTCAGCCGCCAGCCGCTCTTGAAGATCCAGCCGATGATCGCGAGGCAGACGACGAGGAAGCCGAGCGTCACGCCCAGGCTGGCGACGATATCGACGTCGCCCTTGCCGAAGAAGCTCCAGCGGAAGCCGCTGACGAGATAGACGACCGGGTTGAACAGGCTGACCGTCCGCCACGGCTGCGGCAGCATGTCGATCGAATAGAAGCTGCCGCCGAGGAAAGTCAGCGGCGTGATCAGCAGCATCGGCACGAAATTGAGCTGTTCGAAGCTCTTCGCCCAGACGCCGAGGATGAAGCCGAACAGGCTGAACGCGATCGCGGTGAGCAGCAGGAAGGCGACCATCGCACCGGGATGCAGCACGCGGATCGGCACGAAGAACGCCGAGGTGGCGAGGATGATGATGCCGAGCACCACCGACTTGGTCGCCGCCGCGCCGACATAGCCGAGCACCATCTCCATCGCCGAAACCGGCGCGGAGAGCAGTTCGAAGATCGTGCCGGTGAATTTGGGGAAATAGATGCCGATCGAGGCATTGCCGACGCTCTGCGTCAGCAGCGACAGCATGATGAGTCCCGGCACGATGAAACTGCCGTAGCCGACGCCGTCGACGCTCTGCATGCGGCTGCCGATCGCGCCGCCGAAGACGATGAAATAGAGGCTGGTGGTGAGCACCGGCCCGACGAGGCTCTGCCACAAAGTGCGCAGCGAGCGCGCCATTTCGAAGCGATAGATCGCCCAGACGCCGTGGAGGTTCATGCGCGTTGTCCCACCAGATCGACGAAGATGTCCTCGAGGCTGGATTTTGAGGTCTCCAGGTCCTTGAAGCCGATATGCCGCTCGGCAAGCTCGCGCAGCAGCGAGGGGATGCCGGTATGTTCCTCGGTCGCGTCGAAGACGTAGCGCAGCACCTTGCCGTCGTTCTGCAAACTGAGCTGCCAGCGTTCGAGGCCCGCGGGAACCGCGTCGAGCGGCTCGACCAGGGTCAGGTCAAGCTCGCGCTTGCCGAGCTTGTGCATGAGTGCGGCCTTCTCCTCGACGAGCAGCAACCGGCCCTTGTCGATTACGCCGACGCGGTCGGCCATCTCCTCCGCCTCCTCGATATAATGGGTGGTGAGGATGATCGTCGTGCCGCGTTCGCGCAGACCGTGAACCAGCTTCCACATATCGCGCCGCAGCGCGACGTCGACGCCGGCGGTGGGCTCGTCGAGGAACAGGATCTCGGGTTCGTGCGCCAGCGCCTTGGCGATGAGCACGCGGCGCTTCATCCCGCCCGAAAGCTCCATGATCTTGGCGTCGCGCTTGTCCCACAGCGACAGGTCGCGCAGCACCTGTTCGATATAGGCGCTGTGGCCCGAGCGGCCGAACAGCCGGCGCGAGAAGGTGACGGTGGCGAGCACCGTCTCGAACATGTCGACCGACAATTCCTGCGGCACGAGGCCGATGCGGCGGCGCGCGGCCTTATAGTCGCTGATCGCGTCATGGCCGGCGACCTGGATCGTCCCGGTCGAGGGCGTGACGATGCCGCAGACGATGCTGATCAGCGTCGTCTTGCCCGCGCCGTTGGGGCCGAGCAGCGCGAAGATCTCGCCCTTGTTGATCGTCAGATCGACGTTGTGAAGCGCGGTGAAGCCGCCCTTGTACGTCTTGGAGACGCCGGCGATGGCGAGAATCGGTTTTGGCATTGAGGTCCCCCGGAGTGGGCCGGAGATAGGACGGGCGGTGTCGGTTGGTAAGGGGCTGATGTCTTTGGGGTTACCGTTCCTATTCGTCATCCGGCGGGCGTCGGGATGACGAAGGGGGGAGGATGTTGCTCCAACACCTCGTCATCCCGGCGAAAGCCGGGACCCATGGTGGTGGTCGGCTGCCGTAGCGCGCCGACGCCGATGGCGCCGTGTCCATGGGTCCCGGCTTTCGCCGGGATGACGATGAGGGCTGGATAGCGCCGGTCTATTTCCCCCGCGCGGCGGCGATCGCCTTTTCCAGTTCCTCGACCGGCAGCGCGCCGGACAGCACGCGATTGCCGACGACCCAGCTCGGCGTGCCGTTCATGCCGAGTTTGGCGGCGGTCGCCATGTTCTTGGCGATCTCGGTGTCGATCGTGCCGGTGTCGAGCGCCGCCAGCGTCACCCCCGCCTTCGCAGCGGCACCCTTGATCGACACGTCGCTGACCGGCCCGCCGGCGTAGAGCGCATCGTGGAAGCCGAGGAACTTGCCCTGCTGCGCCGCCGCGAGGCTGGCGCGTGCCGCGACGCGGCTTTCGTCGGAGAGGATCGGCAGATCGCGATAGACGATGCGCAGGTTCGGATCACGCTTGAGCAGATCGGCGATCATCGGCAGCGACGCGCGACAATAGCCGCAATTGTAATCGAAATATTCGACGAGGGTGACGTCGCCCTTGGGATTGCCGGCCCAGGCGCTGCCGAACGGCGTCAGGATCGCGTCGCGGTTGGCGGCGACCGTCTCGCCCGACTGGCGCTCCTGCAAGACCTGCATCGCCTGCGGGATGATCTCGGGATGGGCGAGGACGTAATCGTGGACGACTCGCTCGATCCGCGCCTGATCGGCGCCCCCCGGTGACGTGAAACGCTCGGAACTCCATACGGCGCCGGCGCCGATCAGGCCGCCGAGCGCCGCGACCAGCGGCAGGGTATAACGGCTCATCGTTTCTTATATTTCTTCGGATTGTCGTCCATGTCGTTCTGCGCGGCCATTGCAATGTCTTGCGCGCGGATCCAATCGGACGTGTTGGCGGGAAGGTTGGCGAGCGCGTAGCGCGCGCTCTGCGCGGCGGTGCGGTGATCGCCCTCCATGCTGGCGCGTTCAGCAGTGGCGAGCGCGGCACGCGGCGTGTCGCCGGTCAGTTCATATGCGGTGCCAAGCTGATACCAGGCGAAGGGATTTTCGTCGTCGCGACCGACCGCGACGCGCAGCACCTTGATCGCCTCGGGGTAATTGGCCTTGTTCTCGGTCGCGATCAGCGCGTGGCCGAAGGTGGTGGCGATCAGCGGATTGTTGCGCGACCCGTCGGTGGCGGCGCGCAGCGGTGCGATCGCATCGACGGGGCGGCCGGCCTCAAGCAGGATCTGGCCGCGGATTTCCTGGAAATAGGGATCGTCGGGCCTGGCCTTGATCAGCGCCACCGATTCGGCGTCCGCCTTGTCGGGATAGCCGGCCTTATGCCACGCATAGGCACGGGCGTAATGCGCGTAGATGCTGCCGTCGCTCTCCGGAAAATCCTTCAGCGTGCGGTCGGGCGTCATCACATAGCCCTCCAGCTTCGCCTTCACGCGGCGGAAGCGTTCCTCCAGCGCCGGGTCGGACGGCTTGCTCCACGCCGGCGAATTCTGCAGCACCGCGGTGAGGTTGGCGATCCGCTCGCCCGACAGCGGGTGGGTCTGCATGAACGGATCGATATTCTCGACGCCGTAGCGATATTCCTGCTGCTGCAACGTCTTGAAGAAGCTGAGCATGCCCTTGCCGGTGATCCCGGCGGTGGTGAGGAAGCGCGCGCCGGCGGCGTCGGCGGAGGATTCCTGCGTGCGGCTGAACGAGAGATATTTGGCCATGCCGGCGGACTGGCCGAGCGCCATGATCCCCGCGCCCGCCTCGCCCGCGCCGGCCGCGACCGCGGCGAGGCCGAGCACCATCGACAGCAGCGTGATGTGCATCGCCGGCTTCATGCCGTTGTCGGCGAGGACGACATGGCCGTCGGCGATATGGCCCAGTTCGTGCGCGATCACGCCCTGCACCTGATTGGCGTTGACCGCCGCCTGCAGCAGGCCCGAGTGGACGTAGACGGTCTGGCCGCCGGCGACGAAGGCGTTGATCGAATCGTCGTTGATCAGCACGACCTTGACGTCGCGCGGCGACAGGCCGGCGGCCTTGACCAGCGGCACCGACATATCGCTGAACATCGCCTCGGTCTCGGCATCGCGGAGGATCGACTGCGCCTGCGCGGGGGCGGCGGAGATCAGCGCGGCGGCGGCGACGACGAGGGCGAGACGTTTCATGCTGGGGATGGTCCGGGCGGTCACGGGCGCGAGTATAGGCGGGGCGAGGGGCGGGGTCACGGCGAAAGCGGTGGGGGCGTGGGGCTGAACGGGGGATGAGTGGGAGGACATTCCTCCCCCTCCACCATTCGGCTGACGCCGAACGGTCCCCCTCCCCCTGGCAGGGGAGGAATTGAGGAACCCAATCTTGTTCGTCATCCCGGCGAAGGCCGGGACCCATGATGGCGAGCCGCCGGCGTGTCGCGCTACCGTGCATGGCGCCGCGCCCATGGGTCCCGGCTTGCGCCGGGATGACGAATGGGAGCGGGTGGGGTGAGGGTGGCAACCGGCCGGGAACCTGCTAGACGCCCACTCCTGAGCCATGGCATCCGAAGCTTCCCGCACCTCCCGATTCACCGCTTTTCGCGATCAAGGCGGACTGCGCGGCGTCGTGCGTCGCGTCTGGCGGCGCTGGTGGGTCAAGGGGCTGGCGATCCTCGCGCTGCTCGCGGCGATCGGCTATGGCGTCCTGTGGGTGACGATCCTGCGCGACCTGCCCTCGGTCGACCAGCTGCGCACCTACGAACCGCCGCTGCCCACCAACGTGCGCGGCATCGACGGTACGCCGATCCAGTCCTACGCCCGCGAACGCCGCGTCGAACTGAGCTTCGGCGAATATCCGCCGCTGCTCGTCCGCGCCTTCCTCGCCGCCGAGGACAAGACCTTCTTCGAGCATCACGGTGTCGACTATCCCGGCCTCGGCGGCGCGGTGATCGATTACGCGCGCAAGTTCGGCACCGGCCGGCGCGCCAAGGGCGGTTCGACCATCACCCAGCAGGTCGCCAAGAACCTGCTGATCGGCAACGCCTATTCGCCGACTCGCAAGCTCAAGGAGGCGATCCTCGCCTATAAGATCGAGGATACGCTGACCAAGCCGCAGATCCTCGAACTGTATCTCAACCAAATCGCGCTGGGCCGGAACGCCTTCGGCGTCGAGGCGGCGAGCCACGCCTATTTCGACAAGGAACTCGACGAGCTCGACCTCGCGCAGCTCGCCTATCTGGCGATCCTGCCCAAGGGGCCGTCGAACTACGATCCCGTCCGCCACGCCGATCGCGCGATGACGCGGCGCAATTACGTGCTCGGCGAGATGCTGCGCAACGGCTTCATCACCCAGGCGCAGCACGATCAGGCGGCGGGCGAGCCGCTCGGCACGATCCTGCGCCGCACGCCCAAGTTCGAACGGGTCGGCGGCTATTTCGTCGAGGAAGTGCGCCGCCAGCTGATCGGCAAGTTTGGCGAGACCGCGCGCGACGGCCCTTATGGCGTCTATCAGGGCGGGCTGTGGGTGCGTACCTCGCTCGACACGCGGTTGCAGGATCTTGCCGCGGAGGCGCTGCGCGACGGCCTGCTGCGCTACGATCGCGGCCGCGGCTGGGCCGGGCCGATCGCGCACAAGGACGTCGACGGCGACACTTGGCTGCAAACCCTGCTCAACACCAATATCGGGCTCGATTACAGCGACTGGCGCGCGGGCATCGTGATCGCCCGCGACGGCGACGCATGGCAGATCGGTTTCGCCGATGGCCAGACCGGCCGCCTGCCGCGCTCGGGCGCGCAGATGCCGGTACGCGGCAAGGGCGGCACGAGCTTCGGCGCGATCGAGCCGGGCGACATCATCGCGGTGGCGCCGGCGGGCAGTGAGTACAGCCTG
Organism: Sphingomonas sp. CD22; assembly: GCF_034556155.1. Taxonomy (NCBI): domain Bacteria; kingdom Pseudomonadati; phylum Pseudomonadota; class Alphaproteobacteria; order Sphingomonadales; family Sphingomonadaceae; genus Sphingomonas; species Sphingomonas sp. CD22. The sequence continues at coordinate 15,326 of NZ_JAYDYX010000013.1, read as the reverse complement.
CGCTCGGTCCCCAAGGTGTCGGGCGGCTTCGTCGTCGAGGAACCGGCGACAGGCCGCGTGCTGGCGATGCAGGGCGGCTTCGACAGCCGGTTGCAGGCGTTCAACCGCGCGACGCAGGCGCTGCGCCAGCCCGGCTCGACGATCAAGCCGATCGTCTATTCCGCCGCGCTGGAGAATGGCATGACGCCGGCGTCGATCATCATCGACGGGCCGTTCTGCGTTTATCAGGGCGCGCGGCTCGGGCAGAAATGCTTCCGCAACTTCGGCAACATGCGCGCCGCCGGGCCGCATACGATGCGCTGGGGCATCGAACAGTCGCGCAACCTGATGACCGTGCGCGCCGCCGCGACCACCGGCATGCCGAAGGTGGTCGACGTGATGAAGCGGATGGGGGTGGGCGATTACCAGCCCTATCTGGCCAACGCGCTCGGCGCGGGCGTCACCACGGTCAGCCGTATGGTCAACGCTTATGCGACGCTCGCCAACAACGGCCGTGCGCACAGCCAGACGCTGATCGACTTCGTCCAGGATCGCCACGGCAAGGTCATCCTGCCGGAAAATTGGCGCGCCTGCGACGGCTGCAACGCGCGCGACTGGGACGGCAAGGCGATGCCGCGCCCCGGCGACCGCGCGCGGCAGGTGATCGATGCGATGACCGCCTATCAGATGGTCCATATCACCGAAGGCGTGATCCAGCGCGGCACCGCGGTGGTGCTGCGCGATCTCGACCGGCCGATGTTCGGCAAGACCGGAACGACGACCGGCCCGACCGACGTCTGGTTCGTCGGCGGTACGCCGCAGTTCATCGGCGGGCTGTACGTCGGCTACGACACGCCGACCAATCTCGGCGGCTATGCGCAGGGCGGCACGTTCGCGGCGCCGATCTTCAAGGAGTTCGCGGTCAAGGCCTACGAGGGACTCGAGAAGATCCCGTTCCGCGCGCCTGCCGGCATCCGCATGGTCCGCATCGACCGCGCGAGCGGGCGACCGGTCTACGGCACCTTCCCGACCGATGCCGATCCCAAAGCGGCGGTGATCTGGGAGGCGTTCAAGCCGCAGAGCGAGCCGCGCCGCGCGATCCATCGCGGACCCGCCCCGGCCGCCGCGGCGGCGACCAACGCCCCCGCGCGCGCCGCCAATACGCCGCGCGACAGCGATTTCTTGCAAAGACAAGGCGGAATCTACTAGCGCCTGCTCCTACATAGGCGCTTCCTTCGCCATTCAGCTTACCCGGAGAGTTCCCATGCGCGCCGAAGCGCAGTCCCACGTCGACAGCATCAAAGAGGCACTGGCGCTGCTGCGCCGGTTCCTCGATTGGGACCGTGCGCTCCGCCGTCTCGACGAGCTCAACGCGCGCGTCGAGGACCAGGCGCTGTGGAACGACCCCAAGGCGGCGCAGGAGGTGATGCGCGAGCGTCGCCGCCTCGACGAGGCGATCACCGCGACGCGCGCGATCCAGTCGGAACTCGACGATACCGTCGAGCTGATCGAGATGGCCGAGGCCGAGGGCGACACCGCGATGGAGGCGGAGGGCGTCGAGGCGCTCGCCGCGCTGGCGGAACGCGCCGACCACGACAAGATCCAGGCGCTGCTCGCCGGCGAGGCGGACGCCAACGACACCTATGTCGAGATCAACTCGGGCGCCGGCGGCACCGAGAGCCAGGATTGGGCGGGCATGCTGCTGCGCATGTATACGCGCTGGGCGGAACGCCGCGGCATGAAGGTCGAGGTGATCGACTATCACGCCGGCGAACAGGCGGGGATCAAATCGGCGACGCTGCTGGTCAAGGGCGAGAACGCTTATGGCTATGCCAAGACCGAAAGCGGCGTGCACCGGCTGGTCCGGATCAGCCCGTACGACAGCGCGGCGCGGCGCCACACGAGCTTTTCGAGCGTCTGGGTCTATCCGGTCATCGATGACGACATCCAGGTCGAATACAACGAGAGCGACCTGCGCATCGACACCTATCGCGCGAGCGGGGCGGGCGGCCAGCACATCAACACGACCGATTCGGCGGTGCGCATCACGCACATCCCGACCGGTATCGTCGTGCAATGCCAGAACCAGCGATCGCAGCACAAGAACAAGGCGGAGGCGTACAACCAGCTGCGCGCCCGCCTGTACGAGCGCGAACTCGCGATCCGCGAACAGGCGGCCAATGCCGAGAATGCGACCAAGACCGATATCGGCTGGGGGCATCAGATCCGCAGCTACGTGCTCCAGCCGTATCAGCTAGTGAAGGACCTGCGCACCGGCACGACCTCGACCGCGCCGAGCGACGTGCTCGACGGCGCGCTCGACCCGTTCATGGCGGCGGCGCTGTCGCAGCGCGTGACCGGCGAAAAGGTCGAGGTGGAGGACGTGGATTGAGCCTGCGCCGGACCCTGATCGTCGCGTCCGTGCTGGCGCTGGCTGCGTGCGACGGGTCCAAACCGCTGATCAAGCGCGACGAACAGCCGATGCTCTTTCCCGTGGCGGATCGCCCTGTGGCGCATATCGTGTCGGCGCGCTGGTCGAACGAGGAGGCGCGCGACCGGCTCAACGAGGCGAGCGAGGTGATGAACAAGGCGGGCATCGCCAAGGGCATGACCGTCGCCGACATCGGCGCGGGCGAGGGCTATTACACGATCCGGCTGGCGAGCCGCGTCGGCAAGGCGGGGCGCGTGCTGGCGGAGGACATCGTCGCCAGCGTACGCGATACGCTCGCCGAACGTGTCGCGCGCGAGGATCTGGAGAACGTCTCGGTCCGCCTGGGGGCGCCCGCCGATCCCAAGCTGCCCGATGCGAGCTTCGACCGCGTGCTGATGGTCCACATGTATCACGAGATCGAACAGCCCTATGAGTTCCTGTGGCGGCTGCGGCCGGCGCTGAAGCCCGACGGGCTTGTCGTCGTGGTCGACGCCAATCGCCAGACGCAGAACCACGGCACCCCGCCGGCGCTGCTGCGCTGCGAGTTCGAGGCGGTGGGCTATCGGCAGGTATCGATGACCGAGATGCCGTCCGCCGGCGGCTATCTGGCGACCTTCCGCGCGGTCGGCCCGCGGCCCGAGCCGGAAGCGATCAAGCCCTGCGTCCTCCGCTAGCGCGGGGACGCGCCCAAGGCGGGATCGCATTCGGTCGAATTCCTCCCCCTGGCGGGGGAGGAATTTTGGGCAGATCCCCGATGCCGATGCCGATGCCGATGCCGATGCCGATGCCGATGCCGATGCCGATGCCGATGCCGATGCCGATGCCGCCTAGATCAGCCCTGCGTCGCGCAGGCTCGTCACTTCCGCGCCCGCGATGATCAGGTGGTCGGCGAGGACGAGGTCGAGCGCTTCGGCGACCCGTGCGAGTGCGCGCGTATAGGCCATGTCGGCGGCGCTCGGCCGGATGCTGCCGCGCGGATGGTTGTGCGCCAGCACCAAAGCCGTGGCGTCGAGGCGCAGCGCCTCGGCAATGATCGCGCGGAGCGGCGGCGTCACCGTGTCGGCGTTGCCGACGAAGTCGGATCGCCCGAGAAGCGTCCATTGTGGATCAAGATACAGCACGACCGCGCGCTCGATCGCCGCATCGGCCAGCCCGACGAGCAGGACGGCGGCCGCGCGCGCATCGGCGATCACGATCGGAGCAGAGGTATCCGGCACCAGCGATCCTTGCCGCAGCGACCTGCGCTACGCAGCAAAAAGCTCGCCCAAATCGGCCGCAGGCGGTAGGCGTCGCGCATGCGGCAATATCTCGATCTCATGGACCGCGTGCTGACCAGCGGCGCGGAGCAGATGGACCGGACGGGCACCGGCACGCTGTCCGTCTTCGGCGCGCAGATGCGATTCGACCTCGCGCAGGGCTTTCCGGTGCTCACCACCAAGAAGCTGCACCTGCGCTCGATCATCATCGAATTGCTCTGGTTCCTGCGCGGCGACACCAACGTGCGCTGGTTGCAGGAGCAGCAGGTCCGCATCTGGGACGAATGGGCGGACGGGGCGGGCGATCTCGGCCCCGTCTACGGCAAGCAATGGCGGGACTGGGTGGCAGCGGACGGTCGGCACATCGACCAGATCGCGGAACTGATCGAGCAGATCAAGACGCAGCCCGCCTCGCGCCGCCAGATCGTCTCCGCGTGGAACCCCGGCGACCTCCACGCGATGGCGCTGGCGCCGTGCCATTGCCTGTTCCAGACGCATGTCGTCAACGGCCGGCTGTCGCTGCAACTCTATCAACGGTCGGCGGATATCTTCCTCGGCGTACCGTTCAACATCGCCAGCTACGCATTGCTGACCCACATCCTCGCGCAGCAATGCGGGCTGGAGGTGGGCGAGTTCATCTGGACCGGCGGCGACTGCCATCTCTACGCCAACCACCTCGATCAGGCGCGGTTGCAGCTGACGCGGACGCCGGGGCCGCTGCCGCGGCTGGAGATCCTGCGCCGGCCCGAGTCGATCGACGCTTACGCCTATGAGGATTTCGTGCTGCACGATTATGCCGCGCAGCCGCATATCAAGGCGGCGGTGTCGGTGTGATCAGCTTCCACCTGGCGCGGGCCGACAATGGCGTGATCGGCCGCGACGGCGGATTGCCGTGGCGGCTGCCCGCCGATCTCAAGCGCTTCAAGGCGATGACGCTGGGACGGCCGATGGTGATGGGGCGCAAGACGTTCGAGAGCTTTCCGGCGCCGTTGCCGGGGCGGCGGCATATCGTGCTGACGCGGGACCGGAATTGGTCGGCGGCGGGCGCCGAGGTCGTGCATTGCGTGGACGAGGCGTTGGCGCTGGCCGGCGACGACGTCGCGGTGATCGGCGGGGCGGAGGTGTTCGCGTTGTTCCGCGATCGCGCGGACCGGATCGAGCTGACCGAGGTGCATTGTGCAGCCACGGGCGACGTGACGATGCCGGGGTTCGACGGCTGGCGCGAGGTGGCGCGGGAGGACGTCGCCGCCGACGGCGAGCGGCCGGCCTATAGTTTCGTGACGCTGGTGCGCTAGGAGGGCGATATCCGCCGAAGCCTGGCGATTTCGTCACCTCGGGCCTGACCAGGGCTGACAGTCGGCAGGTGGCAAGCTCACCCCGCGGTGAAGGTCAGTCCCGCCTTGTCCTGCAACCGGTCGCGCAGCGTCGTGCCGAGCAGCGCGCCGGGCGTCCAGATGCCGCCGGCGCCTTCGGTCTCCAGCAGGCAGCGTGCGGTTTCGGCGATCATCTTGCTGGTCGAGCCGTAACCCGGATCGCGGTCGCCGGTGACCACCGCGTCGAAGCGCGCGCCGTCGGGCATCAGGCCGACGAACAGCAGATCGTAATGGCCGGCGTCGCGCTCCGCCTTGCTCGGGCCTTCGCCGGGCCTGGGGCCCTTGTCGCTTGCCAGCGGATTGAGCCTGGCGATCGCATCGGCGGCGGCCTTGCCCATCTCGCCGAGGCCGGCGACCATCATCTCGTCGTAGACGAAGTCGGCGCCGTAGCGGTGGCCGAGCAGGAAATTGGTGCGGTGGACGTTCTTGGTGTTGATCGCCGCCATGATGAACGGCGCGACCCAGGTGTTGAGCGTCGCGTCGAATTCGGGGAGCAGCCCGGTCGGCTGGTGCGGACCGGTGAAGCCCGGCGTCAGCGCGAAGGGATTGGCGAGCAGGCCGAGAATGGACGGATCGCGCGCCGCGGCGGCGAGCGTCGCCTTGAGGCTTGCGGCGGTGCCGCCGGAGAAGCCCCCCTGCATCGCGCGGACGCGGCCCTTCACCCTAGGCGCGGGGTGGCCATATCTGGCGCGCGCGCATTCCTGCAAGGTCAGCACGCCGAGGTCGAACGGGATCGAATCGAAGCCGCAGGAGAAGACGATGCGCGCGCCGCTCACCTGTGCGGCGGCGTGGTGCGCGTCGATCATATGGCGCATCCACGCGGGCTCGCCGCACAGATCGACATAAGCGGTGCCCGCGGCGACGCAAGCGGCGACGAGTGGCGCGCCGTAGAGCTGATACGGGCCGACGGTGGTGACGACGACGCGCGCCGATGCGGCCATCGTCCCGAGCGAGGCGGGGTCGTCGGCGTCGGCGACGATCAGCGGCGTGTCGGCGGGCGCACCGATCAGGTCGCGCACCTCCTCCAGCTTGGCGCGGCTGCGGCCCGCCATCGCCCAGCGCGCGACCTGCTGCTGGCTGAGATATTCGGCAACGAGGCGGCCGGTGAAGCCGGTCGCGCCATAGACGATGATGTCATGGTCGCGCATGGGTCTCTCCTGTTCTGCTTTCCGTACCGGTGATGGGCGTGGTGGGGCGCGGGATCAAGATGCGGTCGGTTCGCCTTTTGGCCCCTTTCGCCGGGATGACGGTGAAGGCGAGGGCTACGCCGCCTCGCTGAACTGCAGGCTCGCCAGCCGGGCGTACAGTCCGCCGCGGCCGATCAGCGTCGCGTGATTGCCTTCCTCGACGATGCGGCCCTGATCCATCACCACGATCCGCTGCGCGGCGCGGACGGTCGCGAGGCGGTGTGCGATGACCAGCGTCGTGCGGTTTTCCATCAGCCGTTCGAGCGCCTGCTGCACCAGCCGCTCGCTTTCGGCGTCGAGCGCGCTGGTCGCCTCGTCGAGCAGCAGGATCGGTGCGTTGCGGAGCAGCGCGCGCGCGATCGTGACGCGCTGGCGCTGGCCGCCCGACAGCCGCGCGCCGCCCTCGCCGAGGTTGGTGTCCAGCCCCTGCGGCAGCGCGCGCAGGAAGTCGGCGGCATTGGCGACCTCGGCGGCGGCCCACAGTTCGTCGTCGGTCGCCTCCCATTGGCCGTAGCGCAGATTGTCGCGCGCGCTGGCGCCGAAGATCACCGTGTCCTGCGGCACCATCGCGATCTGCGCGCGGACCGCGGCGGGATCGGCCTCGCGCAGGTCGACACCATCGAGCAGGATGCGGCCCTCCGCCGGATCGTAGAAGCGCTCGGCGAGCTGGAAGAGGGTCGACTTGCCCGCACCCGACGGACCGACCACCGCCACCGTCTCGCCGGCGCGAACCGCCAGCGTGAAATCGTCGAGCGCCGCGACCTCGGGCCGGGTCGGATAATGGAAGCGGACGTGGTCGAAGGTCAGCGCGCCGCTGACCGGTACCGGGAGCGGGATCGGTGCGGCGGGGCGGGTGATCTCGGGCTGCTCGCGCAGCAACTCGGCAAGGCGGCCGGCGGCACCGGCGCCGCGCAACAGGTCGCCATAGACTTCGGTCAGCGCGCCGAACGCACCCGCGACGATACCGCCAGTCAGCACGAAGGCGGCGATCGCGCCGCCGGTGATGCGGCCCGCGGCGACGTCGGTCGCGCCCTCCCACAGCACCAACGTGATCGAGCCGAAGATCAGGAAGATCATGATCGCGGTCATCACCGCGCGCAGGCCGATCCGGCGCTTGGCCGCGGCGAGGGTCGCGTCGACTGCCGCCGTGAAGCGCTGCGCCTCACGCGGTTCCTGCCCGAACGCCTGGACGATCTTCATCGCGCCCAATGTCTCGGTGACGAGCGAGCCGACATCGGCGACGCGGTCCTGCGAGGCGCGCGAGAGGTTGCGGATGCGGCGGCCGAGCACGGTCACCGGCAGGATGATCAGCGGAATGCCGAGCAGCAGCATGCCGGCGAGCTTGGGCGACAAAGCGAAGAGGTAGATCATGCCGCCGACGCCGGTGAAGGTGTTGCGCAGCGCAATCGACACGGTGCTGCCGACGACGCCCTCGATCAAGGTGGTGTCGGAGGTGAGGCGCGAGGCGATCTCCGACGGGCGGTTCTCCTCGAAGAAGCGCGGCGTCAGGCCGAGCAGATGTGCCTGCACCTGCGTGCGGATGTCTGCGACGACGCGCTCGCCGAGCCAGGAGACGAAATAGAAGCGGATCGCGGTGGCGACGGCGAGCACCGCGACGATCATCAGCAGATAATGGAACGAGGAGGCCACCGATCCCGCGCCGCCGGGGGTAAAGCCGCGGTCGATCACCCGCTTGAAGCCATAAGGGATGCCGATCGTCGCCGCCGAGGTGGTGGTGAGCGCGGCGAGCGCGATGGCGAGCTGGCGCGGATAGGCGAGGACGCGATCCCATACGAGGCGCAGGTCGCCGAGGCGGCGGGAAGTCGGTAGCGGAGATTTGGCCATCCTTACCGCGCCTAGCAGGCGCAAGGGAACGGCTCAACGGCACCGACCGGCGCGGGCAGGGGCCTCGTCGGCGATCTCGGGCGTTCAGACCGATCGTGGCGATACATTGGTCCGATTGCATCAAACGTGATACGGATTACGTATACGGCAACCTTTTTGGGCGAAGATACAAGCATGCTCTACGATGCCTATGAAATGCAGCGCTCGATGCTCGCCGGGGCGAGTGCCATGGCCAGCTTCGGTGCGGACTGGATGCGCAATCCCGCCAATCCCTGGTCCTATCTGGAGGGCGGCTCGGTCGTCAGTTCGGCGCTGGAGGTGTTCGCCCACGCCTCGGCCACCCGGGGCAAGCCGGCGTTCGGTCTGACGCATACGACCGTCGCTGGCCGCGAGGTCGCGGTGACCGAGGAGATCGTGCTGCAAAAGCCGTTCGGTCAGCTCAAGCGTTTTCGTCGCGAGGGCGTCGAGGGCGGGCCGAAGCTGCTGATCGTCGCCCCGATGTCGGGCCATTTCGCGACGTTGCTGCGCGGCACGGTCGAGCGCATGCTGCCGAGTGCCGATGTCTATATCACCGATTGGCGCGATGCGAAGCTGGTGCCGCTGGACGAGGGGCGCTTCGATCTCGACGATTACATCGATTATCTCATCGCGTTCCTGGAGACGATGGGGGCCAACGAGGGCCAGGGCGGCACGCATATGCTCGCGGTCTGCCAGCCGTCCGTGCCGTGTTATGCGGCCGCCGCGCTGATGAGCGCCGATCAGAACCCGTGCCGTCCGAGTACGCTGACGATGATGGGCGGTCCGGTCGACACGCGCGAGGCACCGACCGCGGTCAATACACTGGCCACCGAACGGCCGCATGCGTGGTTCGAGCAGAATGCGGTGGTGCCCGTGCCGATGATGTATCCGGGCGGCGGACGGAAGGTCTATCCGGGCTTTCTCCAGCTTGCCGGCTTCATGTCGATGAACCTCGGCAATCACATGATGTCGCATTGGGAGATGTTCAAACATCTGGTCCAGGGCGACGAGGAGAGCGCCGACGCCACCAAGGGCTTCTACGAGGAATATCGCTCGGTCTGCGACATGACTGCGGAATTCTATCTGCAGACGGTCGAACTGGTGTTCCAGAAGCATGCCCTGCCGAAGGGCGAGATGATGCATCGCGGGCGGCGGGTCGATCCGGCGGCGATCAAGGACGTCGCGATCCTGGCGATCGAGGGGGAGCGCGACGACATTTCCGGTCTGGGGCAGACGAAGGCGGCGCTGACGCTGGCGACCAATCTGCCCGACGAGAAGAAGCGGTATTACATGGCGGAGGGTGCCGGCCATTACGGCATCTTCAACGGCTCGAAGTGGCGCAACCGCGTGGCGCCGGTGGTCGAGGAATGGATTGCGGCCAACGGGTGACCGCGAGTGACGGGGCGGCACGCGGCCGCCCCGGTTTCGATCAGGCGACCGAGTCGACCACCGCATGGCTGCTCGATTCGTCGCCGCGAATGGTGCCGCCGAACAGCATCTTGACCCGGCCCGAGATCGAGATGTCGGTTTCCCACAATTCGGCGCTGTCGATGTCGAAGCGCAGCAGCGTCAGGGTCGGGTCCTGCCTTCCGCCCGGAAACCATGCCTCGACCTGGTTGTTCCAGAGCTTGTCGATCTGCGCCGGATCGTTGTCGGTCGCGACGGCGCCGGCGAGGCAGGCGAAGAAGTCATGCCCTTTGCCGACGAACTGCGCCATCGCGTCGCCGCCCTTGGCGATGCGGTTGTCGCGGCCTGCGAAGAAGAACAGCGTATTGGGCTGGTCGTCGTCGATCTGCGCGGTCATGGGTTCGGAATGCTCGCCATCGACCAGGCCGATCATCACGAACGGGCTGCTGCGCAGCTTCTCGAGGAACTTGGCAGCGATTTCCTGGGGGCTGTGCTGATCGGCCATGCGTCGTCTCCTATGGGGTTGGCGGGAGAACGAGCGCAGCGGGGGTTGGTTGCGCGATAAGGCCGGTGTGGTCATGATCGCAGGCGACGGCGATCCTGCCGTCACGACAGAGGAGTAAGCCTGTGAAGCTTGCCGATCTGTGCCTGATCCTAGGCGTGCTCTTTGCCTTCGGGACTTTCGTCCTGAAGATCATCGAAGTGGCGCGCCACAGGTAAGGTGCCGGGCGGGGCTCGTGCTGACACGCGGGCCCCAAACGCATTGAGCCCCGACCGCTGACACAGTCGGGGCTCGAACAGAGGGCAGCCTGTGAAGTTGCCGGAATCTACATACTCGTCCGGACACCGACTTTCAACTCACAGCACCTCGAACAGGCCCGCTGCGCCCATGCCGCCGCCGACGCACATCGTGACGACGACATATTTGGCGCCGCGGCGCTTGCCTTCGATGAGCGCATGGCCGGTCATGCGGGCGCCGGACATGCCGTAGGGATGGCCGATCGAGATCGCGCCGCCGTTGACGTTGAGCAATTCGTCGGGAATGCCGAGCGTGTCGCGGCAGTAGAGGACCTGCACCGCAAAGGCTTCGTTGAGTTCCCAAAGGCCGATGTCGGCCATCGTCAGCCCGTTCTTCTCGAGCAGCTTGGGGACGGCGTAGACCGGGCCGATGCCCATTTCGTCGGGCTTGGTACCGGCGACCGCCATGCCGACGTAGCGGCCGAGCGGGGTGAGGCCGCGCGCGGCGGCGACGCTCTCCTCCATCAGCACCGCGGCGGAGGCGCCGTCGGACAATTGGCTGGCGTTGCCGGCGGTGATGACGCCGTCGGGGCCGACGACGGGTTGCAGCGCCTGCAAGCCTTCGAGCGTGGTGTCGGCGCGGTTGCCCTCGTCCTTGGACAGCGTGACGTCCTTGGTGCTGACCGCCTTGGTCGCCTTGTCGACGACGTTCATCGTTGCCGACAGCGGCACGATCTCGTCGTCGAAACGGCCGGCGGCCTGCGCGGCGGCGGTGCGCTGCTGCGACTGGAGGCCGTAGGCGTCCTGCGCCTCGCGGGTGATGCCATAGCGTTTGGCGACGATCTCGGCGGTCTGGAGCATCGGCATGTAGATGTCGTCGTGCATCGCGATCAACTGACGGTCGGGGGCGACGCGCATCTGCGGGGTCTGGACGAGGCTGACGCTCTCGACGCCGCCGCCGATCGCGATGTCCATGCCGTCGAGCACGATCTGCTTGGCCGCAGTGGCGATCGCCATCAGGCCGCTGGCGCATTGGCGGTCGAGCGACATGCCCGGCACCGAGGTCGGCAGGCCGGCGCGCAGGGCCGACTGGCGGGCGATGTTGCCGGCCTGATGGCCCTGCTGGAGCGCGGCGCCGATCACCACGTCCTCGACCTCGGCGCCGTCGAGACCGGCGCGCTGGACCGCGTGGCTGATCGCATGGGCGGCGAGCGTCTGGGGCGTGGTGTCGTTGAAGGCGCCGCGATAGGCGCGGCCGATCGGGGTGCGGGCGGTAGAGACGATGACGGCGGAGCGCATGGGCTAACTTTCCCTAAGTTCACGCACAAGGCGTTGGGTGGATATCCAGAGAATGAAACTTAAACAAAGGCTTGGCTGATCCATTCGGCGATCAGCGCGGGCTTGTCCGCGCCTTCGATCTCGACGGTGAATTCGGTGGTCTGCTGATATTGGCCGGGCCGCTTTTGCTCGAAGGCGAGCAGGCGGAAGCGGCCGCGCACGCGGCTGCCCGAGCGGACGGGGGAGAGGAAGCGGACCTTGTTGCCCCCATAATTGACTCCCATCTTCACGCCCGCGAGCTGCGGCGCGTCGGGCACCTTCGCGGCGAGCAGCGGCATCAGCGACAGCGTCAGGAAGCCGTGCGCGATGGTGCCGCCGAACGGCGTCGCGGCGGCGGCGACGGGATCGACGTGGATGAACTGGTGATCGCCCGTCGCTTCGGCGAACCGGTCGATCATCGCCTGCGTCACCTCGACCCAGTCGGAGACGGTTTCGGTGCCGATCCGGTCCCGCATCTGTTCGGCGCTGATCGTCGTCACGGCAATTCCTCCGTTGGTTTCCGGCGCCGCCTTTTGGCGCCCGACATTTGGCGCTAGATGCGACGCATTCTCTAGGCGCGGGAGGGTGTCCCTCGCAAGCCTTGGCCGACCGAAAGCTTGAACATGTCCTCTGCCGTAACGTCCGATGCCCGTAAAACCATGGCGCAACTGTATCGGGCGAGCGAACCCGATGTTCTAAAACCCCTGCTCGACCGTGCCGCGACAACGGCCGATTCGCGCCGGCGGATCATCGACCACGCCTCCGGCCTGCTCGCCGACCTGCGCGCGGCGCAGAACCGTGGCTGGGTGAACCAGTTCCTGCAGGAATACCGGCTCAATTCGTCGGAGGGCGTCGCGCTGCTCAGCCTCGCCGAGGCGTTCCTGCGCGTTCCCGATCCGGAGACCGCCGACCTGCTGATCGCGGACAAACTGGGCGACGCCGACTGGCGCGCGCATGCCGGTCAGTCGAACAGCAAATTGGTCAACACCGCGACCTGGGGGCTGGTCGTCGGCCGCGTGCTGGTGGGCGAGGGGCCGTCGGGGCCGCTGCGCCGGCTGATCAGCCGGGCCGGCGAGCCGTTCGTCCGCCAGGCGGTGGGCACGGCGATGAAGAAGATGGGCGAGATCTTCGTGATGGGCCGGACAATCGACGAGGCGATGCGGCGGATGCGCAAGCCCGACAACGCGGGCTTCACCGCGAGTTTCGACATGCTCGGCGAGGCGGCGCGCACCTTCGCCGACGGCCGGCGCTATTTCGACGCGTATGTCGGCGCGATCGACGCGGTCGGCAACGATCCCGCTGCAGGCCATTCGATTTCGGTAAAGCTGTCGGCGCTGCATCCCCGCTACGAAGTGGCGCGGTGGAGCGAATGCGTGCCGGCGCTGACCGAGATGCTGGAAGCGCTGGCGGTGCAGGCGGCGGCGAAGGGCATCGCGCTGACCGTCGACGCCGAGGAATCCGAGCGGCTGGAGATGAGCCTCGACATCATCGGGTCGGTCGCGGCGCTGCCGAGCCTGAAGGGCTGGGACGGGTTCGGCATGGCGGTGCAGGCCTATGGCAAGCGCGCGCGACCGGTGGTCGCCTGGGCGAACGAGCTTGGCCGGGTGATGAACGTGCGGCTGGTCAAGGGCGCCTATTGGGATAGCGAGATCAAGCGGACGCAGGTCGAGGGGCTGGCGGACTATCCGTTGTTCACCCGCAAGGCGGCGACCGACGTGTCGTATCTGGCGGTGGCCAAGGACATGCTGGCGGCGGAGAACATCCGCCCCGCCTTCGCCAGCCACAATGCGCTGACCGTCGCGACGATCCTGGAATGGGCGGGTAATGCACGCGATTTCGAATTCCAGCGGCTGCACGGCATGGGCGACGGGCTGTACGAGCGGCTGGTGCGCGAGAACGGCTATCACTGCCGCATCTATGCGCCGGTCGGCGGGCATCGCGACCTGCTGGCCTATCTGGTGCGGCGCTTGCTGGAGAATGGCGCCAATTCGAGCTTCGTCCACCAGCTCGCCGATGCGCGGTTGAGCGAGGACGATATCCTCGCCGATCCGGTGGCGAAGATCGCCGCGGTCGGCGGCGCGCGGCATCCGAGCATCCCGCTGCCCAAGGACCTGTTCGCGCCGGGGCATCGCAATTCGAGCGGGCTGGACCTGAGCGACGTCGCGACGCTGGACGCGACGGTGCGGGCGGTCAGGCAGCCGCTGGCGAACGGCGATGCGCCGGCCGCGATCGCGGCGGAGACGGGTGAAGCGGTTGCGGCGGCAGTCGGGCGCGCGCAGGCGGCGTTTCCGGCATGGTCGCGGACGCCGGTGGACGAGCGTGCCGCCTGTCTCGAACGGCTCGCCGACCTGATCGAGGAGAATCGCGACCGGTTGATGGCGATCTGCGTGCAGGAGGCGTTCAAGACGATCCCCGATGCGATCGGCGAGGTGCGCGAGGCGGCGGATTTCTGCCGCTATTACGCGGGTGAGGCGCGCAGCCGGTTGCGCGCGGTCGACCTGCCCGGGCCGACCGGCGAGCGCAACACGCTGCACATCGAGGGGCGCGGCGTATGGGCGACGGTGGCGCCGTGGAATTTTCCGCTGGCGATCTTCCTGGGGCAGACGGTGGCGGCGCTGGTCGCGGGCAATAGCGTCGTCGCCAAGCCGGCGCCGCAGACGCCGGAAATCGCGCGCTTCGCGATCGAGCTGGCGCATCGTGCCGGGGTGCCCAAGGATGCGCTGGTACTGGTGACGGGCGGGCCGGAGGTCGGCGCGGCGCTGACCGCGGACGTGCGCGTCGCCGGCGTCGCCTTCACCGGATCGACCGCGACCGCCAAGCGGATCGCGCGGACGCTGGTGGCGGACGACGATCGCCCGATCGTGCCGCTGATCGCAGAGACGGGCGGGATCAACGCGATGATCGTCGACAGCACGGCCTTGCCCGAACAGGTGGTGGCGGATGTCGTCACCTCGTCGTTCCGCTCGGCGGGGCAGCGCTGTTCGGCGCTGCGGCTGCTGCTGGTGCAGGCGGATGTCGCCGAGACGGTGATCGAGATGCTGACCGGCGCGATGGACACGTTGCGGCTCGGCGATCCCGCCGATCCCGCGACCGATGTCGGGCCGGTGATCGATCGCGCCTCCTATGATAAATTGATGGCGTATCGGGCAAGCGTGACCGAGCGGACGGTCAAGACGTTGGCGGCGCCGGCCGACGGGCTGTTCGTGCCGCCGACGCTGGTGCGGCTCGACCGGATCGAGGATCTGGATCGCGAATGGTTCGGGCCGATCCTGCACGTCGCGACCTGGGAGGCGGGCAATCTGGAGGAGACGATCGCGCGGGTCAACGCCAAGGGCTATGGCCTGACGATGGGCCTGCACAGTCGTATCGCCCGCGCCGCCGAGGTGACCGAGGCGGCGGCGGCGGTCGGCAACCTGTACATCAACCGTTCGATGATCGGCGCGGTGGTAGGATCGCAGCCGTTTGGCGGCGAGGGCCTGTCGGGCACCGGACCGAAGGCGGGCGGGCCGCACTACCTCTACCGTTTCTGCGCGGAGCGGGCGGTGTCGGTGGACACCACCTCGGCCGGCGGCAATGCGACGCTGCTGTCGCTGGACGAAGGGGGGATTTGAGGGGCGGGGGTGTCGGTCTGGTGGGTGTGGTAGCGGGTTGCCCCGAACCCGGGTGTATCCGAGATAGCGATGGTCTCAACGTGAAGGACGGCTACCCGCTGATGTACCCCGGCGGAGGCCGGGGCCCAGTTGTGTGAAGGTTTGTAATGACTTATCCCGGCCCT
>NZ_JAYDYX010000012.1:0-100877 GCF_034556155.1 Sphingomonas sp. CD22 | reverse complement strand
GAAGCCGTCGTAAGTTATTACCAACTTCCACCCAACTGGGCCCCGGCCTCCGCCGGGGTACATCGAGCGTTTTGCCAAGATCGCGAAAGCATTCGGGTAATCCGCAAAAAGCCGCGCGCCTATCCAGGCCGGCGCATCTCGAACCGCGTTTCGGGCGTGACTTCGAAATAATCCGCCGGACCGCCGCCGCGCAGGATCGGGCGGGCGCGGGCGGTCTGGTAGACGCCGTCGTCCAGCATCGCGGCATCGATATGGATGCCGATCGCCTCGCCGATCACCAGATACTGGTCCAGCTCCACGCCATGCCGGTCGGTCAGCCGGATGAGCTGGGTCAGCTTGCATTCGAACGCCACCGGGCTCGCCGCCACGCGCTCCGGCGTCACCAGCCGCGAGCGCAGCGTTTCCAGCCCCGCCAGCCCGAATTCGTCCACCTCCGGCGGCACGATCGCCGCGGTCGCGTTCATCGCCTCGGCAAGGTCGCGCGTCGCGAGGTTCCAGACGAACTCGCCGGTCGCGTCGATATTGGCGACGCTGTCCTTCCACCCCATCGACGAAAAGGCGATCAGCGGCGGCGAATAGTTGATCACGTTGAAGAAGCTATAGGGCGCGATGTTGCGCACCCCATCGGCGGAGACGCTGCTGATCCAGCCGATCGGTCGCGGTGCGACCATCGCGTTGAGCGGGTCGTGCGGCAGCCGGTGGCCGTCGCGCGGTTCGTAGAAATGCCATTCGATCATGGCTGCTTAACTGCTATGACGCGGGAATGGACGCAACACGACCCGGCACGTCGATCTTCCGCCACGCGCTGGCGACGCGCATCTGGCACTGGATCAACGCCGTCGCGGTCGTCATCCTGCTCGGCAGCGGGCTCGGCATCTCCAATGCGCATCCGCGGCTCTATTGGGGGCGGTACGGGGCGAATTTCGACCACGCCTGGGCGCAGTTGCCGCGCTTTCCGGCGTGGATCACCATTCCCGCCAATTACAATCTCGCCATCTCGCGCCGCTGGCACCTACTGTTCGCGCTGGTGCTCGCCTTCGGCCTGCTCGCCTTCATGATCGCCAGCCTGATCAACCGCCATTTCGCGCGCAAGCTGCGGCTGACGCGCGCCGACGTCAGTCCCGCGCATCTCGCCGAGGATGTCCGCGACCACCTCAATCTCCGCTTCCACGACGCGGACGACCCCGGCGCGTACAACAGCCTTCAGAAATGGAGCTACATCCTCGTCATCTTCCTCGCGCTGCCGCTGATGATCCTCACCGGGCTCGCGCTGTCGCCGGGGATGGATGCGGCCTGGCCGTGGCTGCTCGACCTGTTCGGCGGCCGCCAGTCGGCGCGGTCGCTGCATTTCGTCACCTCGGCGACGATCGGCGGCTTCGTCGTCGTCCATCTGACGCTCGTCATCCTCGCCGGCGCGGGCAACGAACTGCGCTCGATGATCACCGGCAAGTGGAAGGTGCCCGAAGCATGATCCTCCCCCGCCGTACATTGCTGACGGCAGGCGCCGGGCTGCTGCTCGCCGGCTGCGACAAGGTCGCCGCGCTTCCCCAAACGCGCAAGATCCTGTTCGCCGGCGAGAATATCCACCGCGGCCTGCAACGCGCGTTGCTCGATCGCGGCGCGCTCGCGCCCGAATTCAGCCGCGAGCAGATGTCGCCGATCTTCCGCGCCAACGGCACACGCGATCCCGGCACGCCCGATTATGCCGCGATGGTCGCCGACCAATTCGCGGGTTACCGCCTCAAGATCGGCGGCCTCGTCGACCGGCCGCTCTCGCTGTCGCTCGATCAGCTCGCGTCGATGCCCGCGCGCAGTCAGATCACCCGCCACGATTGCGTCGAGGGCTGGAGCGCGATCGGCCAGTGGCAGGGACCGATGCTCGGCACCGTGCTGAAGGCGGCGGGGATGCGCACCGGCGCACGCTACGTCGTCTTCACCTGCGCCGACCTCTACAACGGCCAGCCCTATTACGAATCGATCGACACGATCGACGCCTTCCACCCACAGACGATCCTGGCGCTCAAGATGAACGGCGCCCGCCTCACCGTCCCGCACGGCGCGCCGGTGCGGCTGCGCGTCGAGCGCCAGCTCGGCTACAAGCACGCCAAATACGTCACCGGCATCGACGCGGTCGCCAGCCTCGCCACCATCGGCAAGGGCAAGGGCGGCTATTGGGAGGACAATGTCGATTACGATTGGTATGCGGGCATCTAGCGGATTAAGGCAGCGCGCATGGCGCTGATCGATATGTTCCTCAGCCGCGCCGTCAAGCGTGGCCAACTCACCCTCCACCGTCCCGGCAAACCGCCCGCCACCTTCGGCACTCCCGATCCAGAGCTCGGTCATATCCAGCTCCGGTTCCAGGATAACGGCGTCGCCGGACGGATCGTCCGCAACCCCGCGCTCGCCGCCGGCGAGATGTATATGGACGGCCGCATGACCGTCGACGGCGACGACATCATGGGCCTCGTCCAGTTGATGAAGCGCAACAGCGCGTGGGAAGCCGGCCAGAACGCGCTGCAACCCTCCGCCTTCGTGCGCGGCTTCGGCGCGGTGAAGCACCGGCTCGACCGGATCAACATGGAGCGCCGCTCGAAGCAGAACGTCGCGCATCATTACGATCTGTCCGCGCGACTCTACGACCTCTTCCTCGACGCCGACAAACAATACAGCTGCGCCTATTACACCGATCCCGACAACAGCCTCGAACAGGCGCAGAGCGACAAGCTCGCGCATATCGCCGCCAAGCTGGCGATCCGGCCGGGCATGCGCGTGCTCGACATCGGCTGCGGCTGGGGCGGCATGGCGCTGTATCTCAACAAGCATTTCGGGGTCGAAGTGCTCGGCGTGACGCTGTCGGAAGAGCAGCTCAAGATCGCGCGCGAACGCGTCGCCGCCGCCGGCGTCGCCGACAAGGTCAAGTTCGAGCTGATCGACTATCGCCGCGTCGAGGGGCAATTCGACCGCATCGTCTCAGTCGGCATGTTCGAACACGTCGGCCCGCCGCAATATCGCGCCTATTTCCGCAAATGCCGCGACCTGCTCACCGCCGATGGCGTCGCGCTGATCCACACGATCGGCCGGCTCGGGCCGCCCAGCGTCACCGACGACTGGACGACGAAATATATCTTCCCCGGCGGCTACAATCCGGCGCTGTCGGAGACGATCGCGGCGTTCGAGGGGCTGAAGCTGTTCCTCACCGACGTCGAGGTGTTGCGTCTCCATTACGCCTACACTTTGTACGAATGGTATCGCCGGACGGTGGCGGCACGCGACGCGATCGTCGCGCTCTACGACGAGCGCTTCTACCGGATGTGGACCTTCTATCTCGCCGGCGCGGCCAATGCGTTCGAGAATGGCGGGCTGGTCAATTTCCAGATCCAGTTCAGCCGCAGCCGCACCGAATTGCCGATCACCCGCGACTATATGTTCGAGGGCGAACGCGCGCTGCGGGGATCGTAACCCCCTATCGTCATCCCGGCGTACGCCGGGACCCATGGTCACGGTGTCGCCGCTAGTCGCGCGCACCATCAGCCGCTCGCAACCATGGGTCCCGGCTTTCGCCGGGATGACGGTAGGGATGGAGTCGTTAAGCCCTACCGCGCTTTGGGCACCGGTGCCGGCGCGATGATCGCCGCGCGCGCGGCGGTGCGCTCCTCGAGGCTCACCACGCCGTCGTGGTTGGTGTCGTACCGCGACGCCAGCGCACGGAACAGGCCCTGCATCTCGGCGGGGGTCACCTTGCCGTCGTGATTGGCGTCAGCGGTGTTGAACCATGCGGTGCTGATCGCCTTGGCCTTGCCCGGCGGCATCTTGTTCTTGCCGACATCCATCCGCGCGACGCGCGCGTCGATCTCGGCGCGGGTCAGCACGCCGTCGTGATTGGCATCGCTGCGGTCGAATTCGGCCTTCAGCTTGGGATCGATCGCCTGCGCCGCCACCATCGGCGTGGCGAGCATCAGAACGGGCAATGCGGCGAGCAACGGACGAAACATGATGTCTCCGAAAAAAGGGATCGGCCGCGATACTAGCGGCAGCCGTTTAAACCCACCGTGAACGCAACCGTTGCGCGGGCGCGCGCAGGAGCCTAGGGGCGCGGCGACCCGACCATAGCCAAGGATGCTGCCGTGACCGATCAGATCAACCGTGTCGTTCTCGCCTATTCGGGCGGGCTGGATACGAGCGTGATCCTGAAGTGGCTGCAACAGACGTATAATTGCGAGGTGGTGACCTTCACCGCCGACCTCGGCCAGGGCGAGGAGCTGGAGCCCGCGCGCCAGAAGGCGCAGATGGCCGGCGTCAAGACCGAGCATATCTTCATCGACGACCTGCGCGAGGAATTCGTGGCGGATTACGTCTTCCCGATGATGCGCTCCAACGCCTTGTACGAAGGCCTGTATCTGCTCGGCACCTCGATCGCGCGGCCGCTGATCGCCAAGCGCCAGATCGAGATCGCCCGTCAGGTGAACGCCGATGCGGTCAGCCACGGCGCGACCGGCAAGGGCAACGACCAGGTCCGCTTCGAACTCGGCTATTATGCGCTCGCACCCGATATCAAGGTGATCGCGCCGTGGCGCGAATGGGATCTGACCAGCCGTACCCGGCTGATCGAATTCGCCGAACAGCATCAGATCCCGGTCGCCAAGGACAAGCGCGGCGAATCGCCCTTCTCGACCGACGCGAACCTCCTGCACACCTCGTCGGAGGGCAAGGTGCTCGAGGATCCGTGGCAGGAGGTGCCCGATTACGTCTATTCGCGCACGGTGAACCCCGAGGACGCGCCCGACGCACCCGAATATATCACGATCGACTTCGAGCGCGGCGACGGCGTGGCGCTGAACGGCGAGGGGGTGAGCCCGGCTACGCTGCTGACCAAGCTCAACGAGCTCGGTCGCCGTCACGGGATCGGCCGGCTCGACCTCGTCGAGAACCGCTTCGTCGGGATGAAGAGCCGCGGGATGTACGAAACGCCGGGCGGCACCATCTATCACCTCGCGCATCGCGGCATCGAACAGATCACGCTCGATCGCGGCGCGGCGCACCTCAAGGACGAGCTGGCGCCGCGCTATGCGGAGCTGGTCTACAACGGCTTCTGGTTCAGCCCGGAGCGCGAGATGCTGCAGGCGGCGATCGACCACAGCCAGGCGAAGGTCAGCGGCACCGTCCGCCTCAAGCTCTACAAGGGCGGCGTCTATATCGTCGGCCGCAAGTCGCCCAATTCGCTCTATTCCGAAAAGGTCGTGACCTTCGAGGACGATCAGGGCGCCTACGACCAGCGCGACGCGGCCGGCTTCATCAAGCTCAACGCGCTGCGCCTCCGTCTGCTCGGCCGCCGCGACGCGTAAGCTGCCGTTCGACGAAGCGGCGCGCTCAGCCATATCAGCCGTCACCCCGGCCTTGCGCCGGGGTCCCGCTTCTTCCCGGTCACCGACGAAGCGGGATGCCGGATCACGTCCGGCATGACGGAGCTCACCTCCATTCGGCGCACCCGGCACGACAATGCTTGTCGGACGCCGTCCCCACCCACTAAGGCAGGATGATGCAGGGGCATAAGCTGCACTGGTGGCAAACGCGGTGGTTCGTCGTGGCGATGGTGATCGCGGCGGTGATCCCGTTGCTGTGGCCCGACATCCCGCCGCTAGTCGACCTGCCCGGGCATATGGGCCGCTATCGCGTCCAGCTCGACGGCGCCGCCTATCCGTGGCTCGCCGAATGGTACGACTTCCGCTGGGCGCTGATCGGCAATCTCGGCGTCGACCTGCTGATCGAGCCGCTCGCGCCGATCTTCGGCCTCGAACTCGCGGTCAAGCTGATCATCATGGCGATCCCCGCGCTCACCGTGTCGGGGCTGCTGTGGATCGCGCGCGAGGTGCACGGCCGCATCCCCGCCACCGCGCTGTTCGCGCTGCCGCTCGCCTACAGTTATCCCTTCCAGTTCGGCTTCGTGAATTTCGCGCTGTCGATGGCGCTGGCGCTCAACCTGTTCGCGCTGTGGCTGCGGATGGGCCGGCTCGGCAGCCTCAAACTGCGTGCGATCCTGTTCGTGCCGCTGTCCTGCGCCTTGTGGGTCTGCCACACCTTCGGCTGGGGGGTGCTCGGCATCCTCGCCTTCTCGGCCGAGATGGTCCGCCAGCACGACCTGCGCAAGGACGGCCGCGGCGGGCATTGGCTGGAAAGCTGGACACGCGCCGCGATCGGCTGCCTGCCGCTCGCCTTGCCGTTCCTGATGATGGTGCTGTGGCGCTCGGGCGATCACGTCACCGGCAAGACGATGGACTGGTTCAACTGGCGGGCGAAGGTCGGCTGGGTGATCATGGTGCTGCGCGACCGCTGGATGGCGTTCGACCTCGCCTCCGCCACCGTGCTGTTCGTCATCCTGCTCAAGGGCGTGCGCGACCATCGCGTCGAATATTCGCGCAACCTGCTGCTCTCGACGCTGTTCCTGACCGCGATCTTCGTGTTGCTGCCGCGCATCGTCTTCGGCTCGGCCTATGCCGACATGCGGCTCGCGCCGTTCGTGATCGCGATCGCCTTGATCGCCTTGCGCCCGCGTCACGGCCTGTCGTTCCGTGGCGCCTCGACGCTGGCCGCGCTCGGCCTGCTGTTCTGCGGCGCGCGGCTGGTCGGCACGACGATCAGCTATCTCCAGTTCGATCGGGAATATGACCGCACGCTCGCCGCGCTCGATCACGTCCCCAAAGGCGCGCGGCTGCTGACGATGGTCGGGCGGACCTGCCGCGACGAATGGCTCTATTCGCGGCTCGAACATGCTGCCGGCATCGCGCTCGAACGCCGCATCGCTTATGCCAACGATCAATGGTCGATGGCCGGCGGGCAGTTGCTCACCGTCCGCTACACGCCCGCCGGACGCTTCGCGCACGACCCGTCGCAGCTCGTCACCGACCGGCGCTGCCGCGGCGAATGGTGGCGGCCGCTGCGCGTCTCGCTCGCCTATCTGCCGCGCGACGCATTCGATTACGTCTGGCTGATCAATCCGGCGCCGGTCGAGCCCGAATTCCTCACCGGCCTGACGCCGATCTGGCGCAGCGGTCGCGACGTTCTCTACCGGATCGACGATCGCCGCCGCCCGAACGTGGTGCTCGACCCCGATCTGCTGCCGCCGCGGCGGCGCCCGGTCAGCCTTCTCCCTTCCTGAACGGCGCCAGTTCGGCGAGGTAGCTCTGCTCGTCCGCCACCGCGGCGCGCTCGCGGACGAGGAAATCGGCGATCGCCCGGCGAAAGCCCGCATCCGGGATATAATGCGCCGACCAGGTCGGCACCGGCACATAGCCGCGCGCCAGCTTGTGCTCGCCCTGCGCGCCCGCCTCGACCGTCTTGAGCCCGCGTGCGATCGCGGCATCGATCGCCTGATAATAGCAGAGCTCGAAATGGAGGAACGGCACCTCCTCGGTACAGCCCCAATAGCGGCCGTAGAGCGTCTCCGCGCCGATCAGGTTGAGCGCCCCCGCGATCGGCCTGCCGTCGCGCTCGGCGAGGATCAGCAGCACGTCATCGCCCATCGTCGCGCCGAGCAGCGGGAAGAAGCTGCGCTTGAGATAGGGCTGCCCCCATTTGCGGCTGCCGGTATCCTGATAGAAGGTCCAGAAGGCGTCCCAATGTTCCGGGCGGATCTCGGCGCCGGTCAGATGCCGGATCGTCAGCCCCTGCACCGCCGCCTCACGCTCTTTCCGGATCGCCTTGCGCTTGCGGCTGGCGAGCGCGGCGAGGAAATCGTCGAAGCTGGCATATCCCTGGTTCGCCCAGTGGAATTGCGTGCCTTCGCGGATCAGCCAGCCCGCCTGTTCGAACAACGGCACCTGCTCGGGGCTGAGGAAGGTGGCGTGCGCGGAAGACAGGCCATGCTGGTCGGTCACCGCCTCGAGCGCCGCGATCAGCGCCGGGCCGGCGCTCTCCTCGCGCAGCAGCAGGCGCGGGCCCGGCACCGGGCTGAACGGCGCGGCGATCTGGAGCTTGGGATAATAATGCCCCCCTGCCCGCTCCCACGCGTCGGCCCAGGCGTGGTCGAAGACATATTCGCCCTGGCTGTGGCTCTTGGCATAGGCCGGCGCGACCGCGGCCGGCATACCGTCGGCACCGTCGACGACGATCGGGATCGGCTGCCATCCCGACCGGCCGCCGGTGCTCGCCGACTCCTCGAGCGCGGCAAGAAACGCGTGGCGGACGAAGGGATTGCCGGTGCCGGCGCAGGCATCCCATTGCTCGGCCGGGATGGCGCGGACGCCGTCGACGAGGCGGGCGGCGACCTGGGTCATGCGGCGAGGATCGTGAAGGTCATCGCCGCCGATATAGGCGTTCTGCTGCCGTTGCGGAGGGGTGTCCGGCACGATCGCTCGCACAATCCATGCGCCACCCCTGACCCGTTCCGGGGTCCACCCTGCGGCGAGGAGAACAGCCGGAGGCGGTCGTGGCGATCGCCGTTCACGCCCTCCCGCATCCTGCAAAGGAAATCATGTTCACGCGGAGGCGCGGAGGCGCGGAGATGTCTCGCTTGGGGTGGCGGGGCCCTGTCATTTCACGCCTCGGTGAAAGCGCCGCTGACGCGGCGGGCGCGACACCTCCGCGTGGACCGTCTCTTCCTATCGACGGTGTGGGCGGGGCGACGCCCCCCCCAAATCACGCCAGTTCGACGATCGCATCCACCTCGACCGCGGCACCGAGCGGCAGCACCGGCACGCCGACCGCGCTGCGGGCATGCTTGCCGGCGTCGCCGAACAGCGCGACCATCAGCTCCGACGCGCCGTTGGCGACCTTGGGCTGGTCGGTGAAATCGGCGGCCGAATTGACGAACACGCCGAGCTTCACGATCCGCTTCACCCGCGACAGATCGCCGCCGAGATATTTCTTCACCTGCGCGACGATCATCAGCCCGCACAGTTTCGCGGCCTCCTGCCCGTCCTCCAGCGAGACGCCGTCGCCGAGCCGGCCGGTGACGAGCTGCCCCGCCTTGAACGGTAACTGTCCCGACAGATGGAGCATGCCGCCCGCCTCGACCACCGGCACATACGCGGCGACGGGGGCGGCGGCTTCGGGCAGCGACAGGCCGAGTTCCTCGAGCTTGCGATCGACGTGGGTGGTCATGGCTGGGGTCCTTTTCGGAATGTGATGCGAGGCCGCTTAGCCGATTGGGCGGGCGGGTGGAACGCCGTCGCGCGTCGATCTCCAACCCGTTCCGTCATCCCGGCGGACGCCGGGACCCATGGTGGCGGGGGGGGTAGCGAGGCTCGCTGACGCCGATGGCGCCGTGTCCATGGGTCCCGGCCTTCGCCGGGATGACGAAGGTGGTGTGGAGAGCCGGCCTGAAAAACCTAAGCCCCCACCCCCGCGGCAAACCGCGCGGCGATCCAGTCTGCCGCCTCGCGCCAGTCGTCGATCCGCGCATGTGCATGCTCGGCCGGCGGCACGTTGGGTGCCAAAGTCGGTTCCGACACCATGTGCAGGCGATGCACCTCGGGGGCGTGGCGCGCGACCGATTCGTGATGCACCGCGAGATCGTCGACGAACACCGTCACCGGGTCGCCATATTCCGCCCGCAATCGTGCGACCGGATCGCCCTTGCCGCCCTGGTTGCATTCGACGCGATGCGCGATGCCGAACCGCGCCAATTGCTCGATCCGCGCCGGCTTGCACGCATCGGTGATGTTGGTGAGCACGACGATGTCCGCCTGCTCCGCCAGCCGCGCCAATGCCTCGGCGGCATGGGGCACCAGAGTCTGCCGGTGCATTTCGTCGGGGAAGAAGCCGCCGAGCATGTCCCACATCTCCTCGCGCGTCGGCGCGGGGCCGCCGTCGCGGCGGCGCATGCTGTTGGCGAAATCGGCACCGTCGGGGGTGAAGTCGATGGCGTGCGCCTCCCCGACCCAGGCGCCGAAATGCTTCACCATGTGCAGCAGCACCTCGTCGCAATCGGTAATCAACAACGGTTTCATCGCAGCTCCAAAGCCTGGCGGGCGCCGACCAGCGCCTCGGGGGGAACGCCCAGCGCATGGGCGCAGGCGATCAGATCGGGTTCGTAGGATTCGAGATATTCGATCACCGCGCCCAGCACCGCCGGCTCGCCCGCCCGCGCGCGCAGATCGTCGGGGAACAGGCCGGTGACCGCGATCAGCCGGTCGGCGCGGTCTGGCTCGCCGATCGCCCACACCAACGCCTGCAGGGCGAGCACCTCGGGATCGGGGATGTTTGTATCGCGCGCGCGCATTGCCTATCGTCCATTATCGGAAGGGTTGGTGACGCACGTGGCGAAACGGGTACTCGTTGTCGAGGACAACGAACTCAATCTGAAACTGTTCTGCGACCTGTTGCGCGCGCACGGCATGACCGCCGAGCCGGTGCGCGACGGGCGCGAGGCGGTGGCGCGCGCGCGCGCCTTCGGTCCCGACCTGATCGTCATGGATATCCAGATGCCGCACGTCACCGGCTACGAGCTGATCCTCGAATTGATGGCCGACGAGCAATTGCGCGAAATCCCGGTGATGGCGGTGACGGCCTATGCCGGCCGCGACGACGAGGAGCGCATTCGCGCTGCCGGCGCACGCTCCTATGTGTCGAAGCCGATCAGCCTCGCCCGGTTCATGGATGCGGTGAACGCGTTGCTCTGACGGAAAGACGCCCTGCCGAGCCGGCGAGGCATCGACAGGGCGCCGCGCGCTTCCAGACCCCTGCCCCCCGAAAAGGGCCAGATGCTGCAAGCCTGCTAAAAACGTGACACCGGCCGTCCGGTTCCCGCCCCCCCCCGGCACCCCGACCCTCGCTGCCACACAAACCAAGGGCGGCATCCTCGTTAAGAGAACACCGCCCTTGGCCCGTAGTGACGCGATACAGGGCAGCCGGAGGATCCAGCCGCCAGTGTTCGCTATGCCAAAAGAAGATGAACGCAATGTGTCCGAAGCGCGCCCGGATCAAGGCGTCAGTCGCGGCGCGGCAGCGCATGCGAAAAGCCGCCGGCGCCCATGCACCGGCGGCTTTTCGAAACCCGCAAACAGCGGCGGCGCAATGCGCCGCCCGGCCGCTTACTTGATCTTGGTTTCCTTGAACTCGACATGCTTGCGCACGACGGGATCATACTTGCTGAAGCTCAGCTTCTCGGTCTTCGTCCGCGGGTTCTTCTTGGTGACGTAGAAGAAGCCGGTATCGGCGGTGCTGACGAGCTTGATCTTGACGGTAGTCGGCTTGGCCATGAGCCCTAATCCTGAAAACAAGGAGAGCGGCAGCAACAACGCCGCCGCTCGATCAGTCGCGGCGCATGGCGGATGGCCGCGATAAAGTCAACCGTCGACGGCGCCGCGCCGCTGCCTTAACCCTCCTATTACCTTTTGACGCGCACGATCACGACGCAAAAAAGGGGAGCGGATGATGCCACAGGCGATCGACGGCGAGCTACACCTGCTGGACGCGGTCCGCGCCGACCTCGCCGCGCGAATCGCGGCGATCGACGTGCGTGCGCCCTACACGCGGGCCTATGACCTGAAGCCCGACATCAACCAGATCCGGCTGATCGCGCATCGCAACGGCCTCAACCCGGCGGTCACCGTCGCGCATTTCGTCGATTCGGCGCTGTCGCGCGGCGAACATGGCGCCTTGCTCCACGGCTGGCTGTCGGTGCTCGGCGATGCCGTCGCGTCCGAGCGGCAGGACGTGCGCGCCTGCGAAGCCTTTGCCGCCGCCTGTTCGATACGGCTGGCAGGCTGACGCGGGGATGGACGCATTGATGGCGGCGCTGGTCGCCGCCGCTCTGGCACAGGTCGGCGATCGGCCGGCGTGGCTCGCGTCCATCCTGTCGGACCGGTATCGCGCGCCGGGGCTGGTGATCGCCGCCGCGGCGGTGGCGCTGCTCGGCGCCGGCCTGCTCGCCGCCGCGGCGGGCGCGCTGCTCGCACCGCGGCTGACGCCGGAGGCCAGCCAGCTCTTCCTCGCGCTGGCGCTGTTGTTCCAGGGCGGCGGCGTACTGTTCCCGGTCAAGCCGCCCGACCGACTCGCCGGATGGCGCCTCGGCGCGGCGCTGACCAGCCTGATCGGCCTGTTCATCCTCGCCTTCGGGGACGGCGTGCAGTTCATCGTCCTCGCGCTCGCCGCTCGGGCGCAACTGCCCTGGCTGGCCGCGGTCGGCGCGATGCTCGGCTCGCTTGCGGTGATCGCGCCCGCCGCGATCCTGGGAGAGGCAGGCTGGACCGCCTTGCCGCTCGTCACGCTGCGCCGGATCGTCGGCGCGATGTTCGTCCTCGCGGCGCTGGGACTGGGGCTTTCCGCGCTGCGACTGATCTGATCCGTCGATCATCGACATGCGCAAAATGGCTGCGGCGGGCGGAGCGTTTCGGCTATCGGATCGTTGCCGCAACGATCCTTTTTCCACGGAGATTTCCATGGCCGACATCAACCCGGCGCTGAACACGCCGACCGACCTTAGCAACACCCGTTCGGTGGCGGATGCGCTCAACTCCTCGCTCGCCGACTGCTTCGCGCTGTATTTCAAGACGAAGAACTTTCACTGGCACGTCTCCGGGCCGCATTTCCGCGACTATCATCTGCTGCTCGACGATCAGGCGGCGCAGATCCTCGGCGTCACCGACGCGATCGCCGAGCGCGTCCGCAAGACCGGCAACACGACATTGCGCTCGATCGGCGACATCAGCCGCCGCCAGACGATCGCCGACAACGACCTCGACTTCGTCGACGCCGCCGCGATGCTCGCCGAATTGCGCGAGGACAATCTCAAGCTGGTCGAGAGCTTCCGCGTCGTGAAGGACGCGGCCGACGAAGCGAAGGACAATGCCACCAGCGGCATCGTCGACGACTGGACCGACCAGGCCGAGGAACGCGCCTGGTTCCTGTTCGAGGCCAGCCGCAAGGGCTGAGCCACCCGGTGCCGTTCGCACCCGGCCTCCCGGAGGCTGGGTGCGAACGGCAGACGGCATCACCGCCCCTTGACCGTCACGAGCCAGAGGTCCGGTGGCGCCCCGACCCGCAGCGGCACGCCGCTCGTGCCCAGCCCCGCAGTGATGATCGTCGTGGTCGCGCCGCGCCGGACGATGCCGCAGCGCAGTCCGGGCTTCCAGAAGACGCGGATCGACCCGATCACCGGGAAGACTCCCTGACCGCAATGCGTATGGCCCGCCAGCACCAGCCCGACGCCTGGCGGCACCTGCAACGACAGGTCGGGCGAATGGGTAAGGATGATCTTGGCGCCGCGCCTCGCCGCCATGGCATGCATCGTCGCGGACAGATCGTCATGATGGCTGAACGCATCACCTGCCCCGCCGATCACCAACGGGCCGCGGACGACCGCCGCATTGTCGAGGACCGTCACGCCGGCACGGCGCAGCGCAGCCGCGATCAACGCGGGTTCCGACTGGTCGTGATTGCCGAGCACTGCGACCACGCCCAGTGGGGCGCGGAGGCCGGCAAGCGGCGCGATCATCGCCCGGGCGCCGGCACGCGCCACCGCCGGGTCATGCCCCGCCACATAGTCGCCGGCGAGGAGCACCACGTCAGGGCGCTCCCGGTTCACCTGCGCGACGATGCGCGCCAGCCGGCCGACGTCCATCGTCGCATTGCCGATGTGGATATCGCTGAGCAGCGCCAGCCGCATCGGCCGCGCGCCGCGGGGCCATCCGGGCAGCGACACGGTCCGTTCCCGCACCAACGGGTCGGCCCGCGCGTTCCTGTACCCCCAGCCGGCAACACCGAGCAGCAGCAGGCCGAGTGCGGCAACGATCCGGACGATCCTTGGCATCGCGCGGTGATAGCGGGAGCGGATCGCGCTCGCCAGGCGTTCCCCCCTTCATGCACGCCTTTGCCGCGCTCCTCGATTCGCTCATCTACACGCGCGGCCGGAACGCCAAGCTCAAGCTGATCGTCGATTATCTGCTCGCCACCCCAGATCCGGATCGCGGCTGGGCGATGGCGGCGCTGACCGGCGATCTCGACCTGCCCGGCGTCAAGCCCGCGCAGATCCGGGCGTTGATCGAGGCGCGCGTCGATCCCGTGCTGTTCCGGATGAGTCGCGACTATGTCGGCGACACCGCCGAGACGGTCGCACTGCTCTGGCCGGCGCCGGTCCCCGCACCTGCGGGCGCGCCGCTGTCGATCAGCGCGGCGGTCGACGCGCTGCGCCACCTCTCGCGATCGGACGCGCCTGCGGTGCTCGCCGCGATGCTCGACCGGCTCGATTCGGAGGAACGGTTCGCCCTGCTCAAGATGGCGACCGGGGCGTTGCGCATCGGCGTCTCCGCCCGCCTTGCCAAGACCGCTCTGGCGCAGGCGTTCGGGCTCGACGTCGATGCGGTCGAGGAGGTCTGGCACGGCCTTACCCCGCCTTATGCCAGCCTGTTCGCCTGGGCCGAAGGTACCGGCCAGCAACCCACCGCCGCCGACGTCCCCGTCTTCCGGCCGTTCATGCTCGCCCACGGGCTGGAGGACGCGCAGGTCGATCTCGCCGATTACGCCGCCG
The DNA here is from genome assembly GCF_034556155.1 of Sphingomonas sp. CD22. Classification (NCBI taxonomy): domain Bacteria; kingdom Pseudomonadati; phylum Pseudomonadota; class Alphaproteobacteria; order Sphingomonadales; family Sphingomonadaceae; genus Sphingomonas; species Sphingomonas sp. CD22. The sequence goes on along the minus strand of NZ_JAYDYX010000012.1, from coordinate 86,410 downwards.
AGTGGAAATGGGACGGCATCCGCGTCCAGATCGTCCACGTCGCCGGCCAGACGCGACTCTACAGCCGCACCGGTGACGACGTCACCGGCAGCTTCCCCGACGTCGCCGCGGCCTTCTCCACCCCCGGCACGGTCGACGGCGAATTGCTGGTCAAGGGCGATGCGCAGGGCGGCGAGGCCGCCAGCTTCAACGCGCTGCAACAGCGACTCGGCCGCAAGACCGTGTCGGCGAAGATGTTGAGCGATTATCCCGCCTTCGTCCGGCTCTACGACCTGCTGTTCGATGGCGACGAGGATCTGCGCCCGCTGCCGTGGAGCGAGCGGCGACAACGGCTCGAAGCGTTCGTGCCGCGCCTCGACCCCGACCGGTTCGACCTCAGCCAGGTGATCGACGCCGCCAATTTCACCGAACTGGAAGCGATCCGCGCCGGTGCGCGCGACGCCGCGATCGAGGGCGTGATGCTCAAGCGCCGCGATTCGCCTTATGTCGGCGGCCGCCGCGCCGGCCTGTGGTACAAATGGAAGCGCGATCCGCTGACCGCCGATTGCGTGATGATGTATGCGCAGCGCGGCAGCGGCCGACGGTCCTCTTATTACAGCGACTATACCTTCGGCTGCTGGACCGAAGAGGGCGAGTTGCTGCCCGTCGGCAAGGCCTATTCGGGCATCACCGACGAGGAATTGAAGATGCTCGATGGGTTCGTCCGCCGCCACACGCTCGCGCGCTTCGGCCCGGTGCGCGAGGTCGAGAAGACGATGGTGCTGGAGATCGCGTTCGATTCGATCCACGGTTCGACCCGGCATAAGTCCGGCGTCGCGATGCGTTTTCCCCGCATCGCTCGGATCAGGACGGACAAGCCCGCCGCGGAGGCGGACCGGGTCGAGACGCTGCGCCGACTGGTGACCTGAGCGGGCGCAGGCCCCCGCCGGGGTACGAGCTAGGTGTGCGACGGCAGGCTCGGTCCTATCCCGCCCGGCCGACCTCTTCGCCGATCCGGATCTCGAACAATGTCGGCCAATATTTGCCCGTCACGAACAACCGATCGTGCGCCGCGTCGTAAGCGATGCCGTTGGCCACCGCATCGGGATCGGGATTGTGGATCTCGGCGAGGAGCGGACGGAGATCGATCAGTCCGTCGACCTTGCCCGTCGCGGGATCGATCCGCGCGATGAAGCCCGTCATCCACACATTGGCGAGGATGCGCCCCTGGACATATTCGAGCTCGTTGAGCTTGGCCAACGGCCGTCCGTTGAGCGTCACCGCGATCCGCCCGCGTTCCTCGAACGACGCCGGGTCCATCCGCCGCAGCGTCGGCGTACCGTCGGAGAGGATCAGCGCGCGTCCGTCGCCGGTCAGCGCCCAGCCCTCGCCGGCGTAGTGGAAGGGCTGGCCGATCCGCTTGAGCGCAGGCAACGACCAGCGGAAGCCGATGCCGGTCTTCCACGTCAGGCTGAGCAGGCTGTTCCTGAAACAGCCGATGCCCTCGCCGAACAGCTCGGGGCTCAGCCGCGCGCGCGCCGCGACCTTGCCGTCGGCGAGGCCGACGCGGCGGATATCCGACGCGCCCTCCTTGCCGGTGCTTTCGTAGAGCTCGCCGCCGCAGAACAGCAGCCCTTCGGTGAACGCGCCGGTGTCGTGCGGCAGCCGCGCGACGACCGTGGCGGCATAGACCGGGACGCCCGCCTCGGCTGGTGCCGCTGGCGTGGCCGGGACCGCCTGTGCCGCCGGCGGAGCGGCCGTGGGCGCAGCCTGCCACGCCGACGCCCCGATCGCGCCGAACAGCCCGAGCGCCAATGTCACCTTCACCACACGCATGTCCTCATCTCTCCGCCGACGCGGCACCCCGCGGCATAGCCCGCACCGGCGCGGGCGTCATCCCCGCGTCGATCGGATCGGGCGATGGCGCGTTCGCTACACCCATATGCCGGCGAAGACTGAGTCGAGTCGAAAGGCTGTCGCACTCGTCGCGTCCACCACCGAGATGCGGCGGCAGTGAGGTTCGATCGGTCTCTTTGACAGGTCCGTCACCCCGGACTCGTTCCGGGGTCCACCGAGCCGCAGGAGAACGGTGTCGCCTCAAGCCGTACCCCCTCGCCGCAGCGTGGACGCGAGGCCCGGTCGAAACCTCTACAAAACCGCCCAGTGCTCCTGCGAAGGCAGGAGCCCAGGAGTCCCGAGCGTCATAAGGCGTTGTTTTGCTTGGCCCTAGGCTCCGGCTTCCGCAGGAGCACTGCGCTGCTTCACCCGCGAGGCGAACGTTCGCGGATGTCTTCAACCCGTCCGAGGTGACGGAGCAAGCGGGGAAAGCATGGCGCCGATATGAACGCCCCTCCCGCAACAGCCGTTTTCGCAAACACCCCATCCCAAAACGCAAAAAGCCCGGCACCGCAGGTTGCGGGCCGGGCTTTTCGTTAGCGGGTCGGGACCGTTACGACGCGGCCGACAGGTTCACCGCGGCATATTTGCCGCGACGATCGACTTCGAGCTCGAACTGCAGCTTGTCGCCCTCGTTGAGGGTCGACATGCCGGCGCGCTCGACCGCCGAAATGTGCACGAACGCATCGGGCTGACCATCGTCGCGCTGAATGAAGCCGAAGCCCTTCATCGCGTTGAAGAACTTGACGGTGCCCGTCGCCTTCTCACCGGTCAGCTGACGCTGCGGCGCGGCACCGGCGCCACCGGCGCCGCCCGGACGCGGGCCACGATCGCCGAAGCCACCTTCGCGCGGCTCGCGGGGCGCACGCTCGGTGACGGCCATCGGCTCGCCGTCGATCTTCAGCTCGGTCGCCGAGATGCGGCCGCCGCGGTCGACCAGGGTGAAGCCGAGCGGCTGACCTTCGGCGAGCGCGCTCATGCCGGCCTGTTCGACGGCCGAGATGTGCACGAACACGTCCTCGCCGCCGTCATCACGGACGACGAAGCCGAAGCCCTTCTGCGCGTTGAAGAATTTGACTACGCCAGTGCCTTCGCCGACGACCTGGGGGGGCATGCCGCGGCCACCGCCGCTGAACCCGCCGCCACCACCGCCGCCGCCGCCGAAGCCGCCACCGCCGCCGCCACGGAAACCGCCGCCGCCGCCACCGAAGCCGCCGCGATCACCGCCGCCGCCGCCGAAGCTGCTGCCGCCGCCGAAGCCGCCGCGATCACCGCCGCCGAAGCCGCCACCGCCGAAACCGCCGCCGCCGCCAAAGCCGCCGCCACCGCCGAAATCGCTGCTGCCGCCACCGAAATCGTCGCGCTTGTCGCGACCACGTCCGCCACGATTGCCGCGGCCACCTTTGTCGTAACCCATAACCCTATTCGTCTTCCCGGTTCGCCCGCATCCAATCCGTAACAAGAACCCGTGCGCCGGACGACGAACGCGAGCCCTCGGGCGCGAAACCTATTGCGCCTTGGGAGTCGTCATAGCGCAGAAAACAAGTCCCCGCGAATGAATTCGTCGCAATCGTCTGCCAATCCATACCGGATACCGGCCTTTACCCGGCCCGCCACAGCAATGGTGCGGATTTCCGGCCGATGACGCTTAATCGTTGAGCATACGGGCGTTGCAGCGTAGGGCACCGCCATGACCGTTCACTTCCACGAGGAAGACCTCCCCGCCGACGTCTTCGCTCCCGGCGCCTCGATCGCCGTCGATACCGAGACGATGGGCCTCATCACGCCGCGCGACCGGCTGTGCGTCGTACAATTGTCCGACGGCGGACCCGACGAACATCTTGTCCGTTTCGGCCCGACCAGCGACTATGCTGCGCCCAACCTAAAGGCGGTGCTCAGTGATCCCGCCCGTGTGAAACTATACCATTACGGGCGCTTCGATATCGCCGCGCTTCAGCATTATCTCGGCATCGTCGCGATTCCCGCTTACGACACCAAGATCGCGTCGCGACTGATCCGCACCTATACCGATCGCCACGGCCTCAAGGAACTGGTGCGCGAACTGCTTGGCCAGGAACTCAGCAAGCAGCAGCAATCGTCCGACTGGGGCGCGCCCGAACTGTCGGACGCGCAGAAGGATTATGCGGCGAGCGACGTGCGCTTCCTCCATCGCCTGCAGGCCGAGCTCAACCGCCGGCTCGAACGCGAGGGCCGGATGGAGATGGCGCAGGCCTGTTTCGACTTCCTGCCGACCCGCGCCGCGCTGGACCTTGCCGGCTGGCCCGAGATCGACATCTTCGCCCATGCCTGAGGCCCTGCGGTGAACGCCGCGACCGCACGCCAGACGCGCTCGGCGCGGCAGCGCTGGGCCGCGCCCGGCGGCCGGCAGGACCGGATCGTCACGTTGCTCAACACCGGGCTGCCGATCGGGATCGGCGTGCTCGCCGCCTTCCTGGTGCTGGCGCCGCTCACCGCCGCCAACGAAGTGTCGTTCGTCCTCGACAAGAACAAGGTGGAGGTCGCCAAGGAGCGGCTGAAGCTGCAGGCGGCGACCTATCGCGGCCAGGACGACAAGGGGCAGGCGTTCGCGCTCAATGCCGGCACCGCCGTGCAGCAGAGCAGCAGCGTGCCGATCGTCCAGATCAACGGCATGACCGCCGATCTCGCGCTCGACGACGGGCCGGCGACACTGCGCGCCGACAAGGGCCGCTACGACCTCAACACCGAACAGATGAAGGTCGACGGCCCGATCGCCTTCCGCGCCGCCAACGGCTATCGACTCGACACGAGCGACGCGACGATCGACTTGAAAACCAAGACGATGCGCAGCGGCGGCAAGGTGACGGGCACGGTGCCGCAGGGCAATTTCAGCGCCAATGCGCTGACCGCCGACCTGGCGGGCCGTACCGTCCGGCTGAGCGGCAATGCCCGCTTGCGGATCGTGCCGCGACGGGCGAAATAGCCCGCCATGCGCACCCCCCTTCTCGCCGTCGCCCTGCTCGCCGCCACCCCGCTGGCGGCACAGACGGCGCATAACTCCAATGCCCCGATCGATTTCGGCGCCGACCATATCGAATTGCAGGACAAGGCGAATCGCGGTGTGCTGTCGGGCAACGTCTCGGTCCGCCAGGCCGAGATGACGCTCAACTCGGCGCGGATGACGGTCAGCTATACCGGCCAGGTGGTCGGCGGCAGCCCGCAGGTGTCGCGCATCGACGCGAGCGGCGGCGTCACCGTCCGCCGCCCCGACCAGACCGCCAAGAGCCAATATGCGATCTACGACCTCAACCGCCGCGTCATCACCATGCTCGGCGCGGTGACGCTGACGCAGGGCGGCAATACGGTCAACGGCGGCCGGCTGACGATCAACCTCGACACCGGCCGCGCCGTGGTCGACGGCAATTCGGTCCGCGACTCCAGCGGCGCCGCCCCGGGCAGCACCACCACCACCGCCCCGAGCGGCCGCGTCACCGGCACCTTCTCGGTCCCCAAGCGGGACTGAGGCCCGGCGGGCCGATGCGCGCGCCCACCCCCGCGACATGCCGACGGGAAATCCGTACGACCTAAAGGGTCTTCCCTCGCGCGCGTCTCCGCGCCATGACGCAACGGCATGCACGAAGCCTGCCAAGGCTTTGCCACTCTTTTGATGCGAGGCATCGAGCCCATGGACGCCGCCGTTTCCGACCTCCAGACCGCCGAGCCGATCCACGAGCCGCCCGCCAATCGCGGGTTACAGGCGATCTCGATCGCCAAATCCTACGACAAGCGTGTCGTGCTCACCGACGTCTCGGTCTCGGTCGATCGCGGCGAGGTGGTCGGCCTGCTCGGCCCCAACGGCGCCGGCAAGACGACCTGCTTCTATTCGGTGATGGGGTTGGTGAAGCCCGATTCGGGCCGGATCATGCTCGACGGCGAGGATATCACCAAGCTGCCGATGTACCGCCGCGCGATCCTCGGCCTCGGCTATCTGCCGCAGGAGACGAGCATCTTCCGCGGTCTGTCGATCGAGAAGAACATCGGCGCGGTGCTCGAACTGTCCGAGCCCGATCCTGCGGCGCGCCCCGCCAAGCTTGACAAGCTGCTCGACGAGTTCGGCCTCACCCGTTTGCGCGCCAGCCCCGCCATGGCGCTGTCGGGCGGCGAGCGCCGCCGCGCCGAGATCGCCCGCGCGCTCGCCGCCGACCCGTCGATCATGTTGCTCGACGAACCCTTCGCGGGCATCGACCCGATCTCGATCGCCGACATCCGCGATCTGGTGAAGGATCTCAAGCGCCGCGACATCGGCGTGCTGATCACCGATCACAACGTCCGCGAGACGCTCGACATCGTCGACCGCGCCTACATCATCTACGACGGCCGCGTGCTGTTCGCCGGCAGCCCCGAGGAACTCGTCGCCGACGCCAACGTCCGCCGCCTGTATCTCGGCGAGGGCTTCTCGCTCTAGCATATGGCCTGGGTCCCGCCTTGTTCCGTCACGGCGCGGGAAGCAGCGGTTTCATGAGCCTCGCGCCGCGCCTCGACCTGCGCCAGTCGCAGTCGCTGGTGATGACGCCGCAGCTCCAGCAGGCGATCAAGCTGCTGGCGCTGTCCAATCTCGAGATCGAGGGCTTCATCGCCGAGGAGGTCGAGAAGAACCCGCTGCTCGAAGCCGCACAGACCGACGAGATCGTCCGCCCCGAACGCGTCGAGCGCGACGAACCCGCCGGTGCCGACGAACTGGTCAGCGGCGCCGCGGCCGCCGATCCGCTCGACCTCGATTACGCCACCGAAAGCCACCAGCAGGACAGCGTCGCCGACGGCGGCGGCGGCTTCGACGGCGCATTGTCGATGACCGGCGGCAGCACCGGCGGAGGCCTGGGCGGCGAGGACGGGCTCGACTTCGATTCGTTCGCGCAAGGGGAAGGCACGCTCGCCGACCATCTGCTCGCGCAAGCGGGGACGGTGATCGACGGCGCCGACTGGTTCATCGCGCAGCATCTGATCGACCAGATCGACGAGGCCGGCTATCTCACCGTCCCGCTGCTCGACATCGCCAACCGCCTCGGCACCGCGCTCGCCCGCGTCGAGCACGTGCTGCGCCAGATCCAGACGCTGGAGCCGACCGGCGTCGGCGCCCGCGACCTCGCCGAATGTATCGCGCTCCAGGCGCGCGAGGCGGACCGCTACGATCCCTGCATGGCGCGGCTGATCGACAATCTCGACCTGCTCGCGCGCGGCGATCTCGCCCGGCTCAAACGGATGTGCGGCGTCGACGACGAGGATATGGCGGACATGATCCGCGAACTGCGCGGCTACGATCCCAAGCCCGGCTGCCGCTACGGCGGCGAGCCCGCGCTGGCGGTGACCCCCGATCTGTTCGTCGCCCGGACGAAGGCGGGCTGGGGCATCGAACTCAACGCCGCGACGCTGCCGCGCGTCCTCGTCAACCGCCGCTATTACCACGAACTCAGCCACGGCCCGCAGGACAAGACGGCCAAGGCGTGGCTGTCGGATGCGCTCGCCTCGGCCAATTGGCTGATCAAGGCGCTCGACCAGCGCCAGCGCACGATCATCAAGGTCGCCACCGAGATCGTCAAGCAACAGGAAGCGTTCTTCCTCAAGGGCGTCGCGCACCTCAAGCCGATGACGCTCGCCAAGGTCGCCGAGGCGATCGAGATGCACGAATCGACCGTCAGCCGCGTGACCAGCAACAAATATCTGAGCTGCGCCCGCGGCGTGTTCGAGCTGAAGTACTTCTTCACCAGCGCGATCCAGGCGGCGGACGGCGGCGATGCAGTGTCGGCGGAGGCAGTGAAGAGCGCGATCCGCAGCCTGATCGCCAACGAAGGCGCCAAGATCCTGTCCGACGACACGTTGGTCGAACTGCTGCAGGCCAAGGGCTTCGACATCGCCCGCCGCACCGTCGCCAAATACCGCGAGGCGATGGGCATCGGCAGCTCGGTCCAGCGCCGCCGCGCGCGGACCTTAGAGGGGACGGGCTAACGGCGCCCGTCAGCGGGACCCCGGGTCGAGCCCGGGGTGACGATAGAGAGATCGTTGCGGCGCTAAGCCACTGAATCGAACAGGTCACGCCAGTCGGGATTGCCGCGTTCGATCAGCGCGAACTTCCACTCCCGGCGCCAGCGTTTCAGCCGCTTCTCATGCGCTATGCACGCATCGATGGTGTCGCCGTGTTCCGCCCAGACGAGCAGGTGCAGGCCGTAACGCCGGCAAAAGTCTGATCCGTCCCCGGTTCGATGCTGATGAATGCGCGCGGCCAGATGCGAAGTAACGCCGACGTACATGGCGCCGCGATAGCGATCGCTCATGATATAGACCCAGCCGCCACGACCATAAGCCATAGCCCATCGTGAAATTGGCAAGCTTCACGGTCAAGCCGCGATCACTAACGCTCCGACCTGCCACCCGAAATCCCGTCACCCCGGCCTTGAGCCGGGGTCCCGCTTTGTCGTCGCAATCGCACAAACCCAAATCGGAATGCCGGATCAAGTTCGGCATGACGGCGGGCGGGTCTCAATCATCCTCGTCCTCGAACCCCACCAGCGCCAGCGCGCGCGCCTTCATCTGGCGCTGTTCGCACCAATGGACCAAAGCCTCCTCGCGGCCGTGCGTCACCCACACCTCCTTGGGCGCGATCTCCGACAAGGTGTCGGTGAGTTCGTCCCAATCCGCATGGTCGGACAGGATGAGTGGCAATTCGATGTTCTTCTGCACCGCGCGCTGGCGCACGCGCATCCAGCCGCTCGCCATCGCGGTGATGGGATCGGGCAGCCGCCGCGACCAGCGGTCGTTGAGCGCCCCCGGCGGGCACATCACGACATGCCCCGCCATATCCGCCTTCTTCGCATCGGCGACCGGCAGCAATTCGCCGAGCCGCACGCCATGCTCCTGATACAGGTCGCATAACCGCTGGAGCGCGCCGTGGATGTAGATCGGCGCCTCATGGCCGCGCGCGCGCAGCTCGGCGATCACCCGTTGCGCCTTGCCCAAGGCATAGGCGCCGACCAGCACGCAGCGATCGGGATTGGCGTGGAGCCGCGCGATGAGCTTGTCGATCTCGTCGCCGGTGTCGGGATGGCGGAACACCGGCAGGGCGAAGGTCGCCTCGGTGACGAAGACGTCGCATTTGACCGGCTCGAACGGCGTGCAGGTCGGGTCGGCGCGGCGCTTGTAGTCGCCCGAGACGATGACGCGCTCGCCGCGATAGTCGAGCACGATCTGCGCCGAGCCGAGCACGTGCCCGGCGGGGACGAAGCCCACCTCGACCTCGCCCATGCGGATCGTCTCGCCATAAGCGACCGGGTGTCCCGCCTGCTCGCCGTAACGCGCGTCCATGATCGCCAGCGTCTCCGGCGTCGCCCACACCGCGCCATGCCCGCCGCGCGCATGGTCGGCATGACCGTGCGTCACCAGCGCGCGCGCTTCGGGTTCGGACGGATCGATCCACGCATCCGCCGGCCTGACGTAGATGCCATGCGGATGCGGTTCCAGCCAGTCGCCCAATCGTGCCATACCGTCACTACGCGCCAGCGCGGCAGTCGGTGCCGCGATGATCGCGACGCACACCGCTCCACGGACGTTGGTGGACCTCCGCGCGTCATCGTGACCATCTACGACCTTCGGGCGAAGCCGATGATTTGCCGCCATACATTCCCCCGCCCCACCCCGCGCCCTACATAGGGCGCGATGGACCTCCCCCAGCCGCTCGCCTCATGGTTCGCCACCCGCGGCTGGCGCCCGCGCCGCCACCAGCTCGACATGCTGCGCGAGGGCCGCGCCGGCCGCCACGCGTTGCTCGTCGCCACCACCGGGGCGGGCAAGACGCTCGCCGGTTTCCTCCCGACACTCGCCGAACTGATCGAGGCACCGACCGAGGGACTGCACACGCTCTACGTCTCGCCGCTGAAAGCGCTGGCGGTCGACATCCAGCGCAACCTCGTCACCCCGATCGACGAGATGGGCCTGTCGCTGCGCGTCGAAACGCGGACGGGCGATACCCCCAGCGACCGCAAGGCGCGCCAGCGCGTCCGTCCGCCGCAAATCCTGCTCACCACCCCCGAATCGCTGTCGCTGCTGCTCAGCTACCCCGACAGCTTCACGATGTTCGAAGGGCTCAGGACGATCGTCATCGACGAGGTCCATGCCTTCGCCACCGGCAAGCGCGGCGATCTGCTCTCGCTGTGCATGGCGCGGTTGCAGCGGATCAGCCCCGGCCTGCGCCGCGTCGCGCTGTCGGCGACGGTCGCCGATTCCGACGGCTATCGCGCGTGGCTCGCCCCGGATGGCGACATCGATCAGGTCGCGATGGTCCAGGGCGAGCCGGGCGCCGCCCCGAATATCGCGATCCTCCTTCCCGAGGATCGCATCCCCTGGTCGGGCCATTCGGGCCGCTATGCCGCCGAACAGGTGATGGCCGAGATCGAGCTGCACAAGACGTCGATCATCTTCTGCAACACGCGCAGCCTCGCCGAGCTGATCTTTCAGGACCTGTGGAAGGTCAACACGTTGAGCCTGCCGATCGGCGTCCACCACGGCAGCCTCGCGCTGGAGGCGCGGCGCAAGGTGGAGGGCGCGATGGCCTCGGGCCGGCTGCGCGCGCTGGTCGCCACCGCCAGTCTCGACCTCGGCGTCGACTGGGGCGACGTCGATTGCGTCATCCAGATGGGCGCGCCCAAGGGCTCGTCGCGCCTGCTCCAGCGGATCGGCCGCGCCAACCACCGGCTCGACGAGGCGTCGGAGGCGATCCTCGTCCCCGGCAACCGCTTCGAATATCTCGAGGCGCGCGCCGCGCTCGACGCGGTCGAGGCGGGCGAGCTTGACCCCGACCTGTTCCGCCCCGGCGCGCTCGACGTGCTGGCGCAGCACGTCATGGCGATGGCATGTGCGGCACCGTTCGATCAGGCGGCGCTGCTCGACGAGGTGCGTTCCGCCCTCCCTTATTCGGCGCTGACCGACGAGACGTTCGATCGCGTGCTGAGCTTCATCCGCGACGGCGGCTACAGCCTCAAGGCCTATGACCGCTTCAAGCGGCTGACGCAGGAGACGGACGGCCTGTGGCGCGTCAGCCATCCGAAATTCGTGACGCAGCATCGCCTCAACGCCGGCATCATCGTCGAGGCGACGATGCTCAACGTCCGCTTCAAGAACGGCCGCAATCTCGGCAAGGTCGAGGAGGGCTTCGCCGCGCAGCTCAGCCCCGGCGACACCTTCTTCTTCGCGGGCCTCAGTTGCGAGGTGCAGAAGATCGACACCGAGGATCTGATCGTCCGCGCCTCGTCCAAGCCCGCGCGTATCCCGACCTATGGCGGCAGCCGCATGCCGCTGTCGACCAACCTCGCCGACCGCGTCCGCGGCTTCCTCGCCGACCCCACGCAATGGTCGCGCTTCCCCGACGATGTGCGCGAATGGCTAGAATTCCAGGGGAAACGCTCAGCTCTCCCCCGCCCCGGAGAGCTGCTGGTCGAAACCTTCCCGCGCGAAGGCCGCAACTATATGGTCGCCTATAGCTTCGAAGGCTGGAACGCGCACCAGTCGCTCGGCATGCTCATCACCCGGCGAATGGAGGCGGAGGGGCTGAAGCCTTTGGGATTCGTCGCCAACGATTATGCGCTCGCGGTCTATGGCATCGAGAAGATCACCGATCCCGCCGCCTTGTTCAGCCCCGACATCCTCGAACACGAATTCGTCGACTGGGTGCAACAGTCGCATCTGCTCAAGCGCGCGTTCCGCGAGGTCGCGGTGATCGGCGGGCTGGTGGAGCGCCAGCATCCCGGCAAGCGCAAGACCGGGCGGCAGGTGACCTTCTCGACCGACCTGATCTACGACGTGCTGCGCAAATACGAGCCGACGCATCTGCTGCTACAGGCCGCCTGGGACGACGCCCGAGCCCGCATGACCGACGTCGGGCGTCTGGCGGGCCTTCTCGACCGCGCGGCGGAAACGATGCTCCACGTCGATCTGGAGCGCGTCACGCCGCTCGCGGTGCCGGTATTGACGCTGATCGGCCGCGAGAAGGTGTCGACCGGTTCCGCCGACGACCATCTGCTGATCGAAGCCGAGGCGCTCGCGGCCGAAGCGATGCGGATCGACTGACCCAAAATCCTCCCCCGCCAGGGGGAGGTGGCGCCGCGAAGCGGTGACGGAGGGGGAGGATGCGGCGAACGTAATCGTATGCGGAAACGCCCCTTCCACCACCCGGCTACGCCGAGCGGTCCCCCTCCCCCGCTGCGCGAGGGAGGACTTAGCTACACCGTCACCTGCTCGCCCAGCTCCAGCACCTTGCCCGGCGGGATCTTCAGGAACTCCGTCGGGTCGGCGGCATTGCGCTGCATGAACATGAAGATGCGGTCCTGCCACATCGGCATGCCCACGTCCGCCTCGGGCTTCAGCGTATTGCGGCCGATGAAGAAGCTCGTCTTCATCGCGTCGAGGCTGCGCATCTCGGTCTTGCCGCCGACGCCCAGATCGGCGGGCACGTCGGGCGATTCCATGAAGCCGTAATTGAGCACGACGATCTCGAAATTGTCGTCGAGCCGCTCGCTGGTGCGGCGGTGCTCGGCGTCGACCACCGGCCGGTCGGTGGTGCGGATGCTGACCACCAGATTGCGCTCGTGCAGCACCTTGTTGTGCTTGAGATTGTGGAGCAGCGCGCCCGGCGCCGAGCGCGGGTTGGCGGTGAGGAACACGGCGGTGCCCGGCACCCGCTCGGGCGGCCGCTTGGCGAGCGCGGCGGCGAGGTCGGCGAGCGGGATGCTCTGCCGCGCCTCGAACGCGCGGACGATGCCCTTGCCGCGCACCCAGGTGTAGATCAGCAGCCCGATCGCCGCGGCGATCACCAGCGGCACCCAGCCCCCCTCGACCACGCGCAGGATGTTGGCGCCGAAGAAGACGAGGTCGAGGCACAGGAACGGCAGGATCGCCGCCAGCGCCCATGCCCGCTTCCAGTGCCAGACGTGCCGCGCGACGAGATAGCCGAGCAGCGTCGTCACCACCATCGTGCCGGTCACCGCGATGCCATAGGCCGCGGCCATCGCCGACGAGGTCTTGAACTGGATGATGAGGATCAGCACGCCGACGAGCAGCAGCCAGTTGATCGTCGGCAGATAGATCTGCCCGACGAAATCGGCCGAGGTCTGGCGCAGCTTCATCCGCGGCAACAGGCCGAGCTGCACCGCCTGCTGGGTCAGCGAGAAGGCGCCGGTGATCACCGCCTGGCTGGCGATCACGGTCGCGAAGCCGGCGAGGACGATCAGCGCGCCGCGCATCGATTCGGGCGCCATCAGGAAGAACCAGTCCTGATTCTTGAACACGGTGCCCGCCGCCTGCGCCGCTTCGAGGTGCGACAGCGCGAACGCCCCCTGCCCCAGGTAATTGAGCATCAACGCCGGAAAGACCAGGATCAGCCAGGCGATGCGGATCGGCTTCTTGCCGAAATGGCCCATGTCGGCGGTCAGCGCCTCGGCGCCGGTGACGGTGAGGAACACCGCGCCGAGCACGAACAGCCCGATCGTGCCGTGCGTCGCGAGGAAGTGGATGCCATATTGCGGCAGCAGCACGCGGAAGATCGAGGGCTCGTCGGCGATATGCCAGATACCGAGGCCGCCGATCGTCAGGAACCACAGGATGCAGACCGGGCCGAACAGCTTGGCGACGATCGCGGTGCCGCGCCGCTGGATGAAGAACAGAGCGACGAGGATCGCGATCGTCAGCGCGCGGATCGTCCCCTCGTCGAAGAATTTGGCGGCGCTGGGAATCGTCCGCAGCCCCTCCATCGCCGACAAGACCGACAGCGACGGCGTGATGATCGCGTCGCCGTAGAACAGGGCCGCGCCCGCCGCGCCGAGCACCAAGGCGACGCGGCTGCGCATGCCGAGCGAGCGCCGCGCCAGCGCCGCCAGCGCGAGCACGCCGCCCTCGCCGTGATTGTCGGCGCGCATCAGGAACAGCACGTATTTGACCGTGACGATCAGCGTCAGCGTCCACAGCGCCAGGCTGAGCACGCCGAGGATCTCGGTCGGGTCGATGCCATCCGCCGCGGACTGCTGCAACGCCTCGCGAAAGGCATAGAGCGGGCTGGTGCCGATGTCGCCGAACACCACGCCGATCGCGCCGATAGTGAGGCCGATCAATGCGGGGTGGGACTGGCCTTGGGAAACGGGTGCTTCGACGGCGAGCGACATGCGCGCGACTACCCCTGACAAAAGCCTTCCGGCGGAAGGACGGCGCGCTTTACGCCGATTGGCCGGCCACGCAAGCGGATTTGCGTGAAGCCGCGCAAGGCCTTGATCGCCTGTCCCTTTGCGGGCAAGGCGAGGCCATGGTTCCCTTTTCGTTCGGTGGTCACGCGCTTTATGCTTTGCCCGAAGGGGCCTTGCTGTGGCCGGCGCGGCGCGCGCTGCTCGTCGCCGACCTGCATTTCGAGAAGGCGAGCTGGTATGCCGCGCGCGGGCAGATGCTGCCGCCCTATGACTCGCTGGCGACGCTCGCCGACCTCGCAAGGCTGGTGCAGGCGACCGGTGCCGAGGAATTGTGGTGCCTCGGCGACAGCTTCCACGACAGCGACGGCTGCGAACGGCTGCCGCCGGAAGCGCAGATCCGGCTGCGCGCGCTGACCGAGGGGCTGCGCTGGACGTGGATCACCGGCAACCACGATCCCGACATCAAGGACCGCTGCGGTGGCGAGACGGCGGACGAGGCGGAGGTCGACGGCCTGATCCTGCGCCACGAGGCCGATCCGGCCGAGACGCGGCCGGAACTGTCGGGGCATTTCCACCCCAAGCTGCGCATCCACGTGCGAGGCAAGAAGGTCGCGCGCCGCTGCTTCGTCGCGACCGCGCGCAAGATCGTGCTGCCCGCCTTCGGTGCGCTGACCGGCGGGCTGGATGTCGACCATCCCGCGCTGACCAAGGCGGTCGGCCGCGGCGCGGAAGCGCTGGTGCCGGTGGAACAACGACTGCTCCGCTTCCCGATCGCCGCCTGACGAAAGTCCTCCCCCGCCAGGGGGAGGGGGACCGCTCGGCGCCAGCCGAGTGGTGGAGGGGGAGGAAAGGTCGGGAGTGCTGCAACGAGGCTCCCGCCCTTTCCTCCCCCTCCGTCAGCTTCGCTGCCACCTCCCCCTGGCGGGGGAGGACTTACGCGTTAACGATACAGCGTCGGGAAACCGGTCTTGAACGCCGCGACCTTGGGCTTGTCCCAATGGACGATGTACGGATGCCCCGGATTGCGATCGTAGAAATTCTGGTGATACGCCTCGGCGGGATAGAAGCCGCCCTGCTCCACCTTGGTGACGATCGGCGACGGAAAGCTTTTCGCCGCGCCGAGCTGCGCGATATACGCACGCGCCACCGCCGCCTGCCGCGCATCCTGCGGGAAAATCGCCGAACGGTAGCTCGGGCCGCTGTCCGGCCCCTGGCGGTTGAGCTGCGTCGGATCGTGCGCGATCGAGAAATAGACGCGCAGCAAGGTCGCATAGCTCACCACACGCGGGTCGTAGGCGACTTTCACCGCCTCGGCATGGCCGGTACGCTCGGTCGAGACCTGATCGTAGGTCGCGGTGCGCGCCGCGCCGCCGGCATAACCCGCGGTGACCACGCGTACACCCTTCACATGCTCGAACACCGCCTCCATACCCCAGAAGCAGCCGCCGGCGAAGACCGCGGTCTGCGTACCGGTCGCGGCCGGCACGTCGGCCTTGGCGACCGGAATCGGCACCGCGCGTTCGGCCTCGGCAAAGCCGGTGGAGGCAAGCACGGCGGCAGCGGCACCGGCGATCGGCAACAGGATTTTCAGCATGTTACCCAGATGGGGTGCCGGCCGCCTCTCACCAAGAGCGACCGGCGACACAATCACTGCGCCTGTACGATCGGCGAGGCGGCCGGGATTGGCTGCACCGTCTGCGCCGCCGCCGGGTGCAAGGTCACAACACCGACCGCGCCGATGGCGAAGCCGCCGACGAATTGCCAGAAGAAGCCGCTCTTGATCACCTTGCGCATGACGCATGCCTTTGTTGTCGGGCGGGCAGGTCATTCGTCCTGCCCTATTGTGGACGCCGAGATCGTCTCTCTGCGCCCCGTTCGCAATAGCATTTATAGAAACGCTGCATTAACGCCGCGTGGCCGCGGCGTTCATCGCTCAGCAGGGTCGCCGCCGTCGGGTCAGCGCAGGTCGGCGCACGCCTGCTGGATGCGCTCGCAGGCCTTGCGCAGCAGGTCGTCCGACGTCGCATAGCTGATCCGCATCGCCGGCGAGAGGCCGAACGCCGCGCCCTGCACCGCCGCCACCTTGGCATCGTCGAGCAGATAGCCGACGAAATCCTCGTCGGTATCGATCCGGCGGCCGTTCGGGCTGGTCTTGCCGATCAGCTCGGCGAACGACGGATAGACGTAGAAGGCGCCTTCCGGCTTGGGGCAGTGCATGCCGGGGATCGCGTTGAGCATGTCGACGACCAGATCGCGCCGCGTCTGAAACGCGCGGCTGCGCTCTTTCAGGAAATCCTGCGGGCCGTTGAGCGCCGCGACCGCCGCCGCCTGCGCGATCGAACACGGGTTGCTGGTCGACTGCGACTGCAATTTGGCGATCGCCTTGATCAGCCACGGCGCGCCGGCGGCGAAGCCGATCCGCCAGCCGGTCATCGCATAGGCCTTGGAACAGCCATTGACGGTCAGCGTGCGCTCGTACAGCTCGGGGCAGACCTCGGCGATCGTCGCGAAGCGGAAATCGTCATAGACGATATGCTCGTACATATCGTCGGCGAAGATCCAGACGTGCGGATGCCGCGCCAGCACCGCGCCGAGCGCCTTCAGCTCGTCGACCGAATAGGCCGCGCCCGTCGGGTTGGACGGCGAGTTGAGGATCACCCATTTGGTCCGCTCGGTGATCGCGGCTTCCAGCGCTTCGGGCGAGAGCTTGTAATCCTGCTCCGGCCCGGCGACCGCGAACACCGGCGTGCCGCCGGCGAACTGGACGACGTCGGGATAGCTCACCCAATACGGTGCCGGGATCACCACTTCGTCGCCGGCATCCACCGTCGCGACGATCGCGTTGAACAACGTGTGCTTGCCGCCGACGTTCACCGTCACCTGATCGGTCGTATAGGTCAGGTGGTTGTCGCGCGCGAACTTGGCGACGATCGCCTGCTTCAGCTCGATCGTGCCGTCGACGTTGGTATATTTGGTCTTGCCGTCGCGGATCGCCTGGATCGCCGCGTCCTTGACGAAGTCGGGCGTATCGAAGTCGGGCTCGCCCGCGCCGAGGCCGATCACGTCGACGCCCGCCCGCTTCAGCTCGAGCACGCGGCTGGTGATGGCGAGCGTCGGCGACGGGCTGATGCGGCCGAGGGCGGCGGAGGGCTTCATGAATCGGGCCTCGATGGCGGATAGGACGCCGCGCCTATAGCGACAGCACCGGCTCTTTCGCAATCGCAACAACCGCCGGCATCAGTCCGCGTAGCGCGTTTCCGACAAAAAATGGCGCGGCAAGGTCGTCGCGCGACAGATAACCCTCTGTCGCGCGGCCCGTTTCGATCATTTCGGCGCGCAGCACGCCGGGCAGCAACCCGAGTGCTCGCGCGGGCGTCACCAGCCCGCCGCCGCCTGCCGGCACGAACAAGGAGGTGAAGCTGCCCTCGGTCAGCAGCCCGTCGGGTCGCACGAACACCACTTCGTCCGTCCCCGCCGCATGCCGCGCCGTATCGTAGAAGCCGCGATCGCTGGTCTTGTGGCGCAGGCGGAAATCGCTCGTCGCGACCGGCAGCGGCACCAGCGCGACCCGCAGCGGACCGGTGCGCGAAACGGGCGCCGGCGCGATCTCGATCGCGATCGCGCCGCTTTGCGCGAGCAGCAGCCGGATGCGCGCCGCCCCGCGCAGCCGGAAGGTCGCCGCCTGCAATTCGTTGCGCGCGCCATGCCGGTCGAAGCGGAAGCCGAGCGCCGCCGCACTCGCGGTCAGCCGCGCGAGATGGCGTTCGAGCAGCACCACGCCGTCCTCGGGATCGAAGGCCATCGTCTCGATCAGGTCGAGCGGGCGCTGTCCGGCGGTGACGAACGCGCCCTTGGCCTGCACCTCCGCCCATTCGTCGTCGGCGCGGCTGTCGGCGACGATCCCCGAGCCGAGGCCGAGTTCCGCGCTATCCGCGCCGGCGGCGATCGCCAGCGTGCGGATCGCGACGTTGAACGCGGCGTCGCCACCCGCGTCGATCCGGCCGATCGCGCCCGTATAGACGCCGCGTGGCGCATCCTCGATCGCGGCGATCACCTCCATACTGCGCTGCTTGGGCGCGCCGGTGATCGACCCGCAGGGGAACAGCGCCTCCAGCACGTCCACCGCGTCGCGTCCCGCCGTCAGCCGCGCGGTCACGGTGGAGGTCATCTGGTGGACGGTCGGATAGCTTTCGATCGTGAACAGCTCCGGCACGGCGACGCTGCCCGCCACCGCGACGCGCGACATGTCGTTGCGCATCAGGTCGACGATCATCAGATTCTCGGCCCGCTGCTTGGCATCGCCGCGCAGGCCCGCGATCCGCGCCGCATCCTCGTCCGCGCCGTCGCCCCGCGTCGCCGTGCCCTTCATCGGCCGGCAGGTGAGCCGGTCACCGTCGAGCGCGAAGAACAGCTCGGGCGACAGCGACAGCAGATGCCGCTCCCCGGTGGCGACCAGCGCGCCATGGCCCGCCGCCGCGCTCCGCCGCAGCCGGGCGTAGAGCGCCAGCGGATCGCCCGCCACCGCGACATCGGCACGCAACGTCAAGTTCGCCTGGTATATGTCGCCGGCGCGGATCATCTCCAGCACGCGTGCCAGCGCCTCGTCATAGGTCGCCCGCGCGATCCGCGGCCGCGGTGCCGCCGCCCAGGCACCGGCGGGATCGGGCAGCAACGCCGCCACCGCATCCGCCTCGATCCGGCGATAGCCGGCGAACAGCCCGAACCACAGCAGCGGCCCCTCGCCGTCGCGCGTGGCGACCGCGCGCGGCATCAGCGCCGCGCCCGCCTCATAGGTCAGATAGCCCGCGGCATGCAGACCCCGCGCCCCGGCCGCGCGCAACGTCGCGAGCGCCGGCGCCACCGCCTCCGGCGTCGCGGCACTGACGATCTCGACCGGATCGGTATAGAGCCGCGCGCCGGCGCCATCCGGACGGGCATCGTCGAGCAGCACGAGGGGCGCGTTCAGCATCCGCTCACGAATGCACGGCGTGACGCCCTCCGCGCAAGCGGCGATTGCCGCCACGGCATCAGCGGCTTATCTCCCCGCCATGACCAGCACGCCGGCCCGCGCCACGCCCCTGAAGGCCGTCATCGTCCAGGTGACGCCGTTCCAGCAGAATTGCACCCTGATCTGGTGCACCGAGACGATGAAGGCGGCGATCGTCGATCCCGGCGGCGATCTGCCGCGGATCAAGGCGGCGATCGCGCAGGCGGGCGTCACCGTCGAGAAGATCCTGCTCACCCACGGCCATATCGACCATGCCGGCGAGGCCAAGCCGCTCGCCGACGACCTCGGCGTGCCGATCGAGGGGCCGCACGAGGCGGACCGGTTCTGGCTGGCGCGGCTCGACGACGACGGCCGCAGTTACGGCATGACCGGCGTCGTCTTCGAACCCGATCGCTGGCTGGTCGAAGGCGATACGGTGACGATCGGCAATCTGGAACTCGACGTCTACGAAACGCCGGGCCACACGCTCGGCCACGTCATCTTCCACCATGCGCCTTCGAAGTTCGCGCAGGTCGGCGACGTGCTGTTCCAGGGTTCGGTCGGCCGCTCCGACATGCCCGGCGGCAACCACAAGCAATTGATCGAGACGATCGTCACCAAATTGTGGCCGCTCGGCGACGACACCGCCTTCATCCCCGGCCACGGCAACCCCAGCACCTTCGCGCACGAGCGGGCCAGCAACATGTTCGTCAGCGACCGCGCGCTGGCCGAATGAAGACGGCGGATCGTTGCGGCTGCGAAATCGGTAAATTGCTGAATTAGAACGTTTCTACCGGACACATATGTAGGGTGCCTCGTTAGCGGCGTGGGATTACCCCGACGAGAGGATAAGCCGCATGGCCATCAAGTTTGCCGGAACGATGAACGCGATCAATCGCGGGCTCGACGAAACCAAGCCCAACAAGGGCGCCGACATGGTCGAGGATTGGGAAGCGGCACTGGCCGATCTGGACGTCACGGGCGCCAAGGGCATCCTGCGCGACCTGGGCTCGCTCCGCAAGCAGCTCGAAAAGGACCAGCCGGACGCCGATCGCGTCCATGCGCTGCTGCACCGTCTCGGCGCGGCGACGACCAAGATCGCCGACAAGGCGGACAAGTCGCAGGACAAGCTGAAGGCACTGGGCGAAGCGCTGACCGAAGCGGGTGAAGACCAGCCCGACGAGGAAGAAGACACCGCCGCCGCCGCCGCTCCGAAGCGCGCGCGCAAGAAGGCGTAACGTCGACGGGCGGACGGCCAACCGGTCGTCCGCCCGCGATCCCGGCCGCATCCGCCGCCCTGCCCCGCGGCGGATACGGTCAAGCGATATCGAATGCCACCGGCACACCCTGCTGCCGATATTGCCGCAGCGATGCGAGCAGGCGGGTCCCGAGTTCCTCCAGCGTCACCGCCGCCACCCGCTCCTCCGCCGAGGCCGAAGAGCGCAGCACGTCCGCCATCGCGAGTTGCGCCTGGGTGATCCGGTCGATCGCCTGCAGACTGTGCATATGCTGGCGCAACGTCTCCGAATTCGCGGCGAGGTCGTAGGCGAGATCGGCGAGCACGGTGGTGAGGCCGGCCAGCTCGTCGGCCAAAGCATGCGCGAGCGCAGGCTCGACGCCGTCGACGGCAAGTGGAGCGTTCTGGATGAGACCGGTCATTTCGAGCACAATCTGATGACGCTGCGCGACAATTGGTCGGGCGGCACGGGTTGCGATGCCATCCGGCGGGTCATGACGAAGCCGTCGGCGCGCTGTTCGGCGGGCGCGATGCAATAGCCGCCGCCCGCCTGCAGCGCACGGACGCCGGCATCGCCGTCCTCGCCATCCGCGCCGAGCAGCAGGCCGACCGCTTCCGCCCCCGCCGCTTTGGCAACCGAGGCGAAAAGGATCGAAATCGAGGGCCGTTCGCCCGCAACCGGATCGCGCGGCAGCATGCGCAACCTGCCGTTCGGCCACCCGTCGACGACGACGTGATGATCGCCCGGCGGCGCGAGATAGATCGTCCCCTGTTCGATCGCCATACCGTCCTCGGCGAGCACGATCTTCGGCGCGATCTCGGCGGCCATCTTGTCGATCAGCGTACCGGCGAGCCCGGCACCGAGGTGCTGGACGACCACCGTCGGCGGGCAATTGGCGGAAAAGCTGCCGAACAGATCGAACAACGCCTGCGTCGCCGCCGCCTCGCCGCCGATCGCGAGCAGGCGGCCGTTCCAGTCGATCGGCGGCGCCGCGACCGACTTGCCCGCCGTGCTGCTCTTCACCACGGCGCCCTTGGCGGCCTTGATCCGCTTGCCTAGTTTGGCGAGGATCTTGTCGAACTCCGCCGCCACCGCGACCTTGGGCTTGGGGAAACAGTCGATCGCGCCCAGCCGCAGCGCCTCGATCGATGCCTCCGCCCCCGCCTCGGTGCGGGTGGAGAACATAATCACCGGCATCGGCCGGTCCGCCATCAGCTCGGCGAGATAGTCGATGCCGCTCATCCCCGGCATCTCGACGTCGAGCGTCATCACGTCGGGGTGGAATTGCTGGCGCATCGCGCGCGCCTCTTCCGCACCGTCGGCGGAGCCGACGACGACGACGCCGGGGATCCGTTCCAGCGCGCCGGACAGCAAGGCGCGCATGGTGAGCGAATCATCGACGACGAGAACTTTGACCGCAGCGGCCATGGCCAGGCTTCCTTGAACGAAAATGGAGGTAAAAAGGGAGGAACGTCCGCGGACCGGCCAGATTTACCGAAATGCGATGGACGGCCGACTCATGCCGCGTCGGGCAGCGCCATCGTGCTGTCGATCAGCCGTTCCAGCGCCAGCACCAGGATCAGACGCTGGTCGATCGTCGCCAGCCCTTCCAGGAAATTCGCCGCGGGCGTCTCGCCAATATCGGGCAGCGGCTGCATGCCGTCGTCGGGCACGGTGACGATGTCGTTGACCGCATCGACGATCAGGCCCTGCAATTGCTCGCCGATGCGCACGACGATGATGACGTGGCGTGCCGACGGATCGGTCATCCCCCAGCCGAGCCGATGACTGAGATCGAGCACCGGCAGCACGATGCCGCGCAGGTTGACGACGCCGCGGACGTGCGGCGGCACGTTGGGCAATGGGGTGGCGGGCGACCAGGCGCGGATTTCGCGGATCGCCATGATATCGACGCCGAGGATCTGCTCGCCGATCTGGAAGGTAATGAGCTGGCGGGACATGGAACGGTCTCCTGAAAAGGCGATCAGTGCAGCACGCGGCGGATCGCCGCAGCGAGCTTTTCCGGGTGGAACGGCTTGACGATCCAGCCGGTCGCGCCGGCCGAACGGGCTCGCTGCTTCTTCTCGTCGGAGCTTTCGGTGGTCAGCACCAGGATCGGCAAATTGCGGTGCCGGTCCTGTTCGCGCACCTTCTCGATCAGGCCGAAGCCGTCGAGCCGGGGCATGTTGATGTCGGTGATCAGCAGGTCGGGCTCGACTCCGTCCAGCCGTTCCAGCGCCTGCACGCCGTCTTCCGCCTCGAGAACGTCATAGCCGAGGTCGGTCAACGCCGCTCTCAGCAGCATCCGCATACTCGGCGAATCGTCTACGGTCATGATGGTGCTGGGCACGGAACTTCCTTCACTGGGATAATTGGGGCGCATTAGAAGAATTCGACGTCGCCGACCGCGGCGACCGGGACGGGGACAGGGGCGACGCGCAATTGCTCGACCGGGCGGACGTTGGCGACGCGACAGCGTGCGAGGCCCAGCGTCGGGCGGAACTCGACACGACGCGCGCCGTAGCCGCCGACGTCCTCGCCGACCAAAGCGATCCGCTCGTCACGCAGGAAACGGCGTGCGAACAGCGCGTTGGTCGCACCGATGTCGCGGAAGCCGTCGCGCAGCGAGGCGCCGCCATAGATGCGCGCCTTCAGATTGGTGCGCGTCGCACCCATCGCCAGCATCGCGTTGATCAGCACCTCCATCGCATAGACGCCGTAGCGCTGCAGCGACGAGACGTCGGTGTCGTTGCTCCCCGGTTCGGCGAGCAGGAAATGGTTGAGCCCGCCGACCTTGACGACCGGGTCGAACAGGCAGGCGGAGATGCAGCTGCCCAGCACGGTGGTCAGCACCGCCTCGGGATCGTCCGAGACCTTGGTCTCGCCCTGCATGATCGTGATACGGCGGAGGCCATCGACCGTCCGTACGGCGTTTTTCATGCGCGGCACTCGGTGAGCAGGCGTGCCGCGATCCGCGACAGCGGCAATTGCACCGTCACCGCGCCGATCTGCTTGGCGGCGGCGGGCATGCCGTAGACGACGCAGCTATCCTGGTCCTGGCCGATCGTCATCGCGCCGGCATCCTTCATCTTCTTGAGGCCCTCGGCGCCGTCGGCACCCATGCCGGTGAGGATCGCACCGACCGCCGACGCCCCCGCCCAGCGCGCCACCGACAGGAACAACCGGTCGACCGAGGGGCGGTGGCCGCTCATCTTCTCGTCGGCGACCAGGCGGCAGCGGCGCAGCGTGCCGCCGGTGACCTCCAGATGGTGCGAACCGCCCGGCGCGACATAGACATGGCCCGGCTCCAGCGTCGCGCCGGAACGTGCGACGCTGACCTGCGGTGCCGACAGTCGGTCGAGCCGCGCGGCGAAGGTCGGCACGTAGGTTTCGGGCATATGCTGGACGATCACCGTCGGCGGGCAATTGGCCGGGAAGCCCGACAACAGCTCGATCAGCGTCTCGACGCCCCCGGTCGACGATCCGATCGCGATCATCGCATCGGCACGCGGTTCGTAATCGGTCGCGGGCTTGGCGGCCGGCGTGACGAAGCGCGGGCGCCGGCGGCTCTTGGCGGCGGTGCGCACCAGCTCGGCGAGATCGTCGCCCAGACCTTCGCCGAACGCGGTCTTGGGCTTTTCGTAACAGTCGAACGCGCCGAGTTCGAGCGCGCGGATCGTCGCCTCCGCACCGCGCCCGGTCAGCGTCGACAGCATGACCACCGGCATCGGCCGCAACCGCATGATCTTCTCAAGGAATTCGAGGCCGTTCATGTCGGGCATCTCGATGTCGAGCGTGATCACGTCGGGGTTGAGCGCCTTGATCATCTCGCGCGCGCTGTGCGGCCCGTCGGCGGTGCCGATCACCTCGATATCGTCGTACCGCGACAGGCTGTGCGACACCATCGCGCGCATCGTCGGCGAATCGTCGACGATCAGGACGCGGGTCGGCGCGGTCTTGGGATGCGAGGCGATCATGACGCTACCTTCTGGAAAGTGGTCCGCCCGACGCAGGTGAACCGCGGCGCCACCGACGCGGCAAGCCGCTCCGAATGACCGATGTAGAGGAAGCCGCCCGGTTCGAGCTGGTCGGCGAGCCGCGACTGCAGCCGTTCCTTCGTCGTCTCGTCGAAGTAGATCATCACGTTGCGGCAGAAGATCGCGTCGAACATGCCGCGCATCGGCCACGATTCGAGCAGGTTGAGCTTGCGGAACGCCACCCGCTCGCGGACCAGCGGATGCACCTCCGCCTGGTCGCCGTCGCGCGCCACCCAGACCGAGCGCAACGGCTGCGGAATGCTCGCCGCCGTCTCCAGCGAATAGCGTCCGGCGCGCGCCGCCTCCAGGATCTCGGTCGAGAGGTCGGTGCCGAGCACGCGCAGATCGGTCCGCGCCAGCCGCTGCCCGTTGCCGCGTTCGGTGCCGAACATCGCCATCAGGAGCGAATACGGCTCCTCCCCGCTCGAACAGGCCGCCGACCAGATCCGCACCTTGCCGCGCGACGCGAGCCGCTGGTCGAGAGCGGGCCAGGCATGTTCCATGAAATGGTCGAAATGATGCGATTCGCGGAAGAAGCTGGTGTGGTTGGTGGTCAGCGCGTCGAGCGCGCGGGTCCGTTCCACCTCGTCCTGATCGATGAGATCGATATAATCGGCGAAGCAAGTCAGGCCGCAGGCGCGCACCCGCGGCGCCAGCCGGCCATAGACCAATTGCATCTTGCCCGGCGGCAGCAGGATGCCGGCCGCGTCGTAGACGAAGGCGCTGATCGCCGCATGATCCGCGGGTTCGAAACGGAATTCGGTCGGGCGGTTCGCCGCCAGCATCACCGCGCTCATGCGGCGAGGCCCAGCGGCGCGGCGGCGACGCGGTCGCGCCGCCAGCGCGAGATCAGCGCATCGACGTCGAGGATCAGCGCAACGCGCCCGTCGCCGAGGATGGTCGCACCGGCAAGACCGGGGATCGCGGTGTAATTCGCCTCCAGGCTCTTCACCACGACCTGCCGCTGGTCCTGGATCGTATCGACCATCAGGATCGCCTGGCCGACGTCGGATTCGACGACGATCAGCACCGCCTGCGACGGATCGGTCTGCGCGCCGTCGATGCCGAGTTGTTCGGCGACGCGATGCACCGGCACGTAGGAGCCGCGGACGTCGAGCAGCGAGGCGCTCGGCCCGAGCACCTTCACACCGTCCTGATCGGGACGCAGGCTCTCGACGATATGGCCGAGCGGGATGACGAAGGTCTGGTCGCCGACGGTGACGATCATGCCGTCGAGCACCGCCAGCGTCAGCGGCAACGACAGCGCGAAGCTGGAACCCGACCCGAAATGCGAGGTGATGCCGATCCGGCCGCCGAGCGCCTGGACGTTCTTGCGCACCACGTCCATGCCGACGCCGCGGCCCGAGATGTTGGAGACGGTCGCCGCCGTCGAGAAACCCGCCGCGAAGATCAGATTGTCGGTCTCCTCGTCGCTCAGCAGAGCGTCGGCAGCGATGATGCCGCGTTCGACCGCCTTGGCGCGGACGCGCTTGCGATCGATGCCGCGGCCGTCGTCGGCGACGGTGATGACGATCCGCCCGGAATGATGCGCCGCGGATAGCGTTACCACACCTTCTTCCGGCTTGCCCGCGGCGAGCCGCTCGGCCGGGGTTTCCAGGCCGTGGTCGACCGCGTTGCGAATGAGGTGGGTCAGCGGCTCGCCGATCCGTTCGACCACGGTCTTGTCGACCTCGGTCATCTCGCCGACGATATCGAGGCGGACGCGCTTGCCGGTCTCGACCTCCAACTCGCGGATGATACGCGGCACGCGGCTGAACACCGTCTTCATCGGCTGTGCGCGGATCGCCATCGTCGATTCCTGCAATTCGCGCGTCAGATGGTCTAGGTCGGTCAGCTCGGAAATCCCCGCCATCGCATGTTCGGACAGGCGCTGCGCCAGCATCGCCTGGGTGATGACCAGCTCGCCGACGAGGTTGACCAGCCGGTCGAGCTTGTCGAGATCGACGCGGATCGTCTGCGCAGCCGGCGCCACCGCGGCGCGCGGCGCGGCCGGCTCCGGCGGCAGCAGCGGCACCACCGGTGCCGGCGCGGGTGCCGCGGCCACCGGTGCGGGCGCCGGCGCCGGCGCCGGTGCGGGCGCGTCGAAGTCCGCATCCAGCGTCGGCAGCGGCAAGTCGAACGGCAGATCGTCGTCATTGTCCGCGGTCGCCGCGCCGCCGATCCGCTCGATGCGCAGCTCGCACTCGCCCATGAATTCGAAGATCGCGCGAATGTCGTCCTCGGCGACCGCAGCCGGCACGATCGCGGTCCAGCCGAGATAGCAGCGCTCGGGATGCAATTGGTTGAGCGGCGGCAGCGCCGACAGATCGGCGGCGAGCACCTTGCCGTCCAGCATCGTCAATTCGCGCAGCAGCAGCAGCGGATCGCCGCCATTCTCCAGTGCGTCGGCACCGGGGACGAAGGTCACCTGCCAGTCGCCGGTCGCGCCGACCGGCGCGGGCGCCTCGCACAGGGCGAACAGATCGTCGAAATCGTCGCCGGCGAACGCGACAGGCGCGAAGCCCATCTCGTCGGCGACCTCCTCGGCAGCGACCGGTGCCGCCGGGGTGGCGACCGGCGCGGGCGCCGCATCGGGCGAGGCGGCGGCGACCAGCCGCGCGAGCATCGCGCCGTCGGCGGGCGCGTCGCCACCGTCGCGCGCCGCGGTGACGTGGTCGCTCAGCATGTCGAACGCGCCGACGATCGTGCCGAGCAGGTCGGCGGTCAGCGTCAGCGTGCCGTTGCGCACCAGGTCGAGCAGCGTTTCGTATTCATGCGCATAGGCCTGCAACCGCTCGTGACCGAAGGCGCCGGCGCCGCCCTTGATCGAATGGACCGCACGGAAGATCGTGTTGATCGTCTCGGGATCGTAATCGCCCTGGCGCACGCTGCCGAAGCTCGCCTCCATCGTGGCGAGGCCTTCGTCGCATTCCTGAAAGAAGATCTGCTGGATCTCGTCGAGGTTCATCATCAATCCTTTCAGGCGGCCAGATCGCGGTCGTCGTCGCCCGGCAGGTCGAGCGCCGCATCGAGCCCGGCGAGCGCGATCATCCGCGCCAGCGCCTCGCTGGGCTGGTCGATCCGGAAGTCCACATCCTGTTCCACCGCGGTGGCGCGGGCGCTGGCGAGCACCTGGAGGCAAGCAAGACCTGCGCGCGTCACCTCGCTGCCGTCGAGATGGACCGGCTCACCGCGGTCGATCCGGTCGAGCAGCGCGACGCGCAGCGGACCGGCCGCCGACGTATCGAGCATCTCGGGAAGCAGGGATGTGGCGGGCAGGGACATGCGGGTTCGACTTTCGATACGTTCGAAACGGGTTAGAATTCGGACCAATCGTCACCGGCGACCGCGACGGCGGTCCCCCGGTGCGACTGTCCGGCGATGCGGCGGCCCTCGTCGGCGGCGCGGCGCTGCAGACGGTGGACGCGATTGTCGGTCGGTACCGCCTTCAGCGCGGGCTGGGCCGGGCGCCCGGTGCGGAAGCGCACCATCTGCGCGACCAGCTCGCTCGCGTCGGAAGACAGGTTGCGCGCGGCGGCGGTCGCCTGTTCGACCATCGCGGCATTCTGCTGCGTGACGCCGTCCATCTCGCCGACCGCGACGTTGACCTGCTGCAGGGCGGTCGCCTGCTGCTCGGCGGCGGTGGCGATCTGCGCCACCAGCCCGCTGATCTCGCCGAACCGGCCGATCAGCCGCTGCAACGCCTCGCCGGTCGCGCTGACCAGCGCGACGCCGGCATCGACCTGCACCGACGAAGCGGTGATCCGCGTCTTGACGTCCTTGGCCGCTTCCGCCGAGCGCTGGGCGAGCGCCCGCACTTCGGAGGCGACGACCGCGAAGCCGCGGCCCGCGTCACCGGCCCGCGCCGCCTCGACCCCGGCGTTCAGCGCGAGGAGGTTGGTCTGGAAGGCGATGCCGTCGATCACCGAGATGATCTCCGAAATCTCGTCGGAGGCGCGTTCGATCCCGCCCATCGCGTCGACCGCGCGGGCGACGACCTGGCCCGATTCCTCGGCCTCGCCGCGCGCCGCGCCGACGACGCCGTTGGCGCGCTCGGCCCGCGCCGCGGTGTCGCGGACGGTGGCGGTGATCTGCTGCATCGCCGCCGCGGTCTGCTCGAGGCTCGCCGCCTGCTGTTCGGTGCGCTGCGACAGATCGTCCGACGCCTGCAGGATGTCGCCCGAGCCGCCGTCGATGCTCGCGGCGGCGTGATTGACCGCCGCGACCGCCGCCATCATCGCCTCCATCGCGATGTTGAAATCGCTGCGCAGCGCCTCGAACTCGGCCGGAAAGTCGCTGGTGATGCGGAAGGTCAGATTGCCCTGCGCCAGATGCCCCAGCCCCTCGGCCAGCGCGCCCGCCATCGCCCGCTGCGCGCCGGCGGTATTGGCTTCCTCCATGTTGTGGCGGAAGATCGCCATCGCCTTGGTCATCCGGCCGACGCAATCCTTGTTGTCGGTATGCGCGATCGGCGCCTGCAGATCGCCCGCGGCGAGCGCTTCCATGCGCAGCACCGTCTGGACATAGGGCCGGCACATGATGCCGCCGGCGAACAGCGTCGTCACGCACATCACGACGACGGTCAGTGCCGCGACGCCGATGTCGATCGCCGGGCTGGTATGGATCATGCCCGTCGACGCCCCCGCCGTGATCGCGACCAATATGGCACCGAGCAGCGCCTGCATTCCTGCGAGGACGCGGAATTTGACGCGGATCGGCGCGCGTTTCTCGAACCAGCTCAACATCGGCAACGTCTCCATCGACGACCGGCGGAAACGGTCCGTCCGGTCCATGACGATGGGGGGTGGCAGCATCGACTTAACGCGACGTTGACCACCCATTTTGGGTGTAATCAGATTGGTGCGGTGCCGGCGGTCGCGCCGCGCGGCATGGCCGCGATCGGTGACGAACCGCGTGCGGCCGGCGGAAGAGCGGCGGCAAGCACGGTCGCGATGATCGATACGATGAAACTGCACGCTGCCCCCCTTCCCTTCTTCCTAGAGCGGACCGGCCGTGGCCGGTCGCGATCGCTTAGAATTCCGACCAATCGTCCGATGCGACCGCGACCGCGGTACCACCGCCACCGGTGCCGGTGCGCCGCGCCGAGCGCGCGATCCGGCGGCCGGCATCGGCGGCACGGTCCTGCAGCTGATGCACCACCGGCACCGCGCGCAGGACGGGTTCGCCGGCGTTCAGCTTGAAGCGCGCGACCTGACGGGCGAGCTCGTCGGCCTCGGCCGACAGGCTGCGCGCGGCGGCGGTCGCTTCCTCGACCATCGCGGCATTCTGCTGGGTGACGCCGTCCATCTCGCTGACCGCGGTGTTGACCTGCTGCAGGCCGGTCGCCTGCTGCTCGGCGGCCGAGGCGATCTGGCCGACCAGCGTGCTGATCTCGCCGATGCGGCCGATGATCCGGTCGAGCGCCTTGCCGGTCTCGCTGACCAGCTCGACGCCGGCATCGACCTGTTCGGACGAGGCGGTGATGCGCGTCTTGACGTCCTTGGCCGCTTCGGCCGACCGCTGAGCGAGCGCGCGCACTTCGGAGGCGACGACCGCGAAGCCGCGGCCCGCGTCACCGGCACGCGCCGCCTCGACGCCGGCGTTGAGCGCCAGCAGGTTGGTCTGGAAGGCGATGCCGTCGATGACCGAGATGATGTCGGAGATTTCGTTCGAGGAACGCTCGATCCCGCCCATCGCTTCGACCGCACGGCGGACGACCTGACCCGATTGCTCGGCGTCGATACGTGCTTCCTCGACGACGCTGTTGGCGCGCACCGCGCCAGCGGCGGTCTGCCGGACGGTCGAGGTGATCTCGTCCATCGCCGCCGCGGTTTCCTCCAGGCTCGCCGCCTGCTGCTCGGTGCGCTGCGACAGATCGTCGGACGCCTGGCGGATGTCGATCGCGCCGTTGTTGATCCCGCTGGTCGCTTCGGTCACGGCGCGCATCGTCTCGGCGACCGCATCCAGCGCCCGGTTGTAATCGACGCGCACCCGCTCGTAATCCGCGGGGAAGCTCTGCTCGATCCGGAAGCTGAGGTCGCTCGCCGCCAGCCGCGTCAGCCCCTCGCCGAGCGTGCCGACGACCTGCTGCTGCGCGGCGGCGGCGGCCTGGACGGTTTCGGCATTCTGCTTGAAGACGCTGACCGCGCGCGACATCCGGCCGATGCAGTCGCGATGGTCGGCGAACGGGATCGGCGCCTTGAGGTCGCCCGCGGCCAGTTCCTCCATGCGGACGACCGATGCGACATAGGGATCGCTGATCGCCTTGCCGCTGACCAGGACCGCGACGACCGTCACGACGAACAGCACGGCGGCGACGACGACGTAGATCGTCGCTTCGGCGGGCGTCGCCTCCGCGGCGAGATAGGTCGTCGCGACCCCGGTCGCGGCCACGGTGCCGTGCAGTGCGAGCAAAACCTTGAACTTGGTACGGATGGGCGCGTGATTCGCGAACCACTTAAACATCATCAGGTCCTTCGATGAAGGCGGACGCTCCCGCCGATCCCGGCCTCTTCATCGTTTCGAATCAGCCTCTAACGTTCAAATTGGACCGAAAGTCTGAAGACCTCGTTAAATACAGCCAATCTGAACGGACCTGTTGCCATTATAGAACGGCTTTTAAAGGAATCGTGCCCGATGCGGCCATGATCGCCGTTGTCACCGCGCCGTCGTGCAACGGTCGCGATTCTGTCACGCGCCTACGTCACCAGCCTCCCTGAAAGCGCATCGGCGCCAGGGGGATAAGAGCATGATCGAACGGTTTCGGTGGGTCGGCGTCGCCTCGGCCGCATTGCTGATGGCGCAGGCCGCCGAGGCGCAGGAGGTGCCGCAGGACACCGCCGCCGCGGTGACGCAGAGCGACGACGGGACGACCGGCGGCGCCGGCGGCGACATCGTCGTCATGGGCTTCGGCCAGAGCCGGCAGGTGCAGACGGTATCCGCGATCGACATGGAGCGGCTGACCCCGGGCACCTCGCCGCTGAAGGCGGTCGCCAAGCTGCCCGGCGTCAACTTCCAATCGTCCGACGCCTTCGGTGCCTATGAATGGTCGACGCGCATCTCGCTGCGCGGCTTCAACCAGAACCAGCTCGGCTTCACCCTCGACGGCGTGCCGCTCGGCGACATGAGCTACGGCAACGTCAACGGGCTGCACATCAGCCGCGCGATCATCTCCGAAAACCTGGCGACGACGACGGTGGCGCAGGGTGCCGGCGCGCTCGGCACCGCATCGACCAGCAATCTCGGCGGCACACTGCAATTCACCAGCCGCAAGCCCTCCGATACCCCCGATCTCGTCGCCTCGGGCACCTATGGCAGCGACCAGACCTATCGCGCCTTCGTCCGCGCCGGGAGCGGCGACATGGGCGGCGGGCTAAAGGGCTATCTGAGCTACGGCTTCCTCACCACCGACAAGTGGAAGGGCCAGGGCGTCCAGCGTCAGCACCAGGCCAACGCCAAACTGGTCAAGGATTTCGGCGAGCGCGGCAGCATCACCGGCTTCGTCGATTTCTCCGACCGGCGCGAGAACGACTATCAGGATCTCAGCCTCGACATCATCCGCCGCCGCGGGCTGAACAACGACAACATCACCGGCAACTATCCGCTCGCGCTGCAAATCGGCCGCGTGTTCCAAAACCTTGCCAAGGCCAAACAATATTCGGATGCCAACAATGGCTCGACGGCGGGGTTCATCCCGCCTTGGCCCACCGCGGGTTTCACATATCCGGCCGGCTTCGCCACGGTAGACGATGCTTATTACGATGCCGGCGGCCTGCGCCGCGATTGGCTGGGTGGCGTCACGTTCGACGCCAAGCTGACCGATGCGCTGTCGATCGTCTCGACGGCGTATTATCATCACAACAAGGGTCAAGGCTCGTGGATCACGCCTTACGCCCAGACTCCCGCCGGAGCGCCCGATGGCCGCGGCGGCACGATCGCAGCGGTCTCACCCTTGTCGTTCCGCACCACGGAATATGGCATCGACCGTGCCGGAAACATCACCCGGCTGACGTTGCGGACCGGGGCGAATGCGCTGGAACTTGGCGGCTGGTATGAAAGCAACAGCTTCCGGCAGGCGCGCCGCTATTACGGGATGGGCAGCGACAATACGCCCAACCGCGACACGTTGTCCTTCCAGTCCGCTCCCTTCCAGACTGACTGGGATGGTAAATACGATACGGAAACGCTGCAATATCACGTCGCCGATACGCTCGACCTCGGCGCGCTGACGCTCAACGGCGGCTGGAAGGGCATGCGCGTCGGCAACCGCGCCAATCTGTTCACCGGTGCGCTTGGCACCGGCAAAATCCAGGCGCGCGACTGGTTCCTGCCACAGGTCGGTGCGCTGTACCGGCTCGGCAGCGGCGCTGAATTGTTCGCCAGCTACACGTAAAACATGCGTGCCTTCGTATCGTCTGCGACGACCGGGCCCTTCGCAACGAGCAAGGACGGCTTCGATGCGATCCGCTCGAACTTGAAGCCGGAGACGTCGAAGACCGTCGAGGGCGGCGTCCGCCTCCATAGCGGCGGCTTGCAGGTGTCTGCGGTCGGCTATTACGTCGACTTCGCCAATCGCCTGCTGTCCTTTTCCAACGGCGCCGGCATCATCGGCAATCCGCCGACGCTGAACAACGCCGGCAACGTCGAGAGCTATGGCGCCGAAGCGTCGGCAAGCTATCGCATCGTCCGGCCGCTGACGCTGTTCGCCAGCTATTCCTACAACAAATCGACCTATCAGGACGACGTGCTCAGCGCGGCGGGCATCGTCTTGTCGCCGACCAAGGGCAAGACGGTGGTCGATACGCCAGAACATATGGTCAAGGGCGAGATCGTCTATGACGACGACCGCTTCTTCGCGCGCGCCGGTGGCGATTACATGACGAAGCGCTACTTCACCTATCTCAACGACCAGTCGGTCGGGGCGCGGCTGCTGGTCGATGCGAGCATCGGCTACCGGCTGCATGGCCTCGGTGGCGTTCTGGAGGGACTGGCGATCGAGGGCAGCGTCACCAACCTGACCGACAAGCGCTACATCGCGACGATCGGCAGCAACGGCTATGTCGCCAGCGGCGACAACCAGACGCTGCTCGCCGGTGCGCCGCGCCAGTGGTTCGTCACTTTACGCCGCGGCTTCTGACCCGCCGGGGGTCAGCGGGTGCCGAGCAGGCGACGATATTCCTGCTCGGCATGCCCGTAGGTGTCGCCGGCAAGCGTCATCAGCTTGCCGCGGTCGCGCACTACGACGCGGCCGCGGAAGGCACGGATCGCCTGTTCCTCTTCCAGCCGGTGCAGCGCGTCGGTGACGCTGCTGCGCCGCACGCCGAGCATCAGCCGGAACTCCTCGTGCGTCATGCAGATATCATCCTCGCGGACGCGATCGTGATAGAGCAGGATCCAGCGCGCCATGCGCCGCTCGATCGGGTGGGCCAGTGACGAGACGATCGTCCGCCCCATCTGCAGCATCAGCGTCTGGACGAACCGCAGCAGCATCGCGCGCAATCCCGCGCTCTGCTCGACCGCTGCGAGCAGCACGGGGGCGGGCAGGCGCAGCGCTGCGCCATGTTCGGCGCGCATCGTCACGTCATAGGGCGAGCGGTCGTCGCCGAGCAGCAGCGGCCAGCCGATGAACCCCTCCGCCCCGACCAGCGCCACCGCATAGCGGCGGTCGCCCTCCAGCGCGTCGAGGATGCCGGCGATGCCGTCGTCGAAGAAGCAGACGCTGGCGATCCGTTCGCCGGCGCTGGCGATATCGTCGCCCACCGCGAACGTCACCCGTTCCAGATGCGGTGTCAGCATCGCCCAATCCGCATCCGCCAATTGCAGCAGCAGCCGGTTGCTGGTGCCCCGATCCTGCGTGCCGATCACGCTCTTCACCCCCGTCGCCATCCGCCGTCCGCATCCCCCCGCCGCTTCGTCGACACCTTTTGGTCCGCTTCCGTACAGCAACATAGATTGATCAAGGTTGTTCCTCGACAGTAACAACAGGAGGAATCATGTCCGTCACTCGCACGTCCGCGCGCACCGCGACCGCATTTGCCGTCGCGCTGCTCGCCTCGACCGCCGTCCGGGCGCAGTCCGCCCCCTCGCCGAGCGCGCCGCCGCCGCCCCCACCGCCCGCCACCGCGACGCAGCCGCCCAAGGCTGCACCCGACATGCAGGCGGTGCTCGACGCGCTCGCCGGGCTCGGCGGCAAGCCGATCGAGACGCTGACCCCGGCCGAGGCACGTATGCAGCCGTCCGCCGCCGACGGCGCCAAGGCGGTGATGGCGAAGCGCGGCATGCCGACGACGCCCGACGCCTCCGTGACGACGCAGGACAAGCCCTATGGCGCCGATCCCAAGCAGTTCGTGCGCATCTACAAGCCCGCCAATGCCCCCGCCGGCGGTGCGCCGCTGCCGGTGATCGTCTATTATCACGGCGGCGGCTGGGTGATCGCCGACGTCGATACCTATGACGCGGCACCGCGCGCGATGGCCAAGGCGCTCAACGCGATCGTCGTCTCGGTGGAATATCGCCACGCGCCCGAATTCAAGTTCCCGGCGCAGCACGACGATGCCGCCGCCGCCTATCGCTGGACGCTGCAGAATGCGGCGGGCTGGGGCGGCGATCCCGCCAAGGTCGCGCTCGCCGGGGAAAGCGCCGGCGGCAATCTTGCCGTCGCGACCGCGATCTATGCCCGCGACAATCGCCTGACTGCGCCGGTGCACGTCGTCTCGGTCTATCCGATCGCCAACAGCAGCAAGACGCTGCCCTCGCGTCGCGATTCGGCGAATGCCAAGCCGTTGAATGCGGCTATGCTCGGCTGGTTCGGGTATTACTATCAGACGCGTGCCGCCGATGCGCAGGACCCGCGGCTCAACCTCGTCGTCGCCGATCTGCGCGGCCTGCCGCCGACGACGATCATCAACGCGCAGATCGATCCGCTGCGCTCGGACGGCGAGACGCTTGCCGCAGCGATGCGCAAGGCGGGCGATCAGGTCGAACAACGCACCTTCCCCGGCGTTACGCACGAATTCTTCGGCATGGGACAGGTCGTCCGCGGCGCCAAGGACGCCAACGACCTCGCCGTCGCACGGCTGAAGACGGCGTTCGCCGCACCGGCGCGCAAGCGCTGATCCGTACGCGGGGCGGAATCGTCCGCCCCGCGTTACCTGTTCGAACAGGAGACCTTCGATGACCGACGCCCCCATCCGCTACCGCCCCGATGTCGAGGACGTGCAGCCCGACGAGGCCGAGACGATCGCCGCGTTGTGCACCACCTTCGACACGATCCTGGAGCGCACCGCCGAGGATTACGGCCACGCCGTCCGCTCGGTCCACGCCAAGGCGCATGCCCTGCTCGAAGGCGAACTGACCGTCGATGCCGGCCTGCCGCCGGAGCTTGCGCAGGGATTGTTCGCCGACGCCGGCACGCACAAGGTGCTGCTGCGCCTGTCGACCAACGCCGGCGACATCCTGCCCGACGCGATCAGTCTGCCGCGCGGGCTCGCGATGAAGGTGTTCGACGTTAAGGGCGCGCGGCTGCCCGGCGCCGAGGGCACGTCGCAGGATTTCGTCATGGTCAACGGCACGGTGTTCCAGGCCAAGACCGCCGACAAATTCCTCGGCAACCTCAAGCTCCTCGCCAAGACCACCGACCGGCTGGAGGGCACCAAGAAGGTTCTGTCGTCGGTGCTGCAGGGCGTGCGCGCGACGCTGGAGACGGTCGGCGTCGAGAGCGCCGCGCTCAATTCGCTCGGCGGCGCGCCCAATGTCGAGCCGCTCGGCGAGACCTATTACAGCGTCACGCCGTTCCGCTACGGCGATTATATCGCCAAGTTCAGCCTGAAGCCGATCGCACCGGAGATGACGGCACTGACCGGCAAGACGATCGACGTCGACGGTCGCGAAGATGCGATCCGCGACGAAGTGCGCAGCGAGATGCGCACGATCGACGCCGCCTGGGAATTTCGCGTCCAATTGTGCCGCGACCTCGACCGCCAGCCGATCGAGGACCCGACGGTGGAATGGGACGAGGACGAGGCGCCGTTCCACCGCGTCGGCATCGTCCGCGCCGCCGCGCAGGAAAGCTGGTCGGAGGACAGTGTCCGCGCGATCAACGAGGAGAGCCGCTTCAGTATCTGGACGGGACTCGACGCGCATCGCCCGCTCGGCAACATCAACCGCGCACGCAACGAACCCTATCGCCACTCCGCCGACTTCCGCGCGCGGGTGAACGGCTGCCCGTATCACGAGCCGATGGGGGCGTAAGCGTACCCATCGGGCAGGCGCATCAGGAGCCGTACGTCACGTCTGATGTACCCCGGCGAAGGCCGGGGCCCAGTTGGGGAGGCTGTTGTAAGTCATTACAAGCCCTTACCCAACTGGACCCCGGCCTTCGCCGGGGTACGGCCCCGCGGGATACTCGATCAGCGGCTGACGAACTGCTGCTGTGACGGCGAGTAGCGTGCGCCGTGGATTTCGATCCCGGCCAGCGCGGCATCGATCCGCGTCAGATCCTCGGCCCCCAGCACGACGTCAGCCGCGCCGAGATTCTCTTCGAGCCGGTGCAGCTTCGTCGTCCCCGGGATCGGCACG
Source organism: Sphingomonas sp. CD22 (assembly GCF_034556155.1). Taxonomy (NCBI): domain Bacteria; kingdom Pseudomonadati; phylum Pseudomonadota; class Alphaproteobacteria; order Sphingomonadales; family Sphingomonadaceae; genus Sphingomonas; species Sphingomonas sp. CD22. The sequence continues at coordinate 49,500 of NZ_JAYDYX010000012.1, read as the reverse complement.
ATCCACGGCCGCTGCGCCAGCAGCCAGGCGAGCGCAATCTGCGCGGGCGTCACGGCCTTCTCCGCCGCCAGCATCGCGATGAGATCGACCAGCGCCTGATTGGCCTGCCGCGCCTCCGCGGCGAAGCGGGGCACGTTGCTGCGGAAGTCGTTGGCGTCGAACGTCGTGTTCGCGTCGATCTTGCCGGTCAGGAAGCCGCGGCCGAGCGGCGCGAACGGGACGAAGCCGATGCCGAGTTCCTCCAGCAGCGGCAGGATCTCCGCCTCGGGCTCGCGCCACCACAAGGAATATTCGCTCTGCAACGCGGTGACCGGCTGCACCGCATGCGCGCGGCGGATCGACTCGGTGCCCGCCTCCGACAGACCGAAATGGCGCACCTTGCCGGCCCGGATCAGCTCACCCACCGTGCCCGCGACATCCTCGATCGGGACGTTCGGGTCGACGCGGTGTTGATAGAGCAGATCGATATGGTCGGTGCGCAGCCGGGTCAGCGCCGCATCGGTGACCGCACGGATATTCTCGGGCCGGCTATCGAGCCCTTCGGTGGTCACGCCGTTGGTGAAGCCGAACTTGGTCGCGATCACGACCGAATCGCGCACCGGCGCGAGTGCCTCGCCGAGCAAATCCTCGTTGGCGCCCTGCGCATAGGCTTCGGCGGTGTCGAAGAAGGTGACGCCGCGGTCGTGCGCGCCGCGCAACAGCCTGATCGCCTCGCTGCGTTCGGTGGCGGGGCCGTAGGCGTGGCTCAGCCCCATGCAGCCGAGCCCCAACGCCGACACTTCGAGCCCGCGGCCCAATTTACGCGTCTGCATCATTCGTCCTCCGATTGGTTCGGACGCAAGATAGGGCGGCGGGGAGCGCGCGATTAGACAGGCCACATCGCTTGGGCCTATGAATGCCGGTCATGAGTTCCGATCTGCGCCGCGAAGACCTCGCCAGCCTGGCGTTGTTCCTGACGGTCGCCGAGGAGCGCAGCTTCACCCGCGCCGCCGTCCGCCTCGGCCTGTCGCAATCGGCGTTGAGCCATGCGATGCGCCGGCTCGAAACCAAGCTGGGACTGCGCCTGCTGACCCGCACCACGCGCAGCGTCGCGCCGACCGAAGCGGGCGAACGCCTGATCGAGACGCTGCGACCGGCGCTCGACGCGATCGACGGTCGCATCGCCGCGCTGACCGAATTGCGCGAAAAGCCGGCGGGCACGGTGCGGATCACCACCCCCGAACAGCCCGCGCGGACCATCCTGTGGCCGGCGATCGACCGGCTCACCGCCGCCTATCCCGACATCTGTGTCGAACTCGATCTCGACGCGAGCCTGACCGACATCGTCGCCGGACGTTTCGACGCCGGGGTGCGACTCGGCGAGCGGCTAGAGCAGGACATGATCGCGGTGCCCATCGGCCCGCGGCTGCGGATGGCGACGGTCGCGGCGCCGGATTATCTCGCCCGCCGCGGCGTGCCGGCAACGCCGCACGATCTCGCCGACCACGCGTGCATCAACCGGCGGATGCCCAACGGCAGCCTGTATGTCTGGGAATATGAGAAGGATGGCCGCGTGCTCAACGTCAAGGTCGAGGGCCAGATCGTCGTCAACGACGTCGATCTGATCCTCGCTGCGGCGCGCGCCGGCCATGGCCTCGCGCATGTGGTCGAGGATCGGGTCCAAACTTTGGTCGCGGACGGGACGCTCGTCCGCCTGTTCGCTGAATGGTGTCCGCCGTTCGACGGGTATTTTCTTTATTATCCGTCGCGCCGCCAACCCTCGGCGGCATTTGCGCTGGTATTGGAAGCATTGCGTTATCGCGATCCGTTCGCATAAGCGAACGTCGTACGACCCGATCTTGGTAGAAAACTGCGCCGGTCGTCGCCGCCTGCAAATTTTTAACTACGGCGATGGCCGACAGCTCTGCGGGCGGGGTGCGGCTAAATCCTTATCGTACCCAGATTAATCCGCCGACCGCCGACGTCACGGCCTTCCGTCCGCCATGGAAAGATCGAGCTTTTACAAAGGGTTATCCGGGCAAACGATCCACAGCTGCTTTGGGTCCATTTTTAACTCATCTTCACGAATTGGGTCATATATGGACATAACAACGTCAAGTGGAGCCCGCGATGTCCCTCGCCAAGAAAAGCACTATTTCCCTCTCCGGCGAGGCGAGCACTCGTGCCGGCGCCATGAACAGCAGCAGCGTCCGCCTGACCGCCGATGCCGAAAAGCGCCGTGCGCGCACGTTCGCGCGCCAGCAGAAGGGCTCGGAGCGGCTCGCCTCCGCCACCGCCGAACTGTCCAGCGGCATCGCCGAAGCCTCGTCGGCGTCCGAGGAATTGCGCAAGGCCGCCGAGCAGATCAGCGTCGGTGCCGAACAGGCGTCGGCCGCGGCGCAGCAGACGATGAAGTCGATGACGCTCGCCTCCGACCGCCTGCGCGAGATGAAGACGCGCGCCGACGGCTCGGCGACGCTGACCCAGTCTTTGTCCAACCTCGTCGCGACGACGAGCAGCGACGTCGCCAATTCGCTCAGCGCGATCGTCCGCGCCTCCGAGCGTCAGGAGGCGTCGGTGAAGCTGGTCGAGGAACTCGATCGTCAGGCGAGCGCGATCGGCGAGGTGGTCAAGGCGGTCGCCCGCATCGCCGACCAGACCAACCTGCTCGCGCTCAACGCCGCGATCGAGGCGGCGCGCGCCGGCCAGCACGGCAAGGGCTTCGCCGTCGTCGCCGACGAGGTGCGCACGCTTGCCGAGACCAGCGAGAAGTCGGCGCGCGACATCCAGGACCTCATCGTCCAGGTGCAGGACGACGTACGGCAGGTCGCCGAGGGCATCGAGGAATCGGCGACCTCGGCGCGCGAGGAGGCGCAGAAGGGCACGATCGTCACCGCCGGGCTCGATCGCATCCGCGAGGAGATGGCGGACATCCTGAAGGGCTGCACCCTTATCGCCAATGGCGCCGAGGATGCCGTACAGGCCGCCAACGAAGCGCTGAAGGGCGCCGAGGTGATCGCCGCCGCCGCCGAGCAGCAGGCCGCCGCCTGCCAGGAATCGAGCAACACGATCGAACAGCAGACCGGCGCGCTCGAACAGAGCGAGCAGGCCGCGCAGGAACTCGGCCAGCTCTCCGAAGAGCTGAAGAACAGCACCAACATCAGCAAGAGCGCCGAGGAAGTCGCGTCCGCCGCCGAGGAACTGTCGAGCGCGGTCGAAGAGATCAACCGCGCCTCGGTCCAGGTGTCGACCGCGCTGGAGCAGATCAACCGCGGCTCGCAGCAGTCCGCCGCCGCCACCCAGCAGTCGGCGACCGCGATCGAGCAGATTGAGCAGAACGCCAAGGCCGCGGCGCAAGCCGCCGCGTCGGGCGCCGAGAAGGGCGAGGAGATCGCCAAATTGCTCGACGAGAACAAGACGCTGGTTGGTGCGATGATGCAGGGGGTCGCCGCATCGGTCGCCGCCGGCCGCAACAGCCGCGACCAGATCAGCGCGCTGGAACAGGTCAGCCGCCGCATCGACAAGATCATCGATGCGATCACCACCGTGTCGATCCAGACCAACATGCTCGCGGTCAGCGGCTCGGTCGAGGCGGCTCGGGCCGGTGAATTCGGCAAGGGCTTCGCGGTCGTGTCGACCGACATCCGCAACCTCGCCCGCGATTCGGCGGAGAATGCCGAGCGGATCAAGGACACGGTGAAGAGCATCCAGGACACGATCGGCATCGTCCGCACCGATTTGCAGGAAATCGCCGACACCGCCGCGGGCGAGGTCGAGAAGAGCCGGACGATCTCCTCCGGGCTGGAGCGGATCGCCGCGGACGTCAGCGAGGTCGTGCGCGGCAACGGCGAGATCTCCGATGCCGCCGGCGACGTCGCCCGCGCTCTCGGCGAGACGCAGATCGCGATCGAGCAGATCGCCACCGCCGCGCAACAGGCGGTGCGCACCTCGAACGAGGCGAGCAACGCCGCGCGCGAACAGGCGCGCGGTGCCGAACAGCTCGCCGCCGCGATCGAAGAGATCGCCTCGCTGGCCGACGAACTGCAGGCCGCCTGATCCCCGACCGCAACGAAAGGACGGGCGCATGAACGATATGACGACGATCACGGCGGAGGACATCGCCTCCGCCGATCCCCTACCCGCACCCAACGAACGCGCTGGCCTCTGCCAGTTCGTCATCTTCCACAGCGCCGGCGAGATGTTCGCCGTGCCGCTGGAGCAGGTGAAGGAGATCATCCGCGTGCCCGACGTGGTGCGGATGCCGCTCAGCCCGCCGGCGCTGATGGGCCTCGCCAACCTCCGCGGCACGGTGCTGCCGGTCCTCGACCTGCGCAATCTGTTCGGGCTGCCGCCGGTGCTCAGCGACGATGCCAGCCGCGTCGTCGTGCTCGATCACGGCCACCCGGTCGGCCTGATGGTCGATCGCGTCGCCAATGTCGTCACCGTCGAGCGCGAGCGGCTGGAGCCGGTCACGCAGATCCAGGCGACGATCGATACCGAATTGCTGACCGGGATGATCAAGGAGGAGGACGGCCGCGGCATCGTCATGGTGCTCGACGTGTCCAAGTCGATCGGCTGCACCTTCGCGGCGCAGGACGAGGCGCTGCGCTTCGCCGACGTCGCCGGGCCGACCGCGCTCACGCTCGACGACGACGCCGCCGACGGTGCCGCCGACGAGGACCAATTGGTCAGTTTCGAGGTCGACGGCCAGGAATATGCCTTTCCGATCGGCGAGGTGCAGGAGATCGTCCAGCTTCCCGCCGCGATCACCCAGGTGCCCGGCACCCCCGGCCATGTGCTGGGCGTGACGACGCTGCGCAACCGGCTGCTGCCGTTGGTGTCGCTGCGCACGATGTTCGGCATGCCGGTGGAGGCGTTCACCGACGCCAACAAGGTCGTCGTCGTCTCGCTGCCCGGCGAACAGGATGGCGAGCCGCTGTCGGTCGGCGTGGTGATGGACAAGGTGAAGGCGGTGCTGCGCGTCGAGCGTGCGCTGGTCGAGCCGGTGCCTGCCGCGCTCCACTCGCAGCGCGGACACAGCGATATCCGCGCGATCTGCCGCCTCGACGAGGGCCGCCGGCTGGTGTCGGTGCTGTCGGCGGACGCGATGTTCGACGCCGACGAATTGCGCGCGCTGCGCGCCGCGCAGGGCGATGCCGGTGCCGCACGCGACGGCGCCGCCGAAGGAGAGACCACGATGAGCGATGCCGTCACCGAAGATGCGCAATATGTGATCTTCCGCCTGATGGGCGAGGAATATGGCGTGCCGGTGGAGGCGGTGCAGGAGATCGTCCGCGTTCCCGACCAGCTCACCCACGTGCCCGGCACCCCCGATTTCGTCGAGGGCGTCATCAACCTGCGCGGCACCGTGCTGCCGGTGATCGACCAGCGCCGCCGCTTCGACCTCGAAGAGGCGGTGCGGTCCGACCGGCAGCGGATCATGGTGTTCACCATCCACGGCCAGCACGTCGGCTTCATCGTCGACAGCGTCTCCGAAGTCGGTCGCATCCCCGATGCGACGATCTCGGCCGCGCCCGATCTGTCGGGCACCCGCGCCAAGGTGGTGCGCGGCGTCGCCAACCTCACCGCGCAGAACCGCATGATCCAGCTGCTCGATGTCGACTGCCTGATCGAGCCGGCCACCGACGCATTGCTCCCGCCGCACCAGCCGGCGCTCGCCGCTTGAATCTGCCATGACCCGCGTCCTCGTCGTCGATGATTCCGCCCTGATGCGCCGTCACCTCGCGCAGCTCCTCCAACAGCAACCCGGCTTCGAGGTCCGCACCGCACGCAACGGCGTCGAGGCGCTGGAACTCGTCGCGGAATTCGACCCGCAGGTCGTCACGCTCGACGTCAACATGCCAGAGATGGACGGCATCACCTGCCTGTCGCGGATCATGGTCGGCAGCCCCCGCGCGGTCATCATGGTCTCCTCGATCACCGAGGCGGGCGCGGAGACCACGCTGCAGGCGCTCAGCCTCGGCGCGATCGACTTCGTGCAGAAACCGGGCGGGACGATCTCGCTGTCGCTCGACGAGATCGCCGCGCAGCTCGTCGCCAAGGTCCGCATGGCGGCCGGCGCGCGGGTGCGCGGGCGCGCGGGGGTGGTCAAGCCGCCGCCCCCCGCCCCCGCCCCGCCGCCCGAGCGGATGATGAAGGACGGCTCGATCGAGCCGGGCCTGGTCATCCTCGGCGTGTCGACCGGCGGCCCGTCGGTGCTCGAGACGATCCTGCCGGCGCTCCCTGCGACGCTGCCGTGGCCGGTGCTGGTCGCGCAGCATATGCCGAGCAGCTTCACCGGCGTCTTCGCGCGCCGGCTCGACGCTTTGTGCGCGATCCACGTGCAGGAGGTGCGCGCGCCGACGCCGCTGCTCGGCGGCAACGTCTATATCGCGCGCGGCGACGCCGACATGATCGTCGCGCGCCGCGGCGGCGTGCTCACCGCGATGTCGGTGCCGGCGAGCGAACAGCATAATTGGCATCCCAGCGTAACCCGGCTGGTCGACAGTGCCGCCGAGCACGTGCCCGCCGACCGGCTGATCGGCGTCCAGCTCACCGGCATGGGCGACGACGGCGCCGAGGCGATGGCGCGCTGCCACCGCCGCGGCATGCGCACGATCGCGCAGGATGCCGACAGTTGCGCGGTGTTCGGCATGCCCAACGAACTCATCCGGCGCGCGGGGGCCAACCTCGTCCTGGCGAGCGATGCCATCGCCGGACAGATCGCCAATTGGCTCGCCTCGAACCGGCGCGTGCGCGCGTCATAACGAACAGGATACGTATCGTGCCGCTGGTCAAAGCCCCTATCGACACCCCCGCCGAACCATCGTCCGCGGCGGCCTGTACGCTCGCCGATCTGGTCGAACTGCTCGCCTCGCCGAGCGGTGCGGACCGCCGCGCCGCGGTGCGCGGGCTGGAGGCGCAGGCCGACGGCATCGCCCCGCTCTGCGCCCGCTTGGCCGAGGAGAATGCGCCGAGCGTGCGCGAGGCGATCATGGCGGCGCTGATCCGGCGCCGCTCGCCCGAGGTGGTGACCGCGCTGCTGCCGTTGCTGCGCAGCGAAGGCGCGCCGCAGCGCAATGCCGCGCTGGAAGGGCTGGCGGCGATGCCCGACGAGGTCGCGCCGCACGTCGAACAGCTGCTGCGCGATCCCGACGACGACGTGCGCATCTTCACCGCGAACCTGCTCAGCGTGCTCCCGCATCCGCGCGCCGCCGCGTGGCTGATCGCGGCTCTGGACGACGCGCATGTCAACGTCTGCGCCGCGGCGATCGACGGGCTGGCGGAGATCGGCGACGAAACCGCCTTGCCCGCGCTGCTCGCCTTGCCCGACCGTTTTCCCGGCGAAGGCTTCATCGCCTTCGCAGTGCAGGTCGCCGCGCAGAGGATCAACCGGTGCTGAGCGCAGCCAGACACGCCGACGCCGCGCCACCCCCGGGCGCGCCCAGCATCACGCCCCAGGATTACGCCAAGTTCTGCGAGTTCTTCTACCGCAAGACCGGCATGATGTTCAGCGACACCAAGGCCTATTTCGTCGAACGCCGTCTGCAGGACGGTATCCTGGCGACGCGCAAGACGACGTTCCGCGAATATTTCACGATGGTGCGCTTCGAAACGGCGGGCGTCGAGATGCAGCATCTCGTCAACGCGATGACGGTCAACGAGACCTATTTCTATCGCGAGGATTATCAGTTCGACGCGCTGGTCCAGCACGTCCTGCCCGAGATCGCCAGGCACCGTGCACCGGGCCAGCCGATCCGCATCTGGTCGCTGCCCTGTTCGACCGGCGAGGAACCCTATTCGATCGCGATGCAGATCCTGGAGAATTGGCCGCAGGCCGATGCCTATGACATCCAGATCCTCGCCTCCGACATCGACAGCCGCGTCATCGCCGATGCCAAGGCCGGCATCTACAGCGACCGCGCGCTCCACCGCCTGTCGGCGCAGCTCAAGGGCAAATATTTCACGCAGCACGCCGAGGGCTTCCGCATCTGCGACGCGCTGCGCCAGTCGATCGACTTCACGGTCGTCAACGTGTCGGACGCGATGGCGATGCGCCGGTTCCGCGACATCGACGTGATCTTCTGCCGCAACATGCTGATCTACTTCGACGATGTGTCGCGGCGCGAGGCGGTCGAGACGCTCTACGACAGCATGCGGCCCGGCGGCGTCATCTGCCTCGGCCATTCGGAGAGCATGAGCCGCATCCAGTCGATGCTGGAACGGATGGGGGTCAACATCCGCGGCGACACGATGCGCACGCAGAACGTCGCCGCCGTGTCGGTGACCGCCACCTTGCCCGCCTTCGCGCGGGCCGGCAGCGCGATCGACGTGCAGATCGCTGCGATGGGCGACGCGACCAGTCTGCAGGGCGGCTTGCTGCTCGTCACCTCGCTGCGCGGGCTCGACGGGGAAATCTATGCGGTCGCGCAGGGGCCGCTGTCGGTGTCCGGTTTCCGTGCGCAGGGCGCCGCCGCGTCGATCAGCCGCGGCGTGACCACCGCGGCGCGGATCTCGGGCGGGGCGATCGTCGAACGCGAAGTGCCCTATACGCTGCGCACCGCGACGACGCTGAAGCTCGCGCTCAAGAACCCAGATTTCACCACCGCCTTCCGCATCGCCGAGGTGATCAACCGCCGCTTCGACCGCGTCGCGCACGTGCTCGACCCCGGCACGATCGAAGTCGCGCCGCCGGCGGGCTCGACCGATCACGTCATCGATCTGATTGCCGGAATCGAGGAACTGCCGGTCGAGGTCGATTTGCCCGCGCGCGTCGTGATCAACGAATCGTCGGGAACGGTGGTGATGGGTGCGGACGTGCGGATCAGCCCTGTCGCGATCGCGCAGGGCGGGCTGACGATCAGCATCGCCGAGACGCCGATCGCGTCGCAACCCGGCCCCTTCTCCAACGGCACCACCGAAGTGCTGCCGCGCACCCAGATCGGGGTGAGCGACGGCAACGGCCGCGGGCTCGGCATCCTGCACAATGCGACGTCCCTGGTATCGCTCGTCGCCGGGTTGAACGCCTTCGGGGTCACGCCCCGCGATCTGATCACCGTGCTCCAGGCGCTGCGCACCGCCGGCGCGCTCCAGGCGGAAATCGAGGTACAATGATGGACAGCAGCCTTTCCGCCCCTCTGCCTGCCGCGACGCCGGCGCCGCAGCCGACGCGCAAGGCCAACGATCCCGCCGCGACCGCGCAATCGTTCGAGGCGGTGTTCGTCGGCCAGATGGTGCGGATCATGATGGACACCGCGCCATCGGACGGCCCGTTCAGCGGCGGCCATGGCGAGGAGATGTTCCGCGGCGTGCTCGCCGAGAAGATGGGCGATGCCATCGCGCGGCGCGGCGGCTTCGGCATCGCGCCGGCGGTGCTCAACCAGATCATCAAATTGCAGGAGGGCGGCGCGTGATCGAACGACTGACGGACGTGCTTGAATCGCTGCTGATGCTGATGGAGGAGGAGACGCGGCACCTGCAGGAGAGTCCATTCGGCGCGGGGTTGCCCGAATTGGCGGCGACCAAGGTGCGGCTCGTCGGGCAGCTCGAACAGATGACCGCCGCCTACGGGCGCAGCACGGTCGACTGGAACCGCTCGCTCGACGAGGCGCAGCGCGCAAGGCTCGAAGAGCTGCTCGCGCGGCTGGAGCCGATCTCCGCCGCCAATGCCGCCGCGCTGGAGCGGCAGATCGACCTGTCGGTGGAGATGATCGGTGCGATCACCAGCGAGGCGAAGCGGCTCGCGGGGCGCGCCACCTCGACCTATGGCGCACAGGGCAATCTGTCGCGCTTCGATCCGACGATGCCGATCGCGGTCAATTCGAGCTATTGACCCCCATTGATGCCCGCCCCGCGTAACCCGTGCCGGACCGCGGCAGCGTCAGTCGAGCAGCACCGCGACGATGGTGCCGACGTCGGCGGCGTCGAGCGTGTCGAGGTCGATCTCGCGATCGGGATTGACGCTATAGCCGATCATCCGGCCCTGGCGATCGAAGGTGACGACGAGCAGGCGCAACCCGCCCGCCTCGCGCACGACGGCAAGGCCGCCCGAGGACGGAAAACGATCCGGATCGACTACCACGATTGCATGCGCAGGCAGCGCCGGCCCCAGCGTCGCACGACAGACGCGCAGGCCGTAGCTGTTGGGCTGGGCATGGCGCGGCGCCTCGACGGTACGGCCGATCGGCACGCGATCGACCAGCCCGTCGGCGAGCGGCGCGCCGAACACCGGCACCAGCCGGACGGTCGCGGTCTCGGACTGTTCGATCGCGGCCAGGACGGCGGCATCCACCCCGTTCGGCGGCGTCGCGCCGGGCGTGACGCGCGGCGGTTGCGCCGCCTTGGCGCGGATCGCCGTCGGCTGGGTGGGATCGTGCAATTCCTCGCGCAGCAGCGCGACGCGCGCGCGCGTCTTCTCGATCCGTGCCGCGCTGCTCGCCGCGGCGGGGAGATGCGCGCGCAAAATGCCATCGGCATCCGCCCGGGCGACGTAATCGCGCAGGGCTTGCGCATCCGCGACGCCGAGCAATCGGCAGACCGCACCCACGGTCTGCGCATTCCAGCGGCCGAGCGGCTTGTAGCCGTTCTCCAGCCGCGACAGGATCACCGGCGCGATGCCGAAGCGGCGTTCGACGTTGACGATCGACAGCGACCGGTCGGCATCGCGCCGCGCGCGGATCGCCGCGGCGAGCAGCACCGCAAAGCGATCCTCGGCGATCTCCTCGTCGGTCAGGTCCTGCAATTCGGTCGCCCATGCGGCGATGTCGAAGGCGGGATCGTCGATGTCGAGCAGCAGATCCTCGGGCGCGACCCGCATCGCCATCGCGATGCTGCGCAATTCGCTCGCCTTGGCGACCACCTCGCCGCGTTCGATCTTGGAGAGGCGGACATAGGGGATGTCGGGCAATACAGCCGACAATCCGAGCAGCCTGGCGAAGCCCTGTTGCTTGCGTAATTCGCGCACGGCATTGGGGAAGACGATCGAGCGATAGCGGTCGATATCCGGGCCATCGGCGCTAACCCCTTGTTCGGTCGCCCCTTCTTGCTCTCGGACACTGTCTGCGTGGCTCATCGGCGCAGCTTGTGCCCGAATGTGCGCGGTCTGTCGATCAGCGCTCGTGGCCATTCCGGTGCGATTCCCGCGTGATCGGGCCCGTCGAACCGCGGTGCCGGCTCATCAACCCGTCGTTCAGCCGGCCGCGCCTAGCGCCACGATGCTGCCGGGAACGAGGATGCGCGCGATCATGCCGACGATGCCGAAGCACGCCGCGATGCAGACCGCCGCGGCGGACCGCGACCGGCGGATCGACCACAGCCTGTCGGCGCTGCTCGTCCTGCAAGGCGTCACCTTGTTCGTGGTCGTGCCACTGGCACAGGGCTGGACGTCCGGCCGCAGCCTGCTCGACGCCTGCCACCTCGCCTTCGCCTTCATCTGCGTCACCGTCTTCACCCGGAACCGGCTGTGGCGGGTGCTGCTGATCGTGTCGATCGCGCTGCTGACGGCGTGGCCGGCATTCGGCCGCGTCGTCTCCGCCTCGCTCCAGCTCGACGCCACCGAGCAGCATGAGGCGATCGCGCTGGTCGCCTTCCTGTTCAACGTGGCGGTGACCGCGGTGGTCGCGCCGCACGTCTTCGCCGCCGGGCGGGTGACCGCGCATCGCATCCGCGGCGCGGTGCTGCTCTACCTCAACGTCTCCGCCCTGTTCGCTATCGCCTATGGCGCGATCCAGATGCATGCACCGGGCGCGTTCGGTGGCAGCGGGTTCGATCCGCACACGGCGACCAGCGCGAATGCCGCCTTCACCTATTTCAGCCTGGCGACGATCACCACCACCGGCTTCGGCGACATCGTCCCGGTGGCACCGCTGGCGCGCAGCCTCGCCAATCTGGAATCGGTGATCGGCCAGCTCTTCCCGGCGACTTTGCTCGCGCGGCTGGTCGCCCTGCATCTCGCGCATGAGGAGCGCGGCTAGACCGACGCGACCGCCGCCTCCACCGCAATCAGCGCGGCACGCCGCTGCTCGTCGAGCGCGTCGATCGTCGTCGCGGCGAGATCGAAATGCAGCTCGTGCATCTCCATGCCGGAACGATAGCCCTCCGGCCAAACCGCGGTCGACGCGAAGCCGCAGCGGCGGAAGAACGGCGCGACCAACGGCGAGGTATCGACGGTGACATAGCGGGTCGGCGGCTCGGCATGACGCGCGACATGCACCAGCCGCTCGAACAGCAGCAGCCGGCCGAGCCCGCAGCGATGGAAGCGCCGCGCCGCCATGCCCCAATAGAGCAGCGCCTTGTTGTAATGGTCCCAGATCTCATACCCGCCGAACGCCGCCGGGACGCCATCGACGGTGACGACGAACGCCGGGCCGTCGGGCTCGTCGAGCGTCTCCTCCAGCCAGCCGCGATCGCCGGCACCGAAATATTCGGGCAGGTTGGAATCGAAGATCGCCAGCACCGCCGCGCGATCCGCGGTGTCATAGGGGCGGACCGCGACCCGGCTCATGCCGCCGCCTGCCACAACGCGACCGTCTCGATCGCCTCGGCATCGTCGCGCGTCCAGCAGCGCGACACACCCTCGTAGCGGGCGGTGGCGTGCACGGGGTCGATCACCTCGGTCTCGATCGTCTCCGGGGCGATGCGGCGCGGCTCGCCGACCAGCTTGGCGTGTGCTTCCTTGATCGTCCAGCGCCGCAGCCAGGCACGCGGCTGAACGAGCGGATCGAGCCGGCGTACCGTGCGCCCTTCGCGATCGGTCAGCATATCCCACAGCGGCGGCGCGTCATCGACCAATTCACGATCGACCGCGATCGGGCGGGTGGCGGCACCGATCAGGCAATGCGCGCCGCGATGCGACAGGCCGATGTACCAGCCCGGCGGCCCCGCGACTCGCGGCGCCCCCGCGGCGGTGCGCGCCAGCCGCACCTCCTCGACGCGCCGCCGTGCGAGCCGCGCGACCAGGGCCTGCGCGAGGTCCCGCCGTGCCGCCGCATCGTCCGCGGCGGCGCGCCATACCACCGGCGCCTCCCCGTTCCAGTCCAGCGCCGCCAGCGGCCCGTCGTGCCATTGCGGCGTCATGCGCCGGTCGCGATCCGGGCGGGGCTGCCCTCCCAATTGGTGCCGTCGGGCAACGTCTCGCCCTTCATCACCACGGAGAGGTCGCCGAGCTGCGCGTCGGCGCCGATCTCCGCATCGTACAACACGATCGCCAGCGAACCGATCGTCGCGCGATCGCCGACGCGGATCGGGCCGACCTTCATCACCCGGTCCTCGAACAGATGCGTCTGGAGCCCCGCAAAGTCGTTGAGCGCGACGTCGTCGCCGATCGTCACCAGATCGTGCTCGGTGAGATCGGTGGTGTCGATATAGCAGCGCCTGCCGATCTTCGCCCCCATCAGCCGCAGATAGACCGCGATCCACGGCGTCCCGCGCAGCGGTTCGAGCAGATTGGCGACCGCGAGATTCTCGTAGGTCGCGGTGACCAATTCGCTGCGCCAGACGAAGGTGCTCCACAGCGGCGCGGTCGTCGCCTTGTAGCGGCCGGCGACCAGCCATTTGAGCGCCAGCACGAAGCCGCCGCAGGCAAGACAGAAGCCGACGTAGAGGAACGGAAAGGCCAGGCCGATCACCAGCCCACCGCGTTCGAGATCGTCGAGGTCGCCGACCACCGACAGCAACAGGCTGAAGAAGACGAGGAAGGCGGTGAGCGACAGCGTGGTGCGCACCGCCTCGATCGACAGGCGCGTCGCGATCAGCCCGCGCGACGGATTGAAGCGCGCGCCCTCGTCGAACATCGTCGCGACCTGCCGCACCGGCAGCTTGAACGCGGGCGAGCCGAACCAGGTGCTGCCGCTCTCCATTGCCAGCGCCGGATCCTCGGGCGGCTTGGAGAGCACGCCGATCAGCACCTCGTCGCCGATCTGCGCGCCGCTTGGCAGCAACGCCGAATTGCCGATGAAGCTGCGCCGGCCGATGCGGGTGTGGGCAAGTTCGATCGTGCCGTGGCCGATCCGCGCCGCGCCGAAGATGACCGAATCGGCGATGAAGCTCTCCGCGCCGATCTCGACGAGGTCGGGGACGATCGCGCTGGCGGTGGAGATCTCCGCCCGTCGCCCGACCTTGACGCCCAATGCGCGATACCAGGGGATGACGTAGAGCGTCGCGAAGATCGGATGCAGCAGCCGCAACGCCAGATCGTTGATCTGCTTGACCAGCCAGTAACGCACGTAGAACCAGCTATCGAGCGCATAGGTGGCGGGCGCGACCTTGCCGAGGATCAGCCGCTTGGCCGCGACGGTCAGCACGCACATCATCACGACATAGGTGGTCGCGAGGAACGGCGAGACGAGCACATAGGCATAACCGGTGGTCGCCCAGTCCAGCTCGATCAGCGCGATCAGGCCCGGCGCGATCGGCAGGATGGCGATGATCGGCAGCATGAACGCGCCGAGCAGCAGCCCGAGCAGCGGCCCGAGCGGCTCGCGGCCGTGACGCTGCGGCCGCGCCGGGGCGTCGGCGGCGAAGGCCGCGGGCGATCCGGTCCAGCGCTGTCGCGCGGGGATCGCCGCATCGGTCGGCAAGGCCGACATATCGTCGAGCACCGCATCCTCGCCGAGCGTCGCGTTGCGCCCGACCACCGCCTGCGACCCGACGAACGATCCCGGCGCCAGCGTCACCGTGCCGAGGCGCAGCAGCCCGCGCTCGACCGAGCTGGTGGCGAGCACCGCCTGGTCGCTGATGATCGCATCGTCGCCGACGTCGAGCAGATCGGCGGTATCGATGATCCCGGTGCCGATATGCACGCGCGCGCCGATCCTGGCGCCGAGCAGCCGGTAATAGCCGCGGATCATCGGCGTGCCCGCCAGATAGGGCGTCGCGGTGACGCCGATGATCCGCCGGATCAGCCACCAGCGGAAATAATAGAAACCCCACAACGGATAATCGCCCGCCTTGAAGCGGCCGACGATCAGCCATTTGAGCGCGATCGACAGGAACATCGACGCGACCGGCACGATCGTGAAGAACAAGGCGCTGAGCACGAGCGCGCTGATCCGGTCGACCCGCCCGGCGAGATGCGTATAGGCGATATAGGGCGAGAACCATTGCAGCCCGGCGAGCGTGTAGATCGGCAGCAGCGCCACCGTCTGCGCCGCGACGCACAGCCGCCGCTTCCACGCCGCGATATGGTGGAAGCTGTCCGCCTGCTGCACCGAAACCGCCGCGCTGCCGCCGACGCGCAGCGCCAGCGCGCGGATCGTCGGCGCGGCATAGACGTCCTCGAGCGACAGGCCCTGCAACCCCGGTACCTTGCGCGCGGCGGACACCAGCCGTGCGGCTTTCAGCGAATGGCCGCCGAGGTCTTCGAACAGATCGTCGAGCACGGAGACGGGCTGCGGCGCGAACGCCTCTGCCCAGACGCGGTGCAACGTCTCCTCCATCGGCGTCGCGGGCGCGACGATCGCGCGATCGGTGGTGACGGTGATCGCCGGCTTGACCAGCGCCTTGCGGTCGACCTTGCCCGAGGCGGGCAAGGTCGGCAGCGCGGCGAGCGTCTGATAGGCCGCGGGGCGCATGTAATTGGGCAGCCGTTCGGCGACGAGAATGCGCAGGCCGGCAAGATCGATCGTCTCGTTCGCCCGCGCAACGAGGAAGGCGGCGAGGAATTCGGAGCCGTCGTCGTCGTTGAACAATTGCACGACGACCTGCGCGACGCCGGGCCATTCGCCGATCACCGCCTCGATCTCGGCGAGTTCGACGCGGAAGCCGCGGATCTTCACCTGCGTGTCGATGCGCCCGACGAAATCGATGTCGCCCGCTGCGTCGAGCCGGACGAGATCGCCCGAACGGTAGATTCGCTCGGGACCGCCCGACACCGTGTCGAACGGCGTCATCGTGAACTTCTCGGCGGTGAGGTCGGGCCGGTTGACGTAGCCGACGCCGACGCCGGGGCCACCGATGACCAATTCGCCCTCCTGCCCCGCCGGCACCGGCTGCAACGCCTCATCGACGATCCACGCGGTATAGCCGGGCAGCGGCTTGCCGATCGTGATGCGCTGGCCGGGCTGCACCTCGGTCCAGGTCGCGGTGACCGAGGTTTCGGTCGGACCGTAGGTATTGAGCAGCCGCAGCCCCGGCCGGGCGAGCCGCCGCGGCAGATCGGGCGGACAGGCCTCGCCGCCCATGTTGATGAGCCGCAGCGTCGGCACCGGATGCTCGACCAGAGCGATCAGCGACGGCACGACATGCCAGATCGTCGCCCCCGCCGCGGCCAGCGCGATCGCGACGTCGGGGCCGCTCGTCGCCAGCGCCTCGGTCGCGACGAGCAGCCGCGCGCCGACGAAGAAGGCGCTCCACATCGTCTCGACCGACATGTCGAAGGCGAGGCTGAACCCGCCGAACACCACATCGGCGGGGTCGAGCGCCAGGATCGCGCTTTCCGAGCGGACGAGGTGGCAGGCGTTGGCATGGGTGATCATCACCCCCTTGGGCCGGCCGGTCGTGCCCGAGGTATAGATGATATAGGCGAGGTCGTCGGGCGCGCTGCCGGTCTGGTCGCGGCCGAGCGGGACGATCGGCTCGGCGGCGAGGTCGCCGAGCTCGGCGTCGATCGCCAGCGTCGCGCCGGTGATCGTCTCGGCACGGCCGGTGACGGTGAGCGTCAGCGCGGCGCCGCTGTCTTCGATGATGTAGTCGATCCGGTCCTGCGGATAACCCCAGTCGACCGGCACGTAGGCGGCGCCGGCCCGCAGCACGCCGAGGATCGCCATATATTGGTCGAGCCCGCGCGGCAGGCATAGTACCACCCGATCGCCGCGGCCGATGCCCATCGCGCGCAGCCGCTGCGCCAGCGCGAGGCTGCGCCGCGCCAGCATGTCATAGCTCCAGCTGGTGCTGCGGCCATATTCCTCGCTGGCGCCGATCAGCTCCAGCGCGACCACGCCGCCGCTGCGCCGGCAGGTCGCGTCGAACAGCTCGTGCAGCAATTCGTCGCGTGCATAGGGTTCTTCGGGGCGCAGCGCCGGCGCGGGTGCGATCGACGCCTGGATGGTGTGATCCGCCGGCGCGAGGTCGAGAGTCGTCATAGAATCTGCGTGCATCCCAACGTCTCAATCCTTCGTTACGATCGTATCGGGGTCAGAACCAGGCGGCGATGCTGAGCGCGACGCCGAC
Source organism: Sphingomonas sp. CD22 (assembly GCF_034556155.1). Taxonomy (NCBI): domain Bacteria; kingdom Pseudomonadati; phylum Pseudomonadota; class Alphaproteobacteria; order Sphingomonadales; family Sphingomonadaceae; genus Sphingomonas; species Sphingomonas sp. CD22. The sequence continues at coordinate 32,355 of NZ_JAYDYX010000012.1, read as the reverse complement.
CGCCGCGAACAGTCCCGCCCCGCCGAGCAGCCAGCGCCGCCGGGTCAATGCGCTGATCGACGCGAGCGCGATGCCGACCTGGAGGAAGGTCATCGCGATCGCCAGCTTGGTATGCGGGCGCAGCGCACGCCGGGATTCGGCATCCGCCTCTTCCGACCGACGGTCATACGCTTCCGCCGCCGCGCGCAGTGCCTTGCCGCGTTTGGCGTAACGGGCGGCGTCGGCGGCATAATCGTGCGTCGCAGTCGGCACCAAGGCGGCAATCTCGGCGAGGTGACGCTTGAGATCCTCCGCCTGATAATAAGCCCAATTATCGGACGCCCGCGCCTTCATCAGCACCGCCTCGTTCTTGTAATAGAGCGCGTCATTCTGTTCGTGCCCGCCGAGGAAGCTGATGATCGCGCCGAGCGTCGCGAGGATCGCCGAGAATAGCGCGATCTTCTGGCCGAGCGGTTCGTGATGCGCGCGCTCCTCGACCGCGTCCTCGTGCGCGCCGCGCGTTTCCCATTCCTCCTCGCTCATGCCCGGTCCGCCGTCTGCGCCGCAGTCGCGGCGGCCTCGTCGATATGCTCGCGCACGGCCCGTCCCGACAGGAAGACCTCGGTGGCGAAACAGGCGAGCGCGGCGATCGCGGCGACCAGCGCCGCCCCGAACAGGCCGAACAGCAACGTCGCGGTACCCGTCTCGCGCAGCACGCCGAAGAAGATCGTCGCAGCCGCACAACAGGTGAGCCCACCCGCCAGCGCCGCGCTCAGCACCGCCGCATCGAGCACCTTCGAGCGCAGCCGCAGCCGGTCGAGTTCGACCGGTGCGCTCTCCCCCCTCGCCTTCAGCACATGGATGCGATCGAGCACCCGCCCGAGCCGCGTCGCGAAGACGTTGAGCAACGATCCGACCGCGGTCAGCAGGAAAATCGGCGTGAGTGCGAGCTGGATGACATGCGCGGCATCGTTCAACGGCTGCGACATCATCGCGGCATCGTCCCGGCGCGAGCGGGACCATCGCGCCGGTCACCGCGCGACGCGACGCTTACCCTCATCCCGATCCTCCCCGGCCTTGTCATAACGGACATAACGACCCTGATGTCTATTGGTCCCGCAGAGAACGTCGATCGGCAGGCGATTTTCTTGCCGCCGCCGGCTTTGGAACCACCGCGGTTTCTGCCGCATGAACCGTCAGCGTCGCGTCGCCCCGCGGATCAGGTCGCGCGCCTCCTCACCGGCGGCGGCGGTCGTGGCGTCGCCGTGCGCGATATCGTCGGCGAGCAGCATGAGTTGGTGGCCGGTCACCGATCCGCTGTCGGCGACCTCGCCGAGCGCCAGCCCGCCCTCGCGCGCGATCGCCGCATCCCATTCGCCGCGGACGATCGCCCAATAATCCTTCGTCTTCGCCCAATAATCCTCCGCCGCCGCGACGGGGAAGGCGCGCGCGGGGACATAGCTGTTGACGACATATTCGTGGACGAAGGTCGCGGATCGGCCGTCCCTGCTGCCGATCTTGGCATTGTCCTGTTCGTGCACCCAGCCGTTCGGCGTCAGGACATGGCGGTTGGTGCCGAGATAATGGTCGTAGGGCACGCCGCGCGTCGCATCGCGACGCGCGAGCGGCCGGCGCGTCTCGTCGCTGGTCCAGCGGGTCGCGCCGTCGTCGTAGCGCCAGCGGCCGAGACCGCCGTAGCGCGGGCTGTCGTCGGTCTGCCATACCGTCTGCGACCACGCGCCGCGCCGCTCCGCTTCCGCCACGGGACGCAGCGTCCAGCGGCCGGGCGCGACATAGGTCAGCACGCTGCGCGGCTGGTAGGTCCAGTCCTGCCGCCAATGCTTGATCACCATCGTCTTGCCGTAACCGTCCGCGACGACCAGCAGATGCTGGAGGACGATATGATCCGGCGTATCGACGATCGTGCGGACCAGTTCGTGCCCGCCGCTGATCTTGGCGGGATTTGGCGGGATAGGGCGTGTAGCCGGCGACGAGCGGTGTCGTCTCGCGCATGTCGAACGTCACCTTGAAGGTGCCGGCCATCGCCAGGATCGCGGCATGATCGCGCGCCTGGTCGCCATAGTCCGCCTGCACCGCCGCCGCCGCCGGCCGCGCTGCGGCGGTGCCCGCCGACGCCGCGAGCGCGACCAGCATGGCCGCGATATGGATGCCCCGCCGCCCACCGAAACCGATCATTCTCAATCCCCCAATCCGATGGGCGATCGTTAATGCGAATCAATAGCGTCATCAAGATGGGCACGCGGTCGCTTTGCCTGTTCCCGCCGGATCGGGATCGTGCATAGTAAGCCCTATAGACACAGGGGGATCGTCATGACGCTGCGCAACCGGATCGTGCTCACCATCGCGGCGCTCAGCGTCCCGATCGCCGCGGAAGCGCAGGTCGCCGCGCAAAGCCTGCGTCCCGACCAGCAGCGGTTCCGCGCTTTGTACCAGGAGCTGGTCGAGACCGACACGAGCATCACGACAGGCAGCTGCGCCGCGCTCGCCGACAAGGTCGAAACGCGGCTGAAGGCAGCGGGCTATCTGAATAGCGCGATCACCCGCTTCGCCGTGCCGGACCATCCCAAGGAGGGTGGCCTCGTCGTGGTGCTGCCGGGGTCGTCGCGCACCGCCAAGCCGATGCTGCTGCTCGGCCATATCGACGTCGTCGTCGCCAAGGCGGAGGATTGGACGCGCGATCCGTACAAGATGGTCGAGGAGAACGGCTATTTCTACGGCCGCGGCACCTCGGACATGAAGGCGATGGACGCGATCTGGATCGATACGCTGATCCGCTTCAAGCAGGACGGCTATCGCCCCAAGCGTACGATCAAGCTGGCGCTGACCTGCGGCGAGGAGACGAGCTGGGCGTTCAACGGCGCCAAATGGCTGGCGCAGAACAAGCCCGACCTGATCGCGGCGGAATTCGCGCTCAACGAAGGCGGCGGCGGCCGCTCCGACGGCAAGGGCAATCTGGTCATCGCCAACATCCATGTCGGCGAGAAGGCGGCGGTCAATTACCGAATCGAGGCGACCAATCCGGGCGGCCACAGCTCGGCGCCGGTGCGCGACAATGCGATCTACGAGCTGGCCGATGCGATCGGCAAGGTACGCGACTACGAGTTTCCGGTGCAGATGACCGACACCACCCGCGCCTATTTCCGCATCGCCGGCAAGGCGCGCGGCGACGCGATGGGCGCGGCGATGATGCGGGTCGCCGCCGACCCGACCGACAAGGCGGCGCTCGCTGTGGTCGATACCGACAAAAGCTATCATTCGATGCTGCGCACCACCTGCGTCGCGACGCTGCTCGACGGCGGCCACGCCAACAACGCGCTGCCGCAACGCGCCGGCGTTAACGTCAACTGCCGCATCTTCCCCGGCGTGTCGGCGGAGAGCGTCCGCGTCGCGCTGCAGACGGCCGTCGCCGACCCGAAGATGACGGTGAAGCAGGTCGACGATCGCGGCCCCGCCGCGGTGCCGCCGCCGCTGGACGCCAAGATCGTCCAGCCCGCCGAACGGCTGCTCGCGCGTTATTATCCGGGCGTACCGCTCGCACCGATGATGTCGACCGGCGCCACCGACGGCATCTATCTCGGCGCGATCGGCATCCCCTCCTACGGCCCGCCGGGCCTGTATGGCGATCCCGACGGCAATGGCGCGCACGGGCTCAACGAACGCGCGATCGTCAAGGCGGTCTACACCGGGCGCGACTATCTCTACGATCTGGTGAAGGCCTATGCGGGCTGAACCGCGGCGCGACATTGCCTCTTCCATCGTGTGAGGGCGCGGGTAAAGGTCTGGCCGATCACGAGAGTCTGCAGGATCCTACCGCCCCGATGTCGGCCCTAATCGCGATAGACCGCAACCCCGACGCCGCCGGGCTCGACTTCCTGACCGGTGGCGGCGAGTGCGCGGAGCTGATCGCGGCACGCGATTGGTCGGCGACGCCGCTCGGTCCGATCGCGACGTGGCGGCAGAGCCTGCGCACTGCCACCGCCATCCTGCTGCGTTCGCCGGTGCCGATCGTGATGCTGTGGGGCGAGGCCGGCGTCATGCTCTACAACGACGCCTATTCGGCGTTCGCCGGCGGGCGCCATCCCGAATTGCTCGGCTCGGAGGTGCGGCTGGGCTGGCCGGAGGTCGCCGACTTCAACGACAATGTCATGAAGGTCGGGCTCGCCGGCGGCACGCTCCACTATCACGACCAGGAACTGACATTGTACCGGCACGGCCGGCCCGAACAGGTCTGGATGGACCTCGATTATTCGCCGGTGCTCGACGAGAGCGGCACGCCCGGCGGCGTCATCTGCATCCTCGCGGAAACCACCGAGCGCGTCGCAAGCGAGCGGCGCACCGCTTTCCTGCTGGCGCTGGCCGACGCGCTGCGCCCGCTCGACACGCCCGATGCGATCACTCGCCTCGCCGCCGAACGGCTCGGCGAGCGGCTCGACGCCAGCCGCGTCTTCTATGCCGAGATCGCCGGCGGCCGGATGACGGTCGCCTTCGATCATACGCGCGGCGTCGCCTCGATCGTCGGCGAGCATTCGCTCCAGGCCTTCGGGCCCGAACTGCTCGGCGCCTATCGCATCGGAACGCCGGTCGTCGTGCGCGACGTCGGCAGCGACCAGCGGCTGAGCGAGGAGGCACGTACCGGGCTGATCGAGCGGCAGGTCGGTGCGTTCGTCGACGTCATTCTGTTCGAGGGGACGGGCCGGGTCGGGATGCTCGCCGTCCAGTCGGCGACGCCGCGCGTCTGGACGCCCGCCGAGGAAAGCCTGGTCCAGGAGGTCGGCGAGCGGGTCAAGACCGCGGTCGAGCGCGCCCGCGCCGAGGAGGGCCTGCGCCGGCTCAACGAGACGCTCGAGGAGCAGATCGCGCTGCGCTCGGCGGAGCGCGACCGGTTGTGGAACCTGTCGCAGGACATGCTGGCGCGCGCCGATTACGGCGGGATGATGTCGGCGGTCAGCCCGGCCTGGTCGCGGGTGCTCGGCTGGAGCGAGGCGGAGCTGCTCGCGCGCGGCTATGCCAGCTTCATGCATCCCGACGACGAACCGCAAACGCTCGCGGCGATCGGCCGGATGGCCGAGACGCGGCAGCCGACGCGCTTCGAGAACCGCATCGCGACGCGCGAGGGCGGCTGGAAGGACATTGAATGGACCGTCGCGCCCGAGGCGGACGGCGTCAACTTCGTCGCGGTCGGCCGCGATCTCAGCGACAGCAAGGCACGCGAGGCCGATCTGGAGGTCGCGCGTGAGGCGCTGCGGCAGAGCCAGAAGATGGAGGCGATGGGCAGCCTGACCGGCGGCGTCGCGCATGATTTCAACAATCTGCTCACCCCGATCGTCGGGTCGCTCGACATGCTGGTGCGCAAGGGCATCGGCAGCGATCCCGAGCAGCGGCTGATCGGCGGCGCGCTGCAATCGGCGGAACGCGCCAAGACGTTGGTGCAGCGCCTGCTTGCCTTCGCGCGCCGCCAGCCGTTGCAGCCGACCGCGGTCGACGTCACGCGGGTGGTGGGCAGCATGACCGGGCTGATCGGCTCGACGATCGGCCCGATGATCGAGGTCCGCGTCGATCTCGCTGACCTGCCGCCGGCGAGGGCCGATTTGAACCAGCTCGAGATGGCGCTGCTCAATCTCGCGGTGAACGCGCGTGATGCGATGCCGGATGGCGGCGTTCTGACCATTTCCGCGCGCCGGGAGAGCGTGCGCGAGCGCGATGCGCGCGGGCTGGCGCGCGGTCATTACGTGCGGCTCAGCGTCCGCGATACCGGCGTCGGCATGGATGCCGAGACGCAGCGGCGCGCGATCGAGCCGTTCTTCTCGACCAAGGGCGTCGGCAAGGGCACCGGGCTCGGGCTGTCGATGGTCCACGGCCTCGCCGCGCAGCTCGGCGGCGGGCTGACCATCGAGAGCGCGCCGGGTCGCGGCACGACGATGAGCCTGTGGCTGCCGATCAGCGCGATCGCGGTCAGCCGGGAAGATGCCACTGCCGAGCCCCTGCCCGCCATCCAGGGTCTGGGCACCGCGCTGCTGATCGACGACGAGGAACTGGTCCGCCTCAGCACCGCGGACATGCTCGCCGACATGAGCTACACGGTGGTCGAGGCGGCCTCCGCCGAGGAGGCGTTGCAGCTGCTCGACGCCGGCCTGACCCCCGACATCGTCGTCACCGATCACCTGATGCCCGGGATGAGCGGGGCGCAGCTCGCCCGCGCGCTCAAGCACAGCCATCCCGGCCTGCCGGTGCTGATCGTCTCGGGCTATGCCGAAGAGGACGGGATCGATGCCGACATTCCCCGGCTGACCAAGCCGTTCCGCAACGCCGAGCTGGCCGCCAGCATGTCGGCGCTCACCGCCTCCGCGCTCGGCGGCTGATCGACGGCACGCATCGCGGCGGCGTCTGTCTGTCGCCCGATCGCATGGCGCGGGGAACATGGCCGCGCCTCATCCGCTTTGGGGGCACCCCCAGATAGGATGTTCGGCAATGGAAATGCGCAAGCTCGGCTCGCAAGGGCTCGAAGTCTCCGCCCTCGGCCTCGGCTGCATGGGCATGTCCGAATTCTACGCCGGTCGCGACGACGCCGAATCGGCGGCGACGATCCACCGCGCGATCGACCTCGGCCTCACCTTCCTCGACACCGCCGACATGTATGGCGTCGGCCGCAACGAGGAACTGGTCGGCCGCGTCGTGCGCGAACGGCGCGAATGGGTAGTGGTCGCGACCAAGTTCGGCAACGTGCGCGGCGCCGACGGCAGCTTCCGGGGGATCAGCGGGCGCCCCGATTACGTCCGTCAGGCCTGCGACGCGAGCCTGCAACGCACCGGACTCGACGTGATCGACCTCTATTACCAGCACCGTGTCGATCCCGAGGTGCCGATCGAGGAGACGGTCGGCGCGATGGCCGAGCTGGTGAGTGCGGGCAAGGTCAAGTATCTCGGCCTGTCGGAAGCCGCGCCCGAGACGATCCGCCGCGCGCATGTGGTGCATCCGATCACCGCGCTGCAAACCGAATATTCGCTGTGGACGCGCGATCCCGAGGACGCGATCCTGCCGACGGTGCGCGAACTCGGCATCGGCTTCGTGCCCTACAGCCCGCTCGGCCGCGGCTTCCTGACCGGCCAGTTCCGCCGTCCCGAGGATATCCCCGCCGACGATTACCGCCGCGACAATCCGCGCTTCCAGGGCGAGGCCTTCGCCAAGAACCTTTCGCTGGTGCAGGAGATCGAAGCGATGGCGCAGGAGAAGGGCTGCACCTCCGCGCAGCTCGCGCTCGCCTGGGTGCTGGCGCAGGGCGACGATATCGTGCCGATCCCCGGCACCAAGCGGCGCCGCTATCTGGAGGACAATATCGGCGCGCTCGACGTGACGCTGACCGACGACGACCGCGCGCGGATCGATCGCATCCTGCCGCCGGGCGCGGCGACCGGCACGCGCTATGCCGCGCCGCAGATGGCGTCGCTCGGCCGATGAGCGCCGCGGCAGGCGCCTTCGCACCCGGTGCGGTCGCGGTGATCACCGGCGCGGCGGGCGGGATCGGCCTCGCCACCGCCCGGCGCTTCGCCCGCGAGGGGATGCGGCTATGCCTCGTCGACCGCGAACAGGATGCGCTCGACGCGGCGGTGGCGACGATCGCGGGCGATGCGATCGGCATGGCCTGCGACGTGTCCGACCGGCAAGCGGTCGAGGCGTTGGCGGCGGATGTCGCGACGCGGTTCGGGGCGGTGTCGGTCCTGATGAACAATGCCGGCGTCGGCGGCGGCGGCGATGCGCTGTCCAGCCGCGACGGCTGGGACCGGTTGCTCGGCGTCAATCTGTTCGGCGTACTCAACGGCGTGCAGGCGTTCGTGCCGGCGATGATCGCGCACGGCGGACCGGCGGTGGTGATCAACACCGGCTCGAAACAGGGCATCACGCAGCCGCCGGGCGACACCGCCTATAACGTCAGCAAATCGGCGGTGAAGGCGCTCACCGAAGGCCTCGCGCATACGTTGCGCACGCAGACCGGCGACCGTGTCGCCGCGCATCTGCTCGTCCCCGGCTTCACCTGGACCGGCATGACCGCGCGCGGCCGCAGCGAACAGCCGCCGGGCGCCTGGTCGCCCGATCAGGTGGTGGACTTCATGATGACCGGCATCGCCGCCGGCGATTTCTACCTGATCTGCCCGGACAATGAGACGACATCCGAACAGGACCGCCGCCGGATCGCCTGGGCGGCGGGTGACCTGATCGAAAACCGACCGGCGCTGTCGCGCTGGCACCCCGATCACGCCGCGGCCTTCGCCGCATATATGGAGGACGGACGATGAAGGTCGGTTTCATCGGGCTCGGCAGGATGGGCGCTGCCATGGCGCAGAACCTCGTCACCGCCGGACACGAGGTCGCGGTGTGGAACCGCTCGCCCGACAAGGCCGGTCCGCTGGTCGCCGCAGGCGCGATGCTGGCCGCCAGCCCGCGGGATGCGGCGCAGGGCGAGGTGGTGATGTCGATGCTCGCCGACGACGATGCGCTGGCGGCGGTGACCTTCGGTTCCGACGGGATCGCCGGCGGCCCGGCGCTGCACGTCTCGCACAGCACGATCGGCGTCGCGATGGCCGAGCGGCTCGCCGCGGAGGCGGGCGCCGGCGGCTTCGTCTCGGCGCCCGTCTTCGGCCGTCCCGCCGCCGCCGAGGCCGCGCAATTGTTCGTCGTCGCCGCCGGCGCGGCGGCGCATCTCGACCGCTGCGCGCCATTGTTCCAGGCGATCGGCCAGCGCACCTTCCGCGTCGGGGATACGCCGTCCGCCGCCAACCTCGTCAAACTCTCGGGCAACTTCATGATCATGGCCGCGGTCGAGGCGATGGCGGAGGCGATGACGCTGGCCGACAAGGGCGGCGTCGATCGGCGTACCCTGCTCGACGTGCTGACCGGCACGTTGTTCAATGCGCCGATCTACAAGACCTATGGCGACTTCCTGGTCGAGGATCGCTTCCGCCCCGCCGGCTTCACCGCGCCGCTCGGCCTCAAGGACATGGGGCTGGTCGATGCCGCGGCGACCGCGTCGCGCGTGCCGATGCCGCTGCTCGGCATCGTCCGCGACCATCTGCGCAGCGCGATCGCCACCGAGGGCGAGGATATCGACTGGGCCGCCGCCGGGCTGGCGGTGCGCCGCGCCGCCGGCCTGCCCTGACGCCTGACTTCATCCCTTCCTCGATCCGGAGACGTTCATGTCCATCGATTTCGACCGTAGCGACGCGCTTCACCGCCCGCCCCTCGGCCAGACGCACGCACCCACCGGCAAGCCGCTGATCGTCACCCCGACGTTCGTCAGCCGCGTCGACGATACTGCGCGCGGCGACCGCCCGCAGGATTCGGGCTCCGCGAAGAGCCGTCACGGGCATGAGGTGCATCTGCCCAATTGGCGCCCGCGCGCACTGGCGCTGGAGAGCGACCCCAATCTCGCGTTCGAACATTGGGACGAATATTGGCGCAAGGTCCACGGCCCGAAATTCGCCTGGGACGAGCCGGGCAGCTCGTCGGAGCGGGTCGTGCGCTACGACCAGATCCACCGCGTCGCGAGCGGTCCCTCCTCCGCCTTCCCGCCGCCCTATCGCGCGATGGTCGACGAGCACGGTCTGCTGCCCGCCGATCCCTGGCAGCGGGTGCCCGCCTTCGTCCGCCCGCGCTGGGACGGCCTCGCCTATATCGCTTATGCCGAGGAAGCCGACATCGAGCGCACGCTCAGTCAGGACAAATTCGCCAAGCGGATCATCGCCGACGAACAGACCGCCTTCCGCATGGTGACGCGCGAGATCACCCGCGAATATATCCTGATCCCCAGCGAGCGGCACCGCGACGCGGTCAGCCTGGTCAAGATCCACATGCGCCGCCCCGATCTGTCGCGCGAGGCGTTCCAGGAGCGGCTGTTGCGCGAGCATGCGCGGCTGGTGATGGCGCAGCCGGCGACGGGCGAATTCGTCCGCCGCTATGCGCAGCTCCACAATATCGGCTCGACGCAGAAGGACCCGGAGGGCAGCAAGATCGATGCGGTGTCGATCTTCGCCTTCGCCTCGATGAACGACGTCGAGGATTTCCTGATGAGCAAGGATGGCGCGACGATCGCCGCGGCGGAGGCCGATCTGCTCGGCGAAGGCTCGGAATATTGGACGGCGATCAACTACAGCGTCATCAACCGCCTCCACCCGGAGCGCGCGACGGAGTTCTGACCCTCCGTCGGCGAGCAGGGGTACGCATATGCGCGCCCCTGCCGGCGCCCTCCGAATCGAACCTGCCAGCCCCGGCTGATCCGAGACGTCTGTAAACCCACCGATGCGCCTGCGAACGCAGGAGCCCGGAACGCCGCAGATCATCGTTCTGCCTGGCCCTGGGTTCCTGCTTTCGCAGGAACACTGTGGAGCAGCTACAGCCGATAACCCTCCACCGGCGGCGGATCAGCGGCGGACGTATTCCCACACCTTGGAGATGACGACCGAGCCTTCGCCGACCGACGAGGCGACCCGCTTGATCGACCCTGCGCGCACGTCGCCGACGGCATAGATGCCGTGGCGCGACGTCGCATAGGGCGAGGCGGCACCGGCGTCCGCGCCGGTCAGCACGAACCCCTTGTCGTCGAGCGCGACCAGTTGCGCCAGCCAGCCGGTGTTGGGCGCGGCGCCGACCATCACGAACATCGCGCAGGTTTCCACCCGCCGGTCGCCGGCCTTGTCGCGGATCGTCACCGCCTCCAGCCGGTCGGCGCCGTGCAAGGCGGCGACATGCGCGCCATATTCGATCGTGATTCCGGGATCGGCCTGCAACCGGCTCGACAAATAGTCCGACATCGACGTCGCCAGACTGTCGCCGCGCACCAGCAGCCGGACGTGCCGCGCGCTGCGGCTGAGGAACATCGTCGCCTGCCCGGCCGAATTGCCGCCGCCGATCACCACCACCTCCGCCTCGCGGCAATAGCGCGCCTCGGTCTCGGTCGCGGCATAATAGACGCCGACGCCCTCGAATTCGGCGAGCCGGTCGAGCGGCAGCCGGCGGTATTGCACCCCGGTCGCGACCACCACCGCATTGGCGCGCACCCGCTCGCCATTGGCGAAGGTCGCGCAGAACTGGTCGTCGGGCAGTGTTTCCAGCGATGCGACCCGCCGCGGCATGACGAAGCGCGTGCCGAATTTCATCGCCTGCACCTCGCCCCGCCAGACCAGATCGGCACCGGATATCCCGGTCGGGAAACCCATGTAATTCTCGATCCGGCTCGACGTGCCCGCCTGGCCGCCGATCGCGGTCTCGTCGACGACGAGCGCGCGCAGCCCTTCCGCGCCGGCATAGACCGCCGCCGCGACGCCGGCGGGGCCGGCGCCGACGATCAGCAGGTCGAACGCCTCGTGCTCGGGCAGGTCGCGATCGAGCCCGAGCAGCCGCGCGACCTTTTCCGGCGTCGGATCGGTGACGATGAGGTCGCGCCCGTAGAGCACCACCGGCGTGTCGTCCGGCGTCCCGCAGCTCACCGCCACCCGCGCGGCATCCGCGCTGCCGAGCGGATAGGAGCGGTAGGGCATGCGGTTGCGCGCGGCGAACTCCGCCACCCGCCGCACGTCGCGGTCGACCTCCTCGCCGACCAGCACGAGCATGCCCGTGCCCTCGTCCAGCTGCCGCCGCCGCCGCGCCGCCAGCACGGTGATGACAATGTCGGACATTTCGGGGATTTCGGACATCAGCCGCAGCATGTCCTCGCGCGGCACTTCGACGACGCGGGCGTCGGCGGCGGCGCGCATCGTCATCGACCAGCTGCCGCCCGACAGCAGCGAGATTTCGGCCATGAACTGCGTCGGTCCCAGCGTCGACGGGACCAGACGGTCGCCGGTGAACGGATCGACCACCTCGATCTCGCCGGTCTCGACATAGACGAACCGGTCCGCCGGATCGCCGATCTTGGCGAGCAGCTCACCTTTGCGGTAGCATCTCTCGCTGCCCGTCGCGCGAATCGCGCGGACATGCGCCGGCTCCAACGGAATGCGCTGCATCTCGTTGAGATCGCGTCCAATCGTTTCCATCGACCCATTCCCCAATCGCGCCCAAGCTAAGGACGCGATCACCGCACCGCAACGCCGTCATCGTCCGTGGCGCGGAACGCCGGTTCGTTACCGTATCGCCCCCGCTCGACGCCTCGCTAGGCGGGATCGATAATCAGCCGAATTCCTCCCCCGCCAGGGCAGGGCTATCGCATATGGCCCTCACGGTAAGTCGTTCGCCCTCCAAATCCACTTCGTCACCCCGGCCTTGCGCCGGGGTCCCGCTTCTTTGGACGGCGCGAAGAAGCGGGATGCCGGATCAAGTCCGGCATGACGGGGATGGGAAAGCCGTTGCAACACCCCAATGGCCATATGCGATCGCCCTGCCCGCCAGGGGGAGGTGGCATGCCGCAGGCATGACGGATGGGGAGGAAAGGGAAACATCGGTTCCGTGTCCTCCCCCTCCGTCACGGCTGCGCCGCGCCACAGTGCCGGGTCGGTCATGCCCCCGGCATGACCTTGAACGGCTGGGGACCGTTCAACCCGACACTCCCTGGCGGGGGAGGAATTGTCATCTTCCACAACTTGAATGTCGACCCGGCCTAGCGCGGCCGTCGCTTGTAGACCGGCGCCGCGTTGGCGCTCTCGGCGGCGGCGAGCAGGCGCCAGCGGTCGAACCGCTCGCGGGTCAGCGTTCCCGCCTCGATCGCCGCACGCACCGCGCAGCCCGGCTCGTTGCCGTGCGAACAATTGGAGAAGCGGCAATCCGCCGCAGCCAGCGCGAAATCGTCGAAGACGTCGGCGATGCCCTCCGCCGCTTCGGACAATTGCAGCTCGCGCATGCCGGGCAGATCGAGCAGCCAGCCACCGTGGTCGAGCCGATGCATCCGGCGTACCGTCGTCGTGTGCCGACCGGTGTCGTCGTTCGCGCGAATCGCCTGGGTGGCGATACTGTCCGATCCGCGCAGGCTGTTGACCAGGGTCGACTTGCCCACCCCCGACGAACCGAGGAACGCCACCGTCTGGCCGACGCCGCACCAGCCGGCGAGCCGCGCGACCTGCGCCGGTTCGCGCCCGTCGACCGTCTCGATCGCCAGATCGGGCTCGATCGCGCGGATCGCGGCGACATAGTCCGCCGGCGTCTCGGTCAGGTCGATCTTGGTGAGCACCACGACCGCCTGCACCCCGGCTTCGCGGGCGAGGACGAGATAGCGCTCCAGCCGCGCGACGCTGAAATCCTGGTTGCACGAGGCGACGATGAAGACGGTGTCGACGTTCGCCGCGATCATCTGCTCCTTGCGGGCATCACCGGGCGCGCGCCGCTTGAACAGGTTCTTGCGGGCGAGCACGCGGACGGGCAGCAGCGTGTCGTCGGCGATCAGCAGCCAGTCGCCGACGGTCGGATGATCGTCGGTCGGTCTGGCGCCCTGCACATAAGGCGAGACGAGCCTGTCGACGCCCGCGCCAACGACTTCGACCTGACCGCGATGCACCGCCATCACCCGCACGGCATGGGTCTGCGTCGCCTCCTCGGGCGTCAACTGGGCGGCGAAATGATCGTCCCACCCGAGGTCGCGCAATGTCTGGTCGGTCGAATTCATAATGTTCGCAGCAGCATCTTTCTGAGCACGGACCCGTCGCCGGTCATGCACGATCTTGCCCGGGCCGTCATGCGCCATCGTCGTCGCGACCCGGCGATCAATAGGCCACCGACAGCGACCAGGTCACCAGCGGGATCACCGTCGCGGTCTCGCCGCCCGGCCCGCTGAGCGCGGCGAGACGGTCGTCGCGGACCAGCGCCAGCGCCTCCCAGCGCATCGTCCCATGCGTCGCGCCGAGCAGGAACGGCGCCTCCAGCGCCGCGCCGGCGCTGGCGAACGATCGGTTGCCGCTGCGTGTGCCGTAGAAGCCGTGCCAACCCGTCCCGATCGCGAGCGGCAGGCTGAACCGCGGCGCGCGTTCGCTCTTGCCGAGGTCGACGCCCGGCTCGATCGCCGCCTGCGCATAGACGCCGCCGTCCCCCCTGGTCCGCGTCGTGACGACGAGGGTCGGCGCGATCCTGCCGAAGCCGTCCTTCCCGGCATAGGCGAGCGACACGCTGGCTTCGTGCGTCGTGCCCGATACGTGGTTGGGGCTGGTCTTGATCGTATAGACCGCGGCGGTCCGCAGCCCCTTCAACGGTGCGAAGACCAAAGCGGCGAGGGTGTTGCTCTCGTACCAGGCGCGCGGCGCGCGCGTCTCGCTTCGGCCCGGCGCGTGGACGCCGTTGGACGAGCGCAGCACCAGCCAGCTCGTCGTCTCGCCGTCCGCGCCGTGCGACAGGTCGATCGCGGCGCCGATCTGCGCGTGCACGGGCAGGCGCGCGAGATCGGCGCGATCGTCGTCGTAATTGCCGCGCGCGAAATCGCCGTTGCGCGCATCGAATGCGAGCATCGGGTGGACCCGGCCGTCGCCGACATCGGCGCTGCCCAGCGTGGCATCTTCGGTATCGATCGTCGGCACCGACTGCGCGCTCGCTCCGGTACCCGCCAGCCCGGCGCAGACGATCCAGGCACAGCGGCCTGCCCCTCGGGATATCCGTCTCATCATCGGCTCGTAACAAGCAGGATCGGGGTCCGTTGCGCCGGCGGCAAATAATCCGGACTATTCGTCGCCTGCCCGCGACGCTCTTGATCGACGTTTATACAGAAGAACGGCGCGGCCATATCTTCGCGATCAGGGAACGGATCGGCGTGCGTTGCGCTCTAATGCGATGAGCGCCAACACACCGTCAGATCGCGCCGCGCGCGACGAGGGCAACCCGCGATCGACGGCGAAGCTGTTCGGTCACCCCCTGCATCCGATGCTGGTGCCCTTCCCGATCGTCTGCTTCGTCGGCGCGTTGATCACCGATCTCGCCTATCTCGGCTCGGCCAACGTCCAGTGGAGCAATTTCTCGATCTGGCTGATCACCGCCGGACTGGTGATGGGCGGCCTCGCCGCGCTGACCGGGATCATCGATTACGCCGGCGATCGCCGCGTCCGCGCCGCGCGCCCGGCGACCCCGCATATGATCATCAACCTCAGCGTCTTCGTGATCGAGATCGTCAACGCCTTCGTCCACAGCCGCGACGGCTGGACCGCCGTGGTGCCGACCGGACTGACGCTGTCGGCGATCTCGGTGCTGCTGCTTGGCGTCAGCGCGTGGCTCGGCGGTTCGCTCGTCTACAAGCATCGCGTCGGGGTTCGGTCATGACCGTGACCCGTACGATCCTCGCCGGCGCCGCCTCCGCGCTGGTGCTGGCCCTAGCCGGCTGTAACGATGGCGGTGCCAAATTCGATCGCAACAGCCAGATCGGCCCCAATCCGGTCCTGCCCGCCCCGCAGCAATATCTCGTGCCACCGATCCATGTCGCCGAAGTCGTCGGCTGGGGCGCGAACGAGACGCCGATCGCACCGGCCGGGCTGCGCGTGCAGGCGCTGGCGCGCGATCTCAACCATCCCCGCAACATGCTCGCGCTGCCCAATGGCGATGTGCTCGTCGTCGAATCGCAGGGTCCCAATCTCGATCCGATCACCCGCCCCAAGAACCCGATCGTCTCCTGGGTGCAGAAGCGCGCAACCGGTCAGAGCGGCGCCAAGCCCAAGGGCGCGACCAACCAGATCACCCTGTTGCGCGATGCCGACGGCGACGGCGTTCCGGAGCTGCGCACCGTCCTGCTCGGCCATCTCAACTCGCCGTTCGGCGTCGTCTTCGCCGACGGCTATCTGTACGTCGCGGCGACGGACGCGGTGCTGCGCTATCCCTATGCGCTCGGCCAGACCCGGATCACCGCGGCGCCGGTGCGCCTGACCGAATTGCCCGGCGGCCCGATCGACCATCACTGGACCAAGAGCCTGACGCTCAGCCCCGACGGCACCCTGTTGTACGCAACGGTCGGTTCGAACAGCAACATCACCGAAAACGGCATGGAGGCGGAAAAGAACCGCGCTGCAGTCTGGGAGATCGATCGCGCGACCGGCCGGTCGCGGGTCTTCGCCTCGGGGTTGCGCAATCCGAACAGCCCGAGTTTCTATCCCGGCACCAACACCTTGTGGGTCGTCGCCAACGAGCGGGACGAACTGGGGCCGAACCTCGTCCCCGATTATCTGACCTCGGTGCGCGACGGCGGCTTCTACGGTTGGCCGTACAGTTATTACGGCCAGCACGTCGATCCCCGCGTCATGCCGCAGCGCCCCGATCTCGTCGCGCGCGCGATCCCCCCCGATTACGCGTTGAGCAGCCATGTCGCCGCGCTCGGCCTCACCTTCTACACCGGCAGCAGCCTGCCCGCGAAATACCGCGGCGGTGCGTTGATCGGCGAACACGGCAGTTGGGACCGCGACGAACTCAACGGCTACAAGGTGATCTTCGTCCCCTTCGCCAATGCCCGCCCCTCCGCCAAGCCACAGGATTTTCTGTCCGGCTTCCTGACCGCGGACGGCAGCAAGGTACGCGGCCGTCCGGTCGGCGTGGCCGTCGATCGCACCGGTGCCGTGCTCGTCGCCGACGATGCGGGCAACGTCGTGTGGCGGGTGTCCGCGGCACGATGAGCAGGCGACGCGCCGGGGTGCGACGATAGGTCTTACGCGACTGTCCTATCCCAAATCCGCTCGATATAGCGGCGTCTGCGAAACGCCCGGCATTCTGGCCGAAGCCGTTGCGCGACAAAGGAAATCATGGATGCTCGATCGCCGTCTGTTCTGTCTGGGCTCCGCCGCGACCCTGGCCCTGTCGCGGGGCGCGTCCGCTGCGGCGACCACGGCAGCCGGACCCGCCGATGCGGCATTGGCGCGCCTGCTCGACGATTTCTACAAGACCGCGCTCGACGAGAGCCCGACGCTGGCGACCTCGCTCGGCGTCGATACCGACACGCGGGCGTCGGCGAAGCGCCGCCTCGACGACGCGTCGCCGGCCGCGCTCGCGCGGCGCAAGCGCCTGGTGACGGAGCAGCTCGGCCAGCTCCGCCGCATCGACCGCGCGCAATTGAGCGCCCCTGCCGCGATCAATTATGATGCCGTCCTCTACGACACCGAAGCGACCGACGCCGCCGATCGCCGCTTCGCTTATGGCGGCACCGGTGCGGGCAGCCCGTATGTCCTGTCGCAACTGAGCGGCGCCTATTCGGGTACGCCCGACTTCCTCGACAGCCAGCATACGATCGCGACCGCGGCGGACTGCGAGGCCTATCTCTCCCGCCTCGACGCCTTCGCCGTCGTTATGGATCAGGAAATCGAGCGCGTCCGCCACGATGCCGGCCTCGGCGTCGTCCCGCCCGATTTCGCAATCGACGGCGCGCTGGGGCAGATGAAGGTGCTGCGCCAACCCGCCGCATCCTCGACGCTCGTCACCTCGCTCGCGACCCGCGCGCAGGCGAAGGGGATCGCCGGCGACTGGCAGGCCCGTGCCAGCGCGATCTACGACAAGAAAGTGGTTCCGGCGCTCGACCGGCAGATGGCGCTGCTCACGACGCTGCGGGCGAAGGCGGTGCACGATGCGGGCGTCTGGCGGTTGCCCGACGGCGACGCTTATTATGCCGCATCGCTGCGCGCGGCGACGACGAGCGACCTGTCGCCCGACGAGGTTCACCAGATGGGGCTCGACGTCACGCGTGAATTGAGTGCGCGCGCCGACATGCTGTTCGGCAAGCTCGGCATGACCAAGGGCACCGTCGCCGAACGGTACGCCGGCCTCTTCAAGGACCCGCGCTACCTCTATCCCAACACCGACGCCGGCAAGACCAAGGAGATCGCCGACCTCAACGCGCTGGTCCAGGCGATGCAGCAGCGGCTGCCGGCCTATTTCGCGACGCTGCCCAAGACGCCGCTCGAAATCCGCCGCATCCCCGCAGCGACCGAGGCGGCCTCTTCGACCCATTATACGGAGGGAAGCCTCGACGGCACGCGCCCCGGCATCTACTGGCTCAACCTGCGCGACACCGCCGAGGCGCCGTTCTGGGACATGCCGACGACGACCTTCCACGAAGGCGTGCCCGGCCACCATCTCCAGATCACGCTGCAGCGTGAATCGGCGCTGCCGATGTACCGCAAGATCCTGTTCTTCGGCGCCTATATCGAAGGCTGGGCGCTCTATGCCGAACAGCTCGCCGACGAGATGAACTTCTACAGGGATCAGCCGGCGTGGGAGCTGGGCTATATCCACGACGCGCTGCTCCGCTCCGGCCGGCTCGTCGTCGACACCGGCATCCACGCCAAGCGCTGGAGCCGCGAGAAAGCGATCGCGACGCTCAGCGGCATCGACGGCGACCCCATCTCGCTGTCGACGCAGGAGATCGAACGCTATGCGGTCTCCCCCGGTCAGGCGAGCAGCTATATGGTCGGCAAGATCACCATCCTGCGCCTGCGCGAAAAAGCGAAAGCGGCCCTCGGCGCGGCCTTCTCGATCGGCCGCTTCCACGATGCGGTCCTGCTGGCCGGCGCACTGCCGCTCAAGGTACTGGAAACCCGCGTCGACGCCTTCATCGCCAACGGCGGCCGCGCATGAGCGGCGGGGAAGGAATGGCCGATCGGGCCATGGCCGTTCGACGGTCAGGGTTACGGGCCGAACCCGTATCGCTCTGATCCGAACGGTGCCTTCGACCGTCACCCCGGCCCTGAGCCGGGATCCCGCTTTTCCCGAGGCCGGAGCCTAAGGCCGATCGCCATTCAGCTTGTGGGCTATTGTAATTCCTCCCCCGCCAGGGAGTGCCGGGTTGAACGGCCCCCGGCCGTTCAAGGTCATGCCGGGGGCATGACCGACCCGGCACTGTGGCGCGGCGAAGCCGTGACGGAGGGGAGGACACGGAACCGACGTTTCCCTTTCCTCCCCCTCCGACATGCCTGCGGCATGCCACCTCCCCCTGGCGGGGGAGGACTTACGCTCCGACGATGAATGTCGATCCCGCCCACAGCGGGACCCCGGATCAAGTCCGGGGTGACGATCCAAGAGCCTGCGACATCAACCCAGGCCGTATCGCTTTGATCGGAACCGTGATCAGCCGTCACCCCGGCCCTGAGCCGGGGTCCCGCTTTCCTGCGGCCGAAGCCTACAGCGGAACCCCGGATCAAGTCCGGGGTGACGATCCAAGGGCCTGCGACATCAACGCCGCCCCTCCGCTCCCGCCGGTCGGCGGGAGCGGAGGCTGCGGTCAGAAGCGCGCCGGCTGGGCGTAGCGGGTGCGCTCCTCGCGCACCTGATCGGCGGTATAGGCAGGCGCATCCGGATCGAACGAGCTCCAGCCGCTCTCGCGATAGCTGGCGCCGCGCGTCGCCGCCGTCACCGAACCGTTCCGGTCGAGCACGGCTTCGGCCTCGCCGACCAACGCGTCGGGCACCTTGGCGCTCACCAGCGACCCGCCGCGACGGACACCCTCGGCATAGACGTGGGCGTCGTTCTCGTCATGCCCGGCGTCCTTGAGCGCGCCGACGATGGTGCCCGTCGCCGCGCCGCCCGCTGCGCCTATCCCGGCGCCGGCGGCCGTCGCCGCAAGCCATCCGGCAGCGACGATCGGTCCGAGCCCGGGGATGGCGAGAAGCCCGAGCCCCGCGAGCAGACCGCCAGCCCCGCCCAGCATCGCGCCGGTCGATACGCCACGGCTGACATCGCCGTGATCGTTGACACCGTCATGATCGTGCGCGGTACGGTCGTCGTGATGGCCGTCGGCATTGCTCGCGACGATGCTCAGATCGCCATGCGCGATCCCGAGCTGTTCCAGATCGCGGACTGCGGTGGTGGCATCTGCATAATTGTCGAACAGTCGCGTGATGGTCTGTGACATGAAATCTCTCCTGGTGAATTCGATCAGCGCGTGGTGATGTTGCCCTTGTAGTCCAGCATCACCGTGAGCTGCTTTCCGCCCTTGGTCGCCGCACCCTGCCAAAGGCCGTTCTGCTTGGTGAGCTTGGACGCGAGCGTGTAGCCCGCCTTCGCAAAGCGACCGCGCGCCTGGTCCTCGGTGAACGAATTGGCGCCCTTGGCGGGCGCCGCGACGCCGTGCGGCGCGCCGTTCTTTACCGCCGGGTTATGGGAGCCGGCCTGCGTCTGCGCCGGCGCGGCGCTGGCGAACAGGGCGACGGCCGAGGCGGCCAGCAGATATCGAACCATAAACTCTCCTGGGTTGATGTTGTCGTGTGCTCGCCGGGTCTGCGAACGGCCCGCGTTCGCGGGACCGGCCGGCGATGTCGCTCGCGCGTCGGCCCGGCCGTATCGCCCCGCCCGGTCGGGCGGGACGCACGGCCGAGCTGTCGCTCAGCGCACCGCGCCGCGGCGAAAGAGGTTGATGATCGCCAGCAGCACCACCGCGCCCAGCAGCGATACCACCACGGACTGGATGCTGATCACGCCGCTGGTGATCGGTGCGCCGCCGATCAACGGGGTGATCAGGAAGCCCGCCAGCATGGCGCCGACGATGCCGACGACGATGTTGAGGAAAATCCCCTGCTGGCCGTCGGTGCGCATGATCATGCTCGCCACCCAGCCGATCAATCCGCCGACGATAAGAAGTACAATCAGTCCCATGGTGGTTCCTTCACATCATGAATTCGTGGTCGCTCAACGGGCGACGGCACGATGATGTTCAGATCGGCACCGGATCGCGGGCCGGGACCATTGGTGCACCAGCACTAATCGGACTAGTATCGATCGGGAACGTCGGCGCCGCCCGCGCGCTTGTAGGACCATGCCGACACCCGCTTCCTCGCCGACGCTCCGCCACCTCAAACAGCTTATGGCGCAGTTGCTCGACGGTGTGATCCTGCTCGATGCCACCGGCATGATCCTGAGTGCCAACGCCGCGGCCTTGCGCATGCACGGCATCGAAAAGCTCGAGGATCTGGGTGCGAGCGCCGAAGGCTATGCCGAACGCTTCACGCTCCGCTCCGGCACCGGCCGGCGGCTGAAGCGCCGCGACTATCCGCTGTTCCGGCTGCTCGCCGGGGACAGCTTTCCGGACGAGATCGTCGAGGTGATGCCGGCGGGCGAGGACGAGGTGCGCTGGGTGCATCAGGTTCGCGACGTCACGATGGATGTGGATGGCGGAGAGCCCGACTATCTCGCCCTCGTTCTCTGCGATGTCTCCGCGCGGTTCGATGCCGAAGCGCGGTTCAAGGCGATGTTCCAGGCGAACCCGGCGCCG
Organism: Sphingomonas sp. CD22; assembly: GCF_034556155.1. Lineage (NCBI taxonomy): Bacteria > Pseudomonadati > Pseudomonadota > Alphaproteobacteria > Sphingomonadales > Sphingomonadaceae > Sphingomonas > Sphingomonas sp. CD22. The sequence goes on along the minus strand of NZ_JAYDYX010000012.1, from coordinate 11,222 downwards.
GCGCTGGTCGTGCGCCTGTCCGATCTGCGCGTGATGCGGGCCAATCAGGGATTCCAGGCGCTGACGGGGTTCGGCGAAGACGACCTGAGGGGCAAGGCGCTGTTCGGCCTCGATCTGCTCGGCGGCTTGGCGGACGCGAAAAAGGTCAAGACGTTGATCGAGGAGGGGCGGGTCGTGCCCCAGGCCGAAGCCGAATTGCTCGCGGCGGACGGATCGCGGCGGCTGGTCTTGTTTGCCGGCCAGCCGATCGACGTCACGCAAGAGGACGCGCTGCTGCTCACCTTTGCCGACCTTCAGCCGCGCCGCGAGGCGGAACAGGCGCTCGCCGCCAGCGAACGGCATCTTCTGACCGTGTTCGAGATGGCCCCCGTCGCCATGGCGGTGACGCAAGGCGCCGACCGGTCGATCACCCGCGTCAACGCGGCGTTCCGGGCACTGACGGGATATGACGGCGCAGAGCTGACCGGGCCCGCGACGGACGGCCAAGGCGTGTGGGACGTACGCGACGCCTATCACGCAGCGGACCGGCTCGTGGCGGAACACGGCACGCTGCGCCACTATGAAGCGCGGCTGCGGTCGCGCACGGGCGGATTGATCGACTGCCTCGTGTCGGGCGAGGCCATCAACGTCGATGGGACGGATTGCGTGTTGTGGGTCTATCAGGACGTGACCGAGCGCCGCCGCGACGAACTCGAACTCGCCAAGGCCATCGACGAGGTGATGCAGGATACGAGCTGGTTGAGCCGCTCCATCCTCGACAAGCTGGCCACCCTCCGCCGCCCGCAGACGCAGTCTCCCGCCGAAGACCTCAGCCCCCGCGAGCGGGAGGTACTCGGCCTGATCTGCGACGATCTGGACGATACCGGCATCGCCGAGCGCCTGAGCCTGTCACGCAACACCGTGCGCAACCACGTCGCGCGGATCTACGCCAAATTGGGGGTGAGCCGGCGCAGCGGCGCGGTCATCTGGGGTCGGGAACGCGGCATGGGCTCGCACGGCTCGTAGCTCGCGGCCCCAGCGCGGATCGACAGTCATCGGCGCCGTGCGCGATGCCGCGTTCGAGTCCGCGCAATTCGGCGAGGCCGCGCATCCGCCCGAGCAGCGAATAGCCGGGATTGGTCGTCCGGCCGAGATCGTCGAGCATCTGATGGCCGTGGTCGGGTCGCATCGGGATGCTGCGCCCCTCGCGGACCGAGAGGCGATGCACCGCCGCGACGACCGCCGTCATGCCGGCGTCGCCGCCGAGATGCTCGGCCTCGTGAAACGCGCCGTTCGCCTCGCGCTTGACGGAGCGCAGATGGAGGAAACCGATGCGATCGCCCAGCCGATCGACCATGCCCGGCAAATCGTTGTCGGCCCGCACCCCGAACGATCCGGTGCACAGACACAGGCCGTTCGATGCGTTGGGCACGCGCGCGAAGAGGTCGGCGACATCCGCCTCCGTGCTGACGACGCGCGGCAAGCCGAAGATCGGAAAGGGCGGATCGTCGGGATGGACGACCAGCCTGATCCCCAGTTCGTCCGCCAGCGGACACACCGCCTCGAGAAAGGCGACGTGATGATCGCGCAACCGCGCCGCATCGACGTCGGCATAGGTGCCGATCGCCCGCAGGAATGCGGCGGAGGTGAACCCCTCCTCGCTTCCCGGCAGACCGGCGATGATCGTCCGCTCCAGTTTTGCGCGTGCCGTCGCGTCCATCGCGGCGAAACGCGCCGCCGCCGCGCGGCGCGTCGGCGCGTCATAGCTGTCCTCCGCGCCCGGCCGCTGCAGGATGTGCAGGTCGTAGGCCGCGACTGCCACCGCCTCGAACCGCAACGCGCGCGCGCCATCGGGCAGTTCCCAGTCGAGATCGGTCCGCGTCCAGTCGAGCAACGGCATGAAATTATACGTCACCACATCGATCCCGCAGCTGGCGAGGTTGACGAGGCTCTGCCGGTAATGGTCGATCAGCATGTCCCAATCGCCCGAGCGCGTCTTGATCCGCTCGTCGACCGGCAGGCTCTCGACCACGGTCCAGTCGAGCCCCGCGGCCGCCACCATCGCCTTGCGCTCGGCGATCGCGTCGCGGTGCCACACCGCGCCGTTCGGCACCTCGTGCAGCGCGGTCACCACACCGCCTGCGCCCGCTTGGCGGATATCGCGCAACCGTACCGGGTCGGCCGGCCCGAACCAGCGCATCGTCTGTGTCATCAACACGATATCAGTCTTCCACAATCGTCGTGGCCGCGCGCGGTTTGGCGCGCAGCAGGCTCCACAGAACGGCGGCGGCGAGCAGGTCGAGGCCGGCCAGTGCCGCGAACAACGGATCATAGCCCCAGGCATCCGCGCTCTGCCCGATCAGCAAGGTGAACAGCATGCCGCCGACCCAGGCAGAGGTGCCCGCCATGCCGCTCGCCGTCCCGACGGTGCGGCTGTCGAACATGTCCGCGCACAAGGTGATCAGCGCCCCGCTCAACATCTGATGCGCAAATCCGCCGATGCAGAACAGCAGGATCGCGACCCCCGGCGAGGCGGCGAGACCGATGCACGCCGGCCCGATCATGCAGATCGCGCCGACCGTCATCGTGATCTTGCGCGACGCGACCAGCGACACGTCGCGCCGCATCAGCCAGTTCGGCAGCACGCCCGCGGCGAGACTGCCGAAATCGGCTGCGAGGAACGGCATCCATGCCCACAGCGCGATGCTCTTCAGATCGAGCTGCCAGACCGAGACGAGATACAGCGGGATGAAGAAGTTGAACGTCTGCCACGCCGGTTCGGCGAGGAACCGCGGGACCGCGATACCCCAGAACGCGCGGCTTTTGAGCAGATCCCGGCGCGTCGCCGGCTTGCCACCGACGTCCTCGTCACGCGCCGCGGAAATCGCATCGCGCTCGGCGACGCTCAGTGCCGGATGATCCGCGGGGCTGCGATAGGCCCAATACCAGAGCAAGGCCCAGACGAGGCTGAGCCCCCCGGTGACGACGAACGCCGCCTGCCAGTTCCAGGCGAGGATGCAGAAAGCGACGAGCGGCGGCGCGATCATATTGCCGACGCTGGTGCCCATCTGGAACACGCTGGTCGCCAGCGAGCGTTCGCGCGGCGGAAACCATTCGGACACCGTCTTGGCGCCTGCCGGGATCGCCGCCGCTTCGCTGGCGCCGAGCAGCGCGCGAAACAGCGCGAGGCTCGGCCAGCCCGTCGCCAGCGCATGCGCCATGTTGGCGAGCGCCCAACCGATCGCGAACAGGAAGAAGCCGAGCCGCGTGCCCAGCGCGTCGAGCACCCCGCCCGCGACGGTCTGCATCACGGTATAGCTCGCCTGGAATGCCAGCACGACCCAACTGTAATCCTCGGTCGTCATGCCGAATTCGGTCTTGAGCTGCGGCGCCGCGACCGACAGCGTCGAGCGGGCGAGGTAGTTGAGGATCGTCCCCAACGTCACCAGCCCGATCAGCCGCCAGCGTAAGGGAATGTCGCGCCAGCTACGCCGAGCCTGGCTCATCGCACGATCTCGATGCCGGAGACGATCGCGTCGCCCTTGGCGGGGACGAAGGCGAGATCGAGCTTGCCGCCGCGCACCGTGACCACCGCGCTGCGGGTCAGCGCCTTCGCCGTGCCGCCGGCTTGGCGCGCGATGTCGAGCCCTTTGACGATGGGCTTGCCGTCGGCGGTGACGTCGAACACGCGTGCGCCCGCCGCCAGCGCCGGTTCGACGAAGGTCACGGTCACCGTGTAGCGACCATCGGCCAGCGGGATCGCATAAGCGAAGCGGCCTTCGCGATAGGTCGCCGCCACCGCGGCATCCGCCGTGCCCGCGATCACCGCCGCGACCGCAGGCTTGCCGTAATCGGCGGGCTTGGTCAGCGTTCCCGCCGTCCCGCCGGTGAAGAAGGCGTCGGACCCGAACCGCCGCGTCGCGGGCGCAGGGACGATCGCGCCGGCGTCGATGCGGACGTTGGCAGCAGCGTCAGCGGAGAGCGTCCAATCGACGCGGTCCTCGGTGGTTCCGCCGCGCGCGACGAGCGCGTTGCTTCCCGCCGCGAGCGCGACGTTCTGCCAGACGCAGATGCGATCCGGGCAGCCGCTGCGCGTTCCCAACGAGCGCCCATTGAGCAGCAGGTCGGTCGAGACCGCGTTGCTGTAGACGCGCACGTCGGTGACCGGATAGGCGCGGTCTACATACCGCCGCCCGTTGATATGGACCGTCGGCGTCTGGCTCCAATTGGCCTTGTAGAAGTAATACGCGTCCTTGCGGATCGCCCGGTCGTAGGTGACCAGCCCCTTGGTATTGATGTCCTGCGCATCGCCTTCGGCCCGGATCGTCGTTGCGAAGTCGAACGAATTCCACAGGAACGTCGCCCAGAGATAAGGTCGCGCCTTCAGCGTCTTCCACGCCTCCTCATGGATATAGCTCTCATATTCCTCGGGCTGGACGCGCCCGCGCGAGTCGATCGGGCCGCCGTGGACGTCGTCGGTATGAATGGTGGTCGCACCGCCAGCGCCATATTCGGTCACCGACAAAGGTTGTTGCGGGCGTTTGGCGTGGAGCAGGTCGAGATGCGGGCCGAGATCGCCGGGAATGCCGAAATACCAGCCGAAATAGCGGTTCGCGCCGCCCAGATCGGCAGCATTTGCGGTGGTCGGAATGGTCACCTTGTCGTCGAACAGCCGCCCTTCGCAACAGGTCGCGAGCGCGGTGCGGCGGCTCGGGTCCTCGGCATGCGCGACGTCCTGCAACGTCTTGAGCAGCGGCATCGGATCGGGTGTCCGGCCGTCGGCGAAGCCGGTCAGGAAGGCCGGGAAGGAATTGCCGAAATCGACCTCATTGGCGATGCCCCAGGTGACGACCGAGGGATGGTTGCCGTTCTGGCGGATCAGTTCGCGCATCTGCTGGCGAGCATTGTCGACCAGCGCCGCGCGCGGCTCCAGCTCGCCGCGCCGCGTCCAGGCGGACACCAGCGGGATCTCGTCCCATACCAGAATGCCATAACGATCGGCGAGATCGTGGATCGTCTGGCCATGCTGATAATGCGTCAGGCGGATCGCGTTGACGCCCATCTCGCGCATGATGGCGACATCGGCGGCGACATCGGCGGCGTCGATCGCCCAGCCCTTCCCCTCGCGGTCCTGATGATAGCCGACGCCGTGCAGCGACACGTGCCTGTCGTTGAGGAACAGACCCTGATCGGGGTCGATGCGGATCGTGCGGATGCCGAACGGCTGGCGGACGCGATCGAGCAGGCGACCGCGCGGATCGGTGACATCGACCGACAGCGTGTAGAGATAGGGATCGTCGGTCCCCTGCCAGCGGTGGGGATCGGCGACGTCGAGGACCAGCGCGCCCTCCTGCGTGGCGCCGCCGGCGAGCTGCAGCGACGACCGGGCCGATGCCGCGACGCGTCCCTCGGCATCGATCAGGCTGGCGGTGATCCGGGCGGCACCGGCGCGACGGCCGGCGTTGGCGACGCGCGTCCGGACATCGATCCGGGCGGCGGTCGCGCTGGCGCTGGCGGTGGTCGCGAAGACGCCCGAACCGCCGGAATCGGAGAGATCGACATGGATGGGATCGACCGCGATCAGCCGCACCGGACGGTATAACCCGCCATGGACGAAGAAATCGCCGGTCAGCGGCAGGATGTCGGCGGTTGCCGCATCCTTGCCGGCGGGAACGCTATTGTCGGTGCGCACCACCAGGACGTTGTCGCCGCTCTTGCGCACCGCGTCGGTGGCATCGAGCCGGAACCGCGAAAAGCCGCCGGCATGATCGCCGAGCTTCCTGCCGTTGAGCCAGACGCTGGCGGTCCGGCTCGCCGCGTCGAACTCCAGCCAGATACGCTTGCCCCGCATCGCCGCCGGAACGGCGAAGCGCTGGCGATACCAGCCGAGCCCCTGCGTCTTGTCGACCGTTTCGGCACGGTGGATGTGGTTCTGCGGATCGGGGCGGTAGAAGCCGACGCGGTTCCAGCTGTGCGGCACGGTGACCGCCTGCCAGCCCGCATCGTCGAAGCCCTCGGCGGTGACGTCCGCAGGCGCGTCGCCCTGGTGGAAACGCCAGCCGGTCGTCAGCGGCTGGCTGGCGCGGGCGTCGCCCTGCGCGGACGGCGTCGATACCTGCGCCCGTGCCGCGGCGATCGGCACGCCGGATACCAGCGTGCCAGCGACGAGCAGCCGCATGAAACGGTCAGTCATCATGATTGTCTCTCCTGTCCGGTCGGCGATAACATCAAAATATCGGCCTTACCAGTGGCTCGTCCACTTATCAGGCGACACGCGTTCCGCCTGCCCGCTGCGGCCTCAAACCACCTCTTGCCGAGCCCATGGTGACCATGAACACCTTCGGACAACCCGTGGTCGGATAAGGTGATATTGACTATACAGACCAGTCACCTAATGTGGCCTTACCAGACCGCAACCATGCGGCGTTACATCAGGGATGAGGACAGCATGCGCAAAGGTATCGTTTGGCTGAGTGGCGTCGCGACGCTGGCATTGGCGCACCCGGCGTTGGCCCAGGAGGGCGGCATCGCCCCCGCCAACACCCCATCCGGTAACGGCGCGGCCAGCCCGCTCTCGCCGCCCGGCGACCAGCAGGGTTCGAACACCTCGGCCACCGACACCGGCGCCCTGGAGGACATCGTCGTCACGGCGCAGAAGCGCGAACAGAATCTGCAGGATGTGCCGGTCGCGGTCACCGCGATCACCGCCGATACTCTGGTCAATCGCAACGTCGCGACGGTCAGCGACCTGACGCGGCTAGCCCCCAGCCTCACCGTCACTACGGGCGCGGTGCCGACCAACAATTCGATCAACCTGCGCGGCATCGGTACGGTCGCCTTTTCGACCGCGATCGAGCCATCGGTCGCCGTCATCGTCGACGACGTCGCCCTGCTGCAGCAAGCGCAGGCCTTCTCGGGCCTCAGCGACATAGCGCGGATCGAGGTGTTGCGTGGTCCGCAGGGTACGCTGTTCGGCAAGAACGCGTCGGCCGGCGCGCTCAACATCGTATCGCAGGGGCCGAGCGCCACGCTGACCGGCGCGGTCAGCGGCACCGCGACGACGGATGACGAATATCGCGTCGATGCGGTGATCTCCGGGCCGATCGCGGAGCATGTCGGCTTCCGCCTCAACGGCTTCTACGGAGATCGCGACGGCTTCATCAAGAACGTCTACGACGGCCGCCGGCTCAACAACGATCGCAGCTACGGCCTGCGTGGCCGCCTGGCGATCGATCCCCTGCCCGGCCTCACCATCGACCTGATCGCGGGTCATTCGATGTCCGAAAGCCGTGGCACGGCGCGGACGTTCCGCACCGTGCCCGCCGGCGCCGCGGTCTACGGCACGCCGCTCACCGCGACGCTGACGGGGATCACCCCCGGCGAGGACAATTTCAGCACCGCCTTCAACGGCCCGCTGTTCAACAAGAGCCTGCAGACCAACGGCAGCGGCCGCGTCACCGTCGATCTTGGCGCGGCGAACCTGGTCTCGATCACCAGCTATCAGGACTGGCGCTTCCGCTTCATGGAGGATTTCGACTATATCGCCAGTCCGGTGCTGGGCCTCGCCAACGGCATCGTCGCGCAGAGCGGCTTCCATGCCCGCCAGTTCGCGCAGGAGCTGCGCATCGCCTCCAAGGGCTCCGATCCGCTAAGCTATGTCTTCGGTTTCTATTATTCCGACGGCAAGACCGATCGCAACTTCGACCGCGGCCCTTCGGGTCCCGTCGTCGCCCGGTGGAATTCGACCAGTGGCACGACGACCTATGCGGTGTTCGGCCAAGCCTCCTACGACCTCGCCCGCGCGACGCATTTGGATGTCGGGCTGCGCGCCAATCACGAGGATGTTTCGGCCCGTTTCATCAATCTGGTGACGCCCGCGACGGTGCCGGCGAACAATGCCACCTGCCTCGCCCAATGCCTCGGCAAGGCGAAGGACAGCGTCGTGACCGGCAAGATCGCGCTGCGTCAGGATCTTGCCGAGCGGATCATGGCCTATGCGTCCTATTCCACCGGCTATAAGGGGCAGGGATACGACATCTCGACGGGCTTCACCGCCGCGCGCGCAGCGGTGCCGGTGCGGCCTGAAACGTCGAATGCCTATGAGCTTGGCCTCAAGAGCCGGTTCCTCGACAATCGCTTCCAGCTCAACGTCGCCGCCTTCTGGACCGACTTCAAGGATTTCCAGGCACAGTCCGGCGTGCAATTGCCGGATCAGACGATCCAGTTGCAGCTCAACAACGTCGGCAAGGTACGCACCCGCGGCATCGAGGCGGAGTGGCAGGCACGGCCGACCGAGATGCTGACGATCGACGGCGGCGCGAGCTTCACCGATGCCAAGATCCGCGAATATCCCAACGCGCAATGCTATACCGGCCAGACCGCGGCGCAGGGCTGCCTGCCGGTGGCGGGATCGGCGACGGGATTCCAGAACCTGGCGGGGCAGCGCCTGGCCAATGCGCCGCGCTGGAAGTTCAACGTCGGCGGCAATTACGACGTACCGATGCCGCAATTGCCGTTCGACGGCTTCGTCCAGGCCGACGTCAGCTATCAGAGCGCGGTGAAGTTCGACTTCAGCAACCCCGCGCTCGTGCAGGGCGCCTATGCGATCGTCAACGGCAGCATCGGCATCGACCAGAAGGATCGCGGCGGCGTGCGCGTCGCGCTGTTCGTCAACAACGTGTTCGACAAACATTATGCCAGCGCGCTCGGCATCGCATCGGGTGGCACCGCCGGGCTGGTCGCGCAGACCTTCTCGCGCAACGCCCGCCGCTACGCCGGCATCCGCGCGCGCGCGCGCTTCTGATGCCGTCCGTGTCCCGCGGCGGCGTCGCGGGACCGGCCCTTACGATCCACGTTTCGCAGACAGGTGACCCGATGAAGACGAAGATGCGAACGCTGTTGCTGCTATGCGCTGCCGTCGTCGGAAGCTGCGATGCTCCCCTGTTCGCCAGATCGGCGGCGCGCACCGTCGCGCCCGCCGAAGCGGCGGCGGATCGCTGGGCGGCGGAGACCGAAGCGCGGATGACCGACGACGAGCGGTTCTCGCTGATCCACGGTTTCATGGCGTTGCGTATCCCCGGCTTCGGCGATCCCAATCTCGTCTGGCCCGACGATGTCGTACCCGGCGCGGGCTATGTTCCCGGCGTTGCGCGGCTCGGCGTGCCGTCATTGCGCGAGACCGACGCGAGCCTCGGCGTCACCAATCCGTTCGGGATCCGCAAGGACGATACCGCCACCGCGCTTCCCGCCGGATTGGCGCTGGGCGCGACCTTCGACCCGGAGATGGCGCGGCGCGGCGGCACCCTCGTCGCCCAGGAGGCGCGTGCGCGCGGTTTCAACGTCTTGCTGGGCGGCGGCATCAATTTGACCCGCGATCCGCGCAACGGCCGCAATTTCGAATATATCTCCGAAGACCCGCTGCTCTCCGGCTTGATGGGCGGCGCCGCGATCCGCGGCACGCAGGAGGCCGGGGTGATCGCCACCGCCAAACATTTCGCCCTCAATTCGAACGAGACGAACCGCCACACCTGGAACGCGACGATCGATGAGGCGCCATTGCGCGAATCCGACCTGCTCGCGTTCCAGATCGCGATCGAGACCGGCAAGCCCGGATCGATCATGTGCGCCTACAACCTCGTCAACGGCGCCAAGGCATGCGGCAACGACTTCCTGCTCAATCGCGTGCTCAAACAGGACTGGCGCTACAAGGGCTGGGTGATGAGCGATTGGGGCGCGGTTTCCGCGGCCGATTTCGCGATCAAGGGCCTCGACCAGCAATCCGGCGACCAGCTCGACAAGCAAATCTGGTTCGGCGCGCCGCTGAAGGCGAAGCTCGCCGACGGCAGTTTCGACCGGACGCGCCTTTCAGACATGGTGCGGCGCATCCTGCGCTCGATGAAGGCGGTCGGTGTCACCGACTGGTCGCAGCAGGCGCCGGTCGACATGGCCGCGCACGCCGCCACCGCGCTCGAGGTCGCGCGGCGGGGCATCGTATTGCTCAAGAACGACGGCGTGCTGCCGATCGCGGCGACCGCACGAACGATCGCGGTGATCGGCGAGAAGGCGCAGATCGGCGTTCTATCCGGCGGCGGTTCATCGCAGGGCCTGCCGCCCAAGGGCTGGGCGGCGAGCGATCCGATCGGCGGCAGCGGCCAGATGGGTAGCTGGCGTATCGCACGCTGGTTCGCCGGCGCCCCGACCGACGCGCTCGCCGCCGCCGCACCGCAGGCGAAGGTGGAATTCGATCCCGGTCTCTCTCAGCAGGCGGCGGCCGCCGTCGCGGCGCGCGCCGATGTCGCGATCGTCTTCGTCAACAAATATGAGGTCGAGGGATTCGATTCGCCCGATCTGGCGCTCCCCCGTGGGCAGGATGCGATCGTCGCGGCGGTCGCCAAGGCCAATCCCAATACGATCGTCGTGCTCGAGACCGGAAATCCCATCGCGATGCCGTGGCGCGACCAGGTGAAGGCGATTCTCGCCGCCTGGTATCCGGGACAGGAAGGCGCGCAGGCCATTGCCGACGTGCTGACCGGCAAGATCAATCCCTCGGGCCGCCTGCCGATCACCTTCCCGATGGGCGTCGAACAATTGCCGCGAACGACGATCCCGAGCTTCGGCACCCCCGAAAACACGCCCGTTACGGTGGCGATAAACGAGGGTGCGGACGTCGGCTATCGCTGGTTCGCCCGCAAGGGTCTGACGCCGATGTACGCCTTCGGCCATGGCTTGACCTACGCCGACTTCGCTTATTCGGGGCTAAGGGTCCAGGGCGGCAGGACCGTCACCGCCACCGTGACGGTACGCAACACCGGCAAGCTCGCCGGCGCCGACGTGCCGCAACTGTATCTCCGGTCGATCGATGGCGTCGCCGAGCCGCGCCTGCTCGCCTTCGGCCGCGTCGAGCTGGCGCCCGGCGAACAGCGTACGGTGACGCTCGTCGCCGATCCGCGACTGCTCGCCCGTTACGATACGGCGGCGGGCGCCTGGCACATCAAGCGCGGCCGATACGCACTGGCAGTCGCCAAATCGGCATCGGACCCGGTCCTTACCGGTGTAGTAAGACTGCGCGAGAGAAATTTGCTGCGCCGATAGAGGGTGCTTTGGAACAGGACGGGTGGCCTGCGTTTGGATCCAGCGGCGTTTGCGCTGGGTTCGGCCCGCCAGGAGACGAAGGTTCAGCGCAACGCTCATGAACCAGACGCGAAGAAGCCCGCCAAGTCGTTGGACGTGCGGGCTGTTTACGA
>NZ_JAYDYX010000011.1:0-116271 GCF_034556155.1 Sphingomonas sp. CD22 | reverse complement strand
CCCGACCCCGCCCGCGCGCGCCGCGACAGTATCGACGCGATCCGCGCGCTGCGCCGGCAATGGTGACCGGGGCCGTCGCATAGGGGGGCGATCGCTCTCCAACTCCACCCCGTCACCCCGGACTCGTTCGAGACCTCTGCGGAAGCGGCATCGCCGGTGGATCAGCACGGTGCTCCTGCGAAATCAGGAGCCTAGTCCGGATCGACATGCAGGGGCTTGGCTAGAATTCCTCCCCCGCCAGGGGGAGGTGGCATGCCGCAGGCATGACGGAGGGGGAGGACACGCAACGCAAGACGTCGCTTACCTCCCCCTCCGTCACGGCTTCGCCGCGCCACCTCCCCCTGGCGGGGGAGGAATTTGATCTAGACCTGCCTCGCCCGCCGCGACGGGCAAAGCAGCCTTTAGCGTTCCCAAGTCTTCTGCCGGTGGCGCGGCGGCGTTCGATCCGGCACAGGCTCGGCCTTTGCGTAGCGAAGGCGGCGAACCACCGGTCATGATCAAGCTTACCGACGTCCGAAAGCAATTCCCCGGCGGCGGCGCGCCGGCGCTGGACGGCGTGTCGCTCGACATCGCGGAGGGCACGGTGTTCGGGATCATCGGCCGCTCGGGCGCGGGCAAGTCGACGCTGATCCGGCTGCTCAACGGGCTCGAACGGCCCTCCTCGGGCCATGTCGCCATCGAGGGGCAGGTGATCGACACCTTGCCCGCCGCCGACCTGCGCCGGCTGCGCCAGCGGATGGGGATGATCTTCCAGAATTTCGGCCTGCTGTCGTCGCGCACGGTGGCGGGCAACGTCGGCTTCCCGCTCGAACTCGCCGGTGCGCCGCGCCGCGACCGCGAGGCGAAGGTTTCCGCCCTGCTCGACCGCGTCGGCCTCGCCGCGCTCGCCGACCGTTATCCCGCGCAGCTCTCGGGCGGCCAGCGCCAGCGCGTCGGCATCGCCCGCGCGCTCGCGACCGACCCCGCCGTGCTGTTGTGCGACGAGGCGACCAGCGCGCTCGATCCCGAGACGACGCGCGACGTGCTCGCGCTGCTCCGCGACCTCAATCGCGAACTCGGCCTCACCATCGTGCTGATCACGCACGAGATGGAGGTGGTGCGCAGCATCTGCGACCGCGTCGCGGTGATCGAGGCGGGGCGGATCGTCGAGACCGGCGCGGTCGACGCCGTCTTCGCCGCGGCGCGCCACCCCGCGACGCAGCGCATGCTCGCGGCGGTGGCGGCATGACCGGGCTGTTCGTCAACATCGACTGGCCGGAGATCGGCCGCGCCTGCGTCGACACGCTGGCGATGCTGTCGGGATCGCTGTTGCTGTCGATCCTGTTCGGCCTGCCGCTCGGCGTGCTGCTCTATCTCACCGGCGAGCGCGGGCTGCTCGCCAACCGATTCGGCAATGCGGTGCTCGGCGCCATCGTCAACGTGCTGCGCTCGGTGCCGTTCATCATCCTGCTGATCGTGATGATCCCGCTGACCATGGCGCTGGTCGGCACCTCGCTCGGCGTCGCCGGCGCGATCCCGCCGCTCGTCGTCGGCGCCGCGCCTTTCTATGCGCGGCTGGTCGAAAGCGCGCTGCGCGAGGTCGACCGCACCACGATCGAGGCGACGCAGGCGATGGGCGCGACGACGCGGCAGATCGTCACCGGCGCGCTGATCCCCGAGGCCCTGCCCGGGCTGATCGCCGGCGCGACGGTGACCGCGGTCGCGCTCGTCTCGTTCACCGCGATGGCCGGCGTGGTCGGCGCGGGCGGGCTCGGCGATCTGGCGATCCGCTTTGGCTATCAGCGCTTCCAGACCGACGTGATGGTCGTCACCGTCGTGCTGCTGGTCGCGCTCGTCCAGCTCATCCAATATGGCGGCGATCGTCTCGCCCGCCGCGTCACCCGCCGTTGAAGGTCCCGCCGATGAACCGTCGTACCCTGCTCGCTACCGTGTCCCTCGGCCTCATCGCCGCCTGTTCGGGCGGCGCCAAGCCCGATGGCGCCACGCTCACCGTCGCCGCCACCGCGGTGCCGCATGCCGAAATCCTCGAACAGGTGAAGCCGCTGCTCGCCAGTCAGGGGCTGACGCTCGATATCCGCGTGTTCAACGACTACGTGCAGCCGAACCTGCAGGTCGACCAGCGCCAGATCGACGTCAATTACTTCCAGACCAAGCCGTATCTCGACCAGTTCAACGCCGCGCGCGGCACGCATCTGGTGCCGTTCGCGGGCATCCACGTCGAACCGCTCGGCGGCTATTCGCGCCGCTACAAGACGCTGGCGCAACTGCCCGACGGCGCAATGGTGGCGCTGCCCAACGAGCCGAGCAACGGCGGCCGCGCGCTGCTGCTGCTCCAGCGCGCCGGGCTGATCCGGCTGAAGGAGCCGACCAACGCGCTGTCGACGCTGCGCGACATCGCCGCCAATCCCAGGCATCTGCGCTTCAAGGAGCTGGAGGCGGCGACGCTGCCGCGCGTGCTCGGCGAGGTCGATCTGGCGATGATCAACACCAATTACGCGCTCGACGCCAAGCTCAACCCGACCCGCGACGCGCTGGTGATCGAGGACGCCAAATCGCCTTACGTCAATTTCGTCGTCGGCCGCGCCGGCGAACAGAACGACCCCCGCGTCGTCAAACTGATCGCCGCACTGCGCAGCCCGCAGACCAAGGCGTTCATCGACAGCCACTATAAAGGCGCGGTGCTGCCGGCGTTTTGAGGCGATCGGGGCGGGTTTTCCACCCCGCCAGCCTCAATCTGAACACAAGCGGGGGGCAGAAGCGCGGCGTCGTCGAACCGGGATTGCCGCCTGCCTCATGCCGCGTTTGTTCCGCCATCTCAGCGTCTTCGCCCTGCTTGCCGCCGCCGCGTGGCGGGTCGAGGCGGCGCCGTCGCAATTCGATCTGGTCGGGCCGCGGCTCGACGTCGCGGTCACGCACGATGGCGCGACGCTGCCGCTCGCCTGGGTGCCCAACCTCGCCGAGGGCGACCGGGTGTCGATCAAGCTCGACCTGCCGCCCGCCGGCAGCGAGCGCTTCCGGCTGGTCGCGGTGTTCCTGCGCGGTGCGGTCGAGCGGCCGCCGCGCGACTGGTTCCACGATACGCTGGGCGGCAAGGGCAAAAGCGGCGACCTTTCGCTGGTCGTGCCCAAGGGCGCGCAGCAGCTCGCGCTGTTCATCCTGCCCGAAAAGGGCGGCAGCGCCGATGCGGTGGCCAGCGCGGTGCGCAAACAGCCCGGCGCCTTCGTGCGCGCGGTGCAGGACCTCAACCAGGCGACGCTCGACCGGGCGCGGCTCGACACCTTCCTCGACGTGCTGCTCCAGGCCGAGCGCGAAAATCCGGACAGCGTCGGCGCGACCTCGCAGGTGCTGACCCGCAGCCTGGCGATCAAGCTGAAGGCGGAATGCCTGCAACAGCCCGCCGAGTTGCAGGCCGCCTGCCTGACCGGCGATCGCGAGACCTTGCTGTTCGCCGATACGCACAGCTCGGCGCTCGCCGACACGCTGACCGGCGCGCCGACCGACCTCGCCTTCCAGCTCAGCGCGACGCCGCAGGCGGGCTATGGCTTCTACAGTTCGTATATCGGCGTGGTGCGCGACATCTTCCGGCTGTTCGGCGCCTTCCAGTCGACGCAGCTCCAGTTCGTGCCGGCGCTGGCGCGGATGGGTGACAGCCGGATCACCCTGCTGCTCAACACGCCGCTCTCGTTCGCCAAGCCGGCATCGGTGATGGTCGTCGGCCTGCCCGCGATCGAGGCCGCCAAGCCGCCACCCCTGCGCCACGGCGAAGGCGCCGGCCTGTTGTGCGCGGCGAGCGGTGCGGTGCTGCCGGTCGAGGGCGCGCCGCTCGTCTATGCGACGCGCTATGCCCGCGACGTCATGGTACGCGTCGCCGGCACCGGCGGCGCGTCGGTCGACCTGCCCGCGCATGCCGACGCCCGCCGCGGCGGCTATGTGCTCGACAAGACGCTGCCCGACGCGGGGTTCGCCGGCCCGGTCGGCGCGCAGCTCCACGGCAATTGGGGCTTCACCGCCTTCGACGGGCCGCGCTTCACGCTGTCGCGCCCGCAGGCGAACGGCTGGGCGGCGGCCGCCAACACGACGCTGGTGGTCGGCCGCACCAACGCGGTCGCGCTCGCCGGCGAGGGCGCGGGCTGCGTCGCCAAGGTCGAGATGCGGCGCGGCGACGGCGCCAGCGAGACGTTGGGCTGGAAACAGGACGGCGAGCGCGGGATCGTCGTCGACGTGCCGCTCGACAAGGCGGCGCCCGGCCCGGTCACGCTGACCATCTCCGGCGCGGCCGGCGCGGCGCCGGCGACGATCACGCTGCCCGCGTTGCAGGAGATCGGCCGGCTCGATGCCTTGACGATCGCGGCGGGCGACGACGAGGCGGTGCTGACCGGTTCGCGGCTGGATCAGGTCCGCGAGGTGAGGCTGGGCGGCGCCACGCTGACGCCGGGTGCGCTGACCCGGTCGGACCGGGCGGATCAACTGATGCTCGCCGCCGCCGATCCCGCGGCATTGCGCGCGCTCGCCGCGGGCAGCCGGATCGTCGCCGACGTCGCCTTCGCCGGCAATCGCCACAAGACGATCGCGGTCACCGTCGCCGCCGCACGGCGGACGCCGCAGCTGCTCCAGCGCAGCGCGCAGCCGGTGCAGCGCGCGGGTGTGCTGCCGATGACATTGCAGCCCGACGGCGTGTTCGCGCAGGACGCGCGGCTCACCTTCGCCTTCCGCCTCGATCCCGCAACGCCGCTGACCGGCAAGGAGGTGGTCGAGATCGCCACCGCCGATGGCCAGGCGACGAGCCGGCTGACCGCGGGCAAGGGCTATGACCTGCAGGATGCGACGACCGGTATCGTCACGATCGTGCCCGCCGAGGCGCTCGGCGTGCTGGCGCATGGCGCGCTGCGTGTCCGCATCGTGCAGGATGGCGTCGCGACGCGCTGGACGCCGCTCGGCAGCGTCGTCCGCCTGCCCGAGCTACGCTCGATCGCCTGCGGCGCGGCGGGGCGCTGCACGGTGACCGGCGACCGATTGTTCCTGGCGCAGGCGATCGCCGGCGACGCGCGATTCGATGCGGCGCAGGCGATCCCCGACGGCTTCACCGCCAATGCCGTCGAGGTCGTACCGCCGGTCGCCGGGCAGAAGCCCGCCAGCCTCTACCTGCGGCTGCGCGACGCGGCCGGAGCGATCGCAACGGTCGCCGTGCCGTAAGGAGGCAAAGCGGGACCGATCGACGTTCCTCGCCTCCGCACCCTCGTTACCCCCTCCCGTCACCCCGGACTTGATCCGGGGTCCCGCTACCGTCTTCACCGTGCCGATCAGGAAGAAGCGGGCCCCCGGGTCAAGCCCGGGTGACGGCGGAGGCGGCGCGGATCGGGACCGTCGATCCCGTCTAGCCGGGCTTGGCGTGGCGGATACGGACGAGGCCGCAATGCGAACAGCGGTGGATCGTCGTGCCCGGCCGGTGGGTCGCCGGCTTGATCGTCCATAGGTGCAGGCCGAGGCGGCAGCGTAGAGCAGGCATGATACGCTCCTGAAAAGCCGTGATACTGAGCGTCTTCGCATGGAATGACGCTGAACCAACCGTTTATCTGCGGTTCAGCGCGCCGGGGGCGACCGGCGGTCAGTCCCGCGACGGTTGGGCGCCGCCGGCGCGGGCACCGGCCATCGTCCGCGACAGGCGGCGGCGGGCATCGCTGCGCCGCTGAAGCCGCTGCCGATGCCGGCCATAACCATAGGTCGCGGCGGCGGCGACGGCGGACGCGGTCGCGACGATGAAATAGGTCATGCGAGCCCCCGCGATCCAGCCTGTCGGCACCGGGCCTAGGCCGGCGGACGCGGCGCCGATACCGGCGCTGCCATTGCCGGTGTTCCAGCGGCTGTTGTCGGCGTGTCAGCCCGCCCGGAAAGGGTGTGCCAAGACAAGATGTTAACCTCTTTTCCGTAGCAAGAGCCATGGCTTCCGTAGATCCCACCCCCTATCCGACCTGGCTCGCGCAAGAAGAGCGTCAGGCGGACCGTCTCGCCGTCGTCTGGCCGGCGACGATCTCGTCGATGAAGTTCGATGCGGAGGCGTGTTCGATCAGCGACATCACCCATCTGGGGTGCCGGATCATGCTGACGCATCGCGTCACGGTCGGCACCTATGTGACGATCGACATGCCGCAATTGACCAAGCTGGAAGGCTGGATCGCGTGGAATCGCGAGCATGAGGTCGGCGTCGAATTCAGCCACCCGCTGCCCGTCGACGTGCTCAGCGACATCGAGCTGCGGATGCAGGCCGGGCCGCCGCATTGAGTTTGCGGTCAGCTTGTTGATTGTTCATAACAATTGAAGTTAAAAAGATGACCTCGGGAGGAGAAGGTCATGCCGCGCACCCTGACGGCGTCGGACGGTTCGGTGCGGATCGTGAGCACGACGACGACGACCAAGCTCGCCGAGCGGATGCTCGCCGCGGCGCAGGTGCTGGCGGAGACGCTGCCGCAGGGGTTCAACGCGCCGCTGCCGACCAACATCCTGCTCGCATTGTTCGTCGCGGAAGAAGAGGCGCATTATCCGTCGGAAGCCGAGATCGACGGACCGCGCGCGACGACCGAGCGCTGGATCATCGCGCTCGCCCAGGCCGGGCTGGTCGAACGGCGCGGCGACCTGCTGGCGCTGTCGCGGCTGGGATACGACACCGTCCAGACGATGCTGGAACGTTTGTTCGAGGCGCAGCGCCGGCTCGACTGACTGCGGCGACTCTCCGCTGCCATTGCCGCGACATCTTTGCTAGGACCCCGTCATGCTAAGAACACGGATGAAACGGCTCGCCGATCGCGGCGAGCTGGCGGTGCAGCGTCTCGCCGACATCGAAACCTCGATCCTCCAGCTCGGCGACGAGGATCTGCTCGACCTCGCCGATATCTTCAACGCCTCGGCCGACACGCCGCTCGGCGCGATCGCGGTGGCGGAGATGACGCGGCGCGGCATCCGGCTGTAGCCGCCGCGCCGCGCCGGTCGCGGCTCATTCGACCAGCGCCACGTCATAGGCCGGCAGCGTCAGCGTTGCCGCCACCGCGCGGCCGCCGATCACGTCGCGGCCCGGTTTTGCGAGCGGCACCGCGATCGGCGCGGTGGTGGTGTTGACGTACATCGTCCGCCCCTCGACCGTCCGCGCGACCACCCCCGCGGGCGTCTTCGGCCCCGGCACGATGCCGGTCGCGGCATAGAGCGAGCGGAGCAGCGGGCCGAGCAGCGCCGCCTGCGGCGCGGTGGCCAGATAGATGGCGCGCCCCTTGCCGAAGCGGTTGACGGTGATCGCCGGCGTCGGCTGCGCGAAGCCCTCGAACATCGCGAGCGGCCTGGCGGTGGAGGGTTCGAGGATCTCGTAATAGCCGTCGGTCGCGGTCATCGTCGCGCCGTTCAGCGTCACCTTGAGCGGCGTGGCGGCGCGGTAGAAGGCGTTGGTGCGCAGCCCGAAAACGTCGGTGAGCCGCCCCGGCAGCGGCGTCGCGAACCATTTGCCGGTCTCGTCCGCCTTGGCGGAATAGCCGGTCATCACCACGGTGCCGCCGCCCGCGACATAGCGGCGCACCGCCGCGGCGGTCGGCGCGTCCATGATATAGGCGCTCGGCAGCACGACGAGGCGGTAGGCGTCGATCGGGTCGTGTGCGATGTCGATGACGGCGGTGTCGACATTGTCCTCGAACAAGGGCTGGAACGCCGCTTTCGCCTGATCGACGTAGGTGCCGGCGAAATATTGCTTGATCGTATTGGGGCCGGGCGGCGGGGTGACCAGCCAGTTGGTCTGGAACGAATAAGCGATCGCCACCTGCGGCTGCGCGTCGCGCGGGAAGCCCAGCGTCTCCATCCTGCCGAACTCCTTGGCGATGCGCGCGAATTCGGCGACCTTCCACGACGGCCGGTCGTCATGGTCGAGCAATCCGAACAGGGATTGCTCCTCGCCGCCGAGATGCGAGTTGAACGTCCAGGCGAGGAAGGTCTGCGCATAATTGAGCAGGCCGAAATAGGCCCACATCCGCGACCGGTCCGGCGTGCCGTAATCGCCGCCGCCGCCGGCGGTGAATTCGTTGAACCAGACCGGCGTCCGGTGCCCCGCCTTCATCATCATCACCTGGAACGCCGCGCCCAGCGCATCGCCCGGATAGAAGCCGAGCGCGCCGTAGGTCGCATAGCTGTTCCACGAGCGCAGATAGTCGAAGCCCTTGTTGCCCGCCTCCGGCCACAGGTTCGATGCGGTCGGCAGATGCGGCGCATATTGCCGGCGGACGCCGTCGAGATCGTCGAGTGCGGCGATCGTCTGGTCAGACCAGAAGCGGTGGAGGTCGAGGTTGCGCTCGTTCGGCCCCGGCCCGTTGCCATACGGCAGATCGACGCTGTCCCAATCGGCGATGCGGCGCGACCAGCGCTGCGTCGCCCAGGCGGTGTTGAGCGCCTCGATCGTGCCGTAACGCTGCTTGAGCCAGCCGATGAACCGCTGCCGCACCCCGTCCGAATAGGACATCGGCGAGCTGCCGACCTCATTGTCATAGCCGATCGCGATCACCGCGGGATGATGCGCGTAGCGCTTGAGCATCTGCTCGGCGAGCGCATGGACGTGCCGGCGGTAATCGGGATCGCTGATGTCGTCCCAATAGCGGCTGGCCGCGTGCAGGCGCGCGCCGTCCTGGTTGATCAGGTCGACGCCGGGGTAGGTCTTGTGCAGCCAGCCGGGCGCCGGCAGGCCGGGGATATCGAGCACCACCCTGATCCCGGCGCGATGCATCTGGTCCATGACGCTGTCGAACCAGGCGAAGGTATAATGCCCCTCCTGCGGCTCGAACGAATCCCACGACAGGTCGCCCATGCGGACCATCGTGAAGCCCGCGCCCTTCATCACCGCAATGTCCTGCGCGATCTGCGCCGGCGACCGGTCGACCGGCTGGTAGCAGGTGCCGACGAACAGATCGCCCTTGCCGGGCCAGTCGGCGCGCACCGCCGGGTCCTGCGCGCGGACACCGGGGGCAGGCGCCGCCGCCAGCAGGAGGGCACCCGCCGCGAACGCGAGGGATTTGATCGAGACCATGATTGCACTTCCGATTGTGTGAAGGATCGCCGCTCAGGCGAAGCTGATCTCGAACACGCTGGCGTGGCGGGTCGGCAGCCGGTCCGGCCGCTCGATCACCAGCGCCTGGCCGGTCTGTTCGAAGCGGATCGCACCGCCGTGGCCGAGCAGGCGTACGCGCCTGATCCGGCGCGGATCGTGCGGATTGCCCTGCGCCAGCGCCTTGATCGCGGTCGCGCCGGTGGGTTCGCCGAGCGTGATCGCGTACAGTTTGCCGCCTTTGGTGGTGAAGCGGATGTCCTGCGCGACATAGCTGCCGTCTTCCTTGAAGCTGCCCGCCACCGCCTCGGTCGGCCCTTCGCCATGGATCGTCCACGGCCGCGTGCCGTGGATCGCCCCGGCATTGACCGCCATCCATGCGGCGAGTTCGGCGAGCAACGTCTCCGACTGCGGCGGCAGGCTGCCGTCGGCGTGCAGCGCGACGTTGAGCAGCATGTTGCCGTTCTTGCTGACGATGTCGGCGAGCATCGCGATCACCTGCGGCGGCGTCTTGAACTTGTCGTCGACATTGTCGAACCAGTCGCCGTTCGACGTGTCGGTCTGCCACGCCAGCGGGTTGATGCCGGCGAGCACGCCGCGCTCGACGTCCTGGACGCAGGCGCCCTTGTAGAAATCACCCGAGCCCTGGTCCTTGCAGGTATAGACCGCGTCGAGCTTGCCGTGGCGGGCGATGCTGTTGTTGTAGAGATGCGCGACCAAAGATCGCCCGGTGGCGCCGAACGGCAGGCCGCCGTCTGAATAGAGCAGGTCGGGCTGGTAGGAATCGACGAGGTCGCGGATGCGCGCGAACCACATCGCGTGATAGGCGGGGTCGTTGGTGTACCAGCTGCCCGGCTTGTTGGTATAGGGCTCGTCGTGCGGCTTGTGGTAGAGATCGGCGAATCGCGGATCGGCGCCGTCGTAATCGACGCCGAGCTTGGGCCAGAACTGGTCGTAGAGATGGCTCGGATACCACCAATTGTGGCTGGCACCGAGATGTTCGGACACGCCGAAGCGCAGCTTGCGGCGCGTCGCGGCCTTTTGCCAGTCGCCGACGATATCGCGCTTCGGCCCCATCGCGACCGCGTTCCAGCGATGATGCCGCGACTTCCACAGGTCGAAATTGTCGTGATGCACCGCCATCGACACGAAATATTTGGCGCCCGCGGCGGCATAGCGGTCCATCAGCGCCTCGGGGTCGAACTTGTCCGCGGTCCACAGCGGAATGATGTCCTTATAGCCGAACTCGGACGGATGGCCGTAGGTGGCGAGGTGATGCGCGTAATGCGGATGGCCCGGCACGTACATGAAGCGCGCATACCAGTCGCCCTGCCGCGGCACCGCCTGCGGCCCCCAATGCGCCCAGATGCCGAACTTGGCGTCGCGGAACCAGTCGGGCGTTTGATAGGTGCTGAGCGAGGCCACCGTCGGCTGGAAGCGGCCGGGGGCGATCGCGGGCAGCGGCGCGGCCGCCACGGCGCGCGCGAACGGCCCGGCGGCGAGGCTCGCGCCGAGCGACGCCCCCAACAATTCGCGCTTGCTTATGCCCGCCATGTCTCTCTCTCCCGCGCCGATCGTCCGAAGTCCGGCAGCCGACTAGATTATCATACTTGCAAATGTATTTTCATTAGGCAAGCGATCTTCCTTCTTCCGCCTGCCTTATGGCAGGCCGTAGAAGCGCCGCGCGCTGTCGGCGAACAGACTGCGCTCGCCGGCGGGATCGAGACCGGCGAGCGTGCGGGCGGTTTCGAACCAGCCCGCATAACCGTCGCCGCTGAGGTGCAGCACCGGCCAATCGCTGCCCCACATCAGCCGCTCGCCGAAACAGCCGACGAGATGCGCCACATAAGGCGCCAGCGCCGTGGCGGGCTCGCCAAGCGGCTGTTCGGTGCGCAGGCCGGACATCTTGCACCAGACGTTGTCGAGCGCCGCCAGCGCGGCGATCTCCGCCCGCCACGGATCGAGCCCGCCTGCCGCCGCGCCGGGCTTGGCGGCGTGATCGATCACGATCGGCAGGTCGGGCCAGCGTTGCGCGAAGCGATGCAGCGCGCGCAGATGGCGCGGCTGGACCAGCGCGTCGAAGCGCAGGCCGTGCGCGATCATCGCCGCGATCGCGCCGTCGAGCGCCGGTTGCAGCATCCAATCGGTGTCGGCGATCGACTGGAGCATCGGCCGCAGCCCGCGCAGCTTGGGACGCGCGGCGAGGTCCGCGATCCGGCGCGGCGCATCGGCGGCGGCGAGATCGGCCCAGCCGACCAGCGCGCCGACCAGCGGTTCGGCGGCGGCGATCGCGCAGAGCCGGTCGGTATCGGCATCGGTCGGCTGCGACTGGACGAGCACCGTCGCGGCGAGATCGGTGCCACGGCTGTCCGCACGCAGATCGGCGATGGCGAAGTCGCGGTGGATCGCCGGCAGGCTCGCATCGGGCCATTGGTGCCCCGGCCAGTCGAGACGCCAGAGATGGTGATGCGCGTCGACCACCCCGGCGATCGTGATGCCGCCTGCCGTTCCGATTGCCACGTTCCACCTCGCCCTTGCCGTGAAAGATCGTCGCCTTTCATAGTCTTAACGCGGCGACAAGGCCGCCGGAGGCGACGTCAGGGCTGTTCGTCGAGCGAATAGACGCGCTCCGCCGCGACCCATTTCTCGCCGTCGGGCGCGAACGGCAGCCGCCGCTGGAACCGCTCCATCAGCGCTTCCCAGGCCTGGACGTCGGGGTCCGCCGCATCCGCCGCCGCCTTCGCCGCGGCGGAGAAATCGGGGCCGGTCTCCATGATCATCGCGAGCCGGTCGCCGACGTGCCAGATTTCGAGCGATTCGATGCCGCTGGCACGTATCGACCGGTTGATCGCATCGGGTGGGCCGCCGGCGCGATGCCAGTCGCGATAGGCCGCGACGGAGGCCGACGACGGATCGATGTCGAGGAACAGAAGGTGGCGCGTCATCGTCGGGCAGTCTCGTTGCAAGTCATTGGGGATGCGGCAACATCGCCTGTGCGCCGGGACGCGGCAAGGCGTCCGTGGCGCAGCGTCGCGCAGTCCGCCGCGCATCCGGCAGCGGCGGGCGATTTGACAGCCGCTTGCGGTCACCGCATGGCGACGACGAACGGAGGAGGACCAGATGGCATCGGGTTCGAAGACGACCTACGCGGCGCCGGCCGTCGAAAAGGCGTTCGAGATCTTCGAACTGCTGGAATCGCAGCCCAGCGGCATCCTGATCAGCGAGATGGCGGTGCGGCTCAACCGCTCAGTCGGCGAGCTGTTCCGCATCGTCGTGGTGATGGAGAAGCTCGGCTATCTCCAGAAATCGAGCAAGGACGATCGCTATTCGGTCGCCTACAAGCTGCTCGATCTCGCCTATCGCGCGACGCCCGCGCAGGATCTCGTCACCGCCGCGCGCGACGCGATGCGCCGCCTCGCGATCGACACCGGCCAGTCCTGCCACCTCGTCGTGATCAACGGCGGCAGCGGCCTCGTCATCACCCGCGAGCAGAATCCCGGCACGCGCGGCTTCTCGCTGCGGCTCGGCGCGGGGATCGACATGCTGGCGAGCTGTTCGGGCAACGTGCTGCTCGCTTTCTCCGCCGACGAGGCGCGCGATCATGTGCTGGCGCAGGCGATCGCGGCGGGCGACGCGCCGGTCGATCGCGCCGCGCTCGACCGGCAGTTGGCGCAGGTCCGCGCCCGCGGTTACGATCAGCGCAAGAGCCCGATCACCCGCGGCGTCACCGACCTCAGTTTCCCGATCTTCGGCTTCGACGGGCAGGTCGCGGCGGCGCTGACCATCCCCTTCCTCGAACTGATCGACGGTTCGCAGACGGTCGACATGCAGGCGGCGCGCGAGCATCTACGCAGCGCCGCCGCCGATATCTCGATCGCGCTCGGCTACCACCCCTCCTGACCGGATCGCCGCCCATGGGCGATCGGTGCTTGCCAGACCCAAGGATCTTTCATATTTGCAATCGTACTTGCAAATAGAGGCTGGTCCTGTGTTGACGATCGTGTGCCAGCAACCCTTCGACCTCTGCGCGGTCGAGCGCGATCCGCCGCAGGCGGGGCCGGGCGACCTGCTGGTCCGCATCCGCCGCGTCGGCCTGTGCGGCACCGATTACCATATCTACGCCGGCAACCAGCCGTTCCTCGCTTATCCCCGCGTGATGGGCCACGAGCTTGCCGGTGAGGTGATCGAGGCGCCCGCGGGCAGCGCCTTCCACGCCGGCCAGCGGATCACGATCAACCCTTATCTCGCCTGCGGCGTCTGCGTCGCCTGCCGCGGCGGGAAGCCCAATTGCTGCGTCGACGTCGCCGTCCTCGGCGTCCATGTCGACGGCGGCATGGCGGAGGTGATCGCGATCCCCGAACGCGCCGCGATCGACGCGACCGGGCTCAGCCTCGATCAGGCGGCGATGGTCGAATTCCTCGCGATCGGCGCGCATGCGGTCGCGCGCGCGCGGCTGGCGGCGGGGGAGCGCGTGCTGGTCCGCGGCGCGGGACCGATCGGCATCGCCACCGCGCTCTTCGCGCGGCTGGACGGCGCGCACGTCGTGCTCTGCGACACCCGCGCCGCCCGGCTCGATCATGCCCGCGACCGCCTCGGCTTCACCGATTGCGTCCTTGCCGACGAGGGTGCCGCGGCGCGCCTCGCGACCCTGACCGCGGGCAGCGGCTTTGCCACGGTGTTCGACGCCACCGGCAGCATCGCCGCGATGAACGCCGGCCTCGCCGAGGTCGCGCACGGCGGCAGCTACGTGCTGGTCGGCGTCGCCAAGGGCGACCTGATCTTCGCCGATCCCGAATTCCACAAGCGCGAGACGACGCTGCTCGCCAGCCGCAACGCGCTCGCCGCCGACTTCGCCCGCGTGATCGACGCGGTCCGGCAGGGCGCGATCGACACCGATGCGCTGCACACGCACAGCGTCGCCGCGATCGACCTGCCGGCGGAACTGCCCCGGCTGGCGTCGCAGGCCGACCAGGTGCTCAAGGCGATCGCGACGTTCTGACACGCTGCCGTGCCCTGCCCGGTCGCCGATCGGGCGTAGCGGCGCAGGGCGAGGCCGGATCGACATTCGAAATTCTGAATAAATTCCTCCCCCGCCAGGGGGAGGTGGCATGCCGCAGGCATGACGGAGGGGGAGGACACGGAACCGAAGTGGTCGCTTACCTCCCCCTCCGTCACGGCTTCGCCGCGCCACCTCCCCCTGGCGGGGGAGGAATTTGCCCGAATGTCGATCCGGCCTAACAGGGATGGGGTGCCGGGCACTCGTTCCGCCACAATTCCACCATCACCCCGCATCGACACGCTCGGGGCTAACGCCAACGGGGTACGGTCACGCTCACCATTCGATGCCGATCTTGCCGAAATGGCTGCCGTCCATCTCGTATTGGAAGGCCTCGGCGAGCCGGTCGAGCGGGAAGCGGCGGTCGATCACCGGGCGGATGCCGGTCGTCTCCAGCGCGCGGACGAACTCTTGCTGTTCGCGGCGGCTGCCGACGATCAGCCCCTGCAGCCGCGCCTGCTTGCCCATCAGCGCCGCGGTCGGGACCTCGCCCGATACGCCGGTGAGCACGCCGATCAGCGAGATATGCCCACCCACGCGGACCGCCTCGATCGACTGGGCGAGCGTGCCCGGCCCGCCGACCTCGACGACGTGATCGACGCCGCGTCCGCCGGCCCAGTCGCGCACCGTCCGGCCCCAGCGCTCGTCGGTGCGATAGTTGAGCGTGAAGTCGGCACCGAGCGCCGTGGCGCGCGCCAGCTTCTCGTCCGACGACGAGCTGATGGCGACCCGGGCGCCCATCGCCTTGGCGATCTGCAACGCCCAGATCGACACGCCGCCGGTGCCGAGCAGCAGCAAGGTGTCGCCCGCCTTGATCTGCGCATCCACGACGAGCGCGCGCCACGCGGTCAGCCCCGCGGTGGTGATCGTCGCCGCCTCGACCGCGTCATAGCCCTTTGGCGCATGGGTGAAGGCGGTGGCCGGCAGGACGACATGCTCCTGCGCGAAGCCGTCGATGCCGTCGCCCGGCGTGCGGCTGAAATCGCCCACCGTCGGCGTGCCGTCCTGCCAGTCGGGGAAGAAGCAGGAGACGACCATGTCGCCGACCGCGAATTCGGTCACGCCCTCGCCGACCGCCTCCACCGTCCCGGCGCCGTCGGCGAGCGGGATGCGGCCGTCGGCGCTCGGCATCCGGCCGGTGGCGATGCCGAGATCGTGATAGTTGAGCGAGCTGCCGTGCAGCGCGACGCGGATCTGCTGCGGGCCGGGCGCACCCGGATCGGCACGCTCTGCGAAGGCCAGCCGGTCGAGGCCGCCGGGGGCGGGCAATGTCATCGCTTTCATCGGGAATTCCTTATGATCGATGGCCCGAACGCGTCAGATCGCATCGCTTTCCCAAAAAGCCGCCGGTTGCGTTGCCGGCCTGCTGCGCCTCGGCTAAGTTGGTAAAAATCTTGGGAGAATTTGCGATGCCCATCACCGTCAACGGATCATCGGTGCCGCTGCCCGACGATCCCCGCGTCTCCCTGCTCGACCTGCTGCGCGAACGCCTCCACCTCTCCGGTACCAAGCTCGGCTGCAACCAGGGCGCGTGCGGCGCCTGCACGGTGCTGGTCGACGGCGAGCGGATCGTCTCGTGCCTCGCGCTCGCGGTGCAATATGACGGCCGGTCGGTGACGACGATCGAGGGGGTTGCCGACGGCGAGACGCTGCATCCGCTGCAAGCCGCCTTCATCGCGCACGACGGCTTCCAGTGCGGCTATTGCACGCCGGGACAGATCTGTTCGGCGATCGGCATGGCCGCCGAGCTGGAACGCGGCATGCCGAGCCACGTCACCGCCGATCTCGGCGGCACGATCACGCTCGACCGCGACGAATTGCGCGAGCGGATGAGCGGCAATCTGTGCCGCTGCGGCGCGCATAACGGCATCGTCGATGCGATCCTCGACGTCTACGCCCCCGCGGCGGCGGACCGGGCGGTGGCGGCATGACCCCCTTCAGCTTCGCGCGCGCGACCGCCACCGACGAGGCGCTCCGGCTCGCCGCGGCGCCCGATACCCGCTATCTCGGCGGCGGCACCAATCTGGTCGACCTGATGCGGGAGACGATCGAGCGCCCCGCCGCGCTGATCGACGTCACCGCGCTGTCGACGACGATCGAGGAGACCGAGACGGGCGGGCTGCGCATCGGCGCGGGCGTGCGCAACAGCACGCTGGCGGCGCATCCCGTCGTCCGCAGCCAATATCCGATGCTGAGCCGCGCGATCCTGGCCGGCGCCAGCGCGCAGATCCGCAACATGGCGACGATCGGCGGTAATCTGCTCCAGCGCACCCGCTGCACCTATTTCTACGACGTCGAGGGCTCGCGCTGCAACAAGCGCCAGCCGGGCCAGGGTTGCGACGCGATCCACGGCTTCAACCGTATCCATGCGATCCTCGGCGCGTCGTCCGCCTGCGTCGCGACGCATCCGTCCGACATGGCGGTGGCGCTCGCCGCGCTCGACGCGACCGTCCATCTCGCCGCGCCGGGCGGCACCCGCACGCTGCCGCTGACCGAGCTGCACCGCCTGCCCGGCGATCATCCCGAGATCGAGACTTTGCTCGAACCCGGCGAGCTGATCACCGCGATCGAGCTGCCCGCGCTGCCGCTCGCCGCGCGATCGACCTATCGCAAGGTCCGCGACCGCGCGAGCTATGCCTTCGCGCTGGTCTCGGTCGCCGCGGCGATCGAGGTGCAGGACGGGCGGGTCGCCGACGTCCGCCTCGCGCTCGGCGGCGTCGCGCACAAGCCCTGGCGCGCGACGCAGGCGGAGGCCGCGCTGCGTGGCGGCCCCGCCACCCGCGCCGCCTTCGAGGCCGCCGCGGCGGCCGAACTCGCGCCCGCACAGCCGCTGCGCGACAATGGCTTCAAGATCGAATTGGCGCGGCGGACGATCGTCGCCGTGCTCGCCGACCTCGCGGGAGTGGATTCATGAGCATCGTCGAAGACGCCAAACAGGCGGTAAAAGGCGCCGCGCAGGCCGCGATGCAGACCGCGGTGCAGATGGCGCCGGACAGCTGGATGCCCGGCGGCCGCCCCGATCCGCTGATCCGCCAGCAGCACGGCTTCGTCGGCAAGCCGATCTCGCGGATCGACGGTGCCATCAAGGTGCGCGGCATCGCGCCTTATGCCGCCGAATTCCCGCTCGACCGGATGGCCTATGCGGCATTGGTGTTCAGCACCGTCGCCAAGGGCCGCATCGCCACGCTCGACACCGCGGCGGCGGAGGCCTCGCCCGGCGTCGCGCTGGTGATGACCTATCGCAACGCGCCGCGGATGGCGCCGATGCCGCTGTTCATGACCTCGGAGAAGGCGTGCGGCGGCAACGACCTGCCGATCATGCAGGACGATCGCGTCTATTGGAACGGCGAGCCGGTCGCGCTGGTGCTCGCCGAGACGCAGGACCAGGCCGATCATGCCGCCTCGCTGATCCACGTCGATTACGTCGCCGAAGCCTCGGTCACCGCGCTCGACGAGGCCAAGGCCAACGGCACCGAACCCGGCCAGTTCATGGGCCAGCCGCTCCGATACGAGAGCGGCGACGCCGATGCGGCGCTCGCCGCCGCGCCGCACAGCGTCGATGCGACCTACACGACGCCGCGTCACAGCCACAATGCGATCGAGCTGCACGCGGTCACCGTCGTCTGGGAGGGCGAGACGCTGCGCGTCCACGATGCCTCGCAGATGGTCGCGCACATGGCCTGGTCGCTCGGCCATGTCTTCGGGCTCGACGAGGATCAGGTCCACGTCACCTCGCCGTTCGTCGGCGGCGGTTTCGGCGGCAAGGGACTGTGGCAGCATCAGGTGCTCGCCGCCGCCGCCGCCAAGCTGTCCGGCCGGCCGGTGCGGCTGATGCTCTCGCGCGAGGGCGTCTATCGCATCGTCGGCGGCCGCACGATCACCGAACAGCGCGTCGCGATCGGCGCGCAGGCGGATGGCGGCTTCGACGCGCTCCTCCACACCGGTACGGTGGCGATGAGCCATCACAACGTCCTGCCCGAACCCTTCATCCTGCCGACGCGCAGCGCCTATGCGAGCAAGACGATGAAGCTCGACGTCGAGGTCGCCTATCTCGACATGGTCGCCAACACCTTCATGCGCGCGCCCGGCGAGGCGGTCGGCACCTTCGCGCTGGAAAGCGCGATCGACGAACTCGCCGTGGCGATGGACATCGACCCGATCGAGCTGCGGATGCGCAACGAGCCCGAGAAGGACCCGACCACCGGCGCACCCTTCTCGTCGCGCGAGGTCGAGAAGGCCTATCGCGACGGCGCCGCCCGCTTCGGCTGGGCGCAGCGCGGCAAGCCGGGCGCCCGCCGCGAGGGCGAATGGCTGGTCGGCATGGGCGTCGCCACCGCCACTTACCCTTATTACCGGATGCCCGGCGGCGCGGCGCGGATCACGCTGACCCGCCACGGCCATGCGACGGTCGACATCGCCGCGCACGACATGGGGATGGGCACTTCCACCGCGCAGACGCAGGTCGCCGCCGACCGGCTCGGGCTCGAGATGGAGCAGGTGACCTTCCGCTACGGCGACAGCAGCCTGCCCGGCGTCGTCATGGCCGGCGGGTCGCAGCAGACCGCGGCGATCGGCGCCTCGGTGATCGCCGCGCATCGCGCTCTGGTCGGCGAATTGCTCAAGCTCGCCGGCAACGATTCGCCGCTCGCCGGGCTCGATGCCGACGAGGTGGGCGGGATCGACGGCGGCCTCGCCAAGCTCGACGAGCCGACGCGCCACGAAAGCTACGTATCGATCCTGGCGCGCGCGCAGCGCGACACCGTCGTCGTCGAGGCGACGCCGCCGATGCCGCTCGAGACGATGCATTGGTCGATGCACTCGCACGGCGCGATGTTCTGCGAGGCGCGGGTCAATACGGTGACCGGCGAGGTGCGGGTCAGCCGCTTCCTCGGCTCGTTCGACTGCGGCCGTATCCTCAATCCCAAGACCGCGGCGAGCCAGTTCCGCGGCGGCATCATCATGGGGCTCGGCCTCGCGCTGATGGAGGAGACGCAATATGACGAGCGCAACGGCCGGATCATGAACCCCAGCCTCGCCGAATATCACGTGCCGGTGCACATGGACGTGCCCGAGATCGAGGTGATGTGGACCGACATCCCCGACCCCCACACGCCGATGGGCGCGCGCGGCGTCGGCGAGATCGGCATCACCGGCGTCGGCGCCGCGGTGGCGAACGCGGTCTTCAACGCCACCGGCAAGCGCATCCGCGACCTGCCGATCACCCTCGACAAATTGCTGTAAGATTAGGCGGAGAAAGTCCTCCCCCGCCAGGGCAGGGTAATCGCATATGGAATTTTTGAGTTGCGATCGTGCGCCGGAGGCCCGCAGCTCAATTGGAAAATGCCAACCTCGCGAAAGGTCACGTACCCATCGTTGCGTGGAACATTGCGTGGAACGTCATATGCGATAGCCCTGCCCGCCAGGGGGAGGTGGCATGCCGCAGGCATGACGGAGGGGGAGGATACGGCAACCGAAGTCGTCGCTTACCTCCCCCTCCGTCACGGCTCCGCCGCGACACCTCCCCCTGGCGGGGGAGGACTTTGCTCCACACCCCGGATGTCGATCCTACCTACCGGCCGCCGATACGGCTAACCCGCCATCCGCGGCCGGAACAGCTCGCCCTTCTCCACCACCCAGATCAGCGCGAGCACCGCCAGCCCGATCAGCAGATAGCCGATCGCCAGCGGCAGCGTCGTGCCGGCGTAGGATTGGCCGATCGCCGAACCGACCAGCACCGCGCCGATGCTGGTGATGAAGCCCTGCACCGACGAGGCGGTGCCGGCGATATGGCCG
This sequence comes from Sphingomonas sp. CD22, assembly GCF_034556155.1. NCBI lineage: Bacteria > Pseudomonadati > Pseudomonadota > Alphaproteobacteria > Sphingomonadales > Sphingomonadaceae > Sphingomonas > Sphingomonas sp. CD22. The sequence continues at coordinate 96,355 of NZ_JAYDYX010000011.1, read as the reverse complement.
ACCGGCTCCATCGCCATCGCACCGAAATTCGATCCGCACAGCCCGATGCAGGTCATGCTCAGCGCCTGCAGGATCATATAGCTGACCAGCGTCTCCTGCCCCGCCTGGATGACGATCAGATGGACGACCGACAGCGCGATCAGCGCCAGCACCGCCGCCTGCGAGATCAGCCGCGTCCCCAGCCGCTCGACCAGCCGGCTGTTGGCGAAGGAGGCGACGCCCATCGAGAAGGCGCAGATCGCGAACAACAGGGTGAACCGCCGCCCCGCGCCGAATTCGTCGACGAAAATCTGCTGCGCCGAGGAGACGAAGGCGATGATCCCGCCGAAGGTCAGCGCCGCGGCGACCGCATAGCCGATCGAATAGCGGTTGGTCAGCGTCAGGCGATAGCTCTGCCGCAGATTGGCGAGCGACAGCGGCAGCCGCCGCGCCACCGGCAGCGTTTCGGGCAGGCGGACCAGCGACCAGGCGAGCACGAAGGCGGCGAAGCCGCCCAGCGCGTAGAAGATGAACCGCCATGGCCCGAAGGCGAGCAGCCCCTGGCCGAGCGTCGGCGCGAGGATCGGCACGATGAAGAAGATCATCTGCGCGATCGACATGGTGCGCGCCATCTGCCGCCCCGAGGCGCCGTCGCGGACGATCGCCACCGCGAGCACGCGCGTCGAGGCCGACATCAGCCCCTGCAACAGCCGCGCACCGAGCAGCGCGACGAACGTCGCCGAACTCGCCGCGAAGACGCTCGCCGCGATGAAGCCGAGCAGCGTCGCGATCAGCACCGGCCGCCGCCCCAGTCGGTCGGCGAGCGGACCGTAGACGAGCTGGCCGGCGCCGAAGCCGACCATATAGACGGTCACCACCCATTGCCGGTGGTTGGCCTGGCTCACCAGCAGGTCGCGGCCGATATCGGCCAGCGCCGGCAGCATTAGGTCGACGCCCAGCGCGTTGACCGCCATGACGGCGGCGATGAACGCGACGAATTCGCGCGGGTGCATGCCGGGTGGTGCGGGATGATCGGTCATGGCCGCGCCTATCGGCGGCATCGTGCCGCATCACAAGGCAGCGGCCGCCCTAACTGCCCGATATCCGTGCACTATTTCCGGGGTCGTGTTACCGGACGGCAACATCATTACCGAAATGTTGCCATAACGGTTCCTCCCGAAGCGTACGATGTGGCCGCGCCGTAACAATCCTGCATATTCCTCCCGCGACGCCGCAAAGGCCGCGAGACAAGGGGAATGAGCAATGCGTGCAACGACGTGGATGATGCGATCGTCGAGCCTGGCGATGATGGCGGGGCTGGCGCTGTCGGCGCAGGTCGCCGCCGCGCAGCTGGCGACCGATCCGCAGACGCCGACCGCACCCGCGGCGACCGAGGCCCCCGCCGAGGACATCGTCGTGACCGGGTCGCGCATCCGCCGCGATCCGCTCGACCAGCCCTCCCCCGTCGTCACCATCGACGATAGCGCGATCGCGCGCACCGGCCTGTCCTCGATCGCCGACGTGTTGCAGCGGCTGCCGGCTTCGTCGGGCGGGCTCAATTCCAAGTTCAACAGCTCGGGCAATTTCGGCAACCCGCCCGACGGCGGCGGCGTCGGCGCCGGCTCGGCGGTGCTCGACCTGCGCTATCTCGGCGCCAAGCGCACCCTGGTGCTGGTCGACGGGTTGCGCTTCGTCAACGGCGCCTCGGCGAGCGGCATTCCCGCAACCGTCGACCTCAACTCGATCCCCTCGTCGATGATCGAACGCGTCGAGGTGCTGCAATCGGGCGCCTCGCCGCAATATGGTTCGGACGCGATCGCCGGCGTCGTCAACATCATCACCAAACAGAGCCAGAAGGGTTTCAAGGGCTCGGCGCAATACGGCCAGTTCCTCGGCGACAACGACGGCAAGACGCAGGATTACCAGCTCAGCTACGGCGTCGGCGGCGACGACGTGCATGTCGTCGCGGGCGGCTATTACACCAAGCAGGAATCGGTCAGCGCGGCGAACCGCAGCATCTCGCAATTCCCCAACCCCGGCCAGACGAGCTGTTCGGACCCGATCGGCGGCTGTTCCAGCTTCACCCCGCTCGGCCGCTTCCTGGTCAACGGCCAGAACATCACGCTGCGCGGCCCCGTCGCCAGCGGCCGCCCGGTCTACGACCCGACGCTGGCGACCGGCGACTTCAAGGCGTTCACCGCCGCCGACCGCTACAATTTCGCGCCGTTCAATTACTTCCTGACCCCGGTCGAGCGGTTCGGCGGCTTCGTCAACGCCCGCGCGCGCTTCTCCGACGCGATCAACCTCAGCGTCAAGGCGGTCTACAACCGGCGCAATTCGCAGAATCAGGCGGCCTATCTGCCGCTCGGCATCGGCCCCGACGTCGGCAACGGCAACATGCTCGACGGGCTGTCGGTCGACGCGACCAACCCGTACAATCCGTTCGGCGTCACGCTGACCCCGGGGCAGAATTATACCGCGATCTTCCGCCGCCTCGTCGAGGCCGGGCAGCGCACCTACAGCCAGCAGGTCGACACCATGTCGCTGACCGGCACGCTCGACGGCAAGTTCCGGATGTTCGACCGCAACTGGTATTGGGACGTCAATGCGGTGCTCGGCTATAACGACGCCAAGCAGCTCTTCACCGGCAACATCAACGCCGCCCGCCTCGCCCGCGCGATCGGCCCGGTCAGCCAGTGCACCGACGACTGCGTACCGTTCAACTTCTTCGGCGGCGTCGGTTCGATCACCCCGGCGATGCTCGGCTATATCGGCTTCGACGAACGCGATCGCAGTCGCCAGACGCTCAACGATTATACCGCCAATCTGTCGGGCGAATTGTTCGATCTGCCCGGCGGTCCGGTCGGCATCGCGATCGGCTACGAGCATCGCTACCAGTTCGGCAGCTTCACCCCCGATCCGATCATCCAGGCGGGCCTGGGTGCCGACATCCCCGCGCAGGCGGCGAGCGGCCGGTTCAACGTCGACGAGGTCTATGGCGAGATCCGCCTGCCGCTGCTGCGCGATCTGCCCGCCATCGCCTCGTTCGAGCTGAACGGCGCGGTCCGGCATTCGAATTACTCGACCTTCGGCAGCAATACGACGTTCAGCGGCGGCGCGTTGTGGAAGCCGTTCAACGACCTGCTGCTGCGCGGCCAATATGCCGAATCGCTGCGCGCGCCGTCGATCGGCGAACTCTATGGCGCGCAGTCGCGCTACGACGCGACGATCGACGATCCCTGCACCAGCGCGGCGGGCGGCCTGTTCCCGTCGAACGCGACGGTGCGCGCCAATTGCGTCGCCAATGGCGTTCCCGCCAGCGGCAGCTATGCCGAGCCGTCGGGCCAGTTGCCGGTGCTCACCGGCGGCAACCCCGACCTGCGCCCCGAAACCGCGCGCACCTTGCTGTTCGGCGGCGTCTACAGCCCGCGCTGGGCGCGCAACGGCACGCTCTCGGCGCTCAGCCTCGAGGTCAATTACTACGACATCAAGGTCGATGGCGCGATCGCCGCGATCCCGGCGCAGGTGCTGCTCAGCCGCTGCGCCGAAACCGGCGACGCCCTGAGCTGCACCGCGATCCGCCGCGCGCCGAGCGGCATCGTCACCGCGATCAACGGCCTGCTGCTCAACACCGGCGGCGTCCGCACCAAGGGCATCGACGCGACGCTGACCATCCGGTCGGGCGAAACCGGCGCCGGCCGCTTCGGCCTCTACGTCTCGGGCAATTACCTGCTCAAATATGCCGAGCGCACGCCGGCGACCGACAGCTTCACCACCACCGATTACGTCGGCACCGAGCGGGGCTCACCCGATCAGGCCTATCCGCACTTCAAGGGGCTGGGTACGATCGACTGGACGCTCGGCCCGGTCACCGCGAGCATCACCGCGCGCTACATCGACAACGTCCAGGAGATCGCGGCGGAGAACGAGCTGAAGAGCCGGCTGTACGGCGATGCGCAGCTACAATTCCGCCCGAGCTGGCTCGACGCCAAATTCGCCTTCACCTTCGGCGTCAACAACGTCTTCGACAAGGACCCGCCGGCCTGCTTCAGCTGCAGCCTCAACAATTTCGACCCGACCACCTACGACATCCCCGGCCGCTTCGGCTATCTGCGCCTCTCCTACGGTCTGTAACCGTACCGGGCTGCCGATCCTTGCGTCGGCAGCCCGATGGGTTCGGAACGGAACCGATCGGTCGACGCTTCTGGTCATGATCTTTCCGGGAGTTACGATCATGACCGATACCACACGCCGCACCTTCGTGGCGGGGGCAGCGCTGGCTGCCGGCACCGCCGCCGCCGCCAATGCCGCCGCCGCACAGGCCGGCGGCGCCGCCGCCGCCACGACGCCCGCCGCCGCCGCTTACCCCAAGCCGCCCTATCCGGTGCAGCGCCAGCCCTGGCCCGGCCTCGCCAGCAAGATGACGCCGCGCCCCGACCATGGCGAGACGAGCTACAAGGGATCGGGCAGACTTTCCGGCAAGAAGGCGCTGATCACCGGCGGCGACAGCGGCATCGGCCGCGCCGCGGCGATCGCTTACGCCCGCGAGGGCGCCGACGTGGCGATCAACTATCTGCCGGCGGAGGAGCCCGATGCGCGCGAAGTCGTCGCGCTGATCCGGGCGGAGGGCCGCAAGGCGGTTGCCATCCCCGGCGATCTGCGCGACGAACGCTTCTGCCGCAAGCTGGTGCAGCAGGCGGCCGAGCAGCTCGGCGGGCTCGACATCCTCGTCAACAACGCCGCGCGGCAGCAGACCCGCCCCGGCATCGCCGACATCTCCAGCCAGGATTTCGACGATACGATGAAGACCAACGTCTACGCGCCCTTCTGGCTGACCAAGGCGGCGGTCGAGCGGATGGGTGCCGGGTCGGTGATCGTCAACACCTCGTCCGAACAGGCGGGCAATCCCTCGCCCGACATCGTCGATTACGCGCTCACCCGCGCCGCGGTGCTCAATTTCACCAAGAGCATGGCCAAACAGCTCGGCAGCCGCGGCATCCGCGTCAACGCGGTCGCGCCGGGGCCGTTCTGGACGCCGCTGCAGGTGAGCGGCGGCGCGACGCCCGACAAGCTCAAGAGCTTCGGCAGCGACTCGCCGCTGGCACGTGCGGGGCAGCCCGCCGAGATCGCCGGCCTCTACGTCGCCGCCGCCGATCCGGCGCTGAGCTATTCGACCGGCCAGATCTTCGGCGCCACCGGCGGCAACGGCCAGCCGGCGTAACCCGCTGATCATTCGGGGGATGTGGCGGCTGGCCGGGTCGGGGCTCGCCGTCACCCCTCCGTTGCGGCCGGCGTCGGCGATCTGTACCCTGCTCCCGGCAGGATCGAGCGTCACGGCGACGATCGCATGCGGAAGGTGGTGCGCATGATCGACAGGAGCAAACGTTCGGAAAAGGTGCAGCCGGGGCCGGTCGTCTATGCCGCGATCGCGCTGCTCGTCGTCGCCTGCCTGATCGCGGTCGGCGGCATGTACCGGGGCTGGTTCCGCTTCCTGTTCGACCTGTAGCTGGCAGATCGACGATCTTCCGGCCGGACGGGGGAGCGGGATGGTCATTCGCGGGGGCCGGGGGTAATCGAGCGCGGTGTCGTCTTCGCCCCGCATCCAGATCCGGCCCGGCCTGCCCTATTTCGTCACCGAACACGGCGCCGCATGGACGCCGATCGGGCATAACGATGCGGTGACCTGGCCCGAACTCGCGCCGCTGTTCCGCCGGCGCGACATCGCGGCGGTCGAGCGGCATCTGCTCTGGCTGCGCGATCACGGCGTCACCTGTATCCGGCTGATGCTGGAATATTGCCACGGGGAACATCGCTATATCGAGCGGCCGGTCGGGCGTTTCGTGCCCAATATGGTCGGCTTCTGGGACGATCTGTTCGCGTTGCTCGAGAAGGTCGGGTTGCACGTGCTGCTCACCCCCTACGACACGTTCTTCATGTGGGTCCGCTGGCGCCACCATCCCTACAACCGGGCCAATGGCGGGGTGTGCGCCAGCCCGCGGACGTGGCTGACCTGCCCCGCGACGCGCGCGGCGATCAAGCGGCGGCTCGCGTTCGCCAGCGATCGCTGGGGCGGCAGCCCGGCGCTGTTCGCCTGGGACATCTGGAACGAGATCCACCCCGCGCACGGCGGCGACGATCCCGCCGCAGTGGCGCCGTTCATCGCCGATATCGCACCGTGGCTGCGCGACCACGAGATCGCGCGGCGCGGCGTCGCCAATCTGCAGACGGTGTCGATCTTCGGGCCGGAGCTGATCAACCACCCGGGGCTGGCCGAGCCGATCTTCCGCCACCCCGATCTCGATTTCGCCAACACCCATCTCTACGAGCGCGGCACGATCGACGCGCCGCGCGACACGGTGATGCCGGCGCTCGCGGTCGCGCGGCTGATGCAGACCGCGGTGAACGAGGCGGGCAGCGGCCGGCCGGTGTTCGATTCGGAACACGGCCCGATCCACAGCTTCAAGGACAAGAAGCGCACGCTCGCCGCCGCGTTCGACGACGAATATTTCCGCCATATCCAATGGGCGCATCTCGCCAGCGGCGGCGCGGGCGGCGGGATGCGCTGGCCCAACCGCCATCCCCACGTGCTCACCCCCGGCATGCGGGAGGCCCAGCGCGCGCTGGCCGAGTTCCTGCCGTGCATCGACTGGACGCGCTTCCGCCGCCGCAACCTGACCGGCGCGATGGCCTGCGACGATGCCGGCGTGCAGGCGATCGGCAGCGGCGATGCGGCACAGGCGCTCGCCTGGCTGGTGCGCACCGACAGCATGTCGAAGGCGGGCACGATCGCCCCGCGCGACGACGCCGCGCCCGCGACGCTGACGATCCCGGGGCTCGCCGACGGCCGCTACGACGTCACCGCATATGACACGTGGGCCGGCGCGGTCCGGACGCGCACCACCGCGACGAGCCATGGCGGCGTGTTGCGCGCGACGCTCGGCCCGGTGCGCAGCGATCTCGCCGTCGCCGTCCGCGCCTAGATGACCGATATCGCAGCCGCGGCGACGACCGCCGGCGTCCGCCTGAGCGAGACCGCGCTCTATCCGCCGGTGAAGGCGTTCCTCGAAGCGCACGGCTTCGCGGTGAAGGGCGAGATCTGCGGATGCGACGCGGTCGGGCTGAAACCGGGCGAGCCGCCGATCCTCGTCATCGCCGAACTCAAATTGTCGTTCACGCTCGAACTCGTGCTCCAGGCGGTCGATCGGCTGCGCTGCGCCGACCAGATCTATCTCGCCGTCGTCGCCAGCCGCCGCGGCCGCGATCAGGACGGCCGCGTCACCCGCCTGTGCCGGCTGCTCGGCGTCGGGCTGCTGACCGTCGACCTGCGCCTCGGCACGGTGGCGGTGTTGTGCGAGCCGGTCGCCTATCGCCCGCGCGCGAACCTGCCGCAGCGGCGCCGGCTGCTCAAGGAACATGCCGGCCGCAAGGGCGATCCGACGCAGGGCGGATCGACGCGCCGGCCGATCATGACCGCCTATCGCCAGCGCGCCATCGCCTGCGCGTTAGGGATCGGCCCGGCGGAGATGCGCCCGCGCGACCTCAAGCATCTCGCCGAGGATGCCGGCGCGATCCTGCGCAACAACGTCTATGGCTGGTTCGAGCGGGTCCGCCCCGGCGTCTACCGCCTGTCCGCCACCGGCCTTGCCACCTTGCCCCCGCCCGTTCGCGATCAGGCCGTCACGGACGGCTCTGGCGACGGATCGCGCGAAGATCAATCCCGAGCCGGTTGACGCGATAATAGAAGGTCTTGCGCGGCAGTTTCAGCGCCTGGATCGCCGCCGCGATCTCGCCGTCGGCGGCGGCGATGGCGTCGATGATCGTCGCGCGTTCGAACGCATCGAGCCGTTCTGGAAGCGAGGCCGGCTCGCCGCTGCTCGGCACGCCGTCGTCGAGGCCGAGGCAGATGCGCTCCGCCGCTTTCTCCAGTTCGAGCACGTTGCCGGGCCACGGCCGCGCGCCCAGCCGCATCGCGTGATCGGCGAGCGCCGGCATCGCGCAGCGATGGCGCTCGGCGGCGCGCGCGGCGAAATGCGCGAACAGCATCGGGATATCCTCCTTGCGCTCGGACAGCGGCGGCAGGCGCAGCGGCACGCCGGCGAGCAGGTGGAACAGGCCGGGCAGGATGCGATCGCGCTGTCCCTCCTCCAGCGCGGCGACGATCCGCACGTCGACCGCATGCGGATCGCGCCCATCGAGCGGCAGCGCGCGCTTTTCGGCGAAATGCGCCAGCCGGTTCTGCAATTCGGGCCCGGCGGCTTCGAGATGGTCGAGGAACAACGTGCCGCGATGCGCGCGGTCGATCGGGCCGTTGCGCGCGAACAGCTCGCGCTCGACCAGCGCCACCGGCACCGTCGCGCAATCGATGACGAGGAAACGATGGCGCGCGCGCCGCCCGGCGCGATGGACCAGCCGCGCGAAATGCTCGCGTCCGGTGCCGACCTCGCCCTCGATCACCAGGTCGAGCGGCGCATCGGCGAGCAGCGGGATCATGCCGCGCAGCCGCCGGATCGCGAGGCTGTCGCCGATCAGCGTCTCGCCCTGCTGTTCGTCGGCGAGCGCGCGCAGCCGCCGGTTCTCCAGCGTCAGCCCGCGCGCGGTCGCCGCGCGCACCGCCGCCGCGACCAGCGCCTCGGGATCGAACGGCTTGGACAGGAAATCCCACGCGCCGTTCTTGATCGCCTCCACCGCCATGCCGATGTCGCCGTGGCCGGTGAGCAGCAGCACCGGCAGATCGGCGTCGCGGCTGCGCACCGCGTCCATCAGTTCGAGCCCCGACATGCCGGGCATGCGGACGTCGGTAATCAATATGCCGGGAAAATCGGCGGTGAGTTCGGGCAGCGCGCTGCGCGCGTCGGCGAACGGCCGCACCTCGAAGCCATGCAGCCCGAGCAATTGCGACGCCGCCGCGCGCAGGTCCGCCTCGTCGTCGACCAGCGCGACGACCAACGCCTTGTCCATCGTGGTCATGCGCGTCGCATCCCGATCTCGAACAGCGCCCCGCTCGCCGAGGGCAGATGATGCAGCCAGCCGCCGAGGTCGGTCATGATGTCCTGCGCGATGACGAGCCCGAGGCCGAGTCCCGCCGCCCGGCTGGTGTTGAACGGCGTGAACAGGCCGGCGGCGATCGCCGGGTCGATGCCGGGGCCGGTGTCCGCCACCCGCAGACGGACGTGCGCCGCATCCTCGACCAGCGTCAGCGTGATGCGCCGGTCCGCCCGGCCGGCGAGCGCATCGAGCGCGTTCTGGACGAGGTTGACCAGCACCTGTTCGAGCCGGACCTTGCCGCCGACCACCATCAGCGCCGGATCGATCGACGGCCGGTCCAGCGTCGCATCCTCGAGCTGTTCGCGCACGATCAGCAGCGCGCCGTCGATCACCTCGGCCAGCGACACCGGCCGCAATTCATGCGGCTGCCGGCGCGAGAAGGCGCGCAGCTGCGCGGTCACCACGCCGACGCGGTCGGCGAGTTGCGCGATCGTGCGCAGATTGGCGCGCACCTCGTCGGGCTGGTCGCGATCGAGCAGCATCCGGCTCGTCTCGGCATAGGTGCGGATCGCCGCGACCGGCTGCGCGGTTTCGTGCGCGACGCTGGCGGTGATCTGGCCGAGCGCGGCGAGCCGGTTGGCCTGGCGCAGCGCCTCGCGCAATTCGGCGCCGCGCGCCTCCGACAGCGCGCGTTCGGCCGCCTCGCGGCGCAGGTCGGCGGTGCGCTCGGCGACCGCCGCCTCCAGTTCGCCGGTCCGCCGCCGCTGCGCCAGCGCGCGCAGCCGCAGCGTCCAGGCGATCACGCCGAGCGCGATCACGCTCGCGCCGGCCGCCGCCGCGGCGAACCCGCGGGCCGAGGCGATGGCACGATCGACGGGGCGCATCTGCACCAATCGCCAGCCCGCCTGGCGCACCGGTACCGCCTGGGCGACGAACGTCGGCCGCGCACCGGCGATCCGCACCCGGCCGTCGCCGAGCGGCACGAGTGCGACGGTCCCCGCCGCGCCGCGCGTCAGCGTCTCGAAGCGCCAGCCGGGGCGGCTGGTGACGAGGATGCGGCGCGCCGCGTCGTGCACGAAGCTGATCCCGCCGCCGTGCGCCCAGGCGCGTTCGATCCGGTCGAACTCTAGCTTGATGACGGTGACGCCGCCGGTCGCGGTGCGCGCGGCAAGATAGAGGCCGGGGCGCTGGCTGACGCTGCCGGTCGCGAAATGGCTGCCCTCGCCGCGCGCCTCCGCCTGCCGGACATAGGGGCGATCGTGATAGTCGATGCCGACGAAGGCGCGCGGGCTGCGCCAGTTGCTCGCCGCGATCGACCAGCCGTCGCGCCCGACGACATAGATCGCCGGCGCACCGGTGACGCGCGCCAGCGCCTCCAGCTTGCGGTTGAGCGCGGCGCGCGCGGCCCCGGTACCGGCGATCGCCGCGGCGATGTCGCGATCGTCGGCGAGCGTGAGCGGCAGCAGCCGGAAACGGGCGATCTCGCTGTCGAGCAGCGCGGCGCGCAGCCGCGCGTCCTGCGCCACCTCGACCCGTTGCTGCGCGATCGTCCATCGCTCCGCCGCGACGCCGGCGAGAAGCGCGGCGACGACGGCCAGCAGCAGCACGCCCGCCAGCCAGGGCCAGCCGCGGATCGGGAAGCGGAGACTCACCGCCCCCGAATACCCGTCCGCCCGGCATAGGGCAAGAAGTTGCACTTTGGGCTCGGGCGATGTGTCACTTCCTGCCCAAGCCTGCCGGAATCGGACATCAATAATCGAGCTAACTAACTGTAACAAGGACGTTTTATGATGATGTCGTTTTCTGCGCGGGCCGCACCGCCGCGTCGGGCACAAGCGGGTCGACAGCTTCGTCGTGCTCCATCGGAGCCGGACGAAGGCGGCGGCGATCCGGGCCAACCGGTCGTCGCCGTTCCGCGACACTCCCCGCTTCGATCCGCGTCCCGCCCCGACGTCGTACCGGAAGCGCATGCAGAAGGATCATGCGATGCATCACGAAACGCGCGAGCCGGCCCTCGCCACCGACGGGTCGACGCTCTCGGCGCCCGACATCAGCCGCCGCGGGCTGATCGGCTCGGTCGTCGCGGCGGGCGGCACCGCGCTGCTGCCGGCGGCGGCGCGCGCGCAGGCGCGCAGCGAACATAGCGTCGACGTGCTGCTGATCGGCGGCGGCATCATGAGCGCGACGCTCGGCGTGCTGCTGCGCCAGCTCGAACCGACGTGGACGATCGAGATGGTCGAGCGGCTCGACCGCGCCGCCGGCGAAAGTTCGGACGGCTGGAACAACGCCGGCACCGGTCACTCCGCATTGTGCGAGCTGAATTATACGCCGGTCAACGCCGCCGACGGCCGCGTCGAAATCGCCAAGGCGATCGAGATCAACGAGCAATGGCAGATCACCCGCCAGTTCCTCAGCCACCAGCTTCGCGCCGGCGTGCTCAGCGATCCCCGCGCCTTCATCAACTCGACGCCGCACATGAATCTGGTGTGGGGCCGCGAGAACGTCGAATTCCTGCGCAAGCGGCATGCGGCGCTCGGCGCCAGCCCGTTGTTCTCGGGAATGGAGTTCACCACCGATCCGCACCGGATCGGCCAATGGGTGCCGCTGATGATGGAGGGGCGCAGCGGTGGCCTGCCTCTGGCGGCGACGCGCTCGCCGCTCGGCACCGATTGCGACTGGGGCGAGGTGACGCGCCAATATGTCACCGCGCTCAGCCGCCAGCCGGGCGTGACGCTGACCAGCGGCCACGAGGTGCGCAAGCTCGAACGCAATCCCGACAAGAGCTGGCGCGTCACCGCCGAGGCGACCAACGGCGGCGGCAAGCGGATCATCAACGCGCGCTTCGTCTTCGCCGGCGCCGGTGGCGGCGCACTGCCGATCCTGCAGGCCTCGGGGATTCCCGAAGCCGACAATTACGCCGGCTTCCCGGTCGGCGGCTCGTTCCTCGTCTCCGAAAAGCCGGAGATCGCCGACCGTCACCTCGCCAAGGTCTATGGCAAGGCCGCGGTCGGATCGCCGCCGATGTCGGTGCCGCATCTCGACACGCGCTATTTCGACAAGCGGCGCGCGCTGCTGTTCGGGCCGTTCGCCACCTTCTCGACCAAATTCCTCAAGCACGGCTCGTATTTCGACCTGCCGGCGTCGGTGACGCTCGACAATTTCCGCCCGATGATGGCGGTCGGCTGGGACAATTTCGACCTCGTCGAATATCTCGCCGGCCAGCTGATGATGTCCGACGAGGATCGGCTGAAGGCGCTACGCGAATATCTGCCGGGTGCGCGGGCGGAGGACTGGAAATTGTGGCAGGCCGGCCAGCGCGTCCAGATCATCAAGCGCGATCCCGACAAGGGCGGCGTGCTCAAGCTGGGGACGGAGATCGTCGCCTCGCAGGACGGCTCGATCGCCGCGCTGCTCGGTGCGTCGCCGGGGGCGTCGACCGCGCCGGCGATCATGCTGAACCTGCTCAAGACGGTCTTCCCCAAGCGGCTCGCGACCCCGGCCTGGCAGGACGGCCTGCGCAGGATCGTGCCGTCCTACGGGATCGCACTCAACGATCATCCCGACCTGCTCGCGCAGGAATGGGCGCAGACCAGCGATGCGCTGCAACTGACGACGCCGCCGCCCGCGGTCCACGTCGCCACGCAGCCGCGCCCCGCCGCCACCCGCGTCAAGGCCGACCGCCACCCCGATCTGGCGCTGTAACCGCCCGCACGTTGAGCCCCCTATCGCTACCCCGTGGGATCGCCTAAGCCGGGCCATCCCCGGGGGGCCGCTGACGCGCGGCTGAGAAATGGGCAGCAGCCCATGACCCGCTGAACCTGATCCGGGTGATACCGGCGTAGGGAGGGTCTGCGGTGCGCCGTCGTTCCTCCGATGAAGTGGATGCGAACGATTTCGGCTCTTGTTTCCCGTTTCGACATGCGACCTCCGCGATCCTGGCTTGCGCTGGGGGTGCCGGTGCTGCTGCTGGCGGCACCCGCCGCGGCGCAGACCGCCGAACCCGCCGAGATCCGCGTCGTCGGCCATCCCGATCCCGCCGGGCTCTTGCCCGACCAGCAGGCGCCGAAAAGCCAGAGCGCGATCTCGGCCGACTTCATCGTCAAACAGGCGCCGACGCTCAACGCCTTCCAGCTCGTCACGTTGCTGCCCGGCGCCAATGTCGCGTCAAGCGATCCCTATGGCCTGTCGACCAGTTCCAGCCTGACGCTGCGCGGGCTGGGACAGGATGAAATCGGCGTGCTGATGGAAGGCGCGCCGCAAAACGACATCGGCTATTATTACGCCTATCCGTCACAGTTCGCCGACCCCGGCAACCTCCGGCGGATATCGATCGCGCAGGGGTCGGTCGACATCGACTCGCCGACGCTGGGCGGCGCCGGCGGATTGCTGTCGCTGGCGCTCGACGATCCCCGGGCACGGGCGGGCGGTTTCGTCGATCTGTCACTCGGCAGCTATGCGGCGCGGCGCGGCTTCGTGCGGATCGACAGCGGGACGATCGGCGGCACCGGGCTCAAGGCCTTCTTGTCCTATTCGAACACGCGGCCGGACAATTGGCGCGGCGCCGGCTTCGACACCCGCCAGCATGTCGACGCCAAGCTGCTTAACGAATGGGGCGCAGGCAATCGCGCCAGCCTCGCGCTGTCGTTCAACGACGCGAACAGTTCAAGCTATCCCAGCCCCACCCTCGCCGACTGGCAGACATTAGGCCGCGGCTTCAACTACGCCCGCCGCTACACGCCGGGCGCCACCGATTACTGGCGGCTCTATCGCGCGCCGTTCCACAACCTCTACGCCTCGGCGCCGGTGCATCTCGTGCTCGGCGAGCGGCTGACGTTCGACAGCACCAGTTATGCGCAATTCGGCTACGGCAATTCGCCTTATGGCACGCAGCTCACCACCACCGGCAATTTCCTCGGCACCGAGGAACTGGCGCAGCCGATCGCGCTGCCGGGCGCGGTGGACGGCGTCGCGACGGTGCTCGGCAATTATACCGGCGACCAGTTCCGCGGCGGCAGCGTCGCCAAGCTGACGCTGCAGGCCGGCAGCCACCGGATCACCGCCGGGCTGTGGTTCGATTACGGCACCGATCGCGTCACCCAATCCTATACCAGCATCGATGCCGATGGTCGGCCGACCGACCGCTGGGGCTATCGCGCCAAGGCGATCCGCACCGCCGACGGCCGCCTGCTCGCCTATGAGAACCAGCGCACCGTCACCGTCACCAAGAGCTTTTTCCTCGCCGACAGCATCGCCGTCGCACCGCGGCTGACGGTCGATGTCGGGTTCAAGGGCGTCGACGTGCTGCGCAACGGCCGTAACTATCTGCCCGGGCCGCAGGACCGGGTGCGGATCGACAGTTTCGCAGCCCTGCCGCGCGCGGCGATCCATTACCGGCTCGACGACCGGCAACAGCTGTTCGCCAATTTCACCACCAACTTCCGCACGCCCAACGAATTCACGCTCTACGACAGCTATGCCGGCGGGGCGTTGGTCGCGCAGGGCAGCAACGCGCTCAAGAACGAATATTCGGTGTCGGAAGAGCTCGGCTATCGCTTCATCGGCGAAGCGGTCTCGGCCTCGGTGACCGGCTTCCACTACAAATTCCGCAACCGCCAGCTCGCGACGGTGGTCGACCAGGGCGGCGCGCAGGTCAATGCGACGCTCAACGCCGGCGGACAGACCTCTTATGGCGTCGATGCCGAGATCGACTATCGTCCGGTCGCCGCGGTCAGCCTCTATCTGTCGGGCGAATATCTGCATGCGCGGCTCGACGACGATCTGCCGGTCGGCGGCGACCTGCTGCCGACGCGCGGCCGGCATGCGGTGTCGAGCCCGACGGTGCAGTTCGGCGCGGGCGGCACCTACGACGACGGTCGGTTCTTCGGCAGCATCGCGTCGAAATATCTCGGCCGGCAATATGCCAGCTTCATGAACGACGAAAGCATCAAGGGCTATGCGACGCTCGACCTGTCGATCGGCGTGCATCTGGCCGACTGGCTCGACGGCAAGCGGACCGACCTGCGCGTCAACGCGATCAACGTCACCGATCCGCACGTGCTCGCCGGCGTCCAGGCGGTGACCCCCAACGCGCAGGACACCATCGGCCGCAACGGCACCGTCATCGCCGGTCAGGCGCCCGCTTATTATATCGGCAGCGGCGCCGCGGTGATGGCGACCCTCTCGCGCGCCTTCTGAGGCGATGACGCCCGCCGCTCATCTGGTGCACGGCATGGGGCAGACGCTGGAGGCGCCGACCTGGCCGGCGATCACCACCGGCGAGGCCGCGGCGGTGCTGGCGCGCTTTCCGGCGGCCGGGCGGATGACCGGGCTGCACTGGCATTCGCCGCGCCCCTTCTCGGCAGCCGCGCTCGTCCATACCGAGGCGGGCACCGTCCTGCTCAAGCGCCACCACCACAAGCTGCGCTCGATCGCGGGGCTGGCCGAGGAACATGCGTTCATCGCGCATCTCGCCGATGCCGGCGTTTCGGTGCCGGAGGTGATCGCGAGTGCGGGCGGTACGACCGCGATCGCGATCGACGCGTGGCGCTACGAATTGCACCGGCAGGCACCGGGCGCCGACCTCTACCGCGACCGGCTGTCGTGGACGCCGTTCTTCTCGCACGCGCAGGCGCACGCCGCAGGGGTAGCGCTGGCGCGGCTGCACATCGCCGCGGCCGGTTTCGCCGCCCCTGCCCGCCGGGCGCAGCCGTTGGTCGCCAGCTTCACCATCCTGCCGGCGCACGATCCGCTCGCGGCGGCCGAGGCCTATGTCGCCGCCCGGCCGGCGCTGGCCGCGTTCCTGGCGACGCGGCCGTGGCGGGCGCAGCTCGCCGCGCTGTTCGCGACGCTGGGCGACGGCCTGCCCGCGGTGCTGGCGGAGCAGCCGCCCTTGTGGACGCACAACGACTGGCATCCGTCGAACCTGCTGTGGGCGGACGACGGCACGGTGCGGACGGTGATCGACTTCGGCCTCGCCGACCGTAGCTGCGCGGTGCACGATATCGCCACCGCGATCGAACGCAGCGCGATCCGCTGGCTCGACCTGCCGCAGGGCGACGACATCGCCGATCCCGCGGCGGCGCTGGCGCTGCTCGCCGGCTATGCATCGGTCGCCCCGCTCGCCGCCGCCGACATCGCCGCGATCGTCAGGCTGCTGCCGCTCGTCCATCTCGAATTCGCCTTGTCGGAGATCGATTATTTCACCGCGGTGGTCGCCGATCCCGCCGCCGCGGCGCTGACCTGGGACGGTTACGCGATCGGCCATGCCGCGTGGTTCCGCTCCGCCGCGGGGCAGGCGCTGCTGCGCCGGATCGGCGAGGCCAGGCCATGACCCCGCTGGAGATCGTCGCGGTCGTCGTCAGCTTCGCCGGGATCTGGCTGACCGCGCGGCGGCGCATGTTGTGCTGGCCGGTCAATCTGCTCGCCTGCGCGCTGTATGCGAAGCTGTTCCTCGACGTGCGGCTGTACGCCGACATGGTGCTGCAACTGCTGTTCGCGATCGCGATCGTCTACGGCTGGGTCGCCTGGGCGCGCGGGACCGATAGCGAGGGCGAGGTGGTGGTGGCGCCGCTGCGGCCGGCGCAGGCGCTCGCCGGGCTGGCGGCGGGCGCGGTGGGGGCGGTGAGCATCGGCTGGCTGACCAGCCACCATACCGACGCGGCGCTGCCCTGGATGGACGCGACGCTGAGCAGCTTCAGCCTCGTCGCGCAATATTGGACCGGGCGCCGCCACGCCGCCAGTTGGCTGCTGTGGATCGTGGTCGACGTCTGTTACGTCGGCATGTTCGTCTGGAAGGGGTTGCTGCCGACCGCCGGCCTCTATGCGGCGATGGTCGGGCTCGCCGTCCTTGGCTATCGGCAATGGCGCCGGGCGGGCGGCCACCGGCAGGGCTGATCCCGCCGACGGCCTGCACGTCCGCTTACTTCTTCTTGGCGTCGGCCTGCTGCTTGGTGCCGCGTGCTTCCTGTTCGGCGCCTTCTTCGTGCAGCGACGGATTGTCGGCGTTCTGCTTGGCCTTGCCGACGGCGGCGTTGATCGCGCCTTCGATGCCGGAGATCAATTTACCCATGAGACGTCCTTCGCGGTTCGGGAGCGCGGAAGCGCCCCGTCGTCCACGGCTCAACCCCTCAGTCGCCAACAATGGCCCCGGAATTGTCGTCGAGCAGGCCGGGCGTCCGCGCCGACACGATCCGGATCGACCGGCCGGCCCGCCGCGCCGCCGCGGCCTTGTCCATCTCGCCGCTCGCCCGCGTCGAGCGCGCATCGGGCAGATGATCGGCGACGACCACCATCGTCGTCGTCAGCCCGACCGTGGACATGATCGTGCCGCCCTGCGCGGCGAGCACATGCGCGATTGCCCCGTCGCGCGCCTCGCCGACGACGACGATCCGCTCGCCCTTCAGCGGCCCCGTCGGCGCGGCGCGGGGCGGCGGCTGCGGCTTGCGCGGCGGTGCCAGCCAGTCGGCGAGCGACAGGCCGGTATGGTCGATCGCCTTGACGATCACCCAGCCGGCGGCGCGCGCGTCGCTCAGCGCGTCATGGTGGCGGTGGGCGATGCCGAGATAGCGCGCGAGGCCGCCGAGCTTGTGGTTGGGCAGATCGGGCCAGGCGCGCTTGGCGACCCGCACGCTGTCCAGCCAGACCGTCTCGATCATCGCCCGGTCATGGACGCGGCACGCCGCGGCGAGCGCGCCCTTGTCGAAATAGGAATGGGCGACGGTGACGCGGCCGGTCAGATGGCGGTCGATGTCGGCGTGGACGTGGCCGAAGGTCGGCTGGCCGATCACGTGATGCGCAGCGATGCCGTGGATGCGCGTGTTCATCGCGTGAAAGTCGTCGCACGGATCGAGCAGCGTCTCATAGGCGAAGACCTCACGGCCGTCGCGAAAGCCGACGATGCCGATCTGGCAGATGCTGCTTACCCGCGCACAGGCGGTCTCGACGTCGATCACGACGAAATCGGGGGTCGTCACGCGCCATCCCCGGCGGTGAGCATCCGGCGCCCGCGCTCGGACAGGCTGCGCAGCGTGATCGACCAGCGCGTTTCGGTCATCGCGGCGATGCTATGCTCCCAATCGTGGCGCGCCTCGCCGTGCAGGTGGTAGATGCCGCGCGGCGGCAGCGGCGCGGCGACCCGCGCGAAGCGTTCGCCGGTCCGGCGGCGGAAGCGCATCGCCGCCGCCGCCCCCAGCGATATGCCGACGACATGGTCGAAATGCGGCCGGTCGCGATGCCAGCCGATCCCCGCGCCGGGATCGTAGCGGATCAGCAGCGCCTGCACGAAGCTGCCGGACGCGACCCCGGCGAACGCCTCGGCGCGCGCGCGGATCGTCGCCAGCCACGCCGGCATCGGCGCCGCCGGTGCGAGCGATCCGCGTTCGAAATCGTAATGCAGCCCGAAACTGTGGGTCAGCCGCTTGCCGGTCCAGCCCTGGAACTGGAACGGGGTCAGCGCGAGCGCATCGATCGCCGCGATCAACGCGCGCTCGTCGTCGGCGGTGACGAACGCCTCCTCGCTGCGCAGGCCGGGCAGCAGCGGGCGGTCGAACAGGTCGCGCATCACGGCCGGCCTGCGCCTGCCTCGCGGCCGTGCGCCGGCGGCATCGCGAAAGAGATCAAGGGGATAGGCACGCCGCCCGCGATGTAGGCCCGGCCCTCGCCAGCCGCAAGCAAGGCAGCCGGCCGGCCATCCCCCCGGCAAACCGTCCGTCCGCCGGGACAGGCCGCCGGACGCACGCCGGTTGACGCTGCCCGGCAAAGCGCCAATGCGCGGGGCCTTCGCATCGGCCGGCGGCCGATGCCACTCCCAACAAGGTAGCGTGCGCTGCGACTGTCCCTCAATTTCGGTCTTGCCTCGCATGACATGGCCATCGACCTCGGCACCGTGAACACATTGGTGTTCGTCGCCGGCCGCGGCATCGTGCTGGACGAACCCTCCGTCGTCGCGATCGAGACGCGCGACGGCATCCCCAAGGTGCTCGCGGTCGGCGCCGATGCCAAGCTGATGATGGGCAAGACGCCGCAGGGCGTCGAGACGATCCGTCCCTTACGCGACGGCGTGATCGCCGACATCGACGTCGCCGAACAGATGATCAAGCATTTCATCAAGAAGGTGCATGGCGACGCCGGCCGGTTGCAGCGCAGTCCCAAGATGGTGATCTGCGTGCCCGCAGGATCGACGCAGGTCGAGCGGCGCGCGATCCGCCAGGCGGCGACCAGCGCCGGCGCGTCGAAGGTGCTGCTGATCGAGGAATCGCTCGCCGCCGCGATCGGCGCCGGACTGCCGATCACCGCACCGATCGGGTTCATGGTGGTCGATATCGGCGGCGGCACCACCGAGGTCGCGGTGCTTTCGCTCGGCGGCCTCGCCTACAGCAACTCGGTGCGCGTCGGCGGCGACAAGCTCGACGAGGCGATCGCCTCGCACATCCGCCGCAAGCACAATCTGATGATCGGCGAGGCGACCGCGGAGCGGATCAAGCAGCAGATCGGCGCCGCCAGCCGCCCGACCGACGATGTGGAGCCCGAAATGCGGGTGCGCGGGCGCGACCTGATGAACGGCATCCCCAAGGAGATCACCATCAGCCAGACCGAGATCGCCGATGCACTCGCCGATCTCGTCGCGCAGATCGTCGAGGTGGTGATGAAGACGCTCGAACAGGTCGAGCCGGAGCTTGCCGCCGACATCGTCGAACAGGGCATCGTGATGACCGGCGGCGGTGCGCTGCTGCGCCGGCTGGACGAGGTGCTCAGCCGTTCGACCGGATTGCCGGTGATCGTCGCCGAATCGCCGCTGATGTGCGTCGCGCTCGGCGCCGGGCGGGCATTGGAAGACGCGGCGTTCAGCGGCGTGCTGCACGCGCAATGACGCGGCACCGGACGTAAAAGGGGGCCGCCGGAGCGGCCCCAGTAATCCTGTTGGGGAGGATGCCTAACGGCTTGATTTTCATGACGATCCGAAAGCGGAACGTCAAATATAAAAGTGCCTTTTACGACTAAAGAGCTGCCGTCACCCGACGGCCAGCGTCGCCAGCGCGGCACTCAGCGCGATTCCCGCCGCCGGGCCGCGAACGCGATCGTGCGATGCGGTGGCGGGCGTCGAGGCGATCGCGCCCAGCGTCGCCGCGGTCAGCACCAGCCCCAGCGTGTAGCCGGAGCGGCCGCCGACTGCGGCATTGAGAGCCCAGCCGGCGAGCGCCGCCGCCAGTCCGATCGCGACTGCGATCGACGCCCAGGCCAGCACCGGCGCCGGAAGATGGCAGAGGTGCCCGGCGAGCAGGCCGCCCGCCGCCATCGCGAGCGCCGCCGGGCCATCGCGCCGCAGAAGCGCGATCAGGACCGCCGCCGCGAAGCCGCCGGTCAATATCATCCATAACGTCGCCGCCGAGATCTGAACCATGATCCGCCTCCTGGCCGGATTGATAGCCGATCTCCGCGGCGAGGTTCGGGTCGGTCTAGGGTTAACGACGTCCTAATTCGGTGCATCGACCCCGCATGCGGCAGGCCCGGTCACTCGGCGTCGAGACACCGGACCTGCCGCTCCCTCGCCGGCTCAGCCCTGCACGAAGGCGAGCAAATCGGCGTTGATCCGGTCGGCATGCGTCGTCGGCATGCCGTGCGGATAGCCGGGGTAGGAGATGAGCTTCGCCCCCGGCACGATCTGCGCCGATTTCCTGCCGGTGATGGCGAACGGCACGATCTGGTCGTCCTCGCCGTGCAGCACCAGCGTCGGCACCGTGATCGCCTTGAGATCGTCGGTGAAGTCGGTCTCGGAGAAGGCCTTGATGCCGAGCGTGTGCGCGAGCACGCTGCCGGTCATGCCCTGCCGCCACCAATTGCGCCGGACGCCCTCCTTCACCTCCGCACCGTCACGATTGTAGCCGAAGAACGGCATCGTGAAGTCGTAGAAATATTGCGCGCGGTTGGTCGCCGTCTGTTCGCGGATCTCGTCGAAGACCGACAGCGGCACGCCATCGGGATTGGCCTCGCTCTGGACCATGATCGGCGCGACCGCGCTGATCAGCACCGCCTTGGCGACCCGCCCCGGCTTGGCGCGGGCGACGTAACGCGCCACTTCGCCGCCGCCGGTCGAATGACCGATGTGGACGGCATCGCGCAGGTCGAGTGCGTCGGTGAGCGCGACGACGTCGGCGACATAGGTATCCATGTCGTGGCCGGTCGCCGCCTGGCTCGATCGGCCGTGGCCGCGACGGTCGTGCGCGACGACGCGATAGCCCTTGGCGACGAACGCCATCATCTGCCCGTCCCAATCGTCCGCGCTCAGCGGCCAGCCGTGATGGAACATGACGACCTGCCCGTCGCGCGGGCCCCAGTCCTTGTAGAAGATCTCCGTCCCGTCCGTCGTGTTGATCGTCGGCATTGCCTTGCTCCCTTACCTGCGAGTCCGCACCGATCCGCTGCCGTCGTGACGGCGGCGGCAGGGGGATCATACGGGTGGGGCGGCCGGTGCACAAACACTTGGCGACGATCGATTTTCTTGGCCCGATGACGATCATTGGCACGGCGGCGCGCCTACGACTGCAAGGGGTTTGACGCGGCGATCGATAGCCCTGAATACCATCGCCGGTCGAACCGCCCGCGTCGGGCGGGACCCGACCCGGAGGCTTCGACCATGCGCGCTTTGCTACTCGCCACCACAATGCTGGTCGGCGTCCTCGCCGGACCCTCCGGTCCCGTCACCGCGGCAGAGCCGGTCCCGGCGAACGCATGGCAGGACAAGACGCTGTCCGCGGACCGGCGCGCCGAGCTGCTGGTCCAGGCGATGACCGAGGACGAGAAGCTCGCCGTCGTGACGGGCTTCTTCGGCACGCAGCAGGACTGGAACACCTTCCGCGATCCGCAGGCGCGTCCGCAATCGGCTGGGTTCGTGCCGGGCGTCCCCCGGCTGGGGTTCACGCCGCAATGGCAGGCCGATGCGGGCAGCGGGGTCGCGACGCAGGGCGAGGCGCCACCGGCCTTGGAGCGCACCGCCTTGCCGTCGGGCATCCTCAGCGCGGCGACGTGGGACCCGGCGGTGGCGATGGCGGGCGGCAGGATGGTCGGCGCGGAGGCGCGCGCGTCCGGCTTCAACGTGCAACTGGCCGGCGGCGTCAATCTCGCCCGCGAGCCCGGCAACGGCCGCAATTTCGAATATGGCGGCGAGGACCCGTGGCTGGCCGGGACGATGGTCGGCGCGTTCATGAAGGGCATCCAGTCGAACCGGATCGTCACGACGGTCAAGCATTTCGCGCTCAACGATCAGGAGACCGGACGCAGCACCGTCGATGTCGGCATCGACGAAGGCGCGGCGCGCACCTCGGACCTGCTCGCCTTCCAGATCGCGATCGAGCGGGGCGATCCCGGCTCGGTCATGTGCTCGTACAATCTCGTCAACGGCAAGCACGCCTGCCAGAACGACTGGCTGCTCAACCGCGTGTTGAAGGGGGATTGGGGGTATAAGGGCTATGTGATGTCCGACTGGGGCGCGCAGCACGATACGGTCGAGAATGCGCTGGGCGGGCTGGATCAGGAAACCGGCGTGTCCAACAAGGACAATTACGTCTGGCGCGACAAGCTGAAGGCGGCGATCGCGAGCGGCAAGGTGCCGGTCGCGGCGCTCGACGACAAGGTCCGCCGGATCGCGCGCGCGCTGATCGTCAGCGGCGCGATCGACGATCCCGTCAAGCCCGGCCCGATCGACTTCGCCGCGCATGCGACCGTCGCGCAGACCGCGGCGGAGAACGGCATCGTCCTGCTCAAGAACGAGGGCGGAGTGTTGCCGTTGACGCGCACGGCGCGGCATATTCTGGTCGTCGGCGGCCATGCCGATGTCGGCGTGCTGTCGGGTGGCGGTTCGGCGCAGGTCTATGCCCCCGGCGGCAATGCGGTGCGCGGGCTCGGCCCCAAATCGTGGCCGGGGCCGATCGTCTACGACAAATCGTCGCCGCTGGCGGCGATCAAGGCCGAACGCCCCGACGCGACGGTCGATTACGATCCGGGCACCGACCCGGCCGCCGCCGCGGCGAAGGCCAAAGGCGCCGACGTCGTGATCGTCTTCGCGACGCAATGGACCGCCGAATCGCTCGACTTCCCGCTGTCGCTGCCCGACGATCAGGACGGGCTGATCGGCGCGGTCGCCAAGGCCAATCGCAACACGATCGTCGTGCTGGAAACCGGCGGCGCGGTCGCCATGCCGTGGATCGCCGACGTGCGCGGTGTCGTCGAAAGCTGGTATCCCGGCAGCCGCGGCGGCCCGGCGATCGCCCGCATCCTGTCGGGGGCGGTCAACCCCTCGGGGCATCTGCCGATCACCTTCCCGGCCAGCCCCAGCCAGTATCCGCGGCCCACGATCGCCGGCAAGGGCCTGCCCGAGAAACAGATTTTCGGCGTCCGCTACGCCGAGGGAGCGGCGGTCGGCTATAAATGGATCGACCGGACCGGCGCGCGTCCGCTGTTCCCGTTCGGCTTCGGGCTCAGCTACGGGACGTTCGGTCATGGCGGCCTCACCGCGCGCCAGGTCGCGGGCGATCTTCAGGTCGGTTTCACGCTGCGCAACACCGGCACGATCCCCGGTCAGGCGCTGGGTCAGGTCTATGTCGCCTCGCCCGGCAACACATGGGAAGCGCCGAAGCGACTGGCGGGCTATGCCAAGGCGGCGCTGAGCCCCGGACAATCCGCGCTGCGCACCGTGACGGTCGACCCCCGGCTGCTCGCCACATGGGACGAGGGGCGCCATCAATGGCATGTCGCGCCCGGCCGCTACACCGTGATGCTCGCGACCTCGGCAGCGGAGATCAAGGAGCGGATCACGGTGACGCTGCCCGAGCGCTGGCTGCCGGTCGGACCGTCGACCACCGCGCGATAGGCAATGCCCCTCCCCGCGGTGGCCGTTGGCCTCCGCCGGGTTCAGCCCCCCGTCTTGCCCGCCGCGGCGGGCTTGGCGGCGGGCCGGGCGGAGGGGGCGGCCGGCACCGTGCCGTCGCTGACCGGCGACGCCGCCGTGTCCGCGACGATGCGCGAACCGTCGGCATTGAGGCCGAGGTCGTTCAGCAGCGGCCCGACCTGCGGGTCGGCACCGTTGAAGCTGCGGAACATCGGCGCGTAATCCTCGGTATGGCCCTTCGACAGGATCAGGTCGCGGAAGCGCTGGCCGTTGGCGCGGGTCATCCCGCCATGCTGCTCGAACCAGTTGAACGCGTTCGCGCTCAGCATCTTGGTCCAGCTATAGGCGTAATAGCCCGCCGAATAGCCATTGCCCCAGATGTGGAGGAAGTAGCTCGATCGATAGCGCGGCGGCACGTCCGCGACGTCGAGCCCGGTGGCGGCGAGCGCCTGCGTCTCGAACGCGTCGGGGTTCTGCTTGCCCTGCGCCGCGGTCAGCGAGTGCCAGCTCATGTCCATTTCGGCAGCGGCGAGCGCCTCGCCGAAGGAATAGCCCGAGTTGAACGTGCCGGCGCGCTTGATCTTGTCGACCAGCGCCTGCGGAATGACCTTCCCGGTGCGGTAATCGACCGCGTAGTGCGGCAGCACCTTGGGATCGAGCGCCCAATGTTCGTTGAACTGCGACGGGAACTCGACGAAGTCGCGCGCGGTGTTGGTGCCCGAGACGCTGGGATAGGTCTGGTTGGCGAACAGGCCGTGCAGCGCGTGGCCGAATTCGTGGAACATCGTCGTCACGTCGTCGAAGCTGATCAGCGCCGGCTGCCCCGCCGACGGCTTGGCGAAATTGCCGACGTTGTAGATCACCGGCTTCGTCCCGAGCAGCTTCGACTGGTTGACGAAGTTCGACATCCACGCGCCGCCGTTCTTGTTGTCGCGCTTCCAATAATCGAAATACATCAGCCCGACCGGTGTCCCGTCGGCCTCGCTCACTTCGTAGACCATGACGTCGGGCTGGTAGACCGGAATGTCGGTACGACGCTTGAAGTTCAACCCGTACAACTGGTTGGCGGCGTAGAAGACGCCGTCGGTCAGCACCTTGTTGATCTCGAAATAGGGTTTGAGCTGGTCCTGGTTGAGGTCGTATTTCGCCTTGCGGACCTGTTCGGAATAGAAATCCCAATCCCAGGGCTTGAGCTGGAACGTGCCGCCGGTCGCCTTGATCTGTGCCTGCAGTTCGGCCGCCTCGCGGCGCTGCTCGGCGGCCACCGGCGTGCCGAGCTGCTGCATGAAGCCGAGCGCGGTCTTGGGCGTCTTCGCCATCTGATCCTGCAGCACGTAATCGGCCCAGGTCGGGAAGCCGAGCAGCTTCGCCTTCTGCGCGCGCAGCAACGCGATCTGCGCGATCGTGTCGCGCGTGTCGTTGGCGTCGCCCTTCGCCGCGCGGGTCCAGCTCGCGTTGAACAGCGCTTCGCGCGTCGCGCGATCCGTCAGCGTGGCGAGTTCGGGCTGCTGCGTCGTGTTCTGGAGCGTCAGCACGTATTTGCCCGCCAACCCGCGCGCCTTGGCGGCGTCGGCCGCGGCGGCGATCTCGCCATCGGACAGGCCGGCAAGCTTCGCCTTGTCGTCGACCACCAAGGCGCCCGCCTTGCCCGCGGCGAGCAGCTTCTGCTGGAATGCGGTCTCCAGCGTCGAGAGCTGGCTGTTGTAGCGGCTGAGCGTCAGCTTGTCGGCCGGCGAGAGCTGCGCGCCGGCGCGGACCATGTTCTGATAGGTGAGCGTGAGCACCTGGAGCTGCTCCGCGTCGAGGCGGAGCGACTGGCGCTGGTCGTAGATCGTCTTGACGCGCGCGAACAGCGCCGGGTCGAGGTTGATCGCGTCCTGATGCGCGGCGAAGGCGGGCGCGAGATCGGCCTGCGTCTTCTGGAGCGTGTCGTCGGTGTTGGCGCCGACCACGCCGGAAAAGGCGAGGCTGGCGCGCTCGAGCAGGCGGCCCGACCGCTCCATCGCGGCGATCGTGTTCTCGAACGTCGGTGCGCTGCGCGCGCGGGTGATCGCGTTGATCTCCGCCCGCTGCGCGGCCATGCCGGCGAGCAACGCGGGCGCGTAGTCGGTGCTCTTGATCCGGTCGAACGGCGGCGCCTCGAACGGCCGCGTGCTCGCCTGCGCGAACGGGTTGGTGGCGGGCAGCGTGGCGGTCTTAGCAGCAGGTACGGCGGTCTGGGCGAAGGCCGTCGTCGACAGCAACATCATCGTGGCAGTGGCGGCAAACAGGCGCATGGATGGTCCGATCAACAGGTTATGGCGCGCGTGATGCATCCACCGGCATCGTCGATCAATGGGGCGGTTGCGAAACGCGCCGCCGGACGGGCGTATTTTCCCGCTGCCCGGCGGCAGCGAGGTTCGACCGATTGCCCTGTCGGCTCCGTCACCCCGGTGCAGTGTTCCGGCGGACGCAGGAACATCGGTGGGCGACGGGATAAGAGTGGAAAGCGACGGACCAGACAGACGCCCATATGCTATAGCCCCTACGTCCGTGCCCGGGTAACCCTCTGTGCCGATGATCATCGAAATCCAGAACCCCGACGATCCCAGGATCGACCATTATCGCGACGTCCGCGAGCGCGACCTGGTCGGGCGGGCGGGGCTGTTCGTGGCGGAAGGCAAGGTGGTCGTCGAGAAACTGGTCGGGACTGCGTTGCACCGTCCGCTCTCCCTGCTGATCGCGGCGAAGCGCCTGGACGGGCTGCGGCCGCTCCTCGCGCAGCTTGCCGACGACGTGCCGGTGTTCGTCGCCGCACAGCCGGTGCTCGACGCCATAGCGGGTTTCGCGATGCACCGCGGCATCCTGGCGATCGGCCGCCGCACCGACGTGCCCGATGCCGACGCGCTGCTCGCTCGCCTGCGCGGCGACGGCGATGTGCTGCTGCTGTCGGGCATCGCCAACCACGACAATATCGGCGGCATCTTCCGCAACGCCGCCGCTTTTGGGGCGGCGGCGGTGCTGCTCGACGCGGATTGCTGCGACCCGCTGTATCGCAAGGCGATCCGGGTATCGGTCGGCGCGACTTTGCTGGTCCCCACCGCCCGGCTGGGGCGTGACGAAGACGCGCTGGCGCTGCTCGACCGCCATGGCTTCGCGCCGGTCGCGCTCAGCCCCGCCGGGGCGACGCCGCTCGCCGACTGGCGGCCCGGTCCGCGCAACGCCATGCTGCTCGGTGCCGAGGGGCCGGGCCTCTCGGCGGACATCCTCGCGCGCGCGCGAAGCCTGCGCATCGCGATGGCGGCGGGGTTCGATTCGCTCAACGTCGCGACGACATCGGGGATCGTGCTGCATCATCTGGCGACGGCGCGGCGCTGAATCCGCCGGCGGCGATCACCTCACGCCGTCCCCATCACCTGCACCGCGAAACGCTCCATCTCCTCGGCCTGCGGGCTCATCTGGAGCAGCAGCAGGTCGAGCCCCGCCGCCTCATATTCGGCGATCCGTTCCTTGAGCTGTTCGGGCGTGCCGACCAGATTGGGCCGCAGCCCGCGGTTCGACACCGAATATTCCTGCACCTGCAAGTCGCGCTCCAGCTGCGTGCCCGACAGCCATTGGTCGAAATTGGCATATCCCGCGGGCAGATCGGTGACGGTAGTGATCCGTTCCAGCTCGCGCTTCGCCTCCGCCTCGCTGTCGCGGACGATCGCATAAGCGGCCATTCCGAATTGCATCGGCGGTCCGCCCGCGCGCTGGCGGCGCGCGCGCATGTCGGCGATCTTGGGCGCGACCGCCGCGACGGGATCGCCGTGCATGACATAGGCGTCGCAGCGCGTCGCGATCATCGTCTTGGCCGCCTCGCTCTCGCCGCCGGCATAGACGACCGGCCGCCTGACCGGCTTGGGCGCACAGATCGCGTTTTCCGTCCGGTAGAATCGCCCCTCGAAGCTGAACCGCGGCTCGGTCCATAGTCCGTCGACGACGCGCAGCCATTCGTCGGTGCGCGCATAACGGTCGTCGTGCTGGTCGAACTGCAACCCATATTGCCGGGCCTCGTCCGCCCACCAGCTCGACACGACGTTGAGCGCCAGCCGCCCGCCGGCGATCCGGTCGATGTTCGCCGCCGCTTTGGCGAACAGCGCGGGATGGTGGAAATTGGGGCGGACCGCGACCATCAGCTCGATCCGTTCGGTGACCGCCGCCAGCGCCGCCGCGGTCGACCAGGCGTCGAGCGCGGGCTGCTCGATGCCCTTGATATCGTTGAGGTTCAGCTCCGCGATCAGCGTGAGGTCATAGCCCCAGCGCTCCGATGCCTGCGTCAGCCGCTTGGCATAGTCCCAGCTCGCCGCCATGCCCTCGTCGGGAACGTTGCGCAGCCAGCCGCCGAAGACGGGCATCCAATATCCGTATCTCACTTGCTCGTCTCCGCGATGATGTCCGCCAGCCAATCGACGAGCCGCGCATGTGGGTCCCAGCCGAGTATCTCGAGCGGGTTGGCGACGAAATTGGAGAGAGCGTTGATGTCGTAGAAGCGCGCGACGCCGTCGCGATCGTCGACCAAGACCTCCACCCCGCCGACGTCGATCCCGGCGCGCTGCACGATCGCCTCCGCCGCCTCGATCAGGGCGGGATCGGGATCGACCCGCGTCATCGTGATCGTCGGGCGGCCGGGCACCGCGCATACATCGGCGGGGCACAGGTCGAAGCTGCCGCCGCCGTCGACCTCGATCGCATAGAGGAAGCGGCCGCCGAGCGTCTCGATCCGCGTGATCGTGCCGCCGCGCGCGGGCACATATTCCTGGACCAGCAGGACGCGATCGATGCTGTCGGGCACCGTGCCGTCGGCGACCGCCGCGGCGAGCGCGCCGGCATCGTCGTAGCGGACGATCCCCGCGCCCGACCCGCCGATGTTCGCCTTGACGACGATCGGAAACCGCAGTTCCGCCGCTGCGGCGGACAGATCGGCGGCGCGATGGACGACGCGGGTCGCGGGAATGGCGAGGCCGAGCCCCGCGATCAGCGACAATTGCCGCGCTTTCGAGGCATCGATCGCCAGCGCGCCGGCGCCGTTCAGCACGCGCGCGCCACGCTCCTGCCAATGCGCCAGCGCCGCCGCCGCGTGGAAGATCGGATGCTCGGGCGCGCGCAGGAAGCTCGACATGGCGATGCGGTTGAACACGACGCGCGCCGGCGCCGATATCGCCGCGGGATCGAAGGCGAAGCCATCGGCATGGATCGCGCGATACGCCACGCCGCGCGCATCCAGCGCGGCGAATAACGGCGCAAACCATTGCGGATGCTCGAAAAGGATGGCGAGATCGGTCATGCCGCCGCGAATAGCGCAGAACATCCCATGCCGGGCCGCCTAAATTTTTCGTGCCCCACTAGCTGCGCTTGCGACGCGCCGGCATTGGTGCGGTGCGTCCCCGTCTAGGTGGGATCAACCATCGATCAAATTCCTCCCCCGCCAGTGGGAGGATTACGCTGCGACGATGAATGTCGATCCCGCTTAGCATTGTACCCCGGCGGAGGCCGGAGCCCAGCTGGGCGAAGGTTTGCAATGACTTACGGCGGCTTTCCCAACTGGGCCCAGGCCTTCGCCGGGGTACATCCGGTGTTTCGCAGAGGTCCCGGTCAAGTCCGCGGTGACCGACCGAAGGTCGCGGCGCCCCTGAATGGCGATCGGCCCTAGGCGTCGCGGGGGGCGCGCGCGAGGACGGCCTGCGCCGTCCGCAGACGCGCCTTCCAGGTCTTCACCGAAGGATGGCCGGCGGCGAGGCCGACCAGGCGTCCTTCGATCTGCGCGACCTCCCGCTTCGCCGCGTCGAGCTCGGCGGCGGTCGGCGGCGGCTGGATGTTGGCGCGCGCATGTGCGCCGGTGCGTCCCTTGCTCTTGGTCATCACCGCCAGATGGTCCGAGATCACCGGTTCGGTCAATCCACGCCCCGAAACAGATCGGACTTCACATCGATATCAGACCTTTAACGCTAAAGTAGATGATTCAACCGATATGGGTGCAACGGCCGCAAACAAGGTCGAATCCACTTCAAGTCGGATCTATATGGCGAATCAGGGCAGCGTCGCGCGAGCAATCACATCCTTTCTGGCGCATCGGCGCGGCAACGTCGCCATCCTCGGTGCCGCCAGCATCCTGCCGCTGGTCGGCATGCTCGGCGGGGCGATGGAGGTGAGCAGGCTCTACCTGGTCAAGGCGCGGCTTCAGCAGGCATGCGATACCGGTGTGCTCGGCGGCCGCAGGGCAATGGGCGGCGGCCCCTGGAACCCGGCCGCCGACCTGCTCGGCCACCAATATTTCGCCGTCAACTTTCCCGAGGGGCGATATGGCGCCAGGAACGTCGGCGTCAATTTCATGGTCGGCACGGATCAGGTCGTTCACGGCGCCGCGCAACTGACGCTGCCGATGGTCATCATGCAGGTGTTCGGCTTCGGCAGCAAGATCATGGCGGCGGAATGCGCCGCGAAGCTGGAACTGCCCAATGCCGACGTGATGTTCGTGCTCGATACCACGCTGTCGATGACCGAGGCGAACGATGGCGACACGCTGCCGCGCATCCAGGTGCTGCGCAACAGCGTGTCGAGCTTCTTCTCCACGCTCGAAAGCGCGCGCGGACCCGGCACGCGCGTGCGCTACGGCTTCGTGCCTTATGCCTCGACGGTGAACGTCGGCGCGTTGCTCAAGCCCGCGTGGCTGGCGGATCGCTGGACGTATCAGTCCCGGGAGGCCGCCGGCACCGGTACGACGACGAACACCGACACCGCGAAATACCGCTATGAATCGGGCCCCAATACGACGACCGGCAGCGTGCAGACGCGCAAATACACGATTCCGCCGGAGAATTGCACCGCGCCCGCGAACGTCAAATATACGTCGAAGACCACGACCGATCCGTCGCCGGTCCCGGCCGACGGCGAGGTCACCTATAGCGAGACCGTCACCCGGAACGGCACGACCTATTCGGCGTCGCTGTCAGGCTCGACCTGCACCGTGACCGAGAACGTCTATCAGGATTATGCGCAGACGAAAACGGTGCGGCGGCTGAACAATCCGAATTACGGCAACACGTCGCAATCGACGGTCTATTACTGGAATTATCTGGCGCGGAGCTACGATCTGACGCCGCTGAAGAGCATGGCGAGCGCGTCCGCGATGACCCTGGGGTCGCTCCCGGACCAGCAGATCGCCGCCAATCATGCCGCCAAGAAGATCCCCTGGCGCGGCTGTATCGAGGAGCGGCAGACGAGCGCTGCCAACGACGCCCTGAAACCGGCCGCGCTGTCCGATCTCGACGTCGACGGCGAGCCGGTGACGAACGACCCAGGATCGCAATGGCGCCCCGCCCTGCCCGACCTGATCTATGCGCGGAAGTGGAACGATCTCAACAGCGCCACCAACGGCACCTGGACGGTGCCGACGGTGTCGAACGTCACCAACAATTACGATTCGCCGACGGCGAGCGCCGCCAAGGCGCTGTTGCGGGCGGCCTGCCCCACCGCGGCGCGCAAGCTCGCCGCGATCAGCAAGTCCGAGCTGGATTCCTATCTCGCCTCGCTCGCCCCCGCCGGGCTGACCTACCACGACATCGGCTTCCTCTGGGGTCTCCGGCTGTTGTCGGCGCAGGGTATCTTCAAGGACGAGAATGTCGCGCCCTCCGGCGGCAAGGTGTCCCGCCACCTCATCTTCATGACCGACGGTAAGACCGAGACGAACATCAACGATTACGATGCCTATGGCCTCGCCGCGCTCGACCGGCGTCGCTCGTCCACGGGTGGCCTGCCGACCAACGGCGACCAGAATGCGATGGTCGAACGGCGCCTCGGCGGCCTCTGTACCGTCGCCAAGAACAAGGGCATCACCGTATGGGTGATCGCCTTCGGCACCGATCTGATCCCGCTGCTGACCGGCTGCGCGAGCGACGGCCGCGCCTATCAGGCGAAGAGCGCGAGCGAGCTCGACCAGGCCTTCGCGCAGATCGCGGCGCAGATCTCGCAGCTCAGGCTGACGCGATGAGCGCGCGGCGCTCGTTCCGGTCGTTCGGCGCCGATGCCCGCGGCGTCACGCTGGTGGAATTCGCGCTCGTCGCGCCCCTGCTCCTGCTGCTGCTGACCGGGGGGCTGGAGGTCGGCCATCGCGCTTATCTCGCGGCGCTGTTGCGGGGGGAGATCAACAAGGCCGGCCGCGACCTGACGTTGGAAGACGCGCAATCCCCGGCGCGACGCACGGAGATCGAAAACCGCGTGCGCGCGGCGATGCGGCCGCTGGCGCGATCGGGCACCGTCGCCTTCTCGCGCCGATCCTATCGCGATTACGCCAACGTCGCATCGACCGCGGAAGATTATATCGACGCCAATCACGACGGGCGATGCAACGCCAACGAGGTGTTTTCCGACACCAACGACAATGGCGTCTGGGACATCGACGGCGGCCGCGCGGGCGACGGCGGCGGCGCCAAGGACGTCGTCGTCTTCAGGGCGGAGTTCACCTACGACCGGCTGCCCCTCGGCAAGTTGCTCGGCATGTCCAAACAGACCCAGATCTCGGCGACGACCTATCTTCGCAACCAGCCCTTCGACAATCAGGCCCCGGTGGCGGAAAGGACCTGCCCATGAGGCGATTTGCCCAGGACGAGCGCGGCGTCGCCGTCATCGAGATGGCCTTCACCGCCCCGCTGCTGCTGCTGCTGATCCTCGGGCTCGTCGAATATGCCCGCTACGCGATCGTGCGCGAGGGGCTCAGCCAGGCAGCGTTCCAGATCGCCGACAATGCCGCGCGACTGGGCGAGGCGCGCCTGACCGGGCCGATGCCGATCAGCGAAAAGCAGATCAACGACGTCCTGCTCGGCGGCCAGATCCAGGGCAGCCCGTCGGACCTGCGCCAGCGCGGCCGGATCATCCTGACCAGCCTCGAACGCAACACGGCGAAGGGGCAATGGCTCCACTGGCAGCGCTGCACCGGCGCACTCCGCCATCCCTCGTCCTGGGGGGTCGAGGGCGACGGCCAGACCGGTCAGGGCGCCAACGGCATGGGCCCCGCGACGGCCCGCATCCAGGCGCAGGACGGCATCCCCGTGCAATTCGTCGAACTCGCCTACGATTATAAGCCGATGGTGTTCACCGTCCCCCTCGTCACCGGCAAGATCGTCGAAAGCGCAGCGGTCCCGGTCCGCTCGGACCGCAACCTGCAATTCGTATCGAACGACGAAAAGGCGACGGTCGCCCGCTGTTCCTAGGTCGAGACGTGGCGCCAGCAATGGCGTCTGCGTTGCCGCTGGAATTGAACGTCGACCTACATGGCGGCAATCGTACTAAGCTTCGATACGCCATTCTCATCGAAGGCTTCGACGGCGACGTAATAATGCTGCCCTTTGGTCAACGCGCGCAGCGGCAGGACCGCGGCTGGTCCGCTCGCGACGCGATCGGCGAAAAGTTGGTACGTCAAGGCAAGGCGGTCGGGGCGTATGCCCCAGCGCACGTTGTAGCCGACGGCATGCGGTACGCGCCGCCAGCGGATCGTCGCATTGCGGGTATCGGCCTCGCGGGTCGCCGCCAGCAACTCGGGCGTCGCCGGTGCCGGGCCGCCGGCATCGCCGAACACCCGCAGATCGCCGATCGCGAGGTGCGCGCCACCGATATGGCCATGGACGAAACGGATGTAGCGCGCCTGCACCGGCTGCGGCAGTTCGAAATAAGCGTTGGGGCGATCGCGGCGAGGTGACGACGTGCGCGCCAGCGGCCGCCATGTGCGGCTGTCGAGTGACTGTTCCAGACGGAATTCCGTATAGATGTCGGCGGCGTCGGCGAAACGGCCAGCCTGATAGTCCGCGAAATCGACCTGCACCGCGCGCACCGTCCGTGGTCCGCCGAGATCGACGGTCAGCGTCGCTCCGGGCTCCTTCGTCGGCGAGAGCCAGAAGCTGCGTGGATTTTCATCGGTCGCATCGGTGGCGGGATGGCCGACGACGCTGCCGCTGGCGGTAGCCGCCTTGTGGTAGGACAGCAGCATCCAGCCGGTGAACAGCGCGTCGGGGTCGGTGAAGCGGCCGGTCGGCACGCGTTGCGGGAAGTCGCCGAAACGGGTGGATACACGCATCTGCCCGTCCGCATCGAAGACCGTGGGCCACAGCCCGATGCGCCGTTCGAACGTCCAATTATAGCCGATCCACGGTGTCCCGGTGTTCCACCAATTGCCGTGCAGATCCCGGAAGGTGTTGCCATGACCAGCCCCTTGCATGAAGCCGCCCGGCTTGTAT
This sequence comes from Sphingomonas sp. CD22, assembly GCF_034556155.1. NCBI lineage: Bacteria > Pseudomonadati > Pseudomonadota > Alphaproteobacteria > Sphingomonadales > Sphingomonadaceae > Sphingomonas > Sphingomonas sp. CD22. Next base: position 62,263 of record NZ_JAYDYX010000011.1, on the reverse strand, counting down.
CCAACCGGGTTGTAGGGGGCGTAAGTGAACGGCCCCATCGGCGAACTGCCGACGTAGGTGCCGGTGGCGTAAGCGTTATATTCGGTGCCCGGCGCGCCATATTGCAGATAGTAGCGGCCGCCCACTTTCGTCATCCACGCACCCTCCATGAAGGGGGTGATCGGCGTGCCGTCGGCCGTCGTGCCGCTGTGATCCTGTCCGAAGCGCTCCCAGCCATGCGCATCCGGATCGAGCAGGATGAACGAACGCCGCGGCGTACCGTAGCTCATCTTGCCGTCCGCAAAGGCGACCGGCACGCCGTAGATCGGAAAGACGTTGGACGAGTTCCAGTAGAGGTACCAGCGATGGTCGTCGTCGCGGAACAGAGCCGGATCCCACGGGCCGGGCGGCACCTCACCCGGCTTGATCGTTCCCTCCTGCCCCGATTTCACCGCGCCCGGCAGCGGCGGCAAACGACGGACGTATAGGTCGATGCGGCCGGTCGCCGGGTCGCTCGTACTGTAGATCGTACCTTGCGCGGTCATCGACGGCATGATGAGCAGCCGATCGCCATCCGATGTCACGGCGGGCGCGACGATCCCCTCCGCCGGCCAACGGCTCGGCCGAACGAAGCGCCAGTTGACGAGGTCGGTCGAGCGCCAATAGCCGTCCGCCAACGTCAGGAACAAATAATAGGCGCCCCTGAACGGCACGATCACCGGGTCGGCGCCGGTGCGGTAGGAGACGCCCTCGTTCACCTGTTCGAAATTGTAGCGATAATCGATGTCGACGGGGTTGGCATACGTGTGCGTCTGCACCGCCGCCGTGGCGAGAGCGAGCCACGTGATCATCGCTGCGCCTGCACGAACAGATTGGCGGTCAGCCGTCCCCGCCGCGGATTGTCGCTCAGTGGCATGTTGGCCGGGATGATCCCCGAATGAAGCAGGCAGCCCCGATAGATGACGACGCGATCGCGACGTCCCTCGATCATCCCGATCTGTTCGAACGCCGGAGTGCTGGCGTTGGTATAGCCCGCCAGCGCGTGATCGTCGCTTTGCGCCGCGGCGACGTAGGCATTGCAGTTGCTGGGGCCGACACATTCGATCCCTGTCTTGCGCTGTCGATAAAACGCGGTGCCGGCATCTGGCAGATCCGACAGATAATGGAGGACGGCGATATAGCCTGCATCCAATGAATCGAAATGGGGTGCGCGCTGGACGGAGGAAAGCATCGCCGGCGCAGCTGTGACCATCGAGAAACTGGCTTCGATCCAGTCGAATCCATCGATATCGAAGGCACCGCCGATGAACGGGGCGACCTGCTCCAGCAGCGTGGTGGCATAAGCGTACGCCTCTCCATCCGAGCCGGTGAGCACGCGGCGGACGCCGGGATAATGGCTCCCCACGGCATCCGGAAACGGCGCGATCGCTGCCGCCAGCGCGACGACGCGCTCCGGATCGCCGGTGACGTCGTCGACGATCACGACCGGGCTTTGGCTACGTCCGACGCGAAGCAGGCTGGGTGTCATCGCGGCAACTCCTGCGAGTGCACCCGCCCCGTTCGACGTGCGAGCGGGGCGGGACTATCGGCGCGATCAGAACTTATAGCGCGCACCGACCTGGAAGGAGCGCGGCACGCCCTGCGTGTCGTTCTCGCGCTTGGTGGGATTGACGCCCGACCCGGCGCCCCAGGCGGTGTAGGTGCGGTTGACCGAGTCGAACAGGTTGAACGCGGCGAAATTGACCTCGAGGTCCGTCCCCCACGGCATCTTGAACGTCTTGGAAATGCGCGCGTCGACCGAAGCGTAGCCGACGATCTGATCGGGCCAGAACACGCCGCCGAAATTGCCGTAAGTACCGGTACTGCCTAGAAACTCGGCCGGCGCGGGCCGCGTGATCACTTGGCCGAACGACGGACCGGAGCTGAACGTGCCGGTCACGGAGACCTTGGTGCCCCACGGCCCACGCGCGATACCGGTACCGACGAAACGCCATTTCTCGACGCCCGCGACATAGTTCCAGCCGTATGCATCGACCCTCGGACCATTGTAGAATTCATCGCTCTGCAACTCCTGCGCGACGTTGCTTTTCGCCTGCTGCAAGGTCAGCGTCGAGGTGAAGCCCCATGTCGAACCGGTGACGAACGGCTTCTCCGCGGTGAAATAGACCGCGTTATATTCCGCCTTGCCGTCGTTCGAGCCGATGTTGAGTTTGCCGCTATAGCCCGGCAGAATGCCGGAGGCCGGGAAGTTGTCCTCGATCCACTGATCGCCCTGACTGGTGTACTGGCCACTCGGCAGGCGGTTGCCCCGCACATATTTGAAGATGTTGTGGCTGCGGATGTGGCTGAAGGTGATCGACGTCTGCACCACGCCCAGCCGCTTGCGCACGCCGAAGTTGAATTGATCGGAATACGGCAGCTTGGTGTTGTTGTTGAGCAGCCACACGTCGCCACCGACGCCGGTTGCCGTCGCCGCGGTACGTAAATTGTCGACATTCTTGTAGCTGTCGTTCCACACCAATGTCGTCGCCGGCAAGACGCCGCCATTGCCCTGGCGGAAGCTTGCGCAGGTCGGCTGCCCCGGACCGTCGCAGAAACTGAGCGTGACGGTACGTTGGTACAGCGCCTTGACCGTCTCGATCCCCGACGTGATGAACAGCGGCCGGTCGTAATATCGCCCGGCGCCGGCGAACAATACCGTGTCGCGGTCACCGTTGATGTCGTACGATATGCCGAGCCGTGGCTGGAATGCCTTCCAATATGGCTTCCGGTTGCTGCCGTTCGAAATATAGTCTTCGGGGTTGATCCCCGCCGCCTGCCACGGCTGATAATTGCGCAGCGCGGTCGCGATCGCATCGGGCGTCACGAATTTATCGTTCTTGGCGTTGGTCTCATAGTCCCAGCGGATGCCGGCGTTGACCGTGATGTGATCGTTGACCGTCCAATCGTCCTGGATGAACAGGCCGATCTGCGTATCCTTAACCTTCGCCGCCTGTACGGGAACGACTGACACCGCCGCCTGCTGCGGCGTCGACGCATCGAAGGTCGTGTAGGTCGAGGGGGTGAAATAATAGGAGCCGTTGCCAAGATTGTCCTCGGCGCGCGACAGATCGTTGAGCGAGACCTTCACGCCTGCCTTGATGACGTGCGCATCGCTGAAGAAGGTTACGTTGTTCTTGAACGTCCAGGTCTTCTGATTGTCCGACTGCTCGAAGCCGTTGGTGCCAAGCGCTGCGACCACTGCACCCGGCTGCCCGAGGATGATCTCCGGACCGCTGCTGGTACGCGGCGTGCCGTTGAACACCGTATTGTACGCGATCGTCGCCTCGTTCAGCCAATTATCCCCGCGATGATTCCATTCGAGCTGATAGAGATCGATCTTCGATTGCAACAGATGGCCGTGCGAGGGCACCGACGTGCCGCCGAAGTCGGCCAGATTGCTCTCGCGGCGGAAGAAGCCGCTGAAGTTCACCGTGTCGGCGTTGCTGACGAAGGCCGTGAGCTTGCCGAAATACAGCTTCTGGTGGAAATCCTGCGCGTAGCTGCCGTTATATTGATTGGCGATCGCCTGCGGCACGACCTGCGTCGGCTGATCGGTATTGGTGGTGCCGAGCAGCACCGCTGCCGAGGGTGCCTTTTGGTCGGTGGCCTCGAACGCGCCGTAGAAGTGCAGCACATCCTTGATGATCGGGCCACCGAAGTCGCCGCCATATTGCTTGCGATCGTAATTGCCCTGCTTGAGCGAGCCGTCGCGGTTGTTGGCCTTGCCCGGCCGGTCGAAATATTTGGTCCCGTAGAACCCCTTGGGCTGCCACTCGCCGAAGATGGTGCCGTGGAAATCGGTGCCGCCCGACTTGGTCACCGCGGTGATGATCGCCGAACCCGCCTGCTCATACTCGGCCTTGAAGTTCTGCGTGTCGACTTTGAACTCCTGCACCGCGAGCTGCGGGAAAGGATTGCCCTGACTGAAGTTCTGGCCGGCGACACCGCCGTGATTGACCTGGTTCTTGAGGCTCAGGCCATCGATGAAGACGTTGACGTTGTCGGCACTGATGCCGCCCGCCTGCACCTGCCGGTTGCTGCGCCCCGGCGTCACCGAGACGCCCGGAGCGAGTGCGGCGAAGTTGAGGAAGTTTCGGTCGCTCTGCGGCAGGCTCTCGATCTGCTGCTGCGACACGTTGGTGGCGATCTCGGCGGTACGCACCTCCTGCGTACGGCGGCCGGTGACGACGATGTCGCTGCCCGTGCCGCTGCCCGCATCCGCCGAACCGGTCGTCTCGGTCGCTGCCGCTTCGGTCGCGGCGGCGGCGGTGCCGATGTCGAGCGTGATCGTCTGACCAACGGGCACTACGACCTGCTGCGGCTGCTGCCCCTCCACGGCGACGCGATAAGTGCTTGGGCGGATGCCGGGGATGGTGTAATTGCCGGTCGCATTGGTCCGGCCGTTGATGACCTGCCCCGTCGTCAGGTCGGTAATGACGACGGCGGTGCCCGCCGCCACGCCCTCGATATGCCCGCGCAACGTCGAGGTGGATTGCGCCAGCGCGGGCGCTGCCATGACGAGCGCTACGGCGAGCGTCGCGACCGAAATGCCGCGGCGAAGGTGCGCGCACCGAATCCCTGATGTCATTGCAAACCCCTCCATCCTCTCAGACCCCGTTTTGCTTCTGCTGGTCATCGACAAGCGACGCACGCAGATCGCCAGGGGCGTATGAAACCGGTTACTCCTGCGAGTAACCGGTTACAACTGGCAGCGATGGGTCCGTTTCGTTATCATTACGATTGTTGCACTCGCGCAACACCCGACGAAATGACGTCAGACGCCGACGGTGATCGCGGGCGCTCGGCAGTGCCGGGCAATGAACGCCTCATGGGTCGGCAGCGTCGCCGCGACGTCACCGATCACCGCCTCGATGTCCTTGAGGAAGGCGGTCGTCTGCTGGTCCGGGATCATGTCGACCATCGGATCATATTGCGCCCGCATTCCCTGGCCGAGCAGGACCTGCACCCAGCTTTCCTCGCGGAACAGCTCGGCCTTGCCGTGCATGAAGAAGCGTGCCGAGGCTGCGAACAGATCGAGCCGTTCGGTCAGGCTGTCGGGCACGTCCATGTGCCTGACGTGGCGCCAGAAGGGCGTGTCGTCGCGTTCGGTGACCTTGTAATGCGCGATGATGAAATCGCGTACGTCGCGATATTCGAAGTCGGTCTGGCGGTTGTATTCGGCGATATCGGCGGGATTGAAACCACGCCCCGGGAACAGCGCGATCAGGCGGAGGATACCGGTCTGGATCAGGTGGATGCTGGTCGATTCCAGAGGCTCGAGAAAGCCGCCGGCCAGTCCCAGCGCGACGACGTTCTTGTCCCAGGCGCGATGCCGCTTGCCCGGACGGAAGCGGACCGGACGCGGATCGGCGAGTGCCGGCGTATCGAGATGCGCAAGCAACGTCGCCGCGGCCGCGTCGTCCGACACGAAGCGGCTGGCATAGACATGACCGTTACCGGTGCGATGTTGCAGCGGGATCCGCCACTGCCACCCCGAACCATGCGCGGTCGATCGCGTATAGGGCGTCAGCGGCCCGCTCCGTGCGCTCGGCACCGCAAGGGCGCGGTCGCACAATAGCCATCGATCCCAATCCTCATAGCCGACGCCCATCGCATCGCCGATCAACAGGCCGCGCATGCCCGAACAGTCGATGAACAGATCGCCGTCGATCGTCCGGCCGTCGGCGAGCACGACATGGTCGAGGAAGCCGTCGTGGCTACGCCGGTTCGCAGCGACGATCCGGCCCTCGATCCGTTCGACTCCCGCCGCCTCCGCACGACCACGCAGGAAGCGCGCGAACAGCGCCGCATCGAAATGATAGGCATAGTCAAGATCGGCCAGCGGCGAATGCGGATTGGACGGATCGGGCATGGCGAAGCGGTTCATCCGCGCCGCCAGCGCATTGAGCGCATAATGATCGAGGTGCTTGGCCCGCCCGCGTGCCGCCTCCTTCAGCCAGAATTGATGACAGTGCAGCCAATAGAGATCCTGGCCGATCTTGCCGAAGCCGTGGATGTAGCTGCTGCCGGGCGTGCGCCAGTTACGGAATTCGATGCCGAGCTTGAAGGTCGCCTGTGTTGCGCGGACCATCTCGAACTCGTCGATGCCGGCAAGTCCGTTGTAGGTACGGAGCGCGGGGATCGTCGCCTCGCCGACGCCGATTGTGCCGATCTCCTCCGATTCGATCAGGCGGATCGTATAGGCGCCGAGGAACAGCCGGGCGAGCAGAGCCGCCGTCATCCAGCCGGCGGTGCCTCCGCCGACGATCGTGATCGTCTTGAGCGGCGGGTTGGGATGGTCGGCCGGCGCCGCGTCGGCCATCGTCACCCGAGCCACCCGCCGGTGAAGCCCGCCCGCTGCAGACCGCGACGGATCGTCGGCGAACGGCGCATCACGCGCCATATGCCTTCGTCGCGGGTATTGGCGATCGCGCCGGCGATCGCGCCCTGGTCGATCCCCAGATAATCGTGGTCGACCCAACCCGAGCGGGGATCGACCGAGCCCGCCGCAAGCTTGACCTGGGTCGCGCGGAACGAGGGATTGAAGCTGTCGAGGAAGCCATATTGGCCGTAGAGTCGCGGCCAGCGTTTCATCGCTTCGGCAGCCGGCACGACGATCTCAGGCGCGAAGGCGAGGCTTCCGAGCGCTGCGGTCGGCGCCAGCGTGCCGTCGTCGCGCTCGTCAGGCTGGCCAAGCGGCCCGCGCGCCGAATAGCCGAAGAAGGTCGCGGTCCGCCCCTTGAACGGCAAGGTCAGGTCGCCGGGTCCATCGCAGGCGGTCAGCCCCCAGATATCGCGCGAATAGCCGTCCCAACGCATCGGATTCGCGATGCAATATGCGCGGTTCGCATAAGTCGCGCGACGGCTGTTCTCGAAATAGTCGAGCCCGGCACGGCGCATCGCGGCATCGCGAATGCCGCGAAAGTCGATCCACATCTGGCTGTATTGATGACCGAACAGCGGAGCGAAGGCGAGATGACGGGTGGCCCCCTCCCCGCGCCAGAAGCCCGGATAGGTGCTGGTCCACGCATCCCAGGCGCCATCGGCGAGCGCTGTGCCGCGGCTGCCGAGGCCGACGATATAGACCATCATCCCCTCGTTATACCCCTCCCACGGCCGCGCGATGAAACCCTGCCCGGGATGCCAGCCCATCGACACGCTGCCGCGCGTATTCGTGAACCACGGCCAGTCGGCACGATCGGTGATGCGCTCGGCGAGCCTGCGGATTTCCGCCTCGACCGGATCGGGACGATCATACCAGCTTCCCGCGAACAGGATGCCCAGGAAGAGTAAGGTGGTATCGACGCTGGACAATTCGGTGTCGCGAAACCGCGCGCCAGTCGTCATGTCGAGGAAATGGTAGAAGAAGCCCTTGTGTCCGGCCATGCCGGCGGGAGCGTCGCCTTGCGGTGCGGTGTCGAAGAAGCGCAGGGTGGTGAGCGTCAGATCGCGCGCCTCTTCGCGTGATATCCAGCCGCGCTCGACCCCGATCGGATAGGCAGTAAGAGCAAAGCCGACGGCGGCGATGCTGGCGAAGGACGGCGTCGGCCAGCGATCCGGCACCAGCCCGTTGCTACGGCTCGCCAGATCCCAGAAAAAGCGGAAGGTGCGGTGCTCGAGGTCATCGAACCAATGCGGCAGCAAGACCCGCGGCGCGGTCGCATTGCCCGTATAGGGAAGACCGGCCGCCGCCGCGGCCAGCCCACTGGTGGCGAGCAGATCGCGGCGATTGATCGCTACGGTTGTCATGCCCCCATTCCCCCCGTCGTCGCGCGGACGATGAGTTCGACCGCGACAATCTGCGTCTCCGCCGACAGGATGCCGCCGTCCAGCGCATCGATCAGCCGTGCGACCGCGCGTTCGCCCATGGCGGCGATGTCGACGCGTATCGTGGTCAGACCGAGATAGCGGGCGAGCGGTACGTCGTCGAAGCCGGTGACCGCAATGTCGGCCGGTACCGCCATCCCGGCCTCGCGCAACGCGCCCATCGCGCCGAGCGCCATCATGTCGTTCGCTGCGACGATGCCGTCATAGACGGCACCCGCCGCCTTCAGCCGCATGACGGCCGCGGCACCCGAATCCTCGCGGAAGTCGCCGTCTATGACGATGGGTTCGATATCGGGTGCGTGGTGGGCCAGAGCCGCGACAAATGCCTCCCGACGTTCGCGCGCATCGATATTGCCATCCGGTCCGCCGATATGCACCAGTCTGCGGCGACCGATATGCACCAGATGCGCGACCGCCGCGACGATGCCGGCGGCATTGTCGATGCGATAGGCCGCGCGGCCGACGGCATCGCTACAATTGACCAGCACAGCCGGCACGTCGCGCGGCAGCGCATCGTCCAGCCCGACGGCATCCAGTTGTGGCGCCATGACGATCAGCCCGTCGACCCGCCCCCGCATCGACCGCATCGCCTGCGCGGCCAGCGCCGCATCGGCATGCATGTTCGACAGCAACAGGTGATAGCCGCGCGCCGTCACCTCGCGATCCATGCCGCGGACGATCTCCGAGAAGAATTCTCCGTAGAGATCGGGCAGCACGACGCCGATGGCATGGCTGCGCGCCAGCGACAGGCTGCGCGCACCGGCATGGGGAACGTAACCGAGCAACTTGGCGGCGGCGATCACGCGCGCCCGCGTGTCCGGATGGACGCTGTCGAGGCCGTTCAGAGCGCGGGACACGGACGCCACCGAAACCTCGGCTTCACGCGCGACATCGCGGACCGTGGCAGATGCCCGTTTCATACCCTCCCCATTCCATCTCGGGCCAAAGCCGTTTATCCGACGGACACCGCTTGTGCGATGCCTTCGGTCTGTGTAACCGGTTACAAATGAGCGTCAACGGGAAATGTGTCGCGCCCTGCGGGGATGCCCGGCACGCGCGTTGGCCCGTGTCGGGGAGAGCCTGGGATATGACCGATAGCATGATTTCGCGGCGTGCGGCGCTGCTCGGTGCGGGGGCGATCGTCGCCTGGTCCGCCAGTCCGGCCCGCGCGCTGCTGGCGCAGGTGGACGGCGCAGCACTGCCGGCGCCGATCGAGGCGATCCTGGCCCGGATGACGCTGGAGGAGAAAGCGGGCCAGTTGCAGCTCAACGCGGCGGCGTGGAGCGGCGGCACCGCCACCGGCCTCAATCCGCCGTCGAGCGGACCGAGCTTCGATGGTCAGGTCGCCGATGCGGTCGCGGGCAAGCTGACCGGCGTGTTCAACGGCAACGGCGTCGAGATGGCGCGGCGCATGCAGGATGCGGTGATGCGGGGATCGCGGCTGAAGATCCCGCTGATCTTCGCCGCCGACGTGATCCACGGTCACCGCACCATCTTCCCCGTGCCGGTGGCGGAGGCGGCCAGTTTCGACCCCGATCTGGCGATGCGCACCGCGCGCATGGCCGCCTATGAAGCGGCGGCGGCGGGGATCGACTGGACCTTCTTCCCGATGGTCGACATCGCCCGCGACCAGCGCTGGGGCCGCACGATGGAGGGCGCCGGCGAGGACCCGCTGCTCGGCCAGATGTTCGCCGCCGCGCGCGTGCGCGGCTTCCAGGGCAGATCGCTCGCCGCCGACGATGCGGTGATGGCCTGCATCAAGCATTTCGCCGCATATGGCGCGACGGAAAGCGGCCTCGACTACAATGCCGTCGATCTGTCCGAACGGACGCTCCGCGAAATCTATCTGCCGCCGTACAAGGCGGGGTTCGACGCCGGCGCGATGAGCGGCATGGCCTCGTTCAACGAGATCAACGGCGTTCCCGCGACCGGCAATCCCTGGCTGATGCAGCAGGTGCTGCGCGACGAATGGAAGTTCCCCGGCATCATCGTTTCCGACTACACCGGCGACGAGGAGATGATCGCCGCCGGCTTCGCCAAGGACGGCAAGGATGCCGCGCGCCTCGCCTTTCTGGCCGGGGTCGACATGAGCATGCAGTCGAATCTCTATGCGCTGCACCTTGCCGACCTCGTCCGCGAAGGCGCGGTGCCGCAGGCGACGCTCGACCGGTCGGTGCGGCGCGTGCTGGCGGTGAAGCATCGGCTCGGCCTGTTCGACGATCCCTTCCGGCGGATCGACAAGACGCGCGAAACCGCGCGCTCGCGCACCAGGGCGGCGATCGCGCTGTCGCGCGAGGCGGCGCAAAAGGCGATCGTGCTGCTCCGGAACGAGGGCGATCTGTTGCCGCTCGACCTCAACCGCAGGATCGCGCTGATCGGCCCGTTCGCGAGCGGTCAGCACGATCTCAACGGACCATGGGTCGTCTATGGCGACAACAACCAGGCGGTCGACCTCGTCACCGGCATCAAGGCGGCGGGCGCCCGCGCGGTCAGCGTGACGGCCGGCTCCGGCGTCGAGGAGGCGCTGCCCGGCGGCATCGCTGCGGCGGTCGCGGCGGCGCAGGCGGCGGACGTCGTCGTGCTGGCGATCGGCGAGAGCGAGGGCATGTCGGGCGAGGCGCAGTCGCGCACGTCGATCACCATCCCCGCGCCGCAGATGGCATTGGCCGAAGCGGTCGCCGGGACGGGCAAGCCGGTCGTCGTGCTGCTCAAGAACGGTCGCGGGCTCGCGCTGGAGGGGGCGGTCCGGGATGCGGCGGCGATCATGGTCACCTGGTTCCTCGGTTCCGAAACCGGCCACGCCATCGCCGACGTGCTGTTCGGCAAGGTCGGCCCGTCCGGGCGCCTGCCGCTGAGCTTCCCCTATGAAAGCGGCCAGGAGCCGTATTATTACGCGCACAAGGCGACCGGCCGCCCCGCCCCGGCGGGCCCGCGCGAGCCCTACAAGACGCAGTGGCGCACCGCGCCCAATGCCGCGCTCTACCCGTTCGGCCACGGCCTGACCTACGGCAAGGTGACGTATGCGGCGCCCGACGTGCCGCCGACGCTCGCCTGGGACGGCCGCATCCGGCTGGCGGCGACGATCAGTAACACCGGCACCCGCGCCTGCGAGGAGCTGGTGCAGCTCTACATCCGCGACCGCGTCGCCAGCATCACCCGGCCGGTTCGCGAGCTGAAGGCGTTCCGCAAGGTGGCGCTGGCGCCGGGCGCGCGCGAAACGGTGACCTTCACGCTGACCCGCGCGCAGCTCGAATTCCTCGGCCAGGACCTGCGGCCCACGGTCGAGCCCGGCACGTTCGACGTATGGATCGCCCCCTCGGCCCAAGCGGAAGGCGTCCACGGCACGTTCGAGCTGCTGCGCTGATCGTCGGCTGGCGGTGGAGGTGCGGGTCCGGCGCGTCCGCTGGCTCGTCCTGCGGATAGTTTGGCGGCGCGGATCGTTCTGTGACCCGTCCCCGCTGTGAACCCGGAGCAATTGCTTGACCAACGTCGCGCTCGTCGCCGGTGCCGGTGGCATCATCGGCAAGGCTCTGCTCGAAGAGATCGCCCGAACCCCGGGCTGGCGCGGCATGGCACTATCGCGCAGCCATGGCGATGTCGTCGCCGACCTCAGCGACGCGCCGGCAAGCCGCGCGGCCCTGGCGGGCGCGGGCGACGTCACCCACGTCTTCTACGCGGCCTATGGACCGGGCGGCGGCCTGGCGGAGGAGGACCGGCGCAATTCGGCCATGCTCCGCAATCTGCTCGACGGCCTGGCGGCGGCGGGCGCGCCCGTTGCGCGGATCGTGCTGTACCAGGGAGCGAAGGTCTACGGCGTCCACCTCGGACCGGTCACGACGCCGTTCTACGAGGACGAGAACCCGCGCCCGATCGGCCCGAACTTCTACTTCACGCAGGAGCGCGAGCTGCAACTGCGCTGCGCCGCCGGCGGACCGGAATGGTCGATCCTGCGACCGGACGTCGTGGTCGGCGACGCCGCCGGCAATGCGATGAACATCGCGACGGTGATCGGCGCCTACGCCGCTTTGTCGGCCGCGGACGGCGCGGCTTTCCGCTTCCCAGGCTCGCGCACGACCTACGACGACTGCTTGGTGCAGGTGACCGATGCACACGCATTGGCGCGTGCCAGCCTGTGGGCCGCGACCGCCGGCGCGGCGGCGGACCAGGCGTTCAACTACGTGCACCCGCCGTTCCGCTGGCGGCGCATGTGGGAAAAGATCGCCCGGCATTTCGACCTCGAACTCGGCGAGCCCATCCCGTTCGCGCTCGCCGACCACATGCCTGCGCTCGAACCTCTATGGCAGCGGATAGCCAAAGGCTTGGTCCAGCCCGACCTTACCAAGGCGGTGGGCTGGGAGTTCGGCGACTTCATCTTCGGCACCGAGGCCGATGTGGTCTCCGACATGACCAAGATCCGCCTCGCCGGCTTCCAAAACGATCTCGATCCCGTCGATGCGCTGATCCGGGCGATCGAGCGGCAGCAGGACGCAGGCGTGATCCCGCGGATCGAGCGAAATCGCCCGCCGGAGGCAGGCGCCGACGGTGGATCCCCCGGCGCATCCGACTAGAGGTGCGTGGCCGACGTTTCGAGGTGCCGATGTCCGATCGTTTAAAGATCCTCCTGCAGCATATGCTGCCCAAGCAGCGCCTGACCGCATTGGCAGGCCGGGTCGCGGGTGCGGAGCGCGGGCGGTTGACGACCCGGCTGATCCGATGGTTCGTCCGCACCTATGCCGTCGACATGAGCGAGGCCGCGGACCCGGACATCGGCAGCTACGCGAGCTTCAACGCCTTCTTCACCCGCCCGCTCAAGGCCGGCGTCCGCCCGATGACCGGTGCCGATTTCGCCTGCCCGGTCGATGGCGCGATCAGCCAGTTCGGCGCGATCGACGATCATCACATCGTCCAGGCCAAGGGGCATCGCTTCACCACCACGGAACTGGTCGGCGGCGACCAGGATCTCGCCGCGCATTTCCGCCATGGCAGCTTCGCCAATCTGTATCTCTCCCCCAAGGATTATCACCGCATCCACATGCCGTGCGACGGCAAACTCGTGCGGATGATCCATGTGCCGGGCACGCTGTTCTCGGTGAACCCGACCACGGCCCGCGGCGTGCCCAATCTGTTCGCGCGCAACGAACGCGTCGTCTGCGTCTTCGATTCACCCGAGCATGGACCGTTCGTGATGGTGCTGGTCGGCGCGACCATCGTCGGCAGCATGGCGACCGTCTGGCACGGCGTCGTCAATCCCAAGCGCCTGCGTGCCCCGTCCGAATGGACCTATGGCGGGCAGGACATCGTGTTGCGGAAGGGCGAGGAGATGGGCCGCTTCCTGCTCGGCTCGACCGTCGTGATGCTGTTCGGGCGGGGCGTGATCGCCTTCGACGCGGGCTGGCAGCCCGAACGGTCGGTGCGCCTCGGCGAGGCGATGGGCAGCGCCTGCCCCGCATGACGCGGCGCTTTGGTTTGGCGGTCAGCCCGTGCAGGTCGCGACGCAGACCCGCCACCGGCGTCGCGCGCGCACGCGCCTGACCTGCCAGCACCGCCCGGTCTGGCGGAGGAAGCGGTCCTGGATGCCGTCGGCATGCTGGGCGAAATCGTAGAAGTCGATCCGGTGATGCGCCAGCACCAGCCGCCCGCCGGGACGCAGCGCGGCCGCCACGTCGACCGCGACCCGCGCCATGTCGCGCTCCGACAGATAATAGAGCAATTCCGCCACCACGATCGCATCGTACACGCCGCGCGGAAACGCCGCGGGCAAGGCGAGCCGCGACGCCCGCGCACGCGGATAGCGCGCGATCGCCGCGGCGGTCAGGCGGGTGCCCTCCGCCGTCCCCTCGGTCGCGTCGAGGCGCAGCGCGCGCGGCGCGATGCCCGCGCTGTTCGATCCGTTGCCGCTGGCGAGTTCCAGCACGCGGCCGATCGGTCCCGGACCCAGCGCCTGCACGATGGCGCGGCGCTTGACCGCCTCGTCGCGGTTGCTGAACGTGCCCCAGGGATCGTCGTCGTCAGCGAATTTGCCGGCAAAGCCGCCGAGATCGATCGCGGTCATCGCCGCACCTCCAGATAGGCTTCGAGGGGATGGGAGAAGGCGTCGAGTTCGTGCCGCGCGATCGCGAAGCCCGCCGGATCGTCGGCGATCGCGCCGAGCTGCGTGCGATGGACGCGGATCAACGATCGCTTGGCGGCCGATCCACCGGGCATCGCGACGAGGCGCGATCCGCGGCGCAGCGGCGATTGCGGCGGCCACACCTGATAGGACAATCGCCGCGACCCGCCGCCGATCCCGTGCAGCGCCGCGGCGACCGCCCGATGGTCGGGATGCGCGTCGGCGGCGGCCGGCCCGACGATCAGGTCCACGCCCGCCCCCGCCCCGGCCCGCACGATGCGGCGCAACGCGCGCGTGAGGTCGGCGCGATGCGCGCCGACGACGCCATCGGGCAGGTCGAGGCGGCGCACCGCCCCCGCCGCCACGCCGAGGCGACGCAGCGCGCGCCGCGATTCGCGATGGCGTTCGGCGATCAGCCGCGCGCGCGGCCAGCGCCGGCTGCCGGGATGTGAGGCGGCGCCGTCGCTGACGATCACCACCGTCACCCGCGATCCGCGCCGCGCCAGCGTCGCGATCAGCGCCGCCGCGCCGATGATCTCGTCATCGGGATGCGGCGCGACCACGACGACATGGCGCGGCCGGCCCGGACGGAGCCTCACAACGATGGGACGAGCGCGCCGCCGGCGACCGCCGCACCGACCCGCAGGCGCTGCGCGTCCGGCGCCGGCTGCCGCAGATAGACCGCCAGATCGGTGAGGGTCGCGGCGAGCGGATGGTCGCGGAAATGGCCGGCGAGCCCGACCGATTGCTGCGCGAGCGCGATCGCACGCTCGGCCGCGTCGGCGACCGCTAGCCGCGCGGCCGCCACCCGCAGCAGCCGTGCGTCGTCGCCGGGATCGAACCAGCCGCTCGCGACCCGGCGCACGACGCCCGCCGCGCCCTCCGCCAGATTGTAGAGGTCGGCGAGCCGCGCCGCCTGGAACGGATCGCCGGCGCGGTCGGTCACGGCCAGATGGTCGCGCGTCCGGTCGCACAGGGCGGCGACGCCGCCGGCATGGACCGCGACGAAGCGCAGCGCACCGCCGCTGAAATACGGCTCGCGCACGTAATCCTCGGGATCACCGATCGCCGCCGCGGCATCGATCGCGGCGCCTTCCCAGCGCACCTGATGCGTCTCGGACCGCTGCATGCCGGTCATCCGCCACCAGTCGCGGTCGATCGCCGGCGGTGCCTCCGCCAGATCGACCAGCAGCAGGCGATTGCCCTCGTCCGTCTGCGCGGTCACCAGCGCATGCGTCAGCACCCCCGCCCCCGACGCATAGCTCTTGCCGCCGCGCAACCGGCCATCGGCGAGGATCAGCGGTTCGCCCGCCAGCCCCGCGTTCCACACGCCGAGCATCGCCCCCGCCGCCAGCGCCGCGTGCAGCCGCGCGACCTGCGCGATCGTGCCGTAGCGCCCGACGATCTGCACCGCGTCGACATGCCCCTCCAGCAACCGCCCGAGCGGCAGGTCGCGCCGGCCGGTGGCATAAAGCGTGCCGAGCAAAGCCAGATACGCCTGCGCCGTCGCGGGATCGCCGGGCGGGTCGCGATCCCACCCAGCCTGCGCGATCGCCGCACGCAACGCGTCGCGCATGTCGATCATGCCGCCGCCTCGCACCAGGTCGCTTCGAGCCGCGCCAGCGCGTCCTCGGCTTCGTCCAGCGTCACCAGATCGGCCGCCCCCGGCGGGGCCGGCACGATCCGCGTCGCGAACGCCTCCGCATTCGGGCAGTCGCGTGCGACGCCGAGCACATGGTCGCCGCTCAGCCCCAGCCGCTCGCCCAGAGCGGCGCGGGTCCTGCCACGATCGATCGTCGAAAAGCCGAAGCGCATCGCGGCATGTTCGCGCCACTGCCACGCCATCTGCGCGGGATGCGCGACGCGCGGCACCTCGCCGACATCCGCGGCCCGCAATGCGCTGGCCAGTCCCTGCGGCGCCCGTCCGTGCCGGCGCGACGACGTCTCGACCAGCATCGCGCCGTCCCGCCGCACCCGGAAGCCGGCGCGCGCCGCATCGTCGAGCAGGGTCGCATCCTCGGCGAAGGGCAACGGCCGGAAGCCGCCGATCGCGCGATACGCCGACGCGCGGATCGCCAGATTGGCGCCGCCGCTGAAATGATGCGTGTCGTGCGCTTCCCAGCTCACCGGGTCGAGCAGCCGCCGATACGCATGCAGCCGGTTGTAATAATGCTCCAGCCGCGACTGTGCGCCGTCGCGCGAACCGTGGCGGCGGACGATCCGGCCCGCGACGACGTCGGCCTGGTCCAGCGCCGCACGGCCCGCGGCGATCCAGTCCCGCTGCGGCCGGCTGTCGGCATCGGTGGTGAACAGCATCCCGTCGGCGCCGCCCAGATGCGCCAATCCCATCGCCATCGCCGCGCGCCGCGCGACCCCCGCATTGGACGCCGCGCTGCCCGGTCCCATTTGCATCCGCAGCGCGAACGGCATGTCGGCGGCGGCCTGACGCACCAATGGTTCGCTGTCGTCGATGCATCCGTCCAGATAGAGGCACACCGTCAGCGTGCCGCGCGCATCCAGCCGGCCGAGCGCGGCGAGCAAGCCGGGCAAGGCCTGCGCCTCGTTGCGCGCCGGCACGCAAATCACCGCAGCATCAGTCAGGGATCATCTCCAGCCAGCCGCGGATCTCGCGGCAGGGATATCGTGTCGGGCTCGCCGCCTTGTGCACGACATTAACCGTTCGAAAACAACAGTCTACAGCAGCGATGGTCGCTGTCGAACCCGCCCCGCCATCGCCGGTCGGCAGCGTGTCGATCCTGGCGAGGAACGGCGCGAGATCGTCCACGCGTCAGCCCGGCGAGACGGCGTCGAAAAAGCCGCGCATATCGGCCAGCAGGCTCTCGGGCTGTTCCAGCGCCGCGAAATGGCCGCCCCTGGCCGGCTCGGTCCAGCGCACGACGTCATAGGTCTTCTCGACCTGCGAACGCGGTGGCGGCGGAAAGACGGGATCGGGAAAGGCGGCGACCGCCGTCGGCACGCGGAGGCGCGTTCCCGCCGGAAACTGCCCGGAATCCTCCAGCGTGCGTCCGCGATACATCCAGGTCGAGGTGACGAAGCGTTTCGGCCCCAGGTACAGCATCACGTTGTCGATCAGCACGTCGGCATCGAACGCCGCCCACAGGTCCGGCCGCCCCGCGTCATCGCGGGGGACGTCCGCCCAGGCACCGAATTTCTCCAATATCCAGGCCGCGACGCCGATCGGGCTGTCGCTCATCGCGATCCCCAGCGTCTGCGGGCGACTGCCCTGCTCGTGGCTGTAGCCCGCTTCCTCCTTGGCGAGGTCGGCGCGTTTCGCCGCCCAGGCCAGCTCCGGCGCCCGCGTGGGCACCGCATCGGCGGCCTGGACGATCACCATGTTGAGATGCAGCGCGGCGACCGCATCGGGATGGCCGAAAGCCATCCAGGCGGTGATCGCCGCGCCCCAATCGCCGCCCTGGAGCAGATAGCGGCCGGCACCGTACAGCTCGACCATCAGCCGATGGAACAGCTCGGCGGTCTGCCGCGGCCCGATCGGCGTCGCGGGACGTCCCGAAAAGGCATAGCCGGGCAGCGAGGGCACGATCACGTCATGCCCCGCGGCGGTGAGCGGCGCGATCAGCGCCTCGAATTCGAGGAACGAGCCGGGCCAGCCGTGGAAGAGCATCACCGGCAGCCGCGATCCGTCGCCGCGCACGTGGAGGAAGTGGAGCGTCTGCCCGAGGATATCGGCGGTGAACTGCGGCAGCGCGTTGAGCCGCCGCTCGGTCGCGCGCCAGTCGTAGCCGCCGAGCCAGCGATCGGCGAGGCGGCGGAGATCGGCGAGGCCGACGCCCGAGGTCCAGCCGCCCGCGTCGGGAAAGTCGTCCCAGTCGAAACGCGCGATGCCGAGCCGGATTTCGGCGAGCCGCTCGTCGGGGATCGCGATGGTGAAGGGCTGCACCATCAGCCGCGCCGCCCGATCGCCACACCGGCGGGCACCGCGCCCGCCCTCCCGCCGGCGGGATCGAACCCATGGGTCATGCAGATGAACGGCGCCGGATGCATACGTCTTTTCCCCAGACAGCGGGTAACAATCCCTGCCTCAACGGCCGCGAAGCCGACGCGATCCGCGAGCCTGGACCGACGGCCCGTTTCGTATGACCGAAAGGCCGATGGGATTCGTGCGGGGCCGCGGAAAAACGGAGCGCCCCACCCTCACCCCTCAGCGCTGCGCGCCCCCTCCCCTCTCCCACCGGGAGAGGGGACAAGCCGGCGCAGCCGGCGCGGGGTGAGGGCGAGTGCGCAACCTACGTTCGATCGGCGACACACTCGAACTTCGACGCCGCGATCGCCGCGTTCGGATCGGCCGGCCGCTAGAATAGCACCGACGAATCGGGCGCCGCGCCCGTCGCGAAGCCGCCGGTGATCGCCCACCGGCGCGCGTCGATGATCGCCACCCGGTCGTTTTCGAGCGAGGCGTACAGCGTGTCGCCGGCGAGGTTCAGCCCCGGCGCGCCGGCGTCGAGCGACAGGCGATCCTGTTCGACGAGCGTGGTCGGGTCCAGCCGCGACAGGCTCTTGTCCGCGGTGTTCGACACGATCAGCCGGCCGTCGGCCTGCGTGACGATGCGCACCGCCTCGCCGCGCAACGGCCGGCGCGCGCGCTCGTCCAGCGTCGTCGCATCCAGTGCGTGGATGGTCCCGCTCGGCCGGTCGATGACGTAGAGCGTCCGTTCGTCCGCGCTCAGCGTCATGCCTTCGGGCGCGGTGCCGATCCGCCGGCGCACCGGGGCGACGCCGATATCCTCGGGATCGACCATGATGACCGCACCGCTCAACGTGTCGGCGACATAGGCGCGGGCGCCGTCGCGCCGGACGATCAGATAATGGCTGCGCGCGCCCGTCACCGGGATCAGCCGGGACGGCGCGGTGTCCTTGGCGGGATCGTCGAACCGCGCCAGCATGCTGTCCTGCTCCGACAGGACGTACAGCCGCCCGCGCGCATCCATCCGGACGGCGTGGAGGCGGCCGAACGGCGCCATGTCGATCGTCCGCGCCAGCGTGCGCGCGTGCAGGTCGATCACCCAGATCTGGCTGCCGCCCGCGCCGGGCGCCTTCCAGCTCTCGACGCCGTAATGGCCGACATAGGCAAATCGCCCCGCCGCATCGGCGACGATCTCATGCGGTTGCGTCCCCAGCGCGATCGTACCGATCCGCCTGCCGTCGGGCAGCGCATGGAAAGCGACGCGGCCCGCTTTCTTCTCGACCAGCGCAAGCGTCCGCCCCGGCGCTGCCAGCGCCTCGTGCGCCATCACCCGCACGCCGAGCGCCGTCGCGGCGACGGCGCTCCCGGCCAGCATCCACAAACCTTGGCGACGATCGATCAGCTTCATAGTCTATCTCCCCTCGCTGAAGGATCGGGCGCTTCGGCGGTTCCGCGGGCCGGGAGAATTCGCCACTCGGCGGTCGATCAGGCCATCGCGGGCGCCGAATAGTCCATCGCCGCAAGGTCGGTGAGCAGGTCGGGGCCGCTCGGCACCCACCCCAGCCGCGCACACGTCCAGGCGTTGGATGCGATCATGTCGAGCCCGGCGAACGGCGCCATCCAGCCGAAATAGCGCTCGATGTCCTCGTTCCCGATCGACCGGACGGGCAATCCCGTTCCCGCACCGATGGCGTCGGCGATGTCGCGGGCGGATACGCCGTCCTCCACCGACGCATGGTAGCGCGCGCCCGGCTCGCCCTTTTCCAGCGCCAGCACGTACAGCTTCGCCACATCGCTGATATGCGCCGCGGCCCAGCGCGTCCGCCCCTCGCCCAGATACGCCACCGCCCCGGCGCGGCGTGCCTCGGCGACCAGCGGGGTGATCAGCCCCGCCTTGGTCGTATCGTGGACCTGCGGCAGCCGGATGGTGCGCACGTCGATGCGCCGCGCGATCAGCGCCGCGCCGGCGAGTTCGGTGGCGATGCGCGGATTGGCGTGGTGCGGGTTGAGCACGTCTTCGGTCGCCGCGCCGCCGTTCACCGGCGTACCGATACCGACGCCGGAAGTGATCAGGATCGGCTTGCCCGTGCCTTCGAGCGCCTCGCCCATCGCGGTGATGTTGCGGTCGTCCTTCTTGGTGTTTTCGAAGAACGTCGCGAAATTGTGGTCGAACGCGCAATGGATCACCGCGTCCGCCGCCGCCGCACCGCTGGCGAGCGTCTCGGGCCGGTCCAGGTCGCCGCGATGGACCTCGGCGCCCACCGCTTCGAGCTGCCGCGCGCCGGCATCGGAGCGGGTGAGGCCGAGCACGCGATGACCGCGGCCGAGCAGTTCGGGAATGACGTGCGAGCCGATGAAGCCGGTCGCACCGGTCAGGAATACGCGCATGGGAAATCTCCTTCTTACCCCTGCGGTATCGCGAGCAATTCCAACGTGTTAAAGTAGGGACGATATCGTGGTATAACGTTCAACAGGATGTGCGATGGCCAGTGACGCGTCCAACCCGCTCGGCACCTATCTGCGCGATCGGCGCACCCGGCTCGATCCGGCGGCGTTCGGGGTCGCCGGCGGCCGGCGGCGCACGCCCGGCCTGCGCCGCGAAGAGGTGGCGAGCCGCGCCAACATCAGCCCGACCTGGTACACCTGGCTGGAGCAGGGGCGCGGCGGCGCGCCGTCCGCCGACGTGCTCGACCGTATCGCCAAGGGGCTGATGCTGACCGAGCCGGAGCGCGAGCACCTCTACATGCTCGGCCTCGGCCGCCTGCCGGAGGCGCGCTACCGGCCGGTCGACGGCATCTCGCCGCGGCTGCAACGCGTGCTCGACGGGATGGTGCTCAGCCCGGCGATCATCAAGACCGCGATGTGGGACGTGGTCGGCTGGAACCGCGCCGCCGCGGTGCTGCTGACCGATTACGCCAAGCTGCCGCGCGAGGGGCGCAACATCCTGCGCCTGATGTTCGGCAGCGACCATGTCCGCGCGCGCAACGCGGATTTCGCCGACGTCGCCCGCTTCGTCGTCGGCGCCTTCCGCGCCGACGTGGCGCGCGCCGGCGCCAGCACCAGCGCCGAGGTCACGGCGCTCGTCGCCGAACTGTCCCGCCTCAGCCCCGATTTCGCGGCGCTGTGGCAGGATAACGACGTCGTCGCGCACGGCGAGGGCACGAAGCGCATCCATCACCCCGATGCGGGGCTGCTCGCGATGGAATTCTCGTCCTTCGCCGTCGAAGGACGCCCGGAACTCGGCATGCTCATCTACAACCCCGCCACACCCGCCGATGCCGATCGCCTCGGCCGGCTGCTACTTGCGCGCGGCGATCCAGCCGTCGACCTGCCGCTCGAGGATCGGTAGCGGCAGCGAGCCGGAACCGATCAGCAGGTCGTGAAAGCCGCGAATATCGAATTTCGGACCCAAGGCAGCCTCCGCCTTGCGCCGCAGTTCCACGATCTTGAGCATCCCGATCTTATACCCCGTCGCCTGTCCCGGCAGCGTGATGTACCGGCGCACCTCGGACCGGCCCTGGTCGGGCGCGGCGCGGCCGGTGGTGACGATATAGTCGATCGCCTGCTGCTCGGTCCAACCCTTGGCGTGGATGCCGGTATCGACGACCAGTCGCGCCGCGCGGAACAGCTCGGCATCCAGTCGCATGAAATCGTCGGATGCTTCGGGGAACGCGCCCATCTCCTTGCACAGCGCCTCGGCATACAGGCCCCAGCCTTCGCCGAACGCGACGTAGCGCGTGCTCTGCCGGAACTTCGGGCCGCCACTCTGCCCGACCTGAATGTCTCCCTGCATCACATGGCCAGGCACCCCCTCATGACACATCAGATCGCGCAGCGCCGCGGGCGGGGTCGCGTCGGTGGTGCCGAGCAGGTGGACGTAGACGCGGCCCGGCCGAGCGCCGTCGCGGCTGGGTCCCGCCGCATGCGCCGCGCCGCCGGCGACCTCGCTGAACGACGGCTCGCGGACCACTTCCATGGCATGGACCGGCAGCTTGCCGAAATATTCCGGCAGCAGCGTGCGGTTGAAGGCCAGCGCGGCATTGGCGTCCTGCAGATATTTCGCGCGCAAGGCGTCGGTCCACGGCACCACCGGGAAGCGGCGGGCGATCTGCGCATAGAAGGCGTTGCGGTCCTTCAGCCCGGCGGCACGGGCGAGCGCGTCCTGCTCGCCTTCGATCCGCGTCACTTCGGCAAGACCGATTGCGTGGATCTGGTCGGCGGTGAGGTCGGTCGTCGTATTGAGCTTCAGCGCGGCCGCATACCAGACCGCGCCGTCGGGCAGCGTCAGCGCGCCGACCCGGCCGCTCGGCGCGGTCGGCAGATCCGCCTGCGCCCAGGCGATCACGCGGTCGTAAGCAGGCTTGATCGTCATCAGCGCCGCGCGGGTGTCGGCGAGGAGGGCTGCGGCCTGCGCCGCGTCGAGCGTCCCGCCAGCGCGCAGCTTCGCGACCTTCGCCTGAGCATCGGCCCACAGCGGCGACGCCGGGCCGGCATCGAACGGCGCGCCGGTCACGATCGCGCGGCTGCCGGAAATAACGCGCTCGATCTGGAATTTAGGCGCGCGCACGCCGGCGGCATCGGACACCCGGCTCAGCGCGATCGCGGTATCGAGCACGCCCGGGATCGCCCGCAACCGTGCCGCATATGCGCGCATGTCACCGGCATCCTGGACGGTGTGGGTGTTGATCAGGAAATTCGGGAGCTGCGCATGCACCGAATAGAGAAAGGAATAGAATGGCGGCGCCTGCAGCCGGTAACGATAGCTCAGCTCGGCGCGGTCGAGCTCCAGCGTCCAGATGTCGTAATTGACTTGCGCGTCCGGCGACAATTTCGCGCGATCGAACCGGGCCTTCAGCCGCGCCACGCTGGCGCGGCGCCATTGCAGCCGGCGCAACGTCGCGGCATCGCTGATATCGTCGAGCCGATCGTTGCCGTCCTTCTGCCCGAGCTGCGTCGCAAGCTGCGGACGATCCCGCAGCTCCTCGGCGAACTCCTGATCGAGAAACGCATAGAGCCGCGCATCCTCGGCGGGTGCCGGCGCCGCAACCGGCGCTTGCGCGACCTGCCCGCCCGGCATGGCGAATGCGAGAGCGGCGGCTCCGAGCCAAGGCAGTGCGTGCATTGTGATCCCCCGTTACGTGTCGGATGAACCCTATCGTCGTGACGCAAGACGGTGAAGCGTTAAGGTGCCAAATCGTCGCGGCGGGATTCGATCGGAAGGACAATGGGTTGACGGCAGAGACGACACGTCGCGGCGTATTGGCGGGCATCGCCGCCGTCGGGATAGCACCGGCCGGCGCGAGGCAGCGCTGGGCGGTGGACGAGCCCGATTTCGGTCCCAACGTGCTCGTCGTCGATCCGGGCATGCCGGATGCGCAGCGCCGGATCGACGGCTGGTTCGCGCAGCAGGAACGCGCGCATTTCACCGACCGCCGTTATGCCGTGCTGCTCAAGCCGGGCGCGCACCGGCTCGACATCAACGTCGGGTTCTTCACGCAGGTGGCCGGCCTCGGCCTGCAGCCCGGCGACGTGACCGTCACCGGACACGTCCATGCCGAGGCCGATTGGGCCAAGGGCATGGCGCTGGTCAATTTCTGGCGTGCCGTGGAGAATCTGTCGGTCCGGCCGCCCGACGGCGCCGACCGCTGGGCGGTGTCGCAGGCCGCGCCCTATCGCCGCGTGCATTTGGCGGGCGATCTTGCGCTGGACGACGGCGGCTGGTCGAGCGGCGGCTTCATGGCCGATTGTCGCGTCGACGGCACGATCCATTCGGGCACGCAGCAGCAATGGTTCACCCGCAGCTCGCAGATCGGCGGCTGGCAGGGCGCCAATTGGAACATGATGTTCATGGGCGTCGTCGGCACGCCGCCGGGCAGCTTCCCGGAGCCGCCCGTCACCACCCTGCCGTCCGTGCCCCTCATGCGGGAGAAGCCGTTTCTCCACGTCGCCGCCGACGGCCGCTGGGCGGTGTTCGTGCCGGCGCTCCGTCGCGACGCGGCCGGGACCTCGTGGCAGGGCCGGCCCGCCGGGCGGGTCGTGGGGTTGGACGAGTTCCTGATCGCCACCCCTGCCACCCCGATCGCGGCGATCAATCGCGCGCTGGCGGCGGGGCGCCACCTGCTGCTCACGCCGGGCGTGTACCGGTTGCGCGAGCCGATCCGCGTCATCCGGGCGGATGCGATCGTCCTCGGACTGGGGCTGGCGACGCTGCTGAGCGAGGCGGGCAACGCCGCGATGACGATCGCCGACGTGCCGGGCGTATCGGTCGCCGGCCTGCTGATCGACGCCGGGCCGCGATCCTCGCCGGTGTTGATGGAGGTCGGGCCACGGGGCGCCGCGCGCGACCACCGCACCGATCCGACGCTGCTCGCCGACCTGTTCTTCCGCGTCGGTGGCGCGGCGATCGGCAACGCCGGAACGTGTCTGGAGATCAACAGCCATCACGTGATCGCGGACCATCTGTGGATCTGGCGCGCCGATCACGGCGACCGGGACGGCGGTCGCGTCCATGTCGGCTGGAACGAAAGCCGCGGCGACCACGGACTCGTCGTCAACGGTGACGACGTGAGCTGTTACGGATTGTTCGTGGAGCATTTCCAGCGCTGGCAGACGGTGTGGAACGGAGAGAACGGCCGCACCTTCTTCTACCAGAACGAACTGCCCTACGATCCGCCGAGCCAGCACGCCTGGCGGCAGGATTCGCCCCGCGGCTGGGCAGCGTACAAGGTCGCCGACCGGGTTCGCCGTCACGAAGCGATCGGCATGGGCGTCTATGCGAACTTCACCGCGGACCCGACGATCGTTCTGGCCAGCGCGGTCGAGGTGCCAGACACCCCCGGCGTACGGGTGGAGAACGTCACCACCATCTCGCTGGGAGACGACAAAGGCACGATCGCGCATCTGGTGAACGATGCCGGCGCCGCCGCGCGGCCCGGCAGCATCCGCCAGACGCTACGGCGCTACCCGGCGTGACGCCCCCGTGCGCTGGCCCAAGCGGGCCATCGGAACGATGCGCGCCAGCGTTCGTCCTGCCCTCGCCCTTCCATAAAAAGGCCGCATGCGTGACCGCACATCCCACGACCCCGGCGGCATGATCCGTCCGCGGGTCACGGCCCGCCACCTCGGCGTGCTCGCCCTGCTTGGCGCGCTGTGCGCGGCGTGCTCGCCGCTGACCACCTTCGACACCTTGGTGCCGAAGGATCGGGGCGGCGTGCTCGTCGCCAGGAACCTCGCATATGGCGGCGCCCCGCGTCAGCGCCTCGACGTCTATGCGCCGCGCGCCGGTTGCGGGCAGGCGCGGCCGGTCGTGGTGTTCTTCTACGGCGGCAGCTGGAACAGCGGCACGCGCGCCGGCTATGCCTTCGTGGGACGCGCGCTCGCGGCACGCGGGTTCGTCACCGTCGTTCCGGATTACCGCCTGGTGCCGGACGTCCATTATCCCGCTTTCGTCGAGGATGGCGCCGCGGCGGTGCGCTGGGCGATCGCGCATGCCGGGGATTATTGCGGCGACGGTGCATCGGTGGTGCTGATGGGCCATTCGGCGGGCGCCTATATCGCCGCGATGCTGGCGGTGGACCCGCGCTGGCTGGGCGCATCGCGAACGGCGGTGAAGGGCCTGGTCGGGCTGGCCGGCCCCTATGATTTCGCGCCGTTCGACGTGGCTGCGAGCCGCGCCGCTTTCGGCCAGTCGTCCGACCCGGCCGAGACGCAGCCGGTCACCTGGGCCGGCGCCGGCGATCCCCCCGCGCTGCTGCTCTACGGGACCGACGACACCGTGGTGCAGCCGCGCAACAGCAAGGCGTTGGCCGCGAAGTTGCGCGGGGGCGGCGTGGCGGTAGACGAGCGCGCTTATGCCAAGCTGGGCCACGTCGGCATCCTGCTGGCGCTCGCGCGACCCTTCCGCGGTCGCGCGCCGGTGCTCGACGACGTTTCCAGCTTCGTCCGTCGGACCGTGCGCGGCGATCAGCGTTGACGGCCTCGCGCGAACGATCGCCGCGGAGCATCATCGGTCGACGGCGCTGCACTAGACATAGCGCTCCCGAGGCAATTCGGACGGGACGGTGACCGCCGGTACGTCACGCGACGCCGCCTTGGCGAGCCACGCGTCGCCGCCATCCCTCGCCCGTGTCGACCCGTCGCCGCGCGTGGCGACGCGGCCGTAGACGGGCCGGTCGGTATCCCCCGGAGCGCCGCCGAACATCGCCGCGATGTTTCCATACGTCGACGGGTCGCGCCCATCCAGGCTCAGCCGGTCGTTGAGGTAACAGGCCGTCGCCCAGGCGGTTTCGGGATCGGGCGTCATCGCCAGGATGCGCTTGGCCCAATACATCCGCAGATTGTTGTGCATCCAGCCGAAGCGGAGGAACTGCCGCTGGCAGGCGTTCCAGGTCTCGTCGCGCGTCTCGCCGCGCAGCATCGCCGACAGGCGTTCGAGATGCGGCCGTGGGTCACCGGCATGCTCGGCCAAGGTGGCGCGCGCCCAGCCGGCGACGCGGTCGTAACGCTCGGGCGCCACCAATGCGCGTGCCTGATAATGGAACCACTCGCGCCAGCCCAGCAGTTCGTCGGCAAATTTCGTCTTGTGCCGGGCGCCCGCCGGCGACGACGTCACCGCCCGCATCGCCTCGCGCGGGCCGAGCACCCCGAAATGCAGATAGGGCGACAGGCCGCTCGCCCCCTCGCGCTGGGTCGCATCGTTGCGGGTCGTGGCATAGCCGGGCAGCACGTCG
The DNA here is from genome assembly GCF_034556155.1 of Sphingomonas sp. CD22. Taxonomy (NCBI): domain Bacteria; kingdom Pseudomonadati; phylum Pseudomonadota; class Alphaproteobacteria; order Sphingomonadales; family Sphingomonadaceae; genus Sphingomonas; species Sphingomonas sp. CD22. The sequence continues at coordinate 35,634 of NZ_JAYDYX010000011.1, read as the reverse complement.
CGGATCAGGCGGTGCAAGCGTGCCTCGCCGGCCGCGCGACCGGCGGGGAAGGCCGCGCTCGGGGGCAGGCTGTGGTCGATGTCCAGCCCGGCCACGAGCGCCTCGATATCCCCGTCCGGATCATCCGGCACGAACGGCAACGCGCCGTCATAGGCGGGAAGGTCGGTCTGCACGTCCTCGCCGTCTGCCCAGGCCGCCCGTGCGGGCTCGTGGCGGCGCAGGAAGCCCGACCGGCCGCCGATCCCGTCCCCCAGCACGGCGGGCGGCACCAGACAGGCGGCGTTGACCGCATAGGTCGGTATCGCGATCCGCTCCGCGACGCGTTCCGCCTGCCAGCGCGCGACGAAGGTCGGCTGGTCCTCCAGCACCAGCGCCGCGGCATCGGCGCCGAGCCGATAGACCAGGCCCTTCTCACGATGATCCGCGCGATCGATATGCTGGACGCAAGCGAAACCACGCGTACGGCATCCCGCGGCGAGATCGCGGCTGGCGCCGAGGATGAAATGGTGCAGCCGGTCCGAGGCATATGGATAATCCTCGCGGACGCCGTGATAGACGAGCACCGGCAGTCCCAGCGCGTTGCCGAGCCGCACCGCGGCGTCGATCACCGGATTGTCGGTCGCGCGCAGCGCCTGCTGAAGCCAGCACAGCACATAAAGAACGCCGGTGGCGATCGGCCGGTCGTTCATCGCGCGGACGCGCGGGCACTCGTGCCAGTCGCCCAGCCCCGGTGGCAGCGCGCCGCTCACCAGCCCATGCTGCCCGGCACGCCCTTGAACGGGCCGGCGAGGTCGGAGGTGATCCAGCCGCCGTAGAAGCTGCCGGGCTGCGGCTGCACGCGCTCCCCGTCCACCGCGCAGCGGTCGAACGGCCCGGCGTAGAAGGCGATGTGATCGCGCAGGATCGCGAATGCCGGCGTGGGATTGGCATAGCTCCATCCGACGTCGCGGAACGTGTGTCCGCCGATCTCGATATGCCAATAGCGCGCCTCGCCCTTCCATTCGCAAAACGAACGACGGGTCGATGGACGCAACAGGCCGGGCGTGATCGCATCGGGTGGAATGTACCAGCTCGGCGGATGGCTGGTCTCGATCGTGCGCACCGCCGCATCGCTGTCGGCGACGACGATGTCCGCGTGCACGATCTGGATCCGCCGGCGGCTCGGCTCGGCGATCGCGGGGCGCGGATAGGACCAGACGCTTTCCTGTCCCGGCGTAGGCATATCGGGTCGCGGCCTCATATGCGCGCCGCGGGACCGGGCTTGCGCCGGTCGGCCGCGCCGACGCTGGCGTCGACGATAAAGTTACGACGGGACATGATCTTGCGCTCCTCTGCACGGCACAACGGTCGGGCAGCGATTCGGTCGCCTGTCACGCCGGGGGCATCGAACGACTGATGCGATAAGGCCCGTCGCGGACGGCCAGCGGCCTCCCTTTCCAACTGAGCCGCACGCGGCCTTCCGCGACGAGCCCGTCGACCGCGGCATGCACCAGCGGCATCGCGTCGCGCCAGGCCTCCTTGGGCGCGATCGCGCGCGCCACCTCACTCGGGCACACCGTCGCTTCCGGAGATCGCGACGCCAGCAGCGCGAGCGTCGTATCGCGCGCGCTCATCGTCATGCGCCGCGGGCGTCCGTTATCGGCAGCGCTGACGGCATTGTCGCAGGATTCGTCACCATCGCCACCCGGATCGAACGCATGATGATGCGTCCCGGTCGCACGGCGATCCGCGTTCCGCACGCAGGACGGTCGATGTGCGACGATCGGGTTGGCGCGGATCGCCCGCCTTGCATATAGCCGCGTCCATGCCCTTCATTAAGCACGCTTCATCCCGCCTGATCCTCGCTGCGATCCTGCCGCTGCTCGCCGCGCCCTTGCCGGCGGATGCCGCGGCCACCCGCCGGCAGAAGCCGCGTGCCGCGGCCCCGGCCCCGGTCAGGGCGGACAATGCGATCATCGCCTTGCCGCTCAACCCCGTGGTGCCGGCCGGGCAGCGGCTGTGTTCGACGACGGCGCCGTCCGGCCTGGGATCGACATTGCTGCGCGCCGGCACCGGTGCCAAGCCGGCGGCGGGGGATGTCGTGCTGGTCAATTACATCGGCTATATCGCGGCGACGGGGGTTGTGTTTGATCAGGGCATGCGATCTCCCCTGCCGGTGAACGGCGTGATCCCCGGGTTTTCGCAGGGATTGCAGACGATGGCCCGGTCCGGCGTCGCCCGGTTCTGCATTCCCGCGGCGCTGGGCTATGGCGCGCAGGCATCGGGGCCGATCCCGGCGAATGCCGATCTCGTCTTCCAGGTCGAATTGCTCGACTTCAAGACCGCTGCCGAGGTCGAGAGCATGAACCGCGCGCAGGGCGGGGAACCGCCGGCGCCGAAGGATACGCCGCCGCAGCCATAGGCCCGCGCCGGCATGCACAGTCGGCCATCGCCCCGGCACACCCAAACAGCTTGGCGATCGGCGCCCAGCTGACGCAGCCTGCGGCGACGCAGGCGGCACGCGGGAGGCTTCAGGCGCGAAGGGACATAGGCACCATGACGCCACTCGAGCGGGCGAACAACGTCGCCGACCTGCGCCTGATGGCGCGTCGGCGGCTGCCGCGGCCGATCTTCGACTATATCGACGGCGGTGCCGACGACGAGGTGTCGCTGCGGCGGAACGTCGGCGCCTTCGCCGACTATGAGCTGATCCCCGACGTCCTCAACGACGTGTCGGCGATCCGGACGGAGACGCGGATCTTCGGCCAGCCCGCGCGCTGGCCGCTGATGCTGTCGCCCACCGGACTCACCCGCATGTTCCACGGCCATGCCGAACTCGCCGTGGCCCGCGCGGCAGCGCGGCACGGCCTCCTCTACAGCCTCTCGACGATGGGCACGACCCGGCTGGAGGATCTGGCGCAGGCGTTTGCCGGGCCGAAGGTCTTCCAGATCTACATCTTCCGGGATCGCGGCCTCACCGCCGAATTCGTCGCGCGCTGTCGGGAGGCGGGCTTCCACGGCCTGGCGCTGACCGTCGACACGCCCGTCGCCGGCAATCGGGAACGCGACCGGGTCAGCGGCCTGTCGCTGCCCCCGGCGCTGACGCTGCGCTCGTTGCTCAGCTTCGCGCGCCACCCCGCCTGGTCGATCCCCGCGCTGACCGGATCGAAATTCGACCTCGCCAACGTCAGCCACAAGGTCGATGCGCTGGCGGCGGGGCCGATGAGCCTGTTCGACTATATCGGCGGTCAGTTCGATCGCTCGGTCGGCTGGCGCGACGTCGAATGGCTCGCGCGCGAATGGAACGGGCCGCTCGCGATCAAGGGCGTGATGACCCCCGAGGATGCGCGCCGTGCGGTCGAGTCCGGGGCGACCGGCGTCATGGTCTCCAACCACGGCGGGCGACAGCTGGACGGCGCCCCCGCCCCGATCGACCAGATCGAGGCGGTCCGCGCCGCCGTCGGCGATGCACCGGATGTGATCTGCGACGGCGGGATCCGCCGCGGTTCGGACGTGGTGAAGGCGCTGGCTCTGGGTGCGACCGCCTGCGCGATCGGCCGCCCCTATCTCTACGGCCTCGCCGCGGGCGGCGAGCCGGGCGTCGATCGCCTCCTGACGCTGCTGCACGAGGAATTCGAGCGCACGCTGACGTTGGCGGGGGTCAACGATATCGGCGCGTTGTCCCGCCGCCACCTGCGCCATCGGCCGGGCCACCGCGCTGTCGCCTAACCGCACCATATGCTTGACAATTCCATGCCCGCGCCTGACCGGTACGATCGAATGACGCGCCTGCGTTCGCCGCGAACCCGAGCCCCATAAAGACAGGCGCCGCGCCACCAGCGAGAGGCAATAGCCATGGAAAGCCAGCGAGGATGACCTCGGCCGTAATCGAGCGCACCGCCGTCGACGCCGCCACCTTCGCGCGCGAGATCGCGGGCTGCTATGTGCCGGTCGTCCTGCGCGGGCAGGTCGAGCATTGGGCCGCGGTGCGCGCCGGCAGCCGCGGCGACCGGGCGATGGCGACCTATCTTGCCGGATTCGAGGGCGGGCAGACGCTCGACGTGATGATCGGCGCCCCCGAAATCGCCGGCCGGTTCTTCTACAACGACGATCTGACCGGCTTCAACTTCCAGAAGCAGAAGGTCGCGCTACGGCAATTGCTCGGCCAGCTCGTCCGCTACAGCGAAGACGCGGTCGCCGACGCGCATGCGCTCTATGCCAATGCGGCGACCGCGCCCGAGCATCTGCCGGGGTGGGACGCGGAGAACCGCCTCGACCTGCCGACCGGCGGTGCGCCCGCGCGGCTGTGGATCGGCAACGCCACCCGCGTCGCGACGCATTACGACGAGTCGAGCAACATCGCCTGCGTCGTGCACGGGCGGCGGCGGTTCACGATGTTCCCGCCCGATCAGATCGCCAACCTCTACGTCGGGCCGCTCGATCATACGATGGCCGGGCCGCCGTCGAGCATGGTCGATCCCGAACATCCCGATCTCGATCGATACCCGCGGTTCGCCGAGGCGCTGGCGCACGCCGAGGTCGCGGAACTCGGGCCGGGCGATGCGATCTTCGTGCCGGCGATCTGGTGGCATCACGTCGCTGCGCTCGATCCGCTCAACGTCCTCGTCAATTACTGGTGGGGCGATGCGCAGGCGGCGTCGCCCTTCGGTGCGCTGGTGCACGCGCTGATGGCATTGCGCGATCTTCCGCCGGCGCAGCGCCACGCCTGGGAGGGATGGTTCGATCACTATGTCTTCGCGGACGGCGCCGAAGCGGTCGGCGAGCATCTGCCCGTATCGGCGCGCGGCATCCTCGCCGCGGCCAGCCCCGCGCGGACCGAGCGGCTGCGCGACTTCCTCATCCGCCTGCTCGGCGGGACGCGCTAGCGAACAGGTCCGATGGTACCCCGGCGGAGGCCGGGGCTCATCCGGCATTGCTCCGAGAGGCGAGGCATGTCGATCGGCTTCAGGGCGAGCCGGTGTTACGGTCGGGCGAGGCTGTCGCGCAGCGTCGCGCGGATCCGTGCCGCGGTGGTCGCGTCGATCGGTCCCAATACGCCCTTCGCATTATCCGGCAGATGCCCCGAAGGGTCGCCATGGCCGCGGAACACCAGATGTTCGAAGACGGCGCGGAACGCGTCGCGCTGGTCCTCCGGCAGCGGCGCGATCGCCAGAAGCGCGTGCAGCAGCGCGTCATAGGGATTGCCCAGCTCCGCCGGCGCCGCATTCCACCAGTAATTGACGAAGGCATTCACCGGATCGAGCGATTCGACCGCATGCCACCAGTGGAACGGAATGTAGATCGCGTCGCCCGGCGCCAGCGTCGCGCTCTGGGCGACCTTGGCGGCGTCCGCGAATCGCGGGAAGCGCGCGAGATCCGGCGCGTCGGGATCGACGAGGCTGACCGGCGTGCCCGCCGGCGTCAGCTCGAGCGGCCCCATGTACAGATTGGCGACCTGATCCGGCGGGAACAGCGTGAAGCGCCGCCGCCCCATCACCACCACGCCGACGTTCTCCATGAGGTCGTAATGCGTCGCGACGCGGATCGCATTGCCCAGCCAGATTCGCGGCACCACGTCCGGCGCGACCAGATCCGTCGCATTCGCCTCGGCGAACCCCGGAAGCAAGGTGGGCAGGGGCACCGACTGGACCGCCATCGCGAAGGGCTCGCTGCGATCCCGATCGCGCAGCAGCCGCGCGAGGAACGGGTCGAGCGGGGTTTGCCCGCGCACGAAGTTCATCCCGGTAAGATCGTCGTTGTAGAAGAACCGGCCGCCGATCGACGGTTCGCCGAGGATCGCGGCGACGGGTTCGCCGTGACTGAACCGCCTGAGATAGGCGACGCCCTCTTCCGCCGAACGCTGCGCGGCCTGCACCGCGGGCCAGTCGCGCCCGACCTGCCGCAGCACCACGGGCCGGCCGGCGGGGCGGATGTCCTCCTCGAAGGTGCGCCGGTCGACGTTGGCGATCTCGGGCAAAGCCTGCGCGGTCATGCGGCGACGCCCGTCAGCGTGCATCCATATTGTGCCAGCAGGTCGTCCTGCCGCGGCAGCAGACCCGCCGTATCCGCGACCACGCGCCGGATATGGTCGAGCCGCGACAGCGTCTCGGCATCCGATAGCAGATCGGCGGCGGGGTGATATCCGCCCGCCGGCACGCCCTGCCCGACCATCACCGACAGCCAGCTCGTCTCGGTGAACAATTCGTCGTTCTCGCGGAAGACACGGCCGTTGGCGGCGAAGACGGCGAGCTTTTCGGCGAGGCCCGGCGGCGGTGCCAGCATGCGGCAATAATCCCAGAAGGCGGTGTCGCGACGCTGCGTCGCCTTATAGTGCAGCACGAGGAAATCGCGGATGTCGAGGTAATCGGCAACGTGCGCGGCGTTGAACCGGTCGATCTCGACCTGGTCGAAGCGGCGCGTCGGCCAATAGGTCAGCAGGCGCGCGATCGCCGACTGGACGAGGTGGATGCTCGTCGATTCCAGCGGCTCGAGGAACCCGCCGGCCAGTCCCAGCGCGACGACGTTGCCGACCCAGGCACGGCGGCGATGCCCGGCGGTGAAGCGCAGGAAGCGGGGATCGCCGAGCGGCGCACCGTCGAGATTGGCGAGCAATGTCGCGGCCGCCTCGTCGTCGGACAGATGGTCGCTGGCATAGACATAACCGTTGCCGATGCGATGTTGCAGCGGGATGCGCCACTGCCACCCCGCCGCGCGCGCCGTCGAGCGGGTGAGCGGCTGCCGGTCGCCGCCATGCGCGCAGGGTACCGCCACCGCGCGGTCGCAGGGCAGCCATTGGCTCCAGTCCTCGAACCCGGCCTGCATCTCGCCTTCGATCAGCAGCCCGCGAAAGCCCGAACAGTCGATGAACAGGTCGCCGGCGACCCGCGTACCCGAGGCGAGCGACACCGCGCTGACATGGCCGGTCTCGCCGTCGCGTTCGGCCCCGACGATCCGCCCCTCGATACGGCGCACGCCGTTCGCCTCCGACAACCGCCGCAGGAGCTGTGCGTACAGGCCCGCGTCGAACTGAAAGGCATAGCTCAGCTTCGACAGCGGCGATCCCGGCTGGTCGGGACGCGGATGGCTGAACCGCCCCTGCATCCCGGCGACGATCGCCAGCGAATAGGCGTCGAGCGGCGTCGTATCGCCCAGCGCCTGCCCCTTCAGCCAGAAATGGTGGAATTCGATCCCCTTCATGTCGAGCCCGTAGGTGCCGAACGGGTGGACGTAGCGGTGGCCGGGACGCACCCAGTCGACGAACTCGATGCCGAGCTTGTAGGTCGCGCGCGTCTCGCGCATGAACATCGCCTCGTCCAGGCCGAGCATCTTGTTGAACAGGACGATCTGCGGGATCGTCGCCTCGCCGACGCCGACGGTGCCGATCTCGTCCGATTCGATCAGTTCGATGCTCAGTCCGGGCATCTCGCCGAGGACACGCGACATCGCCGCCGCCGCCATCCACCCGGCGGTGCCGCCGCCGACGATCACGACGCGGCGGATCGCATCCTCCCTCACAGCGGGTCCGCCGAAAAGTCGAACGGCGATTCCGACGCGAACGAAAAGGTCGGGCCGGCGGCCGCGGCCGGTGCCGCGGGGGCGGTCGCCGGCGCGGAGGGCTGGCCGGCGATATGGCGGAGGAAGTCGCCGTGGCTCGGCAGGCGGCCCGCGATGTCGAGATACTCGCGGCGCATCTCCTCCAAGGCCCCCGCGACCCGCTCTTCGTCGAGCGCGTCGACCGCGGGCTCGTAATCCTGCGGCACGATATCCTGGCCCAGGCACACGCTGACCCAGCTGGTCGTCGCGAACAATTCGCGGTTCTCGCGGAACACGCGTCCCTTGCCGCGGAACAGCTCGATCTTGCGCGCGAGGCTGTCGGGGATATCCATCGTGCGGCAGCGATCCCAGAACGGCGTGTCGCCGCGCCGCGTCGCCTTGTAATGGAGGATGACGAAGTCGCGGACGTCGGCATACAGCTCGTGCATCTGCGCGTTATATTCGTCGCGCTCGACCGGATCGAAGCGCCGGTCGGGGAACAGCGCGATCAGCCGTGCGATCCCGGACTGGACGAGGTGGATCGAGGTCGATTCGAGCGGCTCGATGAAGCCGCTCGCCAGCCCCAAAGCGACGACGTTGCGGTTCCACGCCAGCTTGCGACGGCCGGTGGTGAAGGAGAGATGGCGCGGCGCGGCGAGCGGTGCCCCCTCCAGATTGGCGAGCAATTCGCGCTCGGCGGCGTCGGGCTGCAGGAAGTCGCTGCAATAGACGAGCCCGTTGCCCATGCGCTGTTGCAACGGGATCCGCCATTGCCAGCCCGATCCGCGCGCGGTGGCGCGGGTGAACGGATCGGGATCGCCGCTATAGGCGCTGGGCACCGCGACGGCACGATCGCACGGCAACCAGTGCCGCCAATCCTCGTAGCCGGTCTCCAGCGCCTCCTCGATCAGAACGCCGCGGAAGCCGGAGCAATCGATGAACAGGTCGCCGCCGACGACCTGCCCGTCGTCCAGCCTGAGCGCGGTGACATGACCGTCCTCGGGCCGCTGCGCCACCGCGACGACCTTGCCCTCGACGCGCTGCACCCCGTTGCGTTCGGCGAAGCGGCGCAGGAAGCCGGCGTAGCGTACCGCGTCGAAATGATAGGCGTAGAACAGGTCCTTGACCGCCGATTGCGCCTGCGGTGCCGGCGGTGCGAACTTGCCGGCCTGCGCTGCGACCGCGCTCATCGACCAGGCGGAGATATCGGGCAGCACCCGCCGCTGCCGCTCGCGCAGGTAGAGCTGGTGGAAGTGCACCCCGCCGAGGTCGTGGCCGTGCGCGCCGAACGGATGGAAATAGCGTTCGCCGATGTCGCCCCAACCGACGAATTCGATCCCCAGCTTGTACGTGCCGCCGGTCTCGCGGATGAACTCATGCTCGTCGATGCCGAGCATGCTGTTGAAGGTACGCAGCGGCGGGATCGTCGCCTCGCCGACGCCGACGGTGCCGATCTCCTCGGACTCGATCAACGTCACGCGCGTCACGCCGTTGTTGAGGAAGCGTGCCATCGCCGCCGCCGCCATCCAGCCTGCCGTTCCCCCGCCGAGGATCACCACGCTGCGGATCGTATGTTCGTTCATCTGCCCAGCCGTTTCCGCTGTGAGTGTAGATACGCGTCCAGATCGGGACACCGCGACACCGCCTGCCCGATCGCCGCGCGATAGGCGGCCATGGCGCGTTCGCTGTCCGCGACGTCGGTCGTCTCGATCAGCGGATCGATGCGGCGCGGCATCGCCCCCTGCCCGATCAGCACCGTCAGCCAATCGTCGCGCGAGAAGGTCTCTTCCTCGAAGAACGGCAGGCGGCCGCGTTCCCGAAACGCCGCCAGCGTCCGGGCGAGGCTGTCGGGAAGCGCCGGCAAATCGCGCCAGAACGGTTCGGTTCGCTGCGCCGTGGCATAATGACACAGTACGAAGTCGCGTACGCGCACCACCTCCGCCTGCGCCTGCCGGTTGTAATCGGCGATCTCCAGCGGATGGCAGGCACGGCCCGGCAGCATCGCGACGATCCGGTCGATCGCGCTATGGGCGAGATGAAGGTTGGTGAATTCGAGCGGCTCGATCACCGTCGCGGCATCGCCGATCGCCACGCAATTGCGCGCCCACGGTTCTGGCCGGGTGCCCTGGCGGAAGGCCACCGCCGGCGTCATCGCCGTCGCGCCCGCCGTCGCCAGTACCTGCTGCGCGTCGGCGTCCGACATGAAGGCGCTCGCATAGCAACAGCCGTGCGACGTCCGGTCCGGCGTCGGCGTGCGCCAGCGCCACCCTGCCGGCATGGCCTGCACCCGGTCGAGCCCGGTCGACCGCTCCGCCGCGCCCTCCGCCGTGACGAGCCGGTCGCACCGCAGCCAGCGCTGCCAGTCCTCCCACATATCGTCGATCGCGCCGCGGACGACCGCGCCGGGACCGGCGGCGTCGACGAACACGTCCGCGGTTACCGCGCTGCCGTCCGCCAGCAGCACGGCGTCGACGAAACCGTCCTCGCCGCGCAACCGCACCGTCGCGACGTCCCCGTCGCGCACCTCAACCCCCAGATGCCGCGCGAACGCCTCCAGCATCGCCCGATAGCGGGGCACGTCCAGCATCACCGCGGCCTGCGCCTCCGCGACGATCCCCGCCGGCGGGATCGGCATCCGCCCGGCCCGCGCCAGCATCGCCGCGGGCGCGTGCGCCTCGAACGGGGCCGCGGTCCCGTCCCGCGCCGCGCGCAGCCAATGGTGGTGAAAGGAGGCCGTACCGAACGGCTGGCCGCACGGTCCGTATGCGTGGACGTAGGGCGGTCTTCCCGGCGCCCAGTCTTCGAACTCGGTGCCCAGCCGCCACACGCCGCCGGCGCGCAACACCGCATCGTCCTCGCCGAGCCCCAGATCGTCGTGGAAGCCGATCGTCGACGGCAGCGTCTGCGCGATGCGATCCGCAAGCGCGTCGGGCGGCGGCGGCGTCGCGACGATCGTCACCGCCAAGCCGGGGACGCGCCGGCGCAGCGCCACCGCCGCCGACCAGCCGACGATGCCGCCGCCGATGACGGCGATCCGCGCGATGGGCGCATCGATCGACGTCACGTGGCGGCCGGCATCGGGCAATAGCCGGCCAGGAACGCGGCATGCGCCGGCATCGCGCCGACCGCCGCGGCGATCTCGCCCCGCATCCGGTCGAGCCCCGCGACGAGGCTGTCGGTGGACGGCGCCGCGGCGCGCGGATCCGCACCCGTCGGAACGACGCGCTGCCCGAGATAGACCGACACCCAACTGGCATCGAGGAACGCGCCCTCGCGATATTTGACGACCCGACCGCGGCGTTTGAACAACGCCATCTTCTCCGCGAGACTATCCGGGACCGGCATCGTCCGGACGTAGGTCCAGAACGGCGAATCGTCGCGCTCGGTCGCGTGATAATGCAGAATCAGGAAATCGCGGACGCGGTCATATTCCATGTTGATCAGGCGGTTGAACTCGTCGCGATCGACCGGCGCGATCCGTTTCTCCGGAAACAGCTCGATCAACGCGGTGATCGCCTGCTGTACCAGGTAGAGACTCGTCGATTCCAGCGGCTCGAGGAATCCCGATGCCAGCCCGACCGCGACGACGTTGTTCACCCAGCTGCGCGCGCGCCGTCCGGCCTTGAACCGCAGGATGCGCGGATCGGCGAGCGGCGTGCCCTCCACCGCGCCGAGCAGCGCGTCGGTCGCCGCGCTTTCGGACAGGAAGTCGCTGGCGAAGACATAGCCGTTGCCGGTGCGATGCTGCAGCGGGATACGCCAGCGCCAGCCCGACGGCATCGCGATCGCGCTGGTGTACGGCGTCACCGCCGTCGCGGTCCGGCACGGGACCGCGACGGCGCGATCGGCCGGCAACCATCGCGACCAGTCCTCGAACGGTTCGGCGAGTTCCTTGCCGATCAGCAGGGCGACGAAGCCCGAACAGTCGACGAACAGATCGCCTTCGACGCGCCGCCCGTCCTCCAGCACGAGAGCGGTGACGTCGCCGCTCTGCGAATCGCGCTCCGCCGCGACGATCCTGCCCTCGGTCCGGCGCGCGCCGAGCCCTTCGGCGATCCGCCGCAGATACGGTGCGAAGGCGACCGCATCGAACTGATAGGCATACCCGAAGGTCGAAGCGATCTGTTGCGGGTCGCGCGCGGGCTGGCCGAAGCGATTGGCCCGCGCCAGCGAACAGGCCATCGAATAGCTCTCGATCGGCGGCAGCGGCACGCCGTCGCGGAGCAGGCGGGTGTAATAATGGTGGAATTGCACTTCGCCGCTGCCGCGGCCGAAGGTGCCGAACGGATGGATGTAGCTATCCCCGATCCGCCCCCAGTCGCGGAACTCGATACCGAGTTTGAAGGTCGCGCGGGTCGCCGCCATGAACTCGGCTTCGACGATCCCGAGCCGTTCGTTGAAGGCGCGGATATGCGGGAGCGTTGCCTCGCCTACCCCAATGATTCCAATGGCTTCCGATTCGACGAGTTCGACGGTGCAGCGGCTGGGCAACAGCTTGGCGAGCGCAGTGGCGGCCATCCAGCCGGATGTGCCCCCTCCCACGACCACCACCCGCTGCCGCTCCGCCCGTTCCATCCACTCTGCCCATGATCGGCGCGGTAATGCTCTCCGCGTTTGTCCGCGTCATACCGGAAATTCGGTGACCGGGAACCGTCTTTTGGCAGCGTGCGGGAAGTTAGTGGTAGCGCAAACAAATTGGCTTGCGTCCAACAAGTTCCGGTCGTACCTGATGCTGCAAGATGCCGCACGGTCTGCCGTGACGAGACATCGACAGGGAAGACGATGGGGATGTTATGATGGCCGACGATAGGCAGCTTGCGCGCGTGGTTCGTACCCGGATCCGCAGCGGGGCTATTCTCAGCAGTGTTTCGGCTACCGCGATGTGCGTGTTCGCACTCAGCGTACCCGCTTATGCACAGACCGGCGCGACCAGCGGCCAGAATACCGCAGGCAGCGCGACTCCGACCAACGTACCGGGCGGCGATCCGGCCGCGGCGCAGAGCGGCGAACCCGCTGCCCGCGATGATTCGGGCGCAAATGACATCGTTGTCACGGGTATCCGGCAGAGCCTGGCCAACGCGCAGACGATCAAGCGCAATTCGGATACCGTCGTCGACGCGATCACCGCGCAGGACATCGGCGCACTCCCCGATCGTTCGGTGACCGAGGCGCTGCAGCGCGTGCCGGGCGTGTCGATCAACCGCTTTGCCGGCAACAACGATCCGGACCATTTCTCGGTCGAAGGATCGGGCGTCAACGTGCGCGGGCTCAACTTCGTCCGCTCGGAATTCAACGGCCGCGACACCTTCTCGGCCGGTATCGGCGGTCAGGCGATCAATTTCGCCGACGTGCCCTCCGAACTGCTCGGCTCGGTCGAGGTCTACAAGAACGCGACTGCCGATCTGATCGAGGGCGGGCTCGCCGGCACGGTCAACCTCAACACGCGCAAGCCGTTCGACAACAAGGGCTTCCACATCGGCGGTGGGCTCGAGGCGAATTACGGCGACTTCGCGAAGAAGTGGGCGCCGACCGGATCGCTGCTCGTCTCGGACACCTGGGATACGCCGATCGGCCGGTTCGGCATCCTCGTCAACGGATCCTATTCGCAGCTGAAGAGCCGCGCCGACGGCATCCAGGTCACCAACTTCCAGACCCGCGACGGCATCCAGGCGGCGACCGGCACCGGGACCAATACGACGGTCACCTGCCGCAACCAGCTTCCGGGCACTACCGATGCCTTCACGCTGCTGCCCGGCACGGTCAACGGCCTCGACGGTTCGGCCTTGCCCAATCCGGCGAACCTCTGCGGCGCCACCGGCACGGCGGGCGCGGACGGCTTCGCCGATCCCACCGGCATCGCTTACGCCCCGATCGGCGGCCAGTTCCGCAGCCAGGACTATAACCGCAAGCGCGACGGTCAGGCGCTGGCGGTCCAGTGGGAAAGCACCGACGAGCGCACCACCTTCACCGCGCAGTTCCTGCGTACCCATTCCACCAATGCCTGGGGCGAACATACGTTCGAGACCGCGCCCGACCTGTCGGAATACAGCACCTATCCGGCCGGCTGTCAGCAGAATGCCAACGGCCCGCTCAACGGTGCAGGCAACGCCACGACGCGCGCGGAATGCCAGCTCAACGGTGCGGGCCAGTTCCAGTTCGGCACCGACCAGCGCGGCGGCGGCTACAATCCGGCCGGCGGCGCCTATCCGAACTTCGTCTACGACAACAACGGGCTGTTCCAGAGCGGCTTCGTCACGCTGCCCGGCGCCGGTTGGCGGACCGCGGGAAGCGGCACGGCGACCACCACCGTGCCGACCGGCGGCACGCAGCAATCGCTGTCGCGGCGGCAGGTCTATGACGAAAACCTCGTCAAGGATGCCGGCTTCAATCTGAAGATCAATCCGGACGACCATTGGTCGATCGGCCTCGACGTCGACTATACCTATGCCAAGCACGACGTCACCGATCTCAGCGTGTTCGGCTCGACCTTCGCCGATTCCGAGCTCGACCTGACCGGCAATCTGCCCGTCGTCGTCCCGCACAAGCCGCTTACGCTTGCGGCAAACTGGGCGACGCCGAATCCCGCGCTGGCGGCGGCCTCCGACAGCCAGTATTTCCAGAGCCGCGACTTCCAGTTCTGGCGCGCGGCGATGGATCACATCGAGCACAGCGTCGGTTCCGAATATCAGATCAAGGGCGATTTCGCCTACAAGTTCGACGACGGCAAGTTCCTGCAGCGTATCAAGTTCGGCGCCCGCTATGCGGAGCGGACGCAGGACGTGCGCTACACGGCATACAATTGGGGTGCGATCAGCGAAATCTGGTCGGGCGCGCCGGTCACCTTCAACCAGGGCGATACCAGCCGGTCGTCGCTGTACAATTTCGACAATTTCTTCCGGGGCAAGACCAGTGCCCCGCCGAGCGCTTATTATTATAACGGCGACCTGATCAACGGCTACAATTCGGCGACGAGCTTCTTCCAGACGCAGAACGACATCTGGCGCAACACCAACGGCGCCACCGCGACGAACCGGTTCCTGTCGGCGGGCCAGCGCGCCGGCGCGATCCCCGGGACGTCCTTCCTCCCCTCCGAAGTGTCGAACGTCACGCAGCAGGACAGCTCGGCCTATGCGATGTTGCAGTTCGGCAGCAACGACCCGATGTTCGGCAATATCCGCGTCTCGGGTAACGTCGGCCTGCGCTACGTCCGCACGACGGTCAATTCGCAGTCGGAAACCGCGGTGCCCAACCGCACCGAGCTGGGTGTCGTCGATCCCTATGCCACCCGCTGCGTCGCGACATCGCGAACCCTCCCGGACGGCACCGTCCAGGTCACGCAGCCGGGCGGCGTCTGCAACCTGGGCGCGACCGAATATGAGCGGCTGCGGTCGTTCGCGACGGCCGGCTATGCCTCGCAGGCAGCGTTCTTCACCAACAGCTACGGTTATTTCCTCCCCAGTGCGAACCTGAAGCTGGGCGTCACCCGCGACGTCATCATCCGCCTTGCGGGATCGAAGGTGCTGACGCGTCCGGACTTCGCCAACATCCGTCCCTATGTGACCTATGCACTGGAGCCGGGTTCGGGCACCGTCACGATCAACGCCGGCAACCCGTATCTCAAGCCGGCCACGGCGTGGCAGTTCGACGCTACCGCGGAATGGTATTTCGCCCGCGTCGGCCAGTTGTCGGTCGATGCCTTCTACAAGACGGTCGATGGCTTCTTCTATCAGTCGCTGGTCAATCGCTCGATCACCAACAACGGCATCACGCAGAACATCCAGGCGCGCGGTCCGGCCAATTACGACGGCAAGGGCAAGATCAAGGGCTTCGAGGTCGCCTATCAGCAGACGTTCGATTTCCTGCCCGGCTTCCTGAACGGCCTCGGCTTCAACGGCAACTATACGTTCATCAGCAGTTCCGGCCTGCCCAATTCGTTCCTGAATGGTGGCACGCCGTCGTCCGGCTCGACGATCGCCAAGGGCAATCTGCCGCTGGAAGGTTTGTCGAAGCACAACTTCAACGCCACGCTCTTCTACGAAAAGGGACCGATCTCCCTGCGCGCCGCCTACAACTGGCGTTCGCGGTTCCTCCTGACCGCAGCGGACGTGATCTTCCCGTATACGTCGATCTTCAACGACGCGACCGGGCAGCTCGACGCTTCGGCGTTCATCAATATCAACAAGTACCTCAAGCTTGGCGTTCAGGGCGTGAACCTGACGAATACGACCACCAAGCTGCTGCAGGCCTATAAGGCGGGCTCCGATGATCTTGCGCCTCGATCGTACTTCACGAACGATCGCCGGTATTCGATCATCCTGCGGGCGAATTACTAGAGCCCGTCGACTACGCCTCGTTGCTAAGACCGTCTGCCCCCCAACATATAAGATGTTGGGGGGCAGATGTTTTACCGGCGGTACCGTCGATCATGTTCGATCGTCCGAGGATCAACGGCGCGGCGCCACGCGCACCGCACCCAATCACCCTCTTCTCCGCCGTCACGCTCGCCGCCACCATCGTCTGCTGGCTTTGACAATTGGGTCATGGCCATAAGACGACGATAGAGAGGTGCCGGCGAAGACCGCACGTCATCAGAGAGGATCATGATGCGACCATTGCCGCCTATTGCCGCCTTGCTGCTCGGCGCCGCATCGCCCTTGCCGCTCGTCGCGCAGACCGTTCCGACCGACACTAGGGGCGTCATCGGCAACGCCGGTCCCTATAATGTCGCGATCCTGGCCGGAGGCATCGGGGTCGAGCGCGCGCTCGACAATGCCGGCGACGCGGTCGCAGCGGGGGCATCATGGACCCTGTCCGCATGGGTGCGTCCCGATGCCGGCGCGGCCAACGGCATCCTCGTCGCCGTCGGCGACCCGCTCGGCGCCTGCCGTTGTCTCGGCCTGGTCGATGGGCGGCCGAACGTCACGGACGGCGCGGTGCGGATCACCGGTGGACGCACGCTTGCCGCCGGCCGCTGGACGCAGGTGGCGGCGGTTGCGGACGGACGGACGCTCACGCTCTATGTCGACGGTCGCGCGGTGGCGTCGCAGGCGAGCCGCTCGGCCGGGGTCGCGCCGCGGCTGGGGATCGCGCCGGTCGTCGGCTTGGGCGACGCACAGCGGCATTTCGGCGGTTCGCTCGCCGATGCCCGCTTCACCCCCGGCGCCCGCACCGCGGGCGAGATCGCCGCAGCGGCGCGCGCCCGGCCCGATTTCGCCTCGGTGCAATTCTGGCAGGTCGGCGTCGGCTGGCCTTTGCAGAGGCAGGCCAACATCGGCCTCACCCAGCAGCAAGACGCCTGGACGCTGCCACGGGCGCGGGGCGATGCGACGACGCCGCCGGCGGTGCATCTGCCGCTGCCGCCCACCGGCCTGGCACGCACCAGCGACGGGCGCTGGCGGGTCAATGGCTGGCAGCTCGCCGCCGCCCCCGACGTCCGCGAGGACGGCGCCGCCTTGTCTCGGCCGGGACGCGCGAGCGGCACCTGGCGCCCCGCGACCGTGCCCGGCACGGTGCTGACCACGCTCGTCGACCGCGGCGTCTATCCCGATCCCTATTACGGGCTGAACAACCTCAAGATTCCCGAAAGCCTCGCCCGACAGGATTATTGGTACCGCACCAGCTTCACGGTGCCGGCCGAAGCGGCCGGGAAGCGGCTGACGCTGGTGTTCGGCGGTATCAATTACGCCGCCGACATCTGGGCCAACGGCCGCAAGCTCGGCAACACCCGCGGCGCCTTCATCCGCGGCCAGTTCGACCTGACCCCCGTTGCCGGCGAAAACGTGCTCGCGGTCCGCGTTTCGCCACCGCCGCACCCCGGCATCCCGCACGAACAGTCGATCAGCGCCGGCGTCGGCGAAAATGGCGGTCAACTCGCGATCGACGGGCCGACCTTCGTCGCGACGGAAGGCTGGGACTGGATCCCCGGCATCCGCGACCGCGACACCGGGCTGTGGCGCCCGGTCGATCTGCTCGCGCACGGCGACATACGCCTGCTCGACCCGCACGTCGTGACCGACCTGCCGCTACCGCGTACCGATCGGGCCGACGTCTACGTCACCGTCCCGATCCGCAACGATGGCGCGACGCCGCGGCAGGTGACGGTGCGCGCCGCCTTCGGCGACGTTCGCGTCGAAAAGACGGTCGCCGCCCCACCCGGTGAAAGCCAAGTGGCGTTCACGCCCACCGACTTCGCGCAATTGCACGTCGCCAATCCCAAATTGTGGTGGCCGAACGGATATGGCGAGCAGGCTTTGTACCAACTCTCGCTCGAGGTGCTGGCCGATGGCCGGATCTCCGACACCCGCACCGATCGCTTCGGGATGCGGGAGGTGAGTTACGATTTGTCGTTGTTCACCACGGTCGGCGGTTTGCGTCGGGTCAACGTGCAATTCACCGATGGCAGCCTGCGTGGCGAGCGGTTGGTCGACATCCGGCATGCGGCGATCAAGCAATCCCCCAACGGCTGGGCGGAGTCGCTGACCGCAGCCGGCGAGCGATCGCCCGCGGTGACGTCAATCGCCACGACCATGCCGGAACCGCACCTGACGATCCGCGTCAACGGCGTGCCGATCGCCGCGCGCGGCGGCAATTGGGGGATGGACGACGCGATGAAGCGCGTCAGCCGCGACCGTCTGGCGCCGTATTTCCGGTTGCAGAAGGAGGCGCATATGAACGTCATCCGCAACTGGATGGGCAACAACACCGAAGAGGAATTCTACGATCTCGCCGACGAGACCGGCATGATGATCCTCAACGATTTCTGGCAGTCGACGCAGAATGCGCAGGTCGAACCGCAGGACCCGCAGCTGTTCCTCAAGAATGCCGACGATGTGGTGCGCCGCTACCGCAACCATCCGTCGATCATCCTGTGGTTCGGCCGCAACGAGGGCGTGCCCTATCCCGCGCTCAACGAAGGCCTCGACGACGTCATCGCGCGCGAGGACGGCACCCGCTGGTTCACCGGCAGCTCCAACGTCATCAACCTGCAGGGGTCCGGCCCCTATAACTACCGCCCGCCCGTGGGCTATTTCACCGGACTGGCGACCGGCTTCTCGGTGGAGACGGGAACGCCGTCGCTGTCGACGCTGGAATCGGTCCGCGCCACGATGCCCGACAGCGAGACCTGGCCGCTCAGCGACACGCTCGCCTACCATGACTGGCATTTCGGCGGCAACGGCGACACCAAGACGTTCATGGCGACGCTCGCCACGATGTTCGGTCCCGCGACGAGCTTCGCCGACTTCGAGCGCAAGGCGCAGATGATCAACCTCGAAACGCACAAGGCGATGTACGAGGGGTTCCTCGGCCATCTCTGGACCAAGAATTCGGGGCGCTTGCTGTGGATGACGCACCCGGCCTGGCCATCGAACACCTGGCAGATCTACAGCTGGGACTATGACACGCACGCCGCTTATTACGGCGCGAAGAAGGCGAGCGAACCGCTGCACGTCCAGCTCAATCTGCCCGGCAACGAGCTGGTCGTGCTCAACACCACGCGCGAGGCACGCAATGGCCTCAATATCCGCACCCGCGTCGTCGGCCTCGACAATGCCCAAGTGTTCACGCGCGAGGACCGGGTGGACGCCACCGCCAATGCCGCCACCCCCCTCGCCGCCATCCCGCTCGACCGGCTGTTCGCCGCGCATCCGATGCTGCTCGTCAAGATCGAGATGTCCGACCCGTCGGGACGGATCGTCGCCGATAATTTCTATTGGCGCGGCAAGGACGAGGCCGCCTATCGCGCGCTGAACGATCTGCGGCCCGTCACGCTGACCGCATCGGCCGCGGCGACGCGGGTCGAGGGCGACGACCGCGTGGTGACGGTGACCCTTGCCAATCACACGGCCGTCCCCGCGCTCAGCGCCAAGCTCACCTTGGTCGACGCGCACGGCACGCGGGTTCTCCCGGCGTTCTACAGCGACAATTACGTCGCGCTGTTGCCCGGTGAAGACCGTCGTATCGAGGTGCGTTATCCCAAGACCGGCGGCGCCGACGCGACCGCGCTGACGCTGCGGGGCTGGAACGTCGCGGCGGGCGACATCGCGATCCGCTGAGGCAAGTTTTCGCAATCTTACTAGCCGGTTGCCCCGGTGCTGATAGGCTGCGCCAAGTCCGGCGCGACCGTCAGGCCGGGACGCCTGGAAGGACCCATGATGAAACGCCTGCTCGCCACTGCCGTGTTCGCCGCCGTCCTCGCCTCGCCCGCCGCCGCGCAGCTCAAGCTGCCGCACCTGTTCAGCGACCATGCCGTGCTGCAACGCGACCGGCCGCTGCATATCTGGGGTTGGGCGCATGCCGGGGCGACCGTCGCGGTCGCGCTGCACGACCAGCGCGCGACGGCGATCGCAGACCGTCTCGGCCGGTGGGAGGTGTGGCTGAAGCCCGCGGCGGCAGGCGGACCCTATGTCCTCACCGTCGACGGCGGCGCGACCGAGGGCACGTTGCGGGTCGAGGACGTCATGCTGGGCGACGTGTGGTTCGCATCGGGCCAGTCCAACATGGAGTTCCCCCTCAAGGGCTTCGACGGGGCGCCGTTGAAGAACGCCGCGGCCGAGATCGCCGCCGCGACGAACCCGCGTATCCGGTTGCTCCGTATCGCGCACAAGGCCAGCACCCTCCCGCTGCGCGACATCGACGCGACCTGGACGACCACGACGCCGGCGACCGCGATCGACTTTTCGGCGATCGGCTATTTCTTCGCGCGCGAGATCGCGGCGCGCGAGCACGTGACGGTCGGCGTGATCGATTCGACCTGGGGCGGAACGCCCGCCGACAGCTGGGTATCGACCGATGCCTTCGCGACCGACACCGCGCTTGCCCCGGCGATCGACGCGCGCGCGCGTTTCCAGCAGGACCAGACCGACGCCGACCTCGCCCTTGTCGCCGAGGCGCGGGAAGACGCCGCCATCCGGGCCACCGGCGGCACGCCGCCATCGCATCCCTGGCACCCGCCGGAGGAGGCGTATCGGCCGTCGTCGCTCTACAACGCCATGGTCGCTCCGTTCACCGGCTACGGCATCAAGGGCGTGATCTGGTATCAGGGCGAAACCAACAGCAACGTCGCCCGTGCGCCATATTATGCCGATCTGTTCCGCGGCTTGATCACCGACTGGCGCCACAATTTCGCGCAAGGGGCGTTCCCGTTCCTCTACGCGCAGATCTCGTCGTTCAATTCGCCCGCCGAGGAATGGGGCCTGGTCCGCGACGCGCAGCGCCGTGCGCTGGGGCTGGCCGGCACCGCGATGGCGGTGACCACCGACGTCGGCGATCCCGGCAACGTCCACCCCGCCGACAAGCAGACCGTCGCCGCCCGGCTCGCGCTCGCCGCGCGCAGCGTCGCTTATGGCGAGCGCGTCGCCTATGAAGGCCCGCTGTTCCGCCAGGCGAGCGGCGAACCGGGCGGGATGCGCATCTGGTTCGATCATGCCGCGGGATTGACCAGCCGCGGCGCGCCGGTGACCGGTTTCGAGATCGCCGGGTCGGACCGCAGCTTCGTCGCGGCGACCGCCACGATCGACGGCGACACCGTGGTGGTGGCCGGGCCGGTACGGCAGCCGCGCTACGTGCGGTACAATTGGGCCAATGTCGTGCCCGGCAGCCTCTACAATGCCGCGGGCCTGCCGATGTCGACCTTCACCTCCGAGGAGCGCATCCAGGGGCATATGGCGTATCCCTGAGCGCATCGACCCCCTCGGCCTTCGGCGGAGACGCCGACCTCGGATGACGATCGGATGGCGCGGACCGAGGGCACGCCCGCACGCTCACAGGATTGGAAGATCAGGCATGGTTAGACAGGCGTTGTTCCAGATCATGGCGGCCGTGCTGCTGCTGCACGCCGCCCCGTCGTCGGCGCAGGAGACGCTCGACCCCGACCCGAACACGCTGGCGCCGTCGAAGGACCCGAAGCGGGTCGCGAACGGCCTCGCGCAGACGCCGCCGATGGGCTGGAACAGCTGGAACAAATTCGCCTGCAAGGTCGACGAAGCGACCATCCGCGCCACCGCCGACGCGATCGCGTCCAACGGCATGAACGCGGCAGGATATCGCTACGTCGTCATCGACGATTGCTGGCACGGCACCCGCGACACGAACGGCTTCATCACCGAGGACAAGGCGCGCTTCCCCGGCGGGATGAAGGCGCTGTCGGATTATGTCCATGCCAGGGGGCTCAAGTTCGGCATCTACTCGGACGCCGGCACGAAGACGTGCGGCGGCCGCCCCGGCAGCCAGGGGCACGAATATCAGGACGCGCTGCAATATGCGCGCTGGGGTGTCGACTATCTCAAATACGATTGGTGCTCGACGGGTGTCCGCAACGCCGAGGAGGCCTATGCCTTGATGTCGGACGCGCTGCGCGCCTCGGGTCGTGACATCCTGTTTTCGATCTGCGAATGGGGTACGGCCAAGCCGTGGCTGTGGGCGTCCAAGATCGGCAACATGTGGCGGACTACCGGCGACATCACCGACACATGGACCGGGCATCACGGCTATAGCTGGGGCGTGGCATCGATCGCCGACATGAACGAGCCGCTGTGGCCGTATGCGGGACCCGGCCATTGGAACGACCCCGACATGCTGGAGGTCGGCAACGGCGGCATGGCCGACAGCGAATATCGCGCGCATTTCTCGCTTTGGGCGATGATGGCCGCACCGCTGATCGCGGGGAACGATGTGGCCCGGATGGACGAGGCGACGCGCGCGATCCTGCTCAACGCCGACGTCATCGCGGTCGATCAGGACGCAGCGGGCATCCAGGGCCACCGGGTGTGGAAGGACGGCGACCATGAAATCTGGTCCAAGCCGCTGGCGGACGGGGGTCGCGCGCTGTTGCTGTTCAACCGCGGCGATGCGCCCGCGACGATCGCCGCCGACTGGACGATGCTGGCAATGCCCCGATCGGTGCGGATGCGGGTGCGCGACCTGTGGCTGCACGAGAATCTGGGCAAATTTGCGGGCCGCTATGCGGCGTCGGTCGCCCCGCACGGCGTCGTGATGCTCCGGCTCACGCAATGATCGCGACATGCGCCCTAGGGCGACGGATTGCCGATGCTGGCATCCTCGAGACGATCGGGATCGCGATAGGTCAAATCGATGCTTCTCATCCGGTGCAGGCTGAAGAGATGCGCGTGCGCGACGGCTGACCTGGCGCAGCGGGCCCGGCGCATGCGCGCCTTTTCCTGTTCGCACCGCGTCTCGTGGTAAATCCTGAGCGCCCTTGATTCGTCGGTCAGCACGCGTCTCTCCTGATGACGCGTGCATCGTTGATGATCGAGATTATCCGGAGGTTAAACAGCCACTCTGATGACTATCCCGGCTCCGGGTCGGTCGGATTAGCCCAGAATCGCATCGATAAACGGCGCTGCGTCCTATCTCGCGACGTAACCGGCCTGCCGATGCGGCGGTAGCCGGTCAGTTCTTCGCGGTAAGGGGTACCGAAACCCGCCCATCCCGGCGCGGCGTCGCTTTCGCGGCATCCGCCCCGCCCTCCCCGGCATGGCGAGTGGCGTACAAACGACGGAGGATCAGCGCGAGATCGCGCTCGGTGAGTTGCGATGCGGGGTCGATGACCGCGCCCTCGGGCAGCGGCTCGACGAAGGCCGCCAGGCGGTTGCAGGCCGCGCCGAGTTCCGGGTCGAATGTGTCGTCGAAGTCAGCCATCGGCGGAATCTACGCAATCTGCCGATGGCTGCAAGATGACGGGGGTAGGCCGGATCGACGTTCAGAAAATTCCTCCCCCGCCAGGGGGAGGTGGCATGCCGAAGGCATGACGGAGGGGGAGGTAAGTGACGACCTCGGTTCCGTGTCCTCCCCCTCCGTCACGGCTTCGCCGCGCCACCTCCCCCTGGCGGGGGAGGAATTTTGGCTAATCCCGGCCTAGGCCTGCTCGGCGTCCGGATCGAAGGCTTTTCCCGCCGCTTCGTCGCTTGCCTCGGCTTTGTCATCGGTCTGATCGGTGCGGCCGGTATCGCTCTGTCCCTTGCCGTCATCCGTCTTGCCGGCGGTCGGGCGGCTTTCGGAGCTCGGCGCTGCGGCCTTGTCGATCGCCTCGCCGCGATCGTCCGAACGCGCGCTTCCGGTCGTCTGCTTGTCGTCGGGCATAAGGCTCTCCTGTTCCGCTGCTCAACGTCCAAGGCACGGATTCGGCAGCCGATCTTCGGCGTGGGCGGAAATGGTGTGCAACGATCCCGGTGGAAGGGTGTACCGCAGAAACGGGCGCTTCGCCCCGAAGGATAACGACGATGGCCAAAAGCCAGCACAAGTCGAACAAAGAAGTCCGCAAACCCAAGGCAGAGAAGGTCAAGACGATCGCTGCCAATGCGTCCACCAAAGACAATCCGGTCGGCATGGTCACGATCCGGAAATAAGCGGACGCGGCGGTCGGGGCTTGCGGGCGGACACCGGAGAACGTCGCCAGCATGAGCGCGCGGCTGCGCCCGCCGGCGTCCGGCGCGCAACGGGATTTTAATGGCTGCGCGCTAGCTACCGGGCTCTTTCCGGAGCGAAATCAAAATGAAACGCCTCTTGCTCTGCCTCTTCTTGGTCGGAATCGGCGGGCCGGCATGGGCAGGCGGCAAGCCTCCCTATTACGGTCCGATGAAGAAGGGCGGGATCGGCTTCAAAGTCGGGTACGAGGATCGCGTCGAGAAGGACGGATCGTGGCGTATCGGTGCCACCACCCGCGGCGGTGGCGATGCCATCGACATGGCGCTGTATCGCGCTGCCGAACTCGCCAGAGATGCGGGCTACCGGTATGTCTTCCTTCTGGGTGGCCGATGGTCGAAGACGCCGGGGCTGGATGTCGCCGTTCTCTTCGCGCGCCCGAGCCACGAGGCGGTGGCGCCGATCGGGTGCAAGTCCAAGAAGGTGACCACCTGCTACACCGCCGACGCAGGCGAAGTGATGCGGATCCTCGGCGGACCCGGCGGGACGCAACCCGGCGTGCCGATCGTCGATCATCGCGACGAATACGGACGCGAGGTCTTCCTTTCCGGCTACGGTACCGGTGGTGTGGCGACGCTCGTGCCCGGGGCCGGAATCGGCAGCGGCATCACCACGATCGTCGATGGCAAGTTGCAGATCCGCACGCTCGGGCGATCGGTGGCGGCCCGGCCGGCTGCTGCGCCGCCCGCGATGGTCTTGCCGGCCCCTGCCCTGCTCCCGCCCCCTGCGCCGCTCGCTGCCGCGCCGATGCCGGTGATGATGACGGCGGAGGCCGGCGGATCCGCACGCGTCGACGCGATGGAACGCTTCGACCAGGCCCGTAATGCCGTGAAACCGATTCGCGGGGGCAGTCCGACGCAGGGCTGGACGATCAGCGACTGATCCCGTCGCCGCGTGATGTTCATCCGATAGCGGCAGGCAGCTTCGCGTCCGGCTGGGCGTCGCCCCTGCAACGGAGCGGACCAGCCTCCCGGCAATCGGAGACGCCCCGCCGTCCGTAGTGACACAAGCTGGCGGGGCGCCGGGCCGAATTGCCTTGGCGACCGCAATAGCCTGCTATGGTTAAGACGGAGCTAACGCGGCGCTGGGCGATTCGCCTTTCGCTGCCACGGCGGCGAGTTCCTCCAGGTCGAGGTCGTGTTCGAGGTCGTGGAGCGTCTCGTCGTCGATACGCCCGGCGCGGTGCAGGCGGACGAGCTCGGTGCGGCCGGCGGTGACCGCGGCGATAATGACGTCGAAATGGCTGGCGATCGCCACGTCGCGCTGCTCCGCCGTGCCGTCGAACGCATCCGCCGCGGTCGCGCGGGTGCGGTAGCGCCGCAGCAATTGGGGGTGGATGACGGTGCCATCGGCCGCCACCGCCTCGCGTTCGACGACGACCAGCTGCGCGCGGAACAGCATCGTTTCGGCGGCATGGAGATCGAGCGATGGTCGCGTGCCGGCGTCTTCCGGCGGCTTCGCCCAGCGGATGATCCAGCCGAGCGAGGTGCCCTGCACCAGCACGGTGACCAGGATCACGGTGAAGGCGGTGACGAGCATCAGGTCCCGCGCCGGCATCGACTCGGGCAGCGACAGCGCGACCGCCAGCGTCACCACGCCGCGCATCCCCGCCCAGCCCATCACCACCGCAGCGCGCGGCCCGAGCGGGTGCTGGCGCGTCCACCCGATGCGGCGAACGGCCGCGACCCCGGCATCGACACCGAAGATCCACAGGAAGCGCGCGACGATCACCGCCGCGACGATGAGCAGCACGGGCTGCGCCATCGTATCCACCACCACGCCGAGCCCGCCGACGCGGTCCAGCAATCCCCGGAGCGACAGGCCGATCAGCAGAAAGACGGCGGCTTCGAGCAGGAAGACGAGCACCTGCCAGAACGCGAACGCCCGGATGCGCACGCGCGCGCTGAAGACGACGTGCTGGAACCAGCCGCAGGTCAGGCCCGCGGTGACGACCGCGATGACGCCCGACACGTGCAGCAGTTCGCCCGCGATATAGGCGCTCCAGCAGACCAGCACGGTCGCCGCGATCATCAGCGTATCGTCGCCGAGCCGGCGGAGCAGGGTCACCCACAATCCGCCGATCGCCGCGCCCACCGCGATGCCGCCCGCCACCAGCAGGAAGAAGGTCCCGGTCGCCGCACCCAGATGGAAGCTGCCGGTCAGCAACGCCGCCACCGCAAAGCGGAACAGGACCAGCCCTGCGGCATCGTTCAACAGGCTTTCGCCTTCGAGCAGCGTGGTGAGCCGGCGCGGCAGCCTGACCCGCTGCAACACGGCGCGGGCGGATACGGCATCGGGCGGCGACAGGATCGCGCCCAATGCGACGCAGGCGGCCCATGGCAGATCGGGCATCAGCAGCCTGGTCACGACCGCCACGACCGCGGTCGTGAAGAAGACCGCGCCGACCGCCAGCGACAGGATGCCGGCCATGTGCCGCCGGAACGGCGCGATGGCAGTGAACCACGCACCGTCCATCAGCAGAGGCGGGAGGAAAAGAACCAGGACCAGTTCCGGATCGATCGCGATGCCCTGCACGCCCGGAACGAAGGCCACCGCGCACCCGCCGACGATCAGCGCAGCGGCGGGCGGCAGCGACAAGCGCCGAGCGAGATAGTGAAGCCCCACGACCACCAGGAACATGCCGATGATCAGCTCGAAGTTCGCCGCTGGATGCACGAAGCCGCCCTTTTCCCGCTCGTTATCGTGCTGTGCAGTTTGCCCCCAACGCCGTCAACGTGATCGCGGAGCGTATCGGGTCGCCGGCGATCAGAGCGACCAGCCGCCATCCACGGAGATCGCGGCACCGGTGACGAATCCGCCGAGATCGGCGCTCATCCAGAGCACGGCGTCGGCGATCTCCTCCGGCTTGCCCAGGCGGCCTACCGGCTCGAGGTCGATGGCCTTCTGAATGTCGCCGTTGGTGAAGCGATCCATCATCGGCGTCTCGATATTGCCGGGAAGAATGGCGTTCACGCGGATATTCTGTTTCGCATAGTCGAGCGCGGCCGATTTCGTCAGGCCGATGATGGCGTGCTTGGAAGCCGCATAGGACGCACCGCCCGCCACGCCCCGGACACCCGCGCCCGACGAGGTATTGACGATCACGCCGCCGCCCTGACGGACCATCTGCGCCAGTTCGTGCTTCATGCAGACGAACGTGCCACGCAGGTTGATGTCGAGGATGCGGTCCCATTCGGCGAGGTCGATCTCGGCGACGGGCGCGGCCTTGTTCTCGACGCCGGCATTGTTGAAGGCGATGTCGAGCCGGCCGAAGGTCTCGACCACCCGTCCGATCGCCGCCTCGACCTGTTCCGGTCTGGACACGTCGCATGCCATCACCAGAACCTCTGTACCCGCGCGCCTGATGGCATCCGCGGTGTCGGTCAGCGCATCTTCGGTAAGATCGAGGATCGCGACGCGTGCGCCCTCCGTGGCGAAGGCAACGGCCGTCGCGCGGCCGATACCGGTGGCTGCGCCGGTGACCAAGGCGACTTTGTCGGAAAAACGATGGCTAGTAGACATAGGGATATCACTCGATTCTTGGTGGGTGGGTCGCGGTCGATCAGTCGCCCGGCCGCATGCCGTATCCGGGCTGTTTGGTGAGACTTGGCCATTTGGCCAGGATGTCGGGCTCGTATACGCAGGGCGTCCATTCGGCGGGGGCGACCTCCTCGAAGGCGACCGACACGGCGTCCGCATCGTATTCCAGAACGTCCGTGACGCCGCGCGTGATCGCCTCGGTCAGGCGCTGCTTCTGGTCGTCGGATTTGCCGGGCCAGAGTTTCACGATGACGTGCGGCATGCGATCACTCCGTCCCCAGCGGCGCGAGATACTCGTCGTCGGTCACCTTCTCCATCCAGGTCACGGGCGATCCGTCGAGCGACTCCTGGATGGCGACATGGGTCATGCTCTCGTGCGGCGTCGCGCCATGCCAATGCTTGTGCTCGGCGGGGCACCACAGGATATCGCCCGCGGTGAATTCCAGCTTTGGACCACCCACGATCTGCGTCCAGCCGATGCCCTCGGTCACGATCAGCGTCTGGCCGGCGGGATGCGTGTGCCAGGCGGTCCGCGCGCCGGGTTCGAAGTGAACGATGGCGCCCGAAACGCGCGACGGTGCGTCGCGTTGGAATTGTCCGGTGATCGTCACCTTGCCGGTGAAATAATCCTCCGGTCCGTCGACGGTCTTCATCTCCGATTTGCGTGCGATGGCCATATCGAAAGGTCCTCTTTGCGGTTGAGCGGGGCTGACCGGCACCAGCAGCGCGACGAAAGTGCCGATGTTCAGCAAGAATGCCGTGTGTGGCGACATCGATGGTCCGATCACGTGAGCGCCGGCAGGCCGTCGAGATGCTTTTCGAGCGTGATGGGATAATCGCGCACGCGCACGCCGGTGGCGTTGTAGATCGCATTGGCGACCGCCGGCGCGACCCCGGTTAGGCCAAGCTCGCCTACGCCCTTGGCCTTCACCGGCGAGATCGTCGGATCGACCTCGTCGATGAAGAAGGCGTCGAGGTGGGGGATGTCGGCATGGACCGGCACCTCATAGCCGGCGAGATCGTGGTTCACGAAGAAGCCGAAGCGCTGGTCGATCGCCATGTCTTCCATCAGCGCCGCGCCGACGCCCATCACCATCCCGCCGATCACCTGGCTGCGCGCGGTCTTCGCATTGAGGATCCGTCCCGCCGCGCAAACCGCGAGCATGCGCCGCACGCGGACCTCGCCGGTATAGGCATCGACCGCGACCTCGGCGAAATGCGCGCCGAAGGTCTGCTGCTGGAATTGATCCGCAAGCTTGGCGAATTCCATCAGGTCCTCGGCCACCAGGTCACCGTCCCTGGCCGCGTCGGCGAGCGTCACCGACCGGTTGCCGCCACGCACCTGCCCGTCCGCGAAATCGACGTCGGCGGTGTTGAACCCCAGCCGCTGGGCGACCGCCTCGCGCAGCTTCATACAGGCCGCATAGACGCCTGCCGTCACCGAGGGTGCGCCCTGCTGCCCGCCCGAACCCGGCGTTTCCGGGAAAGTGGAATCGCCGAGCTTGACGACGATGCGGTCGGGCGCGACCCCCATCATCTCCGCCGCGGTCTGCTGGACGACGGTGTAGCTGCCGGTGCCGATATCGGTCATGTCGGTCTCGATCGTCACCATTCCGCGACGGTCGAGCCGGGCGCGGGCACCGGCCTTGGCGATCTTGCCGCCACGGATCGCCCCCGCCATCCCCATGCCGATCAGCCATTGTCCCTCGCGAACCGCGCCGGGCGTGCTCTGGCGTCTGTCCCAGCCGAATCGGTCCGCGCCCTCGCGCAGGCAGCGGACGAAGGCCCGCGTCGAGAAGGGCTTGTCCGGATTTTCGGGATCGACCTGGGTGTCGTTGACGACGCGAAGCGCGATGGGGTCCATCTTCAGCTTCTCCGCCAATTCGTCCATCGCGATCTCCAGCGCCATCAGCCCCGGTGCTTCCCCGGGCGCACGCATCGCATTCCCCTCGGCCAGGTCGAGCGTCGCCAGCCGCATCCGCGTCAGCCGGTTCGCGCCGGCATATAATGTCCGCGTCGAGGTGACGGTCGGCTCGGTCCGCCCACCGACGAGGTTGCCCGACAGGCTGTCGTGGCCGATCGCCGTCAGCCGCCCGTCATGTCCCGCGCCAAGCTGCACACGCTGGATCGTCTTGGGCCGATGGATCGTGGCGTTGAACATAAGCGGACGTTGCAGCGCGATCTTCACCGGACGCCTCACCACGCGTGCGGCGATCGCCGCCAGCGCGAGGTCGATCTGCACGGTCCCCTTCCCGCCGAAGCCCCCGCCGATATAGGGCGAGATCAGGTGGACGTTCTGCTTGGGGATGCCCAGGATCAGCCCAAGATCGCGCGTGCCCCAGTTCATCTGCTGGATCGACGTCCAGCACGTGACGCGGTCGCCGTCCCATTTGGCGATCGACGCATGCGGCTCCATCATCGCATGCGCCTGATCGGGCACCGTATAGGTCTCGTCGACCTTGATCGGCGCCGCAGCGAACGCCTTGGCGAAGTCGCCGACCTGCTTCTCGTTGGGGCCGCCGAACTCGCCCTGCGGCGGGACCGGCGCGCTGCCGTTCTGGGCCGCCAGATCGAACCGCCCGGCGGTCCGCTGGTAGTCGACGTGCACCAGCGCTGCGGCGGCACGCGCCTGTTCGAACGTCTCGGCGACGACCACGGCGACGGGTTGGTGGTAATGATCGACATCCGGCGCCGCGAGCATCTTCTGGACGTAGAATTTGCCGACGCCGGGTTTGCCGGCATTGAGGTACGTGACGACCCCGACCACGCCGGGCGCGCGCTCGGCGTCGCGCGTATCGATCGTCGCGATCCGGCCCTTGGCGATCGCGGCGCCGAGGATGTAGCCATAGGCGAAGCCGGGTGCGACATCCTGCCATTCATAGGCATAGGTCGCCGTGCCGGTCGTCTTCAGATGCCCTTCGTAACGGTCCAACGGCTTGCCGAGAACCTTCATCCGATCGGTCGGATTTGCCCCTGCGGGCGTGTCGAAGATCATGATTTTGCCTCCGCGAGCGGGATCTTGCATGCGTCGTCGTCATCTGGCCGCGTCCTGATGGCCATCGGCGATCCTCCGCATGCTTTATGAACGCCGGTCAGGATCAATAACGCGTCAGGGCAGAGCAGGTTACTGCCACACGAGTTGATGCGATGATGAATCCGGTTCAGCATGCCGCGATGCCCGTCACCCGCACGAATTTGACCGACCTCGCCTATTTCCTGGCGATCGCGCGGCACCTGAACTTCCGCCGCGCCGGGCTGGAGCTCGGCGTGTCCGCCTCCGCGGTCAGCCACGCGCTGAAAAGCTTCGAGGAACGCGCGGGCGTGCGGCTGATCAACCGGACGAACCGCTCCGTGACGTTGACTTCGGCGGGCAAGGCGCTGGAGGCATCCGTCGCCAGATCGTTTGCCGACATCGGATCGGCGCTCGAAGCTCTCGACCGGCTTCGTGCCAGTCCGGGTGGCAAGATCCGCATCAACGCGGTGGTCGATGCGGTGACGTTGGTGCTCGGCCCCGTGCTCGCCGAACTGTCGCGGCGCCACCCCGATATCGAGGTCGATCTCGTCTCCAGCAACCGTATCGTCGATGTCGTCGGCGAGGGATTCGATGCGGGCGTACGCTATAGCGGCACCGTTCCCGAAGATATGATCGCGCAGCGGCTCTCCGCCGACCTTCGATGGGTCGTCGCGGCATCCCCCGCTTATCTGGAAGCGCATGGCACGCCGGTCCATCCGGATGATTTGAAGCAGCACCGATGCCTGGGGGTCCGGCTCGGCGACGACAGTATCTACCGATGGGAATTCGAGGGCCCCGACGGTGACTTCGATATGCCCATCACAAGCGCGATGACCGCCGACGACAGTCGATCGACGCTGGCGATGGCGCTGAACGGCGCGGGCCTGACGTTCGGTCTCGAGGCGCTATTTGCCAGGCATGTCGCTGACGGCAGCCTTCGCCTTGTGCTCACCGAATGGGCGCCGACGGGACCGGGCTTCTACCTTTATTATTCCGGACGACGGCAGGTGCCCGCAGCGCTGCGCGCACTGCTGACCATAGCGGGCGAACTCAAGCCGCTCGGCTGACGCATGCCTGCGTTATGCGCTATCCGTGTGGATGTTCGTCGCGGTGTCAGCCGTTCGGAACGGTCTCGACATCGCTTGGTGCGCGAATGGCGCCGCGTTTCCGGGGGTGGTCTGCAGGGAGAGCCCGTCAGCAGACCGGTTGGCGGTGCTGTCAGTCTAACGCGAACCGCTCTCCACACGATGCAGGCTGGTCTTTGAAGGGCGCGGCCTAGCTCGCAAGGAGCTGCCACTCCGCCAGCGCGGCAGAGCGTCGTTCCTTGTAGGTCTGGCGATCGATGAGGTGACGTTCCAAGTTGAAGTAATTGTGGACGTTGGCGTGGACGGAAGCGAACTTCTGAAGCGTCTTCATCTGCCGGAACCTGAGCATCGCCCGCTCCCTTCGTCGAAACGGCAGGTGACTGTTCTCCACCCGGTTGTTTGCCCAGCGACCAATCTCCTGGCGTTCCCTGCAGCCCAATTCGTCCAATGCAGCACCGTAGCTGCGCAGACCATCAGTTGTGATTGTGTCTGGCGAGCCATGCCGCTTCATCGCCTTCTTCATGAAGGCCAGCGCTGCGCCCTTGTCGCGTGTCGTGGTGACATAGCTTTCCAGCACCTCACCTTCGTGATCCACGGCCCGCCACAGATAGACCATTTCGCCATTCAGCTTCACGTACATTTCGTCGAGATGCCATCGCCAGTGGCGAATATTACGCATGCGGCTCACGCGTGCCCGTCGGATGTCACCGGCAAAGAGTGGCCCAAACCTGTTCCACCACAGCCGCACCGTCTCATGGCAGATATCGATCCCGCGCTCGAACAGCAGGTCTTCCACGTTCCGCAACGACAGCGGAAAGCGCACATACATCAGCACCACCAGCCGGATCACCTCAGGTGACGAGTTGAAACGACGAAACGGGCTGGACGGCAAGGCCCTCGATTTCCGGCTCATCCCTTACCGTTATCAGCCCCCTGCCCCGCCTGCCACGTTGGTTTGACGGAGCCGAACGCACCTATGCGGTCGCCGACAAGGTCGACCCCCTTGCCTGGTACGCGATCGACTATACTGGTGCGCGTATATTCGTCAGTCGTGACGGGGCGAAGACGTTCACGTAGGCACCCGCGCAGGGACTCCCGGCCGGCATTGCCAGCTCGCGCCCGGCGGCACGGGAGTTTCAACCAATGGCGGCGGCAACGCCGGGGACGGCCGGCGAGCTCTGGCTGATTCTAGGCGGCCGCTTCTTCCACACCAGTGACGGTGCCCACACGTTCGTGGCGTCCACGCCAGTCGATCCGGTGTTGCGTGACATGTATTTCGTGAGCTTCGGTCTCGGCAAGGCGGCGCCCGGCGGGCACGTGCCGACTCTCTACGCCTTCGGGGTCACGAAGACGTTTGGCGGGCTGTGGCGCTCGACCGACGCGGGCGCGCGCTGGTTCCGGATCAACGACGACGCGCACCAATGGGGTCTTAGATACCGAGTCATCACGGGCGATCCTCGCCTCTTCGGCCGCGTCTACTTGGCGACCGATGGCCGAGGCATCTTCTACGGAGATCCTTTGCCGCAGCCCGTGCGTGCCAGTACGCATTAGACCCAATCGAAGACGATCGACGCGTGGTCGCCGACTCCACTTAGCTGCCGTTTGTTCAGGGTGCGATTGCCCGTGCCTTCAGCAAGTGCGACACTGGTGACGTGGATCACCAGAAGCGCCAATCACTGAAGCAGCTGGCCGCGGCGGCGATCGTCGGCACGTCGCACTCGACACCCGTCGCGTCTCAGTCGGTCTCGCACGCTGCCGCGCTTCGCATGTCGGCCTATGATCCGGTTTGGACAACGAGGAGCCGGCATGCAGGCGAATCTATGCCGTGCGGTGCAGGCGACATCGGCTTAAACGTCTGGGTCGAAGGCGACGACCTCCTATTCTACGTTGCTCGCAGTGGCGCTTTCGACGAGACCAATAGCTACCTCAAACTCGGGCGCGTTCGACTGCGGCTTGATCCCTCGCCCTTTGGCGCAGATGTTCCCTTCGAGCAGCGGCTGAACCTCATCGACGGTGAAATCGCCGTGACGTGCGGGAAGGTGACCATAACGATCTGGGCGGATGTCGACACGCCGCTCGTCAACATAACGGTGCAGAGCGGCACGCCTGTAGGTGTGATCGCGACGTGGGAGACGTGGCGGACACGGGACCGTGACTATCTGCCGGCCGAAATGTCGATGCACCGCTCATACGACGGCGCGCCTATCACGCCGCGCCAACACGCCGACGAAGTGGCCTTTGCGGATGGCGGTGTCATCAGCATGCATCGCAACAGCACACCCACCGTATTCGACCTTTTGGTCGAGCAGCAGGGTTTGACGAGTGTCAAGGATAAGCTCTGGAACCCGCTGGCCGGGCTAGGATTTGGTGTGCTGCTGCACGGCGACGGGTTTGTTCCGGCCGGCACAACGCAAGGCCGCTACGCGAGCACCGACTTCACTGGCTGGCGCCTGACGAGCCAACGCCCGCGACAACGCCATGCCCTTCGCCTCCACTGCCACGTCGCCCAGACCGACACGCGGGACGAATGGATGCTCGGCCTGCGCCGCCTCGCCAAGAACGCGCCCGGTTCGGCAGCGTCCCGCACGCGGAGCAGGCGTTGGTGGCGCGCCTTTTGGGAACGCAGTTGGATCGTCCTTCGACCCGGCCCTGCCCGACCGGAGGATCTGGCCTGGCGGATCGGACGCAACTATCAGCTTTTTCGCCATCAGCTTGGCACTAATGCGCGCGCGGATTGGCCCACCAAATTCAATGGCGGGAATTTCACCGTCGACCCAGAATATACTGATCCCAAACTGCGCCTATCACCCGATTACCGCGCTTGGGGCGGCGGCGAGTTCACTGCCCAGAACCAGCGGCTGGTCCATTGGCCAATGCTGAAGAGTGGCGATGCCGATGTGATGCGCCCGCAACTTGATTTCTACCGTCGCCTCCAACGGACGGCCGAATTGCGGACCGCGAGTTATTGGGGCCACAAGGGAGCCTGCTTCGTCGAGCAAATCGAAAATTTCGGCCTCTGCTGCGGCCAAGAATGGGGTTGGCACCGTAGTTGGAACACTCCAGCGACGCGGATGCCGGGCGTGGAGGATAGTGCGTTTGTCGATCATCTTTGGGATACGGTGCTCGAATTTTGCCTGATGATGCTGGAGGTCGGCCGCTTTACCGGTGCGGATACGTCCGGCGATCTTCCCTTCATCGACAGCTGCCTCGTGTTTTTCGACGAGCATTACCGGCGCGAGCATGCCCGTGTGTCCGGACGCGAGGTGGACGAAGACAGCAAGCTGGTGCTTTTTCCGGGAACGGCGTGCGAGACGTATAAGAACGCGACGAACTCGGCCGTGACCATCGCTGGGCTCGACGCGGTACTGGCGGCTTTGCTTGCGTTGCCGGATCGAATGATCGGTGCGCCTCTGCGCGAACGCTATCGCGCAATGCGGGCCACGCTTCCGCCCCTGCCCGTGCGCACGATCGGCAACCGGCGAGTCCTTGCACCCGCCCAAGCATGGGACCGCATCCAGAATGTCGAGATCCCGCAGCTCTATCCTGTTTTCCCCTACAATCAATATGGCGTCGGCCTGCCAAATCTTCAGCTTGCCGTCGACACATGGCGTTATGGCGTCGATACGCCTGCTCAAAAAGACGTCAAAAGCTGGCATCAGGATGCAATCTTCTGCGCCCGCCTTGGGCTTACCGACGAGGCGGCGAGACTCACCGAGCGCAAGATGGAAGACAGCGGGCGGCGGTATCCAACTTTCTGGGGCCCTGGCCATGACTGGGCGCCGGACCACAATTGGGGTGGGTCTGGTATGATCGGGCTGCAGGAGATGCTGATGCAGACACCCGGCAACGCAATCCATCTGTTTCCGGCATGGCCCCGTGATTGGGATGTCGACTTCAGCCTCTGCGCGCCGCATTCAACACGGGTCAGTGCCGTCCTTCGCAACGGTAAACTTGTCGAGATGACGGTCGATCCCGCCTCCTCAGTCAGTCGCATCGTACTGCCACCCTGGCTGGCGAAAGAGACGGTGTTAACCAAGAACTAAA
>NZ_JAYDYX010000010.1:0-124158 GCF_034556155.1 Sphingomonas sp. CD22 | reverse complement strand
GCCGCGGCGGTAGCGGTGGGCGGCGCCTCGGCCGCCGGCGTCGGGGCGACGCTGTTGCGCACCGTCTCCGCCAGCGCCTCGGCGAGCAGCGGCGTGCTCGGCGTCGTGCTCGGCGAGGCGCCGGGCAGGTCGATCGCCGCCTCGGCGGGCGATGCGGCCGATGCGAACGGCCGGCGGTGGCGGCGGAACGGACGCGGCTGGGGCGCGGTGGCCGCCGCGGTCATCGTCGCCGACGCCGCCGGTGCCGGTGCGCCGGGCACGTCGATCACCCGGTGCGGCGCCGCCGCGGGCGGGGCCGTCACCGACCGTCCGACGAACAGCCCGACCCCGGCGACCAGCGCGATGCCGAGCGACGCGGCGACCGTCGCGGAGGCGCGCCGCGACGTCTTGACCCGGTGCAGCGTCGGCACCGCGCCGGTCTCATCCGCGGCTGGTGGCGGCGGCGGCGCGGGCGGCGGCGCGTCGGGCAGGCCGAGGATCGAGGCGAGATTGGCGTCGAGCCTTTTGTCGTTGAAGCCGGGCGGGGGCATCAGCCGTTCCGGACCATGGGTTCGTCCTCGGACGTGGCGTCGTCCTCGGTCAGCATCAGTTCGGGCAGCAACGTGGTGTGGAGCATCCAGCGCTCGCCGCCCTCGATGCCGATCGCGGTCAGCTGGTTGGTGCGATAGGCGCCGGTATCGATGCCGATCCGGTTGTTGCGCACCACGGGACGATGTTCGGAGATGGTGTGGCCGTGGACGACGATCATGCCGTGCGATTCCTCGGAATCGAGGAAATCGTCGGTGATCCACAGCATGTCCTCGGCGCGCTGGCGGCGCAGCGCGACGCCGGGGCGGATGCCGGCGTGGACGAACAGATAGTCACCGTGGCGATGATAGAGGGGCAGCCGCGCCAGCCATTGGATCGCCTCCTCGCCGACGATCGCGGCGGCGTGGCGCAGCTTGTCCATCGTCGCCGGCCCTTCCAGCAGCGCTTCGTCGACGCCCCAGCTCAGCAGCGTCTCGCGACCGCCGAACTTCAGCCACTGGCGATAGGCGTAGAGGCTGCCGCGCAACGCATCGACCATCATCTCCTCGTGATTGCCCTTGAGCACCATGAAGCGGTCGGTCGAGGCGGTGAGGTTCATGCAGCCCCGCACCATCTTGGCGGAATCGGGGCCGCGATCGACGATGTCGCCGAGCAGGATCATCCGCGTCGGCGCCGCCAGCCGGCTCGCCTGGTCGCGCTCGATGATGTTCATCAGCCGCCGGAACAGGTCGTAGCGGCCGTGCACGTCGCCGATCGCATAGACGCGCGTCACCGCATCGCCCAGCTCGGCCTCGTCCAGGTCAGCGGGCATTGCGCTTCTGGAGGCCGAGCGACAGCGACAGCCCGGCCGACGCCGCGGGGGCGCCGCGCGACAGGCCGGCGGTGGCGAAGCCGGTGAGGCGCAGCGGCGTGCCGGCGAGCCGGGTCGAGGCGCCGGCGAACAGCTCGTGCGCATCCGCGACCAGCCGCGTCGCCGCGCGCGAATAATGGTAGGAGGCGAGCAGGAAGCTGTTGGTGCCGAGCGCATAGGAGGCGCCGGCCGATGCCGCCGGCCCGTCGCGCAGATCGTAGCGTGCGGTGTCGCCGAGGAAGCGATAGCTGAACGATCCGAACGGCGTGAGCTTGCCGATCGGATAGGAGACGTCGACGCCGCCGGCATAATCGTTCTTGCCGCTCGACAGGCCGCTGCTTTCCGTCGCGGTGTTGATCTTGGCGCGGCCGGACAGCTGCACCTCCAGCGGCGTATTGGCGGAGACGATCGTATAGGCGGCGCCCAGCGTCAGGTCGCCGAAGCCGTCGAACGTCCGCTTGGTCGCGGCGGTGTCGGGCGCGACCAGGATCGGCGTCGAATCGATCCCGGTGAAGATCGTCGAGCGGCTGCGGATGCGCATCCACGGCAGCGAGGCGGAGAGCGTCCAGTCGCCCATGCGCAGCCGCGCGCCGAGCGCCGAACTCCAGATCGTCGTCTTGGACGCGGTACCGAACTTGCCCTCGGCATAGATCGAGCCGAGCGAGATGTCGGCGCGCGCACCATCGTCGGTCAGCCGCTCCATCGCCTGCGGCACGCTGCTCGCCGACACCGTCGCGGTGCCGCTCGACGGCGAGACCGGTCCGCTGATGTCGTAGCGGATCGCCTGCCGCGTGCCGTCGTCGCCGCGCGCGTCCTGATCCTGCGCCGCGGCCGGCATGGCCGTGGCGAGCGCGACGATGGCAGTGCCGATGATGCCCACCCGATGCGTCATATCTGTCTCCCTGTCGGAAGACCTACCACGAATCCGGGATGGTTAATCGAGAATTTGGCTTAATCTATCGTGTGATGCGGGCCGTCTGCCCCGGGTGCCGGCCGGCTGGCGATCCATGCCGCGCAGGCGATCAGCACCGCGGCGACGGCGATTGCGGGCAATGCGCCGGGCCGGACGAGCGCGTAGAAGGAGACGAAGCCGATCGTGATGCCGGTGCAGGCGGCGATCTTGGCATGGCGCGGGATCGCGCGCTACGTTCGCCACGCGCGCAGCGGCGGGCCGACGCGGGGATGATCGAGCAGCCAATGTTCCAGCCGCACCGACGAGCGCGCGAAACAGGGCAAGGCGAGGATCAGGAAGTCGGTGGTCGGCAGCAGCGGCACGAACAGCCCGACGAAGCCGACGCCGACCAGCATCCAGCCGAGCGTCATCCACAAGGCCCGGCTGACGCGGCTGCGCGCGATCAGCCCGGGCACCGGCGGCGCGGCGTCAGCGGAGGGTGTCGTCGGCATAGGCCTGCACCCGCGCGAAAGCGGCCTCGGCGCCGGCGATCACCCGGTCCTCCGCCGCGGCGTCCAGCGCGATCCCGTCGAGCGCGGCGGTGAAGATGCGCCAATAGGCCGCCGGCCCCTCGGGCGCGGGCGCGAGGTGGCGCGCGCCGAAATCGTCGGACAGGCCGAGCTTGGCGGCATCCTTGCGCAGCAACGTCGCGCCCATCCGCGACCCCTCCGCGACATACAGCCAGCCGAGCGCGCCCGGCAGGTCGATCGGCGTGCCCGGCGCGAACGCCGGCGCGGCGTCGGGCTGCGGCACCGCGACGGCGAGGTCGGCGAGATCCTGCTGCAACAACGGCAATTGCCGCCGTGCGGCGAGGTCCGGAAACAGCGTCTGCAGATCGGCGTCGGCATAGAGCGCGTCGATGTCGCGGTGGAACAGGAACTGCATGCGGGCGAACCGCACGTACCCGTCGCGCGAGGCGAAGGAAGATGCGGTCGAGACCGTGGTGTCGAGCCGCTCGTGCGTCGCGTGGGTCAGCGCCTTCAGCCGCTTCGCGCGGCTCGGCGATGCCGCCGGCGCTGCGGCGGCCGCGGCGGCGGCGGTGGGGGCGAGCGTCATGGCAAAGTCTCCGGAACGGTAATACGGGTGGCGCGGCGGACTGGAAGTCGGTCCGTTCGACATGGCAGACGTCCCCGATGGCATGGTTGCGACCTTCGTGCAGCTATTGCGAAGCATTCTCACGATATGCCGCTGCCGCGGGGATGGCCAGCGGAATCCGGTAAGTCCTTGGGTTGCTTGGCGCTGTATAGGCGCCTGTGCGAGAAGATTGTGAAGATTACCCGCCGCCGTTGGTCTCCGACACCGGCAGGTCGATCGTGCAATGCAGGCCATCGGGCTCGAGCGACAGATGCGTCCTGGCATCGAGCTGATAGGGGAGGGCGCGCTCGATCAGCTCGCGCCCCTGGCCGGTGCCGTGCGGCGCGCCGTCCTGCGGCATCACCACCTGCGATTCGCGCCAGTCGATGCACAGGCGCGGCGACGCCCCGTCGGCGGCGGGCATCAGCCACCAGCGCACCGTCAGCCGCGCCTGCGGCTGGCCGAGCGCGCCATATTTGACCGCATTGGTCGCCAGTTCGTGCAGCGCCATCGCCAGCATCTGCACCGCCGACGAGCGCAGCCGGATGCCCTGCGGCCCGTCCAGCACGATCCGCTCCGACACCCCCGCCATCGCCGACATCTCGCTGCGCACCAGCTCGTCGAAGCTGACGCGATCGACATCCTGCAAGCGGGACAACAGCCCCTGGACGCGGGCGAGCGCCTCCAGCCGGTCGACGAAGCGGCTGCGAAAGCCGGCGAGGTCGCTGCTCGACCGCACCGTCCGGTCGGCGATCGAGCGGACCAGGTTGATGAGGTTGCGGGTACGGTGCTGCAATTCGGCGACCAGCACCTCCAGCCGCTCCGCATTGGCGACGACATCGGTCACGTCGACGCTGATCCCGCCGATCCGCTCGACCGCGCCGCCGTTGCGCAGCGCGAAGACGGTGTCGTGCACCCAGCGCGTCTCGCCGTCCGACGGGCGGCGGATGCGGAACGTGCTGGTCCGATGCTCGCCCGCGCAGGCGCTGCGGATCGCCGCGACCGCGGGCGCGCGATCCTCGGCGACGATCAACTCCGCCCATTGCGCCACGTCCACCGCGTCCGCGCGCAATCCATAGAGCCCCTCGAACGCCGGATTGGCATATTCCAGCCGCAGCCCGGTGGCCTCGCGCACCCACAAGGCATTCGACGACGCATCCCCGAACTGACGGAAGCGGGTCTCGCTTTCCTGCAACGCCCGCTCGATCTCCATCCGCGCGGTCAGATCGACGGTGACGACGAGCAGGTGCCCGGGCTGGCCGCGCACGTCCGCCATCGGCGTGACCGTGCTGTTCGCCCAGACCAGCGACCCGTCGGGCCGCCGGTAGCGCTTGTCGAGCACCGCCGGCTGGCGTTCGTCCACCGCCTTGGTGAGCGCGCGTACCGACGCCGGAAAGTCGTCGGCGAAGGTGACGTCGGCGACGGTGCTGCGCAGCAGGACGTCCTCGCTGCGCCCGAGGATCCGGCACAGCTCCTGATTGACGCGCAGGAACCGCCCCTGCGCATCGATGACCGACAGGCCGACCGAGGCATCGGCGAAGATCGCACCCAGCCGCGCCTCGCGTTCCCCGGCGCGCATCGCATCCTCACGCCGCACGGTGATATCGCGCTGGATCGACAGCCAGGCGGTGATCGCGCCATCGGTATCGCGCACCGGGTCGATCGTCCAGTCGACCAGATAGGCGCTGCCGTCCTTGCGGTAATTGATCCCCTCGCCGTGGAAGCCCTCGCCCGCGGCCAACGCATCGCGCATCCGCGCCAGCATCGACCGGTCGGTGCCGGGACCTTGCAGCAGGCGCGGCGTCGCGCCGACCAGCTCGTCGCGGGTATAGCCGGTCAGCTCCTGCATCGCCGGATTGACGTAGCGGATGACCGGGCCGGGCGGATCGATCGCCGGGCCGGTGATCACGACCGCATGCCGGGCAGCGTCGAGGAACGTCCATTCGCCGGGAAGATCGCGGGCGGGAAACGGCAGGTCGTCGATCGTCCGCCTCCCTCTTCCGGCCCCTTTCCTCGTCTTATCGCCGCGCGCCGCCCGAATCCAGATCGTTCGCATTCCGCACGGTGCCCGATCCGGCGATGAAAACACTTGACGCCGCGCCGCCCAGGCCGCGTTTATCCGCCGCGATGACTCTCAATCTTCTCCTCGTCGAGGACGATACCCTGTATGCCCAGGCGCTAGCCAACGAACTCCGCGCGATCGGTCACGCGATCGCGATCGCGAGCGACGGCCGGCAGGCACTGACCGTGATGAACGAGGCGGCGTTCGATGCGGTGATCCTTGACCGGATGATGCCGCGGCTCGACGGCATGTCGGTGCTCCAGACGTTGCGGGCGGGGGGGATGACGCTGCCGGTGATCATGCTGACCGCGCTGTCCGCTTCGCACGACAAGGTCGAGGGGCTGGAGGCGGGGGCGGACGATTACGTCGTCAAGCCGGTCGCGGCAATGGAGCTGCATGCGCGGCTGACCGCGATCCTGCGCGGGCGCGGCTGGACGACGTCGAGCGCCGACACGCTGCAGGCCGGCGACATCGTCGTCAGCCCGACCACCTTCCGCGCGTGGCGGGGCGGCAGGCCGATCGACCTTGCCAAGCTGGAGCTCAAGCTGCTCGTCGAGCTGGTCCGCAACGTCGATGCGGTGCTGACCCGGGCGATGCTGATCGAGCGGGTGTGGGGCTATGACTTCATCCCCGACACCAACATCGTCGACGTCCATATCCGCCGATTGCGCCGCAAGCTGACCGAGGGCGGCGGCGACGATCCGATCCAGACGTTGCGCGGCATCGGCTATATGATGCGCGGATGAAGCCCAGCCTGCGCGCGCTGACCGTCGGCTTCGTGACGGCGTTCCTCGTCGCGACGGCGGGCACCGGTTTAGCGACCTATCGGCTGACGCTGGGAACGATCGATCGGCTGGTCGACCGGCGGATCGAGAACGTCAGCGCGCTGGTCGCCGCCGACGGCCGCCGTGCCACGGCACCGCTGCTGCTGGCGCGGATCGCCGCGCTCGCGCGGCGACGCGATACCGGCGACATCGGCTTCCAGCTCACCGACGCCGCCGGCGGGCGGCTCGGCGGCAACGTCACGCTGGCTCGGCGGTTCGCGCCGGGCTATGCCGACGTGCGGCGGCGCGACCGTATCCAGGGGTTGTCGGCGGGGCGGGCGTTCACCCGGCCGGTCGGCGACGGGCTGACGCTGACCACGATCGCGGAGACCGAGCCGTTCGACGGCTATCGCGGCGCGCGCCAGTATATCTATCTGCTCGGCTATGCGCTGATCGTGGTGATCGTGCTTGGCGGGCTCATCGCGTTCGGGCAGACGATCGCGCGGCGCTTCGCCGAGACGCGGCTGACGGTGGAGGCGATCATCGCCGGCGATATGCAGCGGCGGGT
Organism: Sphingomonas sp. CD22; assembly: GCF_034556155.1. Lineage (NCBI taxonomy): Bacteria > Pseudomonadati > Pseudomonadota > Alphaproteobacteria > Sphingomonadales > Sphingomonadaceae > Sphingomonas > Sphingomonas sp. CD22. The sequence continues at coordinate 117,360 of NZ_JAYDYX010000010.1, read as the reverse complement.
GGCGGTAACCGGATCGGCCGACGAATTCGACCGCCAGGCGCATGCCTTCAACCGCATGCTCGACCGGATCGCCGAGTTGATGGAGGGGTTGCGCAACGTCTCGAACGACGTCGCGCACGATCTGCGCACGCCGCTCGCCCGGTTGCGCAGCCGGCTGGCGACGATCGCGACGCGGGCGGACGATCGGATGCGCGACGATGTCGAACAAGCGATCGGCGAATGCGATGCGATCCTGGGGATGGTCGGCGCGATGCTGCGCATCGCCGAGATCGAAAGCGGGCGACGCACCGCGGGCTTCACCCGCGTCGATCTAGCCGCATTGGTCGCGGAGATCGGCGAGGCGATGGCACCGGTTGCGGAGGACGGCGGCCGTGATCTGGTAGTCGCAGTGGGCGGTCCGGTGCCGATCACCGGCGACCCGCGGCTGATCGAACAGGCGCTGCTCAACGGCGTCGAGAATGCGCTGCGGCATACGCCGGCGGGGACACGGATCACGCTTGGCGCGGCGATCGAGGGCGATCGTGCCATGGTGACGATCGGCGATGACGGGCCGGGCATAGCGGCGGACCAGCGCGCGCTGGCGCTGCGCCGCTTCGGCCGGCTGGAGGCGAGCCGCAATCGCCCCGGTCATGGTCTGGGATTGCCGCTGATCGCCGCGATCATGCGGCTGCACGGCGGCGACCTGTATCTGGAGGATGGCGAGCCCGGGCTGGTGCTCGGGCTCGCCTTTCCGTGCGATGCGGACGATTAGAACCGTGCCGTCGCTTCCAAGCCCCAGGTGCGGGGCGGATTGAAGTTTGCGTAATCGCCCAGGATGCCGCCGTAGCTGGTCGAGACGAGCTGGCCGTTGGCACCGTAATTGTACACCGGCGACGAATTGGCCGCCGAGCGACGATAGACGTAGGTCGTGTCGAGCAGGTTGCGCACCCAGAAGGCGAACGTGACCTTGTTGTGGTCCGATACCGCGATGTCGGCGAGCGCGAGGCGGCCGTTCATGATGAAGCTGGCCTCGGTCTTGGTCGGCTCGAGCTGGAAGCTGTACTGGCTGCTCGCGTAATTGCCGTCGAGGTGGAAGCGGACGGTGGCATCGCCGTTGCCGATGGGCACGTTATAGTCGATCGCCCCCGACGCGGCGTTGCGCGGCGTGTAGACGATGTAGAGCTGCTGCGCCGGCGCACCCGGGGTCAGCGGGTTCACCGCCGATGGCGCCTTCCAATAGGTGTAGGCGTAGGAACCCGTCAGCGTCAGGCCCTGTACCGGCGCCACGGTCAGATCGGCCTCGATCCCGCGGATCTTGCTCTTGCCGGCGTTGATCGTCTGTTCGATGTGGCTGCCGTTGGTCGGGCTGGACCCGTTGGTGTCGTAATAGTCGAAATCGAACTGCGTGTTCGACCGGTTCATGATGTAGCCGGCGAGGTTCAGACGCGCCTTGTGGTTCCAGAAGTCCATCTTCGAGCCGATTTCATACGACTTGACCGCTTCCGGACCGAAGGCGTTGAATGCAAGCGAACGGTCGTTCGCGCCGCCGGCGCGGAAGCCGGTCGCATATTTGGCGTAGAGGTGGACGTCCCGCGTCGCGTCGAATGCGACGTTGAGCATCGGGTCGAACCGGCTGATGCTGTTCTGGAAGGCGAACGGCGACACAGTGCCGGCAACCCGCAGGTCCGCACGGTTGTTGACGACGTAGAGCGTGCCGTGACGCTTGTCCTTCGTCCAGCGGCCGCCCGCGGTGATGTGCAGCACGTCGCCCAGCGCCGCCGGCGTGAAGGTCAAATTGCCGAACAGCGAGTAATTGTGGTCGCTCGCCTGGCTGGCGCGGGTGATGAACTGGCAGCTGTTGGCGAATTGCGGCACGGTCGTCGCGAGCGTGTTGTTGCACGACGGGTCGTACTGCTGATAGCCCGAATTGGCGCCGCTGATCGCGTTGGCATTGCCCGGGATCGGGCTGCGGATCGTGTAGGCGGTGCCGTCCGCGTTCCACAGGTTGCTGAGCGGCGTCGCGGCATATTCGGTCGCGTGTTCGGTATAATAATAGGCGCCGGCGACGTAGTCGAACTGCGGCACGCTGCCGACCGCCTGGAATTCCTGGCTGAATTGGTGCTGGCGCAGGAACGACAGGCTGTAGCGGCTGAAATTGGAGCTCGGCGCGAAGCTGCTGCGCTCCGGACCGCCCGAATTGTCCCACTGGTCGGTGCTGACGCCGCGCCACGCGGTGATCGAGCGAAGCTCGACCGACGGATCGATCTGATACCGCAAATTGGACGAGAAGCCGTGCGTGATGTCAACGCTGGGCTGCTGCGGCACGCCGACGTCGGCAACCTTCTGGCGGTCGGGGTGGACGCCGACCAGCGGTGCCTTGGGCGCGATGCAGACTTGCCGACCGGCCGTGGCTTGCGCAGCGGTGATGGTGCCGCCGCACGCGGTGGTCGTGCCCGGCAGGACCAGCGTCGTCCCGCTGAACGCGCCGACCGTATAGCCGTTGGGGTTGTAGTTGGTCAGCTGGCTGAACTGCGGCGTGTTCTCGTCCTTCGCATAATCATAGGCGAAGTCGGCGGTGAGGCCATCGACCGGCTTCCAGCGCGCCGCGATACGACCACCCTTGCGGTCGTAATAGTTCCAGCCGGTCGAGCCCGTCAGCGGGTCCTTCACGGTCGGGTCCTGATGCTGGTAGACGCCGTCCAGCTTCAGCGCGACATTGTAGAAGGACGGCAGGTCGACGTGCACGTCGGTGTTGTAGCTGCCGTAATTGCCGACGCCCGCGGTGATGCGGCCATCGAACACGCCCGTCGGCGCCTTGGACACGAGCGACAGCGCGCCGCCTTCGGTGTTGCGGCCGAACAGCGTGCCCTGCGGGCCCTTCAGCACTTCGATCCGCTCGATGTCGAACAGCGCGGCGTTGAGGCCCTGCGTCTTACCCAGTGCCACGCCGTCGATGTAGACGCCGACGCCGCCGTCACGCGCGGTCTGGTTCTGGTCGTAGGGGACGATGCCGCGGATGCCGATGGTCAACGCCGACTGGCGCGCTTCGAACGTCGCGATGCGCAGCGACGGAATGGTGCCGTCGGCAAGGTTGAACAGGCTGAGGACGTGACGGTCCTGCAAGCCTTGCGTGTTGAGCACGCTGATCGAGATCGGCGTCTTCTGCAGGTTGGTCTCGCGCCGGGTCGCGGTCACCACGATGTCCTGCAACTGGCTGCCGCCGGTGTCGGGATCGGGATCGGCGACGACCGCCGGTGCTGCCGGGGTGTCGGACTGGGCCTGTGCGAAGGCCGGAGTGGCACCGGTTAGCGCCAGCAGTGCCGCGCCAGCCAGCAGGTACGCACGCGCATGAGAAGAACCGGACAAAGAACGTCCCCCTGAGAATGTTATGTGATGAACCGCGCCACTAGCGGCGGTGGAAGTATTCTCCGTGACTGTTCGGTGACGCCGGTCGATGCATCGATGTCATCTTGAGTTCATGTTTGGGTCGTTGCCGCTGCGTAGGGAGGGGCGGGGATGTCAGGCGCATCCCGAACCGCTGCCGGGGACCGACGAAAACGCGCAAATATATGCGAATGCTATGCGATTTTCGGAAAGCGATCTCGCTTTGCTACGCCGGGCCTGCCTAATCGCACGGCCTGGGACGCGCCCCGCCGTCGATCATGACGACCCGGCCGCGACCAAAAGGGTAACGTGATGATCGTCTATCGTTTATGGGGCGCTGCGCTGCTGTGCGGCCTGCCGGCTTCCGCCCTCGCGCAATCCGCCGCGAGCGACACCGCACCGCCGCCGGCGGTCACCGTTTCGGCTTCGGTCGGGCTGGTGTCCGACTATCGGTTCCGCGGCGTGTCGCAGTCCGACAAGGACATGGCGGTGCAGGGCGGCCTGACCATCGCGCATGACAGTGGGCTGTATGTCGGCACCTGGGCGTCGAACCTCGCCGGCTGGGGTACGTTCGGCGGCGCGAACATGGAGCTGGATCTGATCGGCGGGTACAAGCACGCGCTGGCGCCCAATGCAACGCTCGACGTCGGGCTGACCTGGTACATGTACCCCGGCGGCGCCGACAAGACCGACTTCGCCGAACCCTATGCAAAGCTGACCGGCACCGCCGGCCCGGCGACGCTGACCGCCAGTGTCGCTTATGCGCCCAAGCAGCAGGCGCTGGGCCGCTGGTATCGCACCGGTGCCGAGGCGGCGGCGGGCGTCTATACCGACCGCGGCGACAAGAAGGACAATCTCTACCTCGCCGGCGACGGCGCGCTGGCAATCGCCGGCACGCCGCTGACCGCGCGTGCGCATGTCGGCCATGGCTGGGGCAATGACGGGCTGGGGCCGAACGCGACGAGCGTGACGCCGACCGGCGATTATTGGGATTGGTCGCTCGGCGCCGACGCGCATTGGCGCAGCCTGACGCTCGGCGTGAGCTACGTCGACACCGACATCAGCGGCCGCGACTCCGTCTACCTCCAACCGAGCTTCAGCCGCGGCCAGGACGGCCGCGGCAGCATCGCCGACGGCGCGATCGTCGTCGGCCTCACCGCCGCTTTCTGAGGACACCGCCATGCACGATTTACTGTGGATCGCGATTATGATCGGGCTGGTGGCGGCGACGCTCGCCTACGCCCGGCTTTGCGACAACGCCTGACCGGAGACGCACGCCATGACGCTCGACCTGTGGCTGGCGGCGCTGACCGCGCTGGGCCTGCTCATCTATCTCGTGGCGGTGCTCATCCGCCCCGAACGCTTCTAGAAAGGAGCGCATTCCCATGACTTTGCAGGGATGGACCCTGATCCTCGCATTCGTCGGCATCCTGCTGGCGCTGACCAAGCCCGTCGGTATGTGGCTGTTCGCCCTGTACGAGGGGCGGCGCACGCCGCTCCACGCGCTGCTCGGCCCAGTCGAGACCGGCTTCTACAGGCTCGCCGGCATCGACCCGACCGCCGAACAGGGCTGGCGCCGCTACGCCGTCCATATGCTGATCTTCAACGTCGCGCTGATGGCCTTCACCTATGCGGTGCTGCGCTTGCAGGGCGTGCTGCCCGGCAATCCGCAGGGGCTCGCCGGTCTGTCGCCCGACCTCGCGTTCAACACCGCGGTCAGCTTCACCACCAATACCAACTGGCAGAGCTATGGCGGCGAATCGACGATGTCGAACCTCAGCCAGATGCTCGGGCTGACCATCCACAATTTCCTGTCGGCGGCGACCGGCATCGCGCTCGCCTTCGCATTGTTTCGCGGCTTCGCGCGCCGCGAGGCGAAGGCGATCGGCAATTTCTGGGCGGATTGCACGCGCGTTACGCTCTACCTGCTGCTGCCGCTCTGCGTCGTCTACACCGTGTTCCTGATCGCCAGCGGCGTGCCGCAGGCGCTCGCCGGCGTCGTCGACGTCACCACGCTGGAGGGGGCGAAACAGTCGCTGCTGCTCGGCCCGGTCGCCAGCCAGGAGGCGATCAAGATGCTCGGCACCAACGGCGGCGGCTTCTTCAACGCCAATAGCGCGCATCCGTTCGAGAACCCGACCGCGCTGACCAACATGGTGCAGATGCTGTCGATCTTTCTGATCGGTTTCGGCCTGACCTGGACGTTCGGCAAGGCGGTCGGCAACACGCGGCAGGGCTGGGCGATCCTGTCGGCGATGGTGATCCTGTTCCTCGCCGGCGTCACCGTCACCTATTGGCAGGAAGCGGCGGGCAATCCCGTGCTCCACCACCTCGGCGTCGGCGGCGGCAATATGGAGGGCAAGGAGGTGCGCTTCGGGGTCGCCGCCTCGTCGCTGTTCGCGGTCGTCACCACCGCCGCCTCGTGCGGCGCGGTCAACAGCATGCACGACAGCTTCACCGCATTGGGCGGGCTGGTGCCGCTGTTCAACATCCAATTGGGCGAGGTCGTGATCGGCGGCGTCGGCGCCGGTATCTACGGCTTCCTGCTGTTCGCGATCCTCGCGGTGTTCGTCGCCGGGCTGATGGTCGGGCGCACCCCCGAATATGTCGGCAAGAAGATCGAGAGCCGCGAGGTCAAGCTCGCGGTGCTGGCAATCGCGGTGCTGCCGCTGATGATCCTCGGCCTCACCGCCTTGTCGTCGGTGGTGGCGCCGGGGCTGGCGGGGCCGCTCAACAAGGGGCCGCACGGCTTCGGCGAGATCCTCTACGCCTTCACCAGCGCGGTCGGCAACAACGGTTCGGCCTTCGCCGGATTGAGCGCGAACACGCCCTATTACAACGGGCTGCTCGGGCTGGCGATGTGGGTGGGGCGGTTCTTCATCATCGTGCCGATGCTCGCCATCGCCGGTAGCCTCGCCGCCAAGAAGCACACGCCGGAAAGCGCCGGATCGTTTCCGACCACCGGCGGCCTGTGGGTCGGCCTGCTCGTCGGCATCGTGCTGATCCTGGGCGGGCTCACCTTCCTGCCGGGCCTCGCGCTCGGTCCCATCGCGGATCATCTCGCCATGATCCACGGCCAACTCTCCTAAAAGGCGCCGCACATGGCACGCGCACAAACCAAATCCCTGTTTACCGCCGACCTGATCCTGCCGGCGATCGGCGATGCGTTCCGCAAGCTCGATCCGCGCCAGCTCGTCCGCAACCCGGTGATGTTCGTCACCGCCGTCGTCGCGCTGCTGCTCACCGCCTTGCTCGCAGTCGGCAGCGACGGGCTGACCATCGGCTTCAAGCTGCAACTCGTCGTCTGGTTGTGGCTGACGGTGCTGTTCGGCACCTTCGCCGAGGCGCTGGCGGAAGGCCGCGGCAAGGCGCAGGCGGCCAGCCTGCGCGACGCCAAGGCGGAGCTGCGCGCCAAGCAGCTGATCGGCGTCGCCGATGCGTGGGAATGGGTGCCCGCCAGCCGGCTGTCGATCGGCGACGTGGTGCTGGTCGAGACCGGCGACCTGATCCCCAGCGACGGCGAGGTCATCGCCGGCGTCGCCTCGGTCAACGAGGCGGCGATCACCGGCGAGAGCGCGCCGGTGATCCGCGAGGCGGGCGGCGACCGTTCGGCGGTGACCGCGGGCACGCGCGTCATCTCCGACAGCATCCGCGTGCGGGTGACGGTCAATCCGGGACAGGGTTTCCTCGACCGGATGATCGCGCTCGTCGAGGGCGCCGAGCGGCAGAAGACGCCGAACGAGATCGCGCTGACCATCCTGCTCGTCGGGCTGACGATCATCTTCCTGATCGCGGTCGGCACGGTGCCGGGCTTCGCCGCTTATGCCGGCGGGTCGATCCCGGTGTCGATCCTCGCCGCGTTGCTGATCACGCTGATCCCGACGACGATCGCCGCATTGCTGTCGGCGATCGGCATCGCGGGCATGGACCGGCTGGTGCGCTTCAACGTGCTCGCCAAGTCGGGCCGCGCGGTGGAGGCGGCGGGCGACGTCGACGTGCTGCTGCTCGACAAGACCGGCACGATCACGATCGGCGACCGTCAGGCAAGCGAGTTCCGCGCGGTCGCCGGGGTCAGCCCGAGCGAGCTCGCCGAGGCGGCGCTGCTCGCCAGCCTCGCCGACGAGACGCCGGAGGGCCGCTCGATCGTCACGCTGGCGCGCGAACGTTTCCAAGTCGCCACCACGCGGCTGCCCGACGATGCCGAGGTGATCGCGTTCACCGCGCAGACGCGTATCTCGGGCGTGCAGATCGGCGCGACCCTGATCCAGAAGGGGGCGGTCGATTCGATCCTGCGCGCCAATGCGGGCGCGGGCGAGACCGCGGCGGCGACCGAGCTGCGCCGCGCCACCGACGAGATCGCGCGCGCCGGCGGCACGCCGCTCGCGGTCGCGATGGACGGGCGGCTGCTCGGCGCGATCTTCCTCAAGGACGTGGTCAAGGCGGGGATTCGCGAACGTTTCGGCGAGCTGCGCACGATGGGCATCCGCACCGTGATGATCACCGGCGACAATCCGCTCACCGCCGCGGCAATCGCCGCCGAGGCGGGGGTGGACGACTTCCTCGCCCAGGCCACGCCCGAGGACAAATTGGCGCTGATCCGCAAGGAGCAGCAGGGCGGCAAATTGGTCGCGATGTGCGGCGACGGCACCAACGACGCGCCCGCCCTGGCGCAGGCCGATGTCGGCGTCGCGATGAACACCGGCACGCAGGCGGCGCGCGAGGCGGGCAACATGGTCGATCTCGACAGCGATCCGACCAAGCTGATCGAGGTGGTCGGGCTCGGCAAGCAATTGCTGATGACGCGCGGCGCGCTGACCACCTTCTCGGTCGCCAACGACGTCGCCAAATATTTCGCGATCATCCCGGCGATGTTCGTCGCGCTCTATCCCGGGCTCGGCGTGCTCAACGTCATGGGGCTGGCGACGCCGCAATCGGCGATCCTCAGCGCGATCATCTTCAATGCGCTGATCATCCCGCTACTCGTGCCGCTGGCGCTGAAGGGCGTGGCGTACAAACCGATGGCGGCGGGGCCGCTGCTCGCGCGCAACCTCGCGGTCTACGGGCTCGGCGGGCTGCTCGCCCCCTTCGCGGGGATCAAGCTGATCGACCTCGCCGTGGGCGGCCTGGGACTGGCGTAACACGCAACATCTGCCCCTCCCGCGGGCGGGAGGGGCGAAAGGACCGACGATGACTTCCGATTTCACTTCCGCGCTACGTCCCGCGCTCGTGCTGACGATCCTGTTCGCAGCCTTGCTCGGGATCGGCTATCCCCTTGCGATGACCGGTATCGGACAGACGCTTTTCCCCGTTCAGGCCAATGGCAGCCTCGTCACCGCGGGTGGCAGGGTGATCGGCTCGACCGTGGTCGGGCAGGCGTTCGTCAGCGACCGCTATTTCCAGACGCGGCCCTCGGCCGCCGGCAAGGGCTATGACGGGCTCGCCTCGTCGGGCTCCAACCTCGGCCCCGCCAGCAAGGCGCTGGTCGCGCGCGTTGCGCCCGACGTGGCGAAGCGCCGCGGCGAGGGCGCGACCGGGCCGCTGCCCGCCGATCTGGTCACCGCGAGCGGTTCGGGGCTCGACCCCGATCTGTCGCCCGCCGCGGCGCTGGTGCAGGCGGCGCGGGTCGCGCGCGTTCGCGGCCTGCCGGTCGGGACGGTGCGCGCACTCGTCCAGCGGCAGGTGGAGGATTCGCCCTTCGGCGATCCGCACGTCAACGTGCTCGCGCTCAACCGGGCGCTCGACGCGGGCCGGTGAACGACGCCGCCGCCCGCCCCGATCCCGACGCCCTGCTGCGCCATGCCGCGCAGGAGGGGCGCGGGCGGCTGAAGATCTTCCTCGGCGCCGCGCCCGGCGTCGGCAAGACCTACGAGATGCTGTCCGAGGGCGCGGCGCAGGCGCGCGAGGGCGTCGACGTCGTCATCGGCGTGGTCGAGACGCACGGGCGCAGCGAGACCGAGGCGCTGACCCGCGGCTATACGATCGTGCCGCGGCGGACGGTGGTGCACGAGGGTCATGGCCTCGCCGAGATGGACCTCGACGCGATCCTGGCGCGGGCGCCGCGGCTGGTGCTAGTCGACGAACTCGCGCACAGCAACGCGCCGGGCAGCCGCCACGCCAAACGCTATCAGGACGTCGAAGAGCTGCTCGCGGCGGGGATCGACGTCTATTCCACGGTCAATATCCAGCACGTCGAGAGCCTCAACGACGTCGTCGCCGGCTTCACCCGCGTCCGGGTGCGCGAGACGGTGCCCGACCGCATCCTCGAACTGGCGGAGATCGAGGTCGTCGATATCCCGCCCGACGAGTTGATCGAGCGACTGAAGGCGGGCAAGGTCTATCTGCCGCAGGAGGCGACGCGGGCGCTCGCGCATTTCTTCTCCAAAACCAATCTGTCGGCGTTGCGCGAGCTGGCGCTGCGCCGCGCCGCGCAGGCGGTCGATGCACAGATGCTCGACCATGTCCGCGCGCTTGGCGTCGGCGGCACCTGGGCGGGCGGCGAGCGCGTCGTCGTCGCGGTCAGCGAGGCGGCGGGGGTGGAATCGCTGGTCCGCGCCGCCAAGCGGCTCGCCGATGCGCTGCATGCGCCGTGGACCGCGGTGTTCATCGAGACGCCGCGCACGCAGGGGTTCGGCGCGGCGGAGCACCGTCAGGTCGCCAGGGCGATGAACCTGGCGACGCAGCTCGGCGGGGCGGCGGCGGCGGTGCCGGCGCAGACCGTACTCGCCGGGCTCAAGGCCTATGTCGGCGAGGCGCGCGCGACCCAGCTCATCGTCGGCAAATCGTCGCGATCGCGCTGGTTCGAGCTGCGCCACGGCTCGATCGTCGACCGGCTGGTTCGCGAGGCGCCCGATATCGCGATCCACGTGCTGCCGATGGCCGCCGGGGCGCGCGGTCCGCGCCGGGCGCCGCCCGACCGATGGGGCAGCCGCAGCGGCTATGCCTGGACCGGGGCGATGGTCGCGGCGGTGACCGGGATCGCCAGCGCGCTGTTCCACATCCTCGACCTCGGCAACGTCGCCTTGCTCTACCTGCTGCCGGTGATGATGGCGGCGAGCCTGTTCGGGCTGTGGACCGGGCTGTTCGCCGGGCTCGCGTCGAGCATCGCCTATAATTTCTTCTTCCTGCCGCCGACCGGCACGCTGACGATCAGCAATCCCGAAAACGTCGTGTCGGTGCTGGTGCTGCTCGGCATCGCGATCGCGACCAGCCACCTGACGGCGCGGGTGCGGGCGCAGGCGGACATCGCCGCGGCGAGCGCGCGGACCAATGCGGCGCTCGCCGGCTTCCTGCGCCAGCTCACCCGGCTGAACGATCCCGTCGCGGTGGCGCAGGCGATCTGCGAGGAGGTCGGGCAATTGTTCGGGCTGCGTACGGTGATGCTGGTTGCCGAGGGGGCGGGGCTGGCGGTGCAGGCGGCGAACGGCAGCGACTATCGGCTGGAGACGATGGAGATGGCGGCGGCGCAATGGGCCTATGACGGCGGCGCGCCGGCGGGGCGCGGCTCGGCGACGCTCGCCGCGTCGCAATGGTTCTTCCAGCCGCTGGTGACCGGCGAGCGGACGCTCGGCGTGCTCGGCCTCGCCAACGAGGCGGGCGGCGATCCGCTGCGCCCCGACCAGATCCCGCTGTTCATGAACCTGATCGAACAGGCGACGCTGGCGCTCGAACGACTGCGGCTGGAGATCGAGACGCGCGACCTCGGCGCGATGCGCGAGCGCGAGCGGCTGCGCACCGCGCTGCTGTCGTCGGTCAGCCACGATCTGCGCACGCCGCTGACCGCGGTGATCGCCGCGGCCGCCGAGCTGCATCATGGCGCCACGCCGGAATTGATCGCGACGATCGAGGGCGAGGCGGCGCGGCTGCATCGCTTCGTTGCCAATCTGCTCGACATGGCGCGGGTCGAGGCGGGGGCGCTGACGCTGCGCATGGAGGCGGTCGACCTCGCCGATGCAGTCGCCGGCGCGGCGCATGACGCCCGCCGCGCGCTGGAGGGGCATACGGTGCAGCTCGACGTGCCGCCCGACCTGCCGCTGGTCCGCGCCGACCAGCAATTGCTCCACCATTGCCTGCTCAACCTGCTCGACAATGCCGGCCGCTATGCCGATCCCGGCACGCCGATCCGCGTCGAGGCGCGCCATCGCTACGGCGTCATCCTGCTGTCGGTCGAGGACGAGGGGCCGGGCCTGCCGCCGGGGCGCGAGGCGGAGGTGTTCGACACCTTCCGCCGCTTCGCCGGTTCGGATCGCGCGATTGGCGGCACCGGGCTGGGGCTGGCGATCGTCAAGGCGTTCGCCGCGGCGATGGGCATCGGCGTCGAGGCGGCGAACCGGCAGGACCGGGCGGGCGCGCGCTTCGGCCTGTCCTTTCCGGCGGCGTTGATCGTGCGCGACATGGCGGAGGAACGCGACTGATGGCGGCCAAGATATTGGTGGTGGACGACGAACAGCCGATCCGCCGGCTGTTGCGCAACACGCTGGAACGCGCCGGCTATGCGGTGGTCGAAGCGATCAACGGCCGCGAGGCGCTCGCGGCGGTCGCCGCCGAGACGCCCGACGCGGTGCTGCTCGACCTCGGCCTGCCCGATCGCGACGGGCTGGAACTGGTGCCGCTGATCCGCCGGGCGGGCGATGCGGTGATCCTCGTCGTCTCGGCGCGCGACGCGACCGACCAGAAAGTGGCGGCGCTCGATCTCGGCGCGGAGGATTACGTCACCAAGCCGTTCGACGGCGAGGAATTGCTCGCGCGGCTGCGTGCGGCGCTGCGCCACCGCGGCATCGACGCGGCGGCGGCGAGCGTGATCCGCCGCGACGGGCTGGAGATCGACCTCGACCAGCGGATCGTCCGGCGGGGCGGCGAGGCGTTCCACCTGACGCGCAAGGAGCATGACGTGCTCGCGGTGCTCGCGCGCCATCCCGGGCGGGTGGTGACGCACCAGCGCATCCTGGCGGCGGCCTGGGGCGGCGACGACGATCCGCGGGTCGAATATCTGCGCATCGTCGTGCGCAACCTGCGCCTGAAGCTGGAGGAGCCGAGCGCGACGGGAAGCGTGATCGCCAACGAATTGGGCGTGGGATATCGGCTGCTGGTGGGGTGAGGGCGTTTCGGTACATTCCTCCCCGTGCCGGGGAGGAATTGGGGGCGGCCGTCAGGACTCCCGTCCCGGAAACGGCTGCAACGGCAGCACCATGCCGGCGGCGACGAAATAGACCTCGCGCATCGCCGCCGCGACCTGCTGGTTGAGCCGGCCGGCGGCGTCGCGGAAGGCGCGGCCGAGCGGATGGTCGGGGACGATGCCGAGGCCGACCTCATTGCTGACGACGAACAGCGGCAGCGGCGTCGCGGCGAGCGCCGCGAGCAGGGCGTCCGATCGCGCCGCGACATCGTGGTCGCCGAGCATCACGTTGGTCAGCCAGAGCGTCAGACAGTCGATCAGGATCGCGCCCGTCCCGATCCCGCCGATCGCCTCGGGCAGCGCGAGCGGGCATTCGACGGTCGTCCAGCGCGCGTCGCGGTCGGCGCGGTGGCGGGCGATGCGGTCGGTCATCTCGCCGTCCCATGCCTCGGCCGTGGCGAGATAATGGAGCGGGCCGGCGCAGCGCTCGGCGGCGGCCTGCGCCAGCCGGCTCTTGCCCGAGCGGGCACCGCCCAGGAACAGCGTCTTGGCTGCGATCATCTTGCCTTCGTCTCCGCGGGGTTCTAGGGGCGCCGATGCGACAGGTTCCCAGAGATGGGATGAAAAGGGAACCCGGAAGCGAGCCTGAGGCTCGCCAGCCGGGGCTGCCCCCGCAACTGTGACCGGCGAGCCCTGCTCCTCCGCGCGCCACTGGATCATCCCGATCCGGGAAGGCCGGGCAGGGCGACGACCCGCGAGCCAGGAGACCTGCCCGTCGCGGTTGTCCTTCGTGCGGACGGGGTGTGCCGGCGCGATCGAGGGTTTCCTCGCGAGACGACGATGTTGGGGGCGTTGCGCGGCGGACCAAAGGTTCCGGCGAATCCGCGGTGCGTGCTCCCGTTGTTGCAACGAGGGGGAAACCATCGTGACGAAATACGCCTGTCTCATCCTGCTGCCGTGCATCGCGGCCGCGACACCTGCCTTCGCCCAGAATGCGCAATCGACCAGTGGCCTGGAGCAGGTCGCCGACGCCGGCAGCGACATCCTCGTCACCGCCAATCGCGAGGCGCGGCCCGCGTCCACCGTCGGCCAGGCGGTGACCGTCCTCGACACCGCGACGATCACCCAGCGGCAGGCGGTCGTCGTCGCCGACCTGCTGCGCCAAACGCCCGGCGTCAGCGTGACGCGCAACGGCGGCGTCGGCACCGCGACCTCGGTCAACATCCGCGGCGCGGAGAGCGACCAGACCGTCGCGCTGATCGACGGGATCAAGCTCAACGATCCCTCGTCGCCGGGCGGCGGCTTCGACTTCGGCGGGCTGCTGATCGGCAATATCGCGCGGATCGAGGTGCTGCGCGGCGCGCAATCGGTGCTGTGGGGCAGTCAGGCGATCGGCGGCGTCGTCAACCTCATCACCCGCCAGCCGACCGAACAGGTCGCGGTCAACGCGCGCGTCGAGGGCGGCTGGCACGAGACCGGGCAGGGCTTCGCCAACGTCTCGGGCAAGATGGGGCCGGTGTCGGCGAGCCTGGGCGGCGGCTATTACACCACCGAGGGCATCTCCGCCTATGCGCCCGGCACGGAGCGCGACGGCTATCGCAACTATGCCGCCAACGGCAGCCTCGGCATCGCGCTGGCGCCGACCGTGTCGGTCGACCTGCGCGGTTTCTATTCGAACGGGCGTGCCGAGTTCGACGGCGGCTTTCCGTTGCAGGACACGCGCGATTACGGCGAGACCGAGCAATGGACCGGCTATGCCGGCCTGAACGCGGCGCTGTTCGGCGGCAAATTGCGCAACCGCTTCGGCTATGCGCATACTGACACCGACCGGCACAATTACGATCCCGACGGCACGCCGACCGAGACGTTCGCCGGCAAGGGGCGCAACGACCGGATCGAATATCAGGGTGTCGCCGATCTCAGTTCCGCGGTGTTCGCCACCTTCGGCGCGGAACGCGAGGTGTCGCGCTTCACCACGGCGAGCTACGGCGGGCCGGTGACGCAGGGACGGGCGCGGATCTTCAGCGTCTATGGCCAGCTCGCGGTGACGCCAATCGCCGGGCTGACCGCGACCGGCGGCGTGCGCCACGACGATCACAATCGCTTCGGCGGCGCGACGACCTGGTCGGGCAGCGGCGTCTATACGCCCAACGACGGCGCGACCGCGATCCGCGCGAGCTATTCGGAAGGGTTCAAGGCGCCGTCCTTGTACCAGTTGCAGAGCGAATATGGGAATGGCGCGCTGCGCCCCGAACGCTCGCGCGGCTGGGATGCGGGCGTGACGCAGAAGGCGCTCGACGGCGCGCTCGAGGCGAGCGCGACCTATTTCCGCCGCACCTCGTTCGACCTCATCAATTTCGTGTCCTGCGACACGGCCGTGGGGATTTGCGCCGACCGGCCGTTCGGCACCTATGACAATGTCGCGCGGGCGCGGGCGCAGGGCGTGGAATTCGCGCTGACGCTGCGCCCGGTCGAGGCGTTGACGGTCAGCGCCGCCTACACCTATCTGGATGCCAAGAACCGTTCGACCGGCACCGCCAATGCCGGCCGCGACCTGGCGCGGCGGCCGGACAACAGCGTGTCGGTCAACGCCGACTATCGCTGGCCGTTCGGGCTGACCACCGGCGCGACCGTCACCGCGGTGGGGGACAGTTTCAACAATGCGTCCAACACGCAGCGGCTCGACGGCTATGTCGTCACCGACGTGCGCGCGTCCTTCCCGATCGTCGACCATGTCGAGGTCTATGGCCGGATCGAGAATGCGTTCGACGCGCGCTATCAGACGATCCTGCAATATGGCCAGCCGGGGCGCGGGGCCTTCGGCGGCGTTCGCCTGACCTATTGATGATCGTCCCGCGCCCGACCGCCCCGCATCCCTGGGCCACCTTCTGCGCCCATGGCGGGCGGGTGGCGGAGGCGCGCGCGGCGTTCGGCGGCGCGGACTGGATCGACCTGTCGACCGGGATTGCACCGTGGACCTGGCCGGTCGAGACGCTCGTGGGGCTCGATCGCCTGCCAGAACCGACGGAAATCGCGGCGCTGGAGGCGGCGGCGGCGCGGGCGTTCGGCGTCGCCGACCCGGCGCAGGTCGTCGCGGTGCCGGGGACCGATCTGGCGATGCGGCTGCTCGCGCCGCTGATCGGCGCCCGCGCGCCGGCGGTGCGGCATCCCGGCTATGCCGGGCATCGCGCGGCGTGGCCGGAGGCGGAACTGGTGGCGGAGGGGCCGGGCGACCACGACCTGTTCGTGCTGGCGAGCCCGGCCAATCCCGACGGGCGCATCGCCGATCCGGCCGGCCTGCTGACGGCGACGATGCCGCTTGTGCTCGACGAAGCCTATGCCGACCCTGCGCCCGGCCTGTGCCCGCAGGCGTCTGACCGGCTGATCGTGTTGCGATCGTTCGGCAAATTCTATGGCCTGCCGGGATTGCGGCTCGGCTTCGTGGTGGCGGGGGCGGGGATTGCGGGCGGGATGCGCGCGATGCTCGGCGATTGGCCGGTGTCGTCGCCGGCGGTGGCGATCGGCACCGCCGCCTATCGCGATGCCGCATGGCGGCGTGCGCAGGCGAGCCGCATCGTCGAGACGGGGGTGCTGCTCGATACGGTGCTGCACGAGGCCGGGCTGGCGCTGGCCGGCAGCGCGCCGTTGTTCCGGCTGATCGCCTGCGACGATGCGACGCGCCTGTTCGGCACGCTCGCGCGTCATGCTATCCTGACCCGACCCTTCGCCGACCGGACCGACCGGTTGCGGATCGGCCTGCCGCGCGGTGCGGCCGCGCTCACCCGCCTCGCCGCGGCCCTCGAGGAGTATCGCTCATGACCGACGACTATGCCCGTCACAATGCCCGCATGGCGAAGGTCGCCGCGGCGCGCGAGAAGATGCAGGCGCGCCGGACGCTCGAACGCGGGCTGCTGATCGTCCACACCGGCAACGGCAAGGGGAAGTCGTCCTCCGCCTTCGGGATGGCGATCCGCAGCATCGGCTGGGGCCTGAAGGTCGCGATCCTCCAGTACGTCAAAGGCAAATGGGAAACGGGCGAGCGCAACTTCTTCGAGGCGCATCCCGATCTCGCGACGTTCGAGGTGATGGGCGAGGGCTTCACCTGGGACACGCAGGACCGCGCGGGCGACATCGCCGCGGCGCAGGCGGCATGGGAGCGGTCGAAGGCGATGATCCTCGATCCGGAAATCGATTTCGTCATCCTCGACGAGCTCAACATCGTGCTGCGCGACGGGACGCTGGCGATCGACGATATCGTGGCGTTCCTGAAGGACCGGCCGCTGACCAAGCATATCTGCATCACCGGCCGCCATGCGCGGCCCGAGCTGCTGGAGATCGCCGATCTGGTCACCGAGTTCGGCGAGGTGAAACATCCCTACAATGCCGGGTTCAAGGCGCAGAAGGGCGTCGAATATTGATCCGGCCGCTCGCCGTTGCGCTCGCCGCGCTGCCGCTGCTGTCGGCGGCCCCGCCGCCGCGGCCCCCGCGGATCGTGTCGATCAATCCGTGTATCGACGCGGTGCTGATGCACGTCGCCGACCCCGCGCAGATCGCCGGGATCAGCCATTATTCGCAGGACCCGCGCGCGACCTCGATCCCCCTGACGCAGGCGATGCGCTTCACCGCGACCTCGGGCACCGCGGAGGAGGTGGTGGCGCTGGCGCCCGACATGGTGCTGACCGGCCCGCATGTCGCGCCCGCGACGATCGCGGCGCTGACCCGGATGAAGATTCGCATCGTCCAATATCCGGTGCCGGATACGGTCGTGGAGAGCGAGGAGCAGGTGCGCGACATCGCCCGCGTCGTCGGCCATCCGCAGCGCGGCGTGGCGCTGGCGGCGCGGATCGCGGCGGCGGCGCGACCGGCGGCGGTGACGCCGGTGCCGGCGCTGATCTGGCAGTCGGGCGGGCTGGTGCCGGGGAGCGGCACGCTGCCCGCCGAGCTGCTGCGCCGTGCCGGGTTTCGCGACATGAGCGCGGTCTATGGCTTGAAGAAATGGGACGTGCTGCCGCTCGAATATCTCGTCGCGCGGCCACCGCGCGTCTTGCTGTCGACCGCCGCGGCGGACGTCGGCGAGGATCGGATGACGTCGCATCCGGCGGTGCGGCGGCTGGCGGGGCGGATCACCGTCGCGCCCTATCCGGCGCGGCTGATGAATTGCGGCGGACCGACGATCATCGCGGCGATGGCGCGGCTGCGACAGGTGCGCGGGGGATTCGGGGCATGACGCGGCTCAATATCGGACTGGTGGTCGCGCTGCTCGCCGTCGCGGCGCTGTCGGTCGCGGCGGGCAAGGTGTGGGTGCCGTGGGACGCGTGGACCGCCACCGATCCGCGCTCGATCATCATCGTCGAGCTGCGCCTGCCGCGCACCGTGCTGGCGTTGGTCGTCGGCGCGGCGCTCGGCCTGTCGGGGGCGGTGATGCAGGGCTATTTGCGCAATCCGCTCGCCGATCCGGGGCTGTTCGGCGTGTCGACCGGCGCGGCGTTCGGTGCGGTGCTGGCGCTCTATTTCGGCTATGCCGCGCAGATGTGGCTGTTGCCGGGCTTCGCGCTGGTCGGCGCGGGGGTGACGATGGCGTTGCTCGCGTTGATCGCCGGCCGCTCGGGCAGCCTGATCCTGTTCACGCTGGCGGGGATGATCCTCACCAGCATCTTCGGTTCGCTGACCAGTTTGGCGATCAGCCTCGCGCCGACGCCGTTCGTCTCGTCGCAGATCGTGACGTGGCTGCTCGGCGCGCTGACCGATCGGAGCTGGGACGATGTCAAGGTCGCCGCGCCGCTGGTCGCGGTCGGTGCGGCATTGCTGTTCGCCACCGGCCGCTCGCTCGACGCGCTGACGCTCGGCGAACAGGCGGCGCGGTCGATGGGGGTCGATCCGGCGCGGCTGCAATGGCTGGTGATCGCCGGGGTGGCGCTGACCGTCGGGGCGTCGGTGGCGACGGCGGGGCAGATCGGCTTCGTCGGGCTGATCGTGCCCCATATGGTGCGGCCGTTCGCCGGGCATCGACCGTCGGCGATCCTGCTGCCCTCGGCGCTTGGCGGTGCGCTGCTGCTGACGCTCGCCGATGCGCTGGTGCGGATCGCGCCGACGGTGAGCGAGCTGCGGCTCGGCATCGCGATGTCGATGCTGGGCGGGCCGTTCTTCCTCTATCTGCTGATCGCGATGCGCCGGAGGCTCGCATGACCGGACTCGCGGCCGAGGGGATCGGCCTGACGCTCGGCGGCAACCGCGTGCTCGACGACGTGAGCTTCGCCTTCCGGCGCGGGCGGGTGACCGCGCTGCTCGGCGCGAACGGTGCGGGCAAGAGCACGTTGCTTGGCTGTCTCGCGGCGCTGCGCCGGCCCGACCGGGGCGCGGCGACGCTCGACGGGGTCGACGTGCAGGCGCTCGACCGGCGGGCGCGGGCGCGCGCGATCGGGTTGCTGCCGCAGGCGGCGGACGTGCATTGGGATATCGACGTCGCGACGCTCGTCGGGCTCGGGCGGCTGCCGCATCGCGGCCGCTGGGGCGAGACCGACGACGACCGCGCCGCGGTGGCGCGCGCGCTGGCGGCGACCGACATGACCGGCTTCGCGACGCGCGGCGTCGAGCGGTTGTCGGGCGGCGAGCGCGGCCGGGCCTTGCTCGCGCGGGTGCTGGCGGGCGAGCCCGACTGGCTG
Organism: Sphingomonas sp. CD22; assembly: GCF_034556155.1. NCBI lineage: Bacteria > Pseudomonadati > Pseudomonadota > Alphaproteobacteria > Sphingomonadales > Sphingomonadaceae > Sphingomonas > Sphingomonas sp. CD22. Next base: position 98,223 of record NZ_JAYDYX010000010.1, on the reverse strand, counting down.
CTCGCCGACGAGCCGCTCGCCAGCCTCGATCCGGCGCACCAGCTCGACGTGCTCGCGAGGCTGCGCGGTGTCGCCCAAGCCGGAAGCGGCGTGGTGCTGGTGCTGCACGACCTGCATCTCGCGGCGCGGATCGCCGACGATGCGGTGCTGCTGCGCGGCGGGCGCGTCGTCGCGGCGGGGCCGGCGGATACGGTGCTGACCGCGCCGCTGATCGCGCAGGCCTATGGGGTGGAGGTCGAGATCGGCGTCACCCCGGCCGGCCAGCGCTTCATCCTGCCGATCGCGCGGTGAGCCATGCGCTGCCGCTGCTCCTCATGCTGATCGCGGAGGCGGCGTTCGGCTATCCGCGGCGTTGGCGGCATCCGGTGGTGGCGGTGGGCGCGCTGATCAATGCGGTCGAGCGGCGCTGGAACCGTGGCGATGCGCTGCGACAGCGACTGGGCGGGGTGACGCTGCTGGCAATATTGGTCGAACTGTCGGTGCTGACCGGCGTCGGCATAGAGCGGCTGGCGGGGGACCGCTGGGGGCTGGTCGCAGTGGTGGCGATCGGGACGACCGGGCTGGCGCAGCGCAGCCTGTACGATCATGTCGCGGCGGTGCTGACGCCGCTGGCGCATGGCGATCTGCCCGCGGCGCGGCAGGCGGTGGCGATGATCGTCGGACGCGATACCGACGGGCTCGACGAGAGCGGCGTTGCCGTCGCGGCGATCGAGAGCCTTGCCGAGAGCTTCTGCGACGGCGTCGTCGCGCCCGCTTTCTGGTTCCTCGTTGCCGGTCTGCCGGGGCTGTTCGCGGCCAAGGCGATCAACACCGCCGATTCGATGGTCGGGCATCGCACGCCGCGGCTCATCCGGTTCGGCTGGGCGTCTGCGCGGGCGGACGATCTGGTCAATTGGCTGCCGGCGCGGCTGTCGGGCGGGCTGATCTGTCTGGCGGGGTGGGGCGGCTGGCGCACGATGCTGCGCGACGCACGCCGCCACGCCTCGCCCAACGGCGGCTGGCCCGAGGCGGCGATGGCGGGGGCGCTGGGGCGGCGGCTGGGCGGCGCGGTGTCGTATGACGGCGAGCCGGCGCAGCGGGCGGTGCTGGGCGCGGGGCCGGCGCCGGATGCCGCCGATCTGGCGCGGGCGCTGCGCCGCTACCGGATCGCCTGCCTGCTGCTGTGGATAATGGTCGGAGCGCTCGCATGGGCGCGGTGATGGTGCAGGGAACGGGTTCCGACGTCGGCAAGTCGGTGCTCGTCGCCGGCCTGTGCCGCGCGCTCGCCAACCGTGGCCTCGTCGTCCGCCCGTTCAAGCCGCAGAATATGTCGAACAACGCCGCGGTCACCGCCGACGGCGGCGAGATCGGCCGCGCGCAGGCGTTGCAGGCGATCGCCGCACGCGTCGCGCCGAGCGTCGACATGAACCCGGTGCTGCTCAAGCCGCAGAGCGATCGCACCTCGCAGCTCGTCGTCGCGGGCCGGTCGCGCGGGACGCTGGCGGCGGGGGACTATTGGCGGCGCAAGCCCGATCTGCTCGGCGAGGTGCTCGATGCCTATCGGCGGCTGGCGGCGGCGGCGGATATCGTCGTGGTCGAGGGGGCGGGGTCGCCCGCGGAGATCAACCTGCGCCGCAACGACATCGCCAACATGGGCTTCGCGCGTGCCGCCGGCGTGCCGGTGGTGCTGGTCGGCGATATCGATCGCGGCGGTGTGATCGCCGCCCTGGTCGGGACCAAGGCGGTGATCGATCCGGAGGATGCGGCGATGATCCACGGCTTCATCGTCAACAAATTCCGCGGCGACCCCGCCTTGTTCGAGGACGGCGTAACCGCGATCGCCGATCGCACCGGCTGGCGCAGCATCGGCGTCGTGCCGTGGCTGGCGGAGGCGGTGCGGCTGCCCGCCGAGGATGCGGTGGCGCTCGGGCGGGAGAGCGGCGGCGCGGGGGTGACGATCGCGGTTCCGATGCTGTCGCGGATCGCCAATTTCGACGATTTCGATGCGCTGGCGCACGAACCCGGCGTGCGGCTGGCGATGATCCCGCCGGGCCGGCCCTTGCCGGGCGATGCCGCGCTGGTCGTGCTGCCGGGGAGCAAGGCGACGATCGCCGACCTCGCCTTCTTCCGCGCGCAGGGCTGGGACGTCGACCTTGCCGCGCACGTCCGCCGCGGCGGGCGGGTGCTGGGGATTTGCGGCGGCTATCAGATGCTGGGGCGGACGATCGCCGATCCGCTGGGGGTCGAGGGGCCGGCGGAGACGGTCGCGGGCCTGGGGCTGCTGCCGGTCGATACGGTGATCGCCGCGGACAAGAGGACGCGGGCGATCACCGGCGAGATCGGCGCCGGCATCGGCTTCACCGGCTATGAGATCCACGCCGGCGTCACGACGACCGCCGCGGGCACGCCGCCGCTGCTCCGCTTCGCCGATGGCGCCGCGGACGGGGCAAGCGCGCAGGATGGCAGGATCGCCGGCTGCTACGTCCACGGCCTGTTCGACGACCCCGCCGCGCGCGCGCATCTGCTCGCGCCGCTCGGTGTCGTCTCGGACGGGTTCGACCGGCGCGAGGCGATCGATACGGCGCTCGACGCGATCGCCGCGACGCTGGAACGGGCGCTCGACATCGACGCGCTGATCGCGCTTGCAAGGACCGCCGCATGACCGATGACGACGTTCGCGCCCATCTCGATGCGCTCGCCAAGCCGCGCGGCAGCCTGGGGCGGCTGGAGGATATCGCGGTGCGGCTGGCGCGAACGCAGGACCGGCTCGATCCGCGCACCCGGCCACGGCGGATCGTGCTGTTCGCGGGCGATCACGGCTGCGTCGCCGATGGCGTGTCGGCCTGGCCATCGGCGGTGACGGGCATGATGGTGGCAACGATCCTCGCCGGCCGCGCGACCAGCAACGCGCTCGCCGCGGCGCATGACTGTTCGCTGCGGCTGGTCGATGTCGGCGTCGCCGGGCCGAAGCCGGCAGCACCGCCCGTCTTCTTTCGTGACGCGCGGGTGGCGGACGGCACCGCCAGTCTCGCACGGGGTGCCGCGATGGATACGGGGCAGTTCGACTTGGCGTGGCGGGTCGGCGCTTTGGAGGCGGATGCCGCGATCGACGACGGCGCGGCGCTGCTGATCGCCGGCGAGATGGGGATCGGTAACACGACCGCCGCCGCCGCGCTCACCGCGTTGCTGACCGGCTTGCCCGCCGCGCAGGCGGTCGGGCGGGGTGCCGGTGCTGACGCGGAGATGGTCGCCACCAAGACGCGGATCGTCACCGATGCGGTCGCACGGGTCGCGCCGGGGCTGGCCGGCGATGCGCGGGGGACGATCGCCGCGGTCGCCGGCTATGAGATCGCCGCGATGGCGGGGTTCTTCGCGCGCGGCGCCGCGCGTGGCGCGACGCTGCTGCTCGACGGCTATGTCGCCACCGCGGCGGCGCTGGTCGCCGAGCGGCTCGCCCCCGGCAGCATGCGCGCGATGATCGCCGGTCATCGCTCGGCCGAGCCGGGTCATGCCGCGGCGCTGGCGCAGCTCGGGCTGGAGCCGCTGCTCGATTGGGGGATGCGGCTGGGCGAGGGGAGTGGCGCGCTCGTCGCGCTGCCGCTGCTCGATGCGGCGGCGGCGTTGCTCCGCGACGTCGCCCGGCTCGACGCGATCGGCGCCGAGCGGGCGGATTGATGGCGCGCGCGCCTTTATGGGCACCGCCGTTGCTGGCGGTGCAGTTTCTCACCCGCGTGCCGGTGCCGGCACTCGCGCGGCTGAGCGCGGCGGCGGCGGTCGACGGCTTCGCGCGGGCGATGGCGTGGCTGCCGCTGGTCGGTGCGCTGATCGGAGCGGTGACCGCCGGGGTCTTCGTCGCGGCGCAGGCGTGGTGGCCGCCGGTGATCGCGGCGCTGCTCGCGCTGGCGGTCGAGGCGCTGCTGACCGGCGCCTTCCACGAGGATGCGGTCGCCGATTTCTGCGATGCCTTCGGCGGCACCGCGCTCGGCGAGGCGGCGCTTCGGATCATGCGCGACAGCCGGATCGGCAGCTATGGCGCGCTCGGCCTGGGATTGATGGTCGGCCTGCGGCTGGCGGCGATCGTCGCGCTGCCGCCGATGCTGGCGGCGGCAGCGATCGTCGCGGCGGCGGCGGCGGGGCGGTTGTGGGCGGTGCTGCTCGCCGCGATCCTGCCGCCGGTGGCGGAGGGGATCGCGGCGTGGACGGGCGGGGTGCCGCCGCGCCGTGCGCTCGCCGCGCTGGCGCTGACCGTGCCGGGCGTGCTGCCGCTGGCGTGGTTGAGCCCGATGCCGGTGCTGGTCGATGCGGCGGTCGGCGTGGCGATCCTGTGGTGGCTGGCGTGGTTCCTGCGGCGGCGGATCGGCGGCAGCACCGGCGATTGCCTCGGCTTCGCGGCCTATGTCGGCCAACTGACCTTGCTGCTCGCGGTGGCGGCGGGGTGAGCGCGCAAGTGCTGCTCGTCCGCCATCCGCCGGTGGCGAAGGCCTGGGCGGGGCGGTGCTACGGCCGGTGCGACATGGGATGGAGCCGCGCGGGCGCGGCGCTCGCGCGGCGGCTGGCGGTCGAGCTCGCAGCCGAATCGTTCGCGACGATCGTCCATTCCGGCGCGCGCCGTACGCGGCGGCTCGCCGACATGGTCGCGCGGCTGACGGGGCGGCCGGTGCAGGACGATCCCCGCTGGCTGGAGCGTGATTTCGGAACGTGGGAAGGGCGGCGCTGGGATGCGATCTGGCGCGAGACCGGCGACCTGATGGACCGGATGATGACGCATCCGCGCGACTTCCGCCCGGGCGGCGGCGAGACCGGGCTCGACCTCTCCCGCCGTGCCCGCGCCGCCTGGGACGCGCTGCCGCGCACGGCGGACGTGCTGGTGATCGGTCATGGCGGGCCGATCGCGGCGGTCCGTGCGCAGCGCGCGGGCCTGCCGCTCGAACGGATGATCGAGATGGTGCCGCCGTGCGGCGCGATCGTCCGGCTGCCGCGCCTCGCGTCAGCGGACGACGCGTAACCCCTTGGCGCTCTTGGGCGGCTGATGGAGCAACGTATCGACGCGCGCGGCGAGATCGACCTGGCGGAACGGCTTGGCGAGCCGCGGCACGTCGCCGGGCACGTCGGCGCCGGTCGCGGCATAGCCGGTGATCAGCAGCGCGGGCAGGTGGTGGCCGGTGGCGCGCAATTCGCTGATCAGCGCCGCGCCGGTGATCCCCGGCATCAGATAATCGGTGACGAGCAGATCGACGTCGACGCCGCCGCGGATCGCCGCCAGCGCCTGGCTGCCCGAGGCCGCCTCGACGACCTGATAGCCGATGTCGCGCAGCATGTCGGCGGTGGCGAAGCGGACGATGTCCTCGTCGTCGACCAGCAGGATCTTGGCGGCGCGACGCGCGGTGACCGGCTCGTTGCGATGATCGGCGACCACCGCAGGCTCCTCCTGCGTCGCCGGCAGCCAAAGCTCGACACGGGTGCCGCGGCCCGGCTCGCTCGCCAGCGCCAGCGTGCCGCCCGATTGCGCGGCGAGGCCGTGGATCATCGACAGGCCGAGCCCGGTGCCCTTGCCGACGCCCTTGGTCGAGAAGAACGGCTCGGTCGAGCGCGCCAGCGTCGCTTTGTCCATGCCGATGCCGGTATCGCTCGCCAGGATGCGCACGTAGCGGCCGGCGGACAGGCCGATCGCATTGCGCTCGTCGACCACGGCGCCGCCGACGGTGATCGTCAGCTGGCCACCGCCCGGCATCGCGTCGCGCGCGTTGATCGCGAGGTTGAGCAGGGCGAGTTCGAGCTGGTTGGGATCGACCCGCGCCGACGGCAGATCGTCGGCGACCTCGATCGTCACCTTGATCGTCGGCCCCAGCGAACGACGGATCAGATCGACCAGCCCCTCGATCAGCGCGCCGACGTCGACCGCCTTGGGTTGCAGCGCCTGCCGCCGCGCGAAGGCGAGCAGCCGCTGGGTCAGCGTCGCGGCACGCTCGGCCGCCTGCATCGCGCCGCTGACCATCCGCTGCGTGCGCTCGTCGTCCTTGTGCCGCCGCCGGACGAGATCGAGGCTGCCGACGATCGGGGTGAGCAGATTGTTGAAATCGTGCGCAACGCCGCCGGTGAGCTGGCCGATCGCGTCCATCTTCTGCGCCTGGGCGAGCTGGGCGTCAGCCTCCTTGCGGGTGGTGATGTCGGCGACGACGCCAGTCAGCCGTTCCGGCGTCCCATCGGCGGCGTAGCGCATCCGCCCCTTCTTGCTGATCCAGCGGCGGTTGCCGTCGGCACCCTGGATCGCGCATTCGACATCAAGCGTGCCGGTGCGCGCCGCATCGTCCAGCGCCGCGGCGATCTCGTCGCGCTGTGACGGGTCGACGTGGCCGATCAGCCGCTCGACCGACCATTGCGGCTGCGGCACGCCATAGCCGAAAATCTCGTCGTGGCGCGGGCTGCGACGGATGTCGCCGCTGGCGACGTCGAGATCCCAGCTGCCCATGCCCGCCGCCTCGAGCGCGAATTCGAGGCTGTCGCGTGCCGCCTCGAGCTCGGCGGTGCGCTGCGCCACCGCCGCCTCCAGCGTCGCGGCGGCGGTGCGCAGCTCATATTGCCGCTGCCGCGCCTTGATCGCCGAGCGGACCGCGCCGAGCATTGCCTCGGCATGCAGCGGCCGTTCGAGCATCACGACGTTGCCGAGTTCGTCCAGCCGCTGCGCCGCCGCCGCCGACCGCGGCGCGCGGCCGCCGTTGGCGAGCATCACGAACGGCAGGTCGGACCAGGCCGGCTGCGCCGCCACCCAGGCGGCCAGCGCCGAGCGATCGCCGGCGACCAGCGCCTCCTCGGTGATCAGCACCGCGGCGACGCCGCGCGCCAGTTCGGCGACCAGCGTCGCCAGATCTGGGACGATCTCCGCCGAAATCGCCCCGCGCCGCAGCAGGTCGGCGGCGACGAAGGCGTCGCGCCCCCGCGGCGCGAGGATGAGGACGCGGTCGTCCATGGTCAGCCGCCGCCGCCGTCGGCGGGCGTGAGCAGCGTGTTGCTATCGCCCGAGAAGCTCGGCGCGCCGCTCAGCACGTTCTGGAACGACGCCAGCGGCTCGCCCAGATGGATGCCGCCCTTGCCGATGCGGAATTCGCGGATCGTGCGCTCGTGGCGGGCGGTGCGCGTCTTGATCACCGAAATCGCCTGCCGCACCGCGCCGAACGCCTCGAAATAGCGGAGCTGGACCGCGGTGTCGGCGAGATAACTGAGATCGATGTCGGCACGCACGTCCCCGAGAATGCCGTGCATCCCGAGGATCAGCAGCGAGGCGACCCCGCGCTGACCCAGATAGGTCAGCAGCTCGTGCATCTGGAGCATGAGGAACTGCTCGCTCGGCATCGATTGCAGATAGGCATTGAGGCTGTCGATGACGATGATGCGCGCCGCATCCTCCTCGACCGCGGTGCGCACCGTCGCGGCGAACTCGCCCGGCGACAGCTCGGCGGGATCGATCGCGCGCAGCGTCAGCTGGCCGTTGGCGAGATAGGGATGCAGGTCCATCCCCAACGCCTGCGAGCGGGCCAGCAGCGTCGGCGCGCGCTCGTCGAACAGGAAATAGGCGGCATTCTCGCCGCGACGTAGCGCCGCGATCATGCATTGCACGGTCGTCGTCGTCTTGCCGACTCCGGCAGGGCCGGTGAACAGCGTCGCCGTGCCGCGGACGAGGCCACCGCCGAGCAGCGCATCGACGGCGTCCGACCCGGTGGAGATGACCTCGAGATCGCGTTCCGCCTTGTAATCGGCGGCGGTCAGCCGGGTATAGACCGACAGGCCGCCGCGCTCGATCTCGAAATCGTGATAGCCGCCGCGGAAGCGGACGCCGCGCATCTTGACGACGTGCAGCCGCCGCCGCTGCGCGCCGAACCCGGAGAGCGTCTGTTCGAGCGAGATCACGCCGTGCGCGATACTGTGCAATTGCAGGTCGTTGCCCGTCCCGCTCTTGTCGTCGAGGACGATCACCGTGCACTGGCGGGTCGAGAAGAAATGCTTCAGCGCGAGGATCTGGCGGCGATAGCGGATCGGGCTCTGCGCGAGCAGGCGCAATTCGGACAGGCTGTCGATGACGACGCGCGCCGGACGCAGTTCGTCGACCTTCGCCATGATCGCGCGTACCGTCTCGCCCAGCTCGACTTCGCTGGGGTGCAGCAGCGTCTGTTCCTGGTCGTCGCTCAGGCCGTCGGCGGGGACCATCTCGAAGATGGTGATCGGATCGAGCGACCAGCCGTGCGTCTCGGCGACAGCGAGCAGCTCCACCTCCGTCTCGGCGAGCGTGACGTACAGGCCCGCTTGTCCGATCGCGGCGCCGGTGAGCAGGAAGCCGAGCCCCAGCGTCGTCTTGCCCGTTCCGGGCGTGCCCTCGACCAGATAGAGGCGCTCGGGCGTCAGCCCTCCGTTGAGGACGTAATCGAGCCCGGTGATGCCGGTGGATGCCTGGGTCGATTGTGTAGCCTGTACCAATCCGGTCTCCGTAAGACGTTGCCGGATGACGGTCCCGGTGCCGATCCTCGTTAGGCGTGTCGGCGCCTGGCGCCTAGTCGCGTTCCCGTCGTGCCGCATCGGTCTTAGCGCGCTCCGCGGCAAAGGGTTCCGCGGCGTTCCAGCCGGGCCACGTCCGCCCCCCGGCGATCTCGCGACCGAGCGCATACGCGACGCTGCCCTCCTGCGCCGCGCCGGTCATGTCCCAGCGCGGGTCGTATTCGTCGCAGGTCTGGTGATAGCAGCGCGCGTTATAGGCGTTGCGCTTCGCCTCGCCCGCCGCCATGCCGACGGCGACGATGTCGCGGCCGGCGCGGAAGTAGACGCCGGGGACGCCCTTCGCGGCGAAGGCATAATGGTCGGAACGATAATACCAGCCCGCCTCGGTATTCTCCTCGGGATCGATCCGCAGGCCCTGCGCCGCGGCGACGCGGGCGAGATCGGCCTCCAGCGGGGTGCGGCCGACGCCGATCAGCTCGAGATTGCGGGTGCGGCCGAGCACGACATGCGGGTCGAGGTTGAACTGCGCCGCGGTGGTCGCGAGCGGCAGCGCGGAATGGTCGGCATACCAGGTGGCGCCGAGCAGGCCCTTCTCCTCCGCGGTCCACAAGGCGAACACCACCGATCGCCGCGGGCGGGCACCGGCGGCGAAGGCGCGGGCGATGTCGAGCAACGTCGCGGTGCCGGTGCCGTTGTCGATCGCGCCGTTGCGGATGCGGTCGGCGGGCGGATCGAAGGCGTTCTCGCCATAAGCGTCCCAATGCGCGCCGTAGAGGATGCTGCCGGCCGCGGGATCGGTGCCGGGCAGGATGCCGACGATATTGTGGCTCTCGGTCCGGTCGAGCCGCGTCGTCACCGCCGCGCTGAACGTCGCGCCGCGCAGCGCGACGCCGGTGAAGTCCGCCCGCTGCGCGGCCCGCTTGGCGGCGGCATAGTCGAGCCCGCCCTGCGCGAGCAGCCGGACGCCGATATCGTTGCGCAGCGTGCCGCGCAGGCCGAAGGCGGGCGGCACGCTGCCGGTGTCGAGCGCATAGCCCGGCACCGCATCGCCGTTGGCCAGTTGCAGCCAGGGATAGCTCGACGGGAAGGTCTCATGGATCTGGACGAAGGCGGCGGCGCCGCGTTTCTGCGCCTCGGCGAGCTTGGTGCGCGCGGCGGGGCTCGACGCGCGGCCGCCGAAGCCGAGATCGCGCCCCGCCTCGACGTCGGGATCGCCGGCGAGCGCCACCACCAGTTTGCCGCGCACGTCGACGCCGCGATAGGGATCGTAGCCGAGCCCGGGCTCGACCACGCCATAGCCGACGAAGACCACCGGGACGCGATCGAGCCGCGTCTCGCCGACGATCCGCGAGCTGGCCGAAATCTCGACCCCCGGTCGCAGCGGCAGCGCGGTGCCGCCGAGGTCGAGCGTCATCTCGGCGCGCTCGCGGGTCCAGCGCAGCAGCGGCACGCGCTGGCGATAGCCGCTGTCGCCTGCGGGCTTGAGGCCGAGCTTGACGAAGCGCTTTTCGAGGAAGTCGAGCGTGATCGGCTCGCCCGCCTGCGTCGGCCCGCGGCCGTGGAAGCCGTCGGCGCTGAGGGTACGGACGTCGGTCTTGATCCGCTCGGGCGAGAGCAGCGGCGGCTTGGGATCGGTCGCGGCGATCAGCAGCAGGGCGAGCGGGAGCAGGCGTTTCATGACGGCGAAGGTGACGCGGTTCGGGGCGGCGCACAAGCGGGGGAGGTTCCTATTCGGTGCCGTGGCGAAATTGCTCCCCCTGGCGGGGGAGGAATTGTTATAGGCGCCAGGTCGGTTGCCCTATCCGCACTTGCGGGCGCCCCGCGCGTCATGACAAAGCCGCGCGGATGACGTCCTTGCCCGCCCTCGGCCTCGATTTCGGAACCACCAATTCGGTCGCCGCGGTCGCGTGCGGCGAGGCGGCCGAATTGGTCATGCTCGATGCGCCCGACGGCGACCAGGCGGTGTTCCGTTCGGCCCTGTGCTTCTGGGAGGACGGCGACGTCCGCGGCGGGCTCGCAGCGGAGGCGGGACCGTGGGCGATCCGCGAATATCTCGACTTTCCCGAGGGCAGCCGCTTCATCCAGTCGTTCAAGTCGGTCGCCGCCAGCGCCAGCTTCGAGCATGCCACGATCTTCGAGCGGCGGATGCGGTTCGAGGATCTCGGCAGCCTGTTCGTCGCCAAGATGCGCGCGCATGCCCGCGGCCGGCTGGACGGGCCGATCGCGCGCGTCGTCGTCGGCCGGCCGGTGGCTTATGCGGGCAGCCGGCCCGACGAGGCGCTGGCGCGCAGCCGCTACGATCTGGTGTTCGGCGCGCTCGGCGCGGAGGTCCATTACGTCTACGAGCCGCTCGGCGCGGCGTTCAGCTACGCGGCGCGGCTGACCGAACGCGCGACGATCCTCGTCGCCGATTTCGGCGGCGGCACCAGCGACTTTTCCGTCGTGCGCGTCGACGTGCCGGGGGCCGCGCGGCGCTGCGTGCCGCTCGGCCATGCCGGCGTCGGCATCGCCGGCGACCGCTTCGACCAGCGGATCGTCGACCGGCTGGTGATGCCGTTGCTCGGCAAGGGCGGGTCGTATCGCTCGTTCGACAAGGTGCTGGAGATCCCCGGCGGCTATTTCGCCGATTTCGCCGACTGGTCGCGGCTGGCGCTGATGCGCAACAAGCGGACGCTCGCCGAACTGGAGAAATTGCGCCGCTCGGCGCTCGATCCCGACGCGATCGGGCGGATGATCGCGGTGATCGAGCAGGAGCTGGGCTATCGGCTCTACGACGCGGTCGGGCAGTTGAAGCGCGCGCTGTCGGAGGCGGAGCAGGCGCGGTTCGTGTTCGAGGGTGCCGGGCTGGCGATCGAGGCCGAGGTGACGCGCGACCAGTTCGAGGCGTGGATCGCGCCCGACATCCTGCGCATCGACGCCGCGGTCGACAGCGCGCTGGCCAATGCCGGGGTCGAGGCGGCGGCGATCGACCGCATCTTCCTGACCGGCGGCACCTCGCTCACCCCGCGCATCCGCCGCCTGTTCGACGAGCGCTTCGGCGCGGAGCGGATCGCGACCGGCGGCGAACTCACCTCGATCGCGCACGGATTGGCGCTGATCGGCGTGCAGGACGACATCGCCGCCTGGGCGAGCTGACGCGGGTCCGCCTGCCCGGCTTGCGGAATAAGGCCACTTGCCGTTTCCGGCATGCCGCGCCTAGCATAGGTCATTCATTCTGTCGGAGATCCCCATGCGCGCTGTCCTGTTGCTGTCCTCGCTCGCCCTGCTCTCGGTCGGCGTACAGGCGCAGCAGCAGCCGGCGGGTGACATTCCGGCACAGTTCAAGCTGGTCGATACCGCCAACGATTACATCAAGCGCGAAGTGATGATCCCGATGCGCGACGGGACCAAGCTCTATACCGTGATCGTCATCCCCAAGAATGCGACCAACGCGCCGATCGTGCTTACCCGCACGCCCTATAACGCCAAGGCGCGCGCCAACCGCAGCGACAGCAGTTCGATGCTGGCGACCTTGCCGCTCGCCGACGAGATTTTCGTCAAGGGGGGCTATATCCGCGTCTATCAGGACATCCGCGGCAAATACGGGTCGGAGGGCGATTACGTCGTCACCCGGCCGGTGATCGGGCCGCTCAACCCGACCCCCCCAAATAAGGTTGGGGTCGATCACGTCACCGACGCCTATGACACGATCGACTGGCTGGTGAACAAGGCGAACCTGCCGCAGTCGAACGGCCGCGTCGGTATGATCGGCTCGTCCTACGAAGGCTTTACCGTGGTGATGGCGCTGCTCGCGCCGCATCCCGCGCTCAAGGTCGCGGCGCCGGAAAGCCCGATGATCGACGGCTGGATGGGCGACGACTGGTTCCATTACGGCGCCTTCCGCCTCGCCAATATCGCCTGGCTCGGCGGACAGACCGGCTACAAGGGCAACGGCACCGTGCCGCCCACGGGGGGCTGGGACGATTACGACAATTTCCGCGAAATCGGCTCGGCGGGCGATTGGGCGAAGAAATCGGGCTACGACCAGCTCCCGTATTGGAAGCGGATGTCGCAGCATGCCGCCTATGACGATTTCTGGCAGGGGCAGGCGCTCGACAAATTGCTCGCCGCCAATCCGTCGAACGTGCCCACGCTCTGGGAACAGGGGCTGTGGGATCAGGAGGATATGTACGGCGCGATCACCGCGTGGGAGGCGCTGAAGGCGAAGGGCAAGGCGGGCAACAATTTCCTGGTGATGGGGCCGTGGCGGCACAGCCAGGTCAATCGCGAAGGCCGCAGCCTGGGGCCGTTCCAATGGGACGGCGACACCGCCGCGCAATTCCGCGAGCAGATGGTGCTGCCGCTGTTCGACCAGTATCTCAAGGACGGTCCGGCGGCGAACCTGCCGCAGGCGGCGATCTACAACACCGGCGAGAATCATTGGGATCGCCTCAACAACTGGCCGCTCGCCTGCGAGAGCGGCTGCGCGGCGCCGCTCAAGCCGATCTACCTCCAGGCGGACGGCGGGCTCGGCTTCGGCAAGGCGGCGGCGGGCGGCGACAGCTATGTCTCCGACCCCGCCAAGCCGGTGCCGCATCTGCCGCGTCCGGTCAATTTCAAGGATGGCCGCTGGGGCGACTGGCTGGTCAGCGACCAGCGCGGATCGGACGGGCGGCCCGACGTGATGACCTATACGACGCCGGTGCTGACCGCGGCGATGCGCGTCTCGGGCGCGCCGATCGCCGATCTCTATGCGGCGACGACCGGCACCGACGGCGATTTCGTCGTCAAGGTGATCGACGTCTATCCGGCGGAGAACGCCACCGATCCCAAGATGGGCGGATATCAATTGCCGATCAGCCTCGACATCTTCCGCGGCCGCTATCGCGACAGTTTCGCGCATCCGAGCGCGATCCCCGCCAACAAGGTGCAGCATTACCGGTTCCGCCTGCCGACGGTGAACCACGTCTTCCAGCCGGGGCATCGCGTGATGGTGCAGGTGCAGTCGAGCCTGTTCCCGCTCTACGATCGTAACCCGCAGACCTATGTGCCCAACATCTTCTTCGCCAAGCCGGCGGATTACCGGAAGGCGACGGTGACATTGCGCCGTGGTGGCGCGACGCCGAGTGCGGTGCTGCTGCCGGTGGTCCCGATCGAGCAGGCGCAAGCGCGGGGACAGTAATTCAGCTCTGCGTCGTCGCGCGCTTCGCCGATCCGTCGCGGAGCGCCCAGCGCAGGACCGAGGCGATGCCGGCGACGCCGGCGCGCACCGCGGGCTTGCCAAGCGGCGGGCGATCGAGCCCGTGCATCCGCGCCGCCCAATCGGGAAGGAGGTCGATGCCCCCCTCCATCAGCACGGTCTGCGCGGGGGCCATCGCGAGGCTGGCGGGTTGCTGGCGGAGCAATGCGCGCGATACCTCGCGGGTGCGGTGGTCGACGCGCAGCTGCGGGCGGATCGCGGTGAAATAGGCGGCGAGCGCCGCGCGCGTCCTGGGCACGCCGGTCGCGCCGAGCCGTTCGGCAACGACGGCATATTCGGCGAGATAGCGGTCCTGCTCCGCCGCCGGGAAGGCGGGGTCGCGGTAGCGGCGGTGCGCGGCGAGGAAGCTCGCGACCTCGGCGACATGGACCCAGGTGAGCAGGTCGGGATCGTTGGCGCTATAGGGCGTGCCGTCGGGCAGGGTGCCGGCGACGCGGTCGTGGATGCCGCGCACCTTGGCGATCAGCGCCTCCGCGGTCGCGGTCGAGCCGTAGGTGGTGCCGGAGATGAATTGCGCGGTGCGGCGCAGCCGGCCGAGCATGTCGCGGCGGAAGTTGGAATGGTCCCACACCCCCGCCAGCGCGCCGGGATGGAGCATCTGGAGCAGCAGCGCGGCGACCCCGCCCGCCATCATCGCGGTGAAGTCGCCATGCACCACCCACGCGGCCGAGCCGGGGCCGAACAGGCCGTCGTCGCCGGGCGGGCGGGTGAGATCGACCGCTCCGTCACCGAAACCGACCAACCGATGCACCTGAGTCTGGATCGTGTCGCGAAGATCGGCCATGCTGTCTCATCTAGTGCGGCCCGGCGGCCAAACCAGTGACGGGAGACGTAACGATGCGCCTGGCTCTTTCGATGTTCGCGGCGGCGGCGCTGACCACCGCGGTGGTGGCGCAGGACAAGGCGGCGCCCGCCGGCCCGGCGATCACCCGCGCGCTCGCCGATCCCGCCCGCGCCGACCAGGCGGGCGACGATGCCCGGCGACAGGCGGCGGCGGTGCTCGCCTTCGCCGGGGTGAAGCCGGGCGACACGGTGGTCGATTATCTGCCCGGTGCGGGCTATTGGACGCGGATCTTCACCGGCGTGGTCGGGCCGAAGGGCAAGGTCTATGCGCTGTGGCCCGCCGCCGGCGCCAAATATGCCGAGAAGAGCCTGCCGGCGTTGCAGGCGCGCGGCCTCGCCAACGTCGTCGCGCAGGTGCAGCCGACCGATCTGCCGACCGCGCCGCAGCCGGTCGACCTGTTCTGGACGGTGCAGAATTACCACGACATCCCCAACAAGGGCGCGGGCGAGCCGGCGTTGCGCGCGTTCGACGCGGCGGTGTTCCAGTTGCTCAAGAAGGGCGGCACCTATGTGGTGATCGACCATGCCGATGCGCCGGGCACCGGGCTGACCGGGACCGAGACGAAGCACCGGATCGATCCCGCGGCGGTGCGCCGGCAGATCGAGGCGACGGGGTTCCGTTTCGTCGGGGCGAGCAAGGTGCTCGCCAATCCGGCGGACGACCATAGCAAGAACGTGTTCGATCCGGCGGTGCGCGGCAAGACGGACCAGTTCGTGCTGAAGTTCCGGAAGCCGTAGGACCGCAAATTCCTCCCCCGCCAGCGGGAGTGAACCAGCGAAGCGGGTGGTGAGGGAAGACAGGGTAGGAGCTTCGCAATCGGGCTTCCACCCTTTCCTCCCCCTCCACCATTCGGCTGGCGCCGAACGGTCCCCCTCCCCCTGGCGGGGGAGGAATTTGGGGGCCTTTTGGTCGCACTGCGCGTTACCTCGCCGACTTATCGGAAGGGAATGCCTGTGCCGTCATTGACCAAGACCCTTGCCGCCGGGATCGCCGGTGGGCTCGTCGCCAGCCTGGCGATGAACCTGTTCCAGTCGGTGAGCGCGTCGGCATTCGGGCAGACGGGCAGCAACGACGATCCGTCCACCGTGAAGGCGGCGGACAGCGCCAAGAAGGCGGTCACCGGCGATGCGGTGACGCAGAAGCATCGCGCCGCGGCGGGCGAGCTGGTCCATTATGCCACCGGCGCGGCACTGGGTGCGGGCTATGCGCTGGCGGTGCGGCAATGGCCCGAATCGAATGCGGGGTTCGGATCGGCATTCGGGATCGGCGTGGCGACGATGCTCGACGATGTCGCGGTGCCGGCGTTCGGCTGGGGACCGGGGCCGACCGAGACGCCGCCGGAGACGCATGCCTATGGGCTGGTCAGCCATGTCGTGTTCGGGCTGGTGCTGGAAGGTACGCGGCGGGCGATCGTCGAGACGCTCGACTGATTCGATTGCGGCAGGAATGCGGCAACGTGGACAAGATGGACACCTGAACGAAAACGATCGGGGGCGATCGTTTCCATTCTGGTGGTGATAGACGGAAGACGGGATAGCGCGTCTGGCCATTCCTTGCTCTTGTCCTTTACCGCCGGGGGGTGGGGGCAGCGACGGGGCCGAGATGGGAGAAACACCACCGAGGACGTTGCTACCTCCCCCTCCGTCATGCCTTCGGCATGCCACCTCCCCCTGGCGGGGGAGGAATTTGTCGCTGCTTAGGACGCTGGTGGGGTGTAGGACAGGGGCGGCTATTTCGCCTTGTGGCTCAACGCGTTACCTTCTGCGTCGACCTATACCGCGGCGCGGAGGGTGGCGCAGACGCCGTTAGTGCGGGGTTCGTATTCGACGATCGTCTGCAGGCTCTGCGCCATCGCGCGGATCAGCTTGGTGCCGAGGCCGGTGCCCTTCGGCGTCGCTTCGGCGGGCATGCCGCAGCCGTCGTCCTCGACCGAAAGGCGGAACGCCTGTTCGCCGTCCGCGGAGAGCATCACCCGGATCTCGCCGCCGGCGCCGGCGGGATAGGCGTATTTGCAGGCGTTGGTGACGAGTTCGGTGACGATGACGCCCAGCGACACCGCCTTGTCGGTGGGCAGGCGGATCGGTTCGGCGGCGACGCGCAGCGCGTGCGGCGCGGTGTCGCTGGACAAGGTTTCGGCGAGTTCGGCAACGAGCGAGCCGAGATAGTCGCGCATGTCGACGCTCTCGACATCGTTCGCCGAATAGAGGCGGCGATGGACCTGCGCGATCGCGCCGATCCGCCGCTGCGTATCGTCGAGCGCGGCGCGCGCGGTCGGATCGGCGAGCGCGCCGGCCTGTAGCCGCACCATCGCCGAGACGAGCTGGAGCGAATTGGCGACGCGGTGATTGACTTCGCCGAGCAAAGCCTCAAGCCGCGCGTTGCTGGCGCGCAGGTCCTCCTCGGCGCGTGCCTTTTCGCGCGCCAGCAGGCTGCGGTCGAGCACCTGTTCGAAACTGGCGGCGAGCAGGTCGAAGAAGTCGTCGCCGATCGTCTTGACGACGTAATCGGCGGCGCCCGCCTTGAGCGCGGCGACCGCGATCCGCCCCTCGTCCGAGCCGGTGACGTAGACGACCGGCGGCATGACGGGGAGCGCGGCGAGCCGTTCGAGCGTCTCCAGCCCGTCCATCCCCGGCATGTAATGATCGACCGCGATCAGGTCGAACGGCTGCGACGCCGCCAGCATCAGCCCCTCGGCGCCGCCCTCCGCGGTGGTGACGCGATAGCCGCGCCGCGCCAGCCCGCGCGCGGCGAGGCGGCGGATGCCGTCGTCGTCGTCGATATAGAGTACGCTGGGGTTGGCGGCTTCGGCCAGATCAATGTTCCTCGACTGCGGGGACCTGGATCACCGACAGGAACAGACCGAGCTGGCGGATCGCCTGTGCGAAGCTTTCGTAATTGACCGGCTTGGTGATGTAGACGTTGCAGCCGAGATCGTAGCAGCGCTGGATCTCGATCTTGTCGTCGGTGGTGGTCAGCACGACGACGGGGGTGCGCTTCAACGGGCTGCCCTCCGCCTTGATCCGCTGGAGGATGTCGGTGCCGCTCATGTCGGGCAGATTGAGATCGAGCAGGATCAGCGCCGGCGCGCCCTTGGCGGGACCGTCGTCCGCCTCGAACAGATGGTGGAGCGCCTGGGTGCCGTCGGTGAAATGCTTGATATCGTTGAGGATGCCGGCGCGACGAATGTTCTTCTCGATCAGCCGGGCATGGCCTTCGTCGTCCTCGATCATCACGATGCCGACGGATTGATGGGCGTTCATGCTGCGCTGTCCTGACTAACGTAGGTCTTGGGAAGATTGAGGCGGAAGGTGGAGCCGCGGCCCGGTTCGCTCTCCACGTCGATCGTGCCGCCGAGACGATAGGCGAGCGCCCGGACGTGCGCCAGCCCGATCCCCTCGCCGGGCTGGTCCTGCTGGCCCGAACGGCGGAACAGGTCGAAGATGCGCTGGTGATCGCGCGGGTCGATGCCGCGGCCGTTGTCGGTGACCGACAGGATGACGCGGTCGCGCCGCTGCTCGCCGGCGACCGTGATCACGCCGGGGCGACCGGGCTGGAGATATTTGGTGGCATTCTCGATCAGGTTCGACAGGATCTGTTCGAGCGCGACGCGGTCGGTGACGACCGGCGGGATCGGGCGGCGGACGCTGAAGGCGATGCCGCGCTCGTCGAGCAGGTGGCGGATCGAGCCGGCGACGGTGTCGGCGATCGCGCCGGGATCGATCGTCTCGGGCGCGATGACGCGGCGGCCCTCGCGCGACAATTTGAGGATGGCGTTGATCAGCCGGTCCATCTTCTGCGTCGAGGTGCGGATGAAGCCGATCGATTCGGGCAGGTCCTCGCGCACCGCGAGCCGCGCCTCCTCGCTGACGATATGCGGCGCCTCCGCCTCGGCGCGATCGACCAGCTCGGTGAGCGGGGTGGTGGCGGCGGCAAGCTCGGCGGTGAAGCCCATCACGTTGACCAGGGGCGAGCGCAGATCGTGGCTGACGATATAGGCGAACCGCTGGATCTCTTCGTTGGCGCGGCTGAGATCGGCGGTGCGCTCGTGCACGGTTTCTTCGAGATGCTCGTTGAACTCGCGCAGCGAATCGCGCGAGCGGGCGAGGTCGCGGGTATAGCCGAGCACGGTGAGCAGCGAGGCGAGCGCGACCAGCGCGAGGATCACCGCGGCGAGCGCGAGGATGCCGTAGAAGATGCGCACGCTGGTGCGCTGCGCCGCATCGCGCTCGGCGAGCAGGCGGCGTTCGGTGACCGCCATCCGTTCGAACGCGTCGCGGATCGAGGTCAGGCGGCGCACGCTCGCCTCGGTGCGGAACAGCGCGACCGCGGTATCGGCACGACCGGCGTCGATCAGCGCGATCGTGCGCGCGCGCTGGGTGAGCAACGCCTGGATCTCGCCGCGAAGCTGCCGCAGCGTCGCGATCTGCGCCGGATTGTCGCGGGTGAGATGCTGGAGATAGCCGAGCGCGACGGGGGTCGCC
Source organism: Sphingomonas sp. CD22 (assembly GCF_034556155.1). Classification (NCBI taxonomy): domain Bacteria; kingdom Pseudomonadati; phylum Pseudomonadota; class Alphaproteobacteria; order Sphingomonadales; family Sphingomonadaceae; genus Sphingomonas; species Sphingomonas sp. CD22. Next base: position 79,193 of record NZ_JAYDYX010000010.1, on the reverse strand, counting down.
GCCGACCAGCGATGATAAGCGTCGCGATATTCGGGGTTGCCAGTAAGCAGATAGCCGCGCCGCGACGCCTCGCCCTGTTCGATCAGCCGGCGTGCGTTGCTGACCGCCAGTTCGACCTCATAGGTGTGGTTGACCGAGCGGGTGTGGCTCTCGTTCTGCCCCGTCGCCCAGCCCGCGCCGATCCCCGCCGCGACCAAAGCGAGGAAGCCGAGCGCCATGAACGTGACGAGCAGCCGGCCGAAACGGCCCTCGGATACGACGAACGGGTTGCGGACTTTTCTGATCACGCGCGGGGCTTTACGCGAGGCGGTGTCGTTACGCCAGCGACGCCGTCGGGGGTCGTGACGCCAGCGACGCCGTCGGGGTGGGGGGCCTAGGCCGGATCGACATCGGGCAAATTCCTCCCCCTGGCGGGGGGAGGTGGCGCGGCGAAGCCGTAACGGAGGGGGAGGTAAGCGACCACTCCGGTTCCGTGTCCTCCCCCTCCGTCATGCCTTCGGCATGCCACCTCCCCCTGGCGGGGGAGGAATTTAGCCAAAACTCCGGACGCCTTCCCGATCTACAGCAGCAATTCCTGCGTGGTGGCGCGGCCGACGGCGCCGCCGCCGCTGCGACGGTCCATCTCGGCGTTGGCGGTGAAACGGATGTCGGGGTCGCGATCGGCCATGAACGCCATCAGGCTCTCGTGGTCGAGTTCGCTCCACGCCTTGCCGCGATGCGGGCCGTAGCGGACGCGCGGGATCAGGCCGGGCGTGCGCGACCAGTCGAGCAATTGCGCGACGCTCGCCTCGTTGAGCTGGTCGCGCAGATGGTGCGCGGTGACGTAGGCGTCGGGGAAGGCGCGGTGGACGGGCAGGCCGCGGTCGTGATCGAGGCCGGCGGGCTTGCGCCAGTAGCGCAGCACCTGATTGGAGAAACTGGGCGAGTCCGGCCAGAGGCGCAAAGCGCATTTCCAGGTGCAGATCCACTCCTGACCATGGGTTAGGTTGGGGGTGCAGAATTGCTGCTCGAAATCGGCGCGGTGCGCGGCGAGTGCGAGGCGGCGCGGATAGGGATCGAGCACGCGGCGCGCGACGTCGTGCCACCACGGCGCCTCGGCGACATGCTCGTCGAGGATGTGGTGGATCGCCTGGGTGATCGGCGGGATGGCGCGGCCGGGGTTGACCAGGATCGCCCCGCCTTCGCCCTCCAGCTCCCAGCGGCCGTCCTGCTGGAGCGCGACATCCTGCCAGCCGATCTCGCACACGCCATGCGCCGGCGGCGCGCTGCCGGTGGTTTCGAGGTCGATGACGCGGATGATCTGGGGGGTGGGTCGCATTATGCCCTAAATGGGCGCTTGGCGGCGATTATGCCAGTGGGAAGGGGGCGTGCCGGCGTCGCTGCCCTATCCACGTTCGTCACCATGGGTCCCGACTTTCGTCGGGATGACGAATGTGGGTGAGGGATGACGAACGTGGGGTGGGTGGGGCAGGGCGGGCCTTACCGATAATCCTCGTCGTCGATGTCCATCTCGCGGACGCCGCGCAGGCGGCGGGCGCGGTCGACGAGCTTGCGCAGGCCTTCGCGGCGCTCGCGCGCGGCGGGGATGTCGCGCAGCACGAATTGCGCGTTGCCGGTGGTGCGGTCGGAGGAGGTGATGGTGATCGTGCCGATGTCGGTGATCTGGTTGATAAGCGAATAATCGACGCGGACGTCCTTGATCCGGTACAATTCGATCTCGTCGATCGACTTCATGACGAGGCCGCGCTTCACGATCAGCCGCTGGTCGGTGATCGCATAGGAGGCCGACAGATTCTGCAGCCAGCGCACCGCGATGACGATCAGGCCGACGCCGATCGCGCAGGCGAGGATGGTCAGCCAGCCGGTGAAGCTGCCGAACAGCCAGCGATTGGTGCTCGACCGGAAATTGTCGACCGGCCGTTCCGTGCTGTAGGTCCCCACCATGCGCCGACCCTATCCGGCGCGCGGCGGCTGTCAATCGCGCGTGACGCCCGACGCCGCGAGCGCCGCGTCGATCGCGGCGAGGAGCGCGTCGAGCCCGACCTGATCCGCCGCCTCGGCGCGGGCGGTGAGCACGTCCTGCGTGTTGGAGGCGCGCAGCAGCCACCAGCCCTGCGGCGTGGTGACGCGGACGCCGTCGATCGCGATCACCGGGGTGCCGGCAGCCTCCAGCCGCGCGCGGACCTCGTCGATCACCGCGAACTTGCGCGCGGGATCGACCGGGAAGCGCAGGTCGGGGGTGTTCACCAACGGCGGCATCGCGTCGCGCAATTGGGTGAGCGAGCGGCCGGACAGATGCACCGCGCGGATCAATTGCACCGCGGCGTGGAGCGCGTCGTCGAAGCCGTACCAATCGTGCGCGAAGAAGATATGGCCGCTGAGTTCGCCGGCGATCGGCGCGTGGTGCGCGAGCATCGCCTCCTTCATCAGGCTGTGGCCGGTGGCGCCCATCACCGGCGTGCCGCCGAGCGCCGCGATGCGGTCGAAGACGAATTGCGAGGATTTGACGTCGGCGACGACGGTCGCGCCGGGCAGATCGGCGAGCACCGGCGCGATCAGCAGGCTGAGCAACTGGTCCCCCCACAGCACGCGGCCGGCGCCGTCGACCGCGCCGATCCGGTCGCCGTCGCCGTCGAAGGCGATGCCGAAGTCGAGTCCCTCGCGGCGGACCAGCGCCTTGAGGTCGGCGAGGTTATGCTCCTCGGTCGGGTCGGGGTGATGGTTGGGGAAGCGGCCGTCGACCTGCGTGTAGAGCGTATGGTGCTCGCCGGGGAGCAGGGCGGTGAGCGCCTCGACCGCGGGGCCGGCGGCGCCGTTGCCGCAGTCCCAGCCGATCCGGTAGTGGCCGCCGCCGTGGCCGGCGAGGAGCCGCGCGACATAAGCGTCGAGCACGTCGGCGTCGGCGATGCTGCCCGCGCCCTCGCTCCACGCGCCGGCGGCGGCGATGCGGGCGAGGTCCTGCACGTCGGCGCCGTAGAAGGAGCGGTGGCCGAGCACCATCTTGAAGCCGTTGTCGTCGCGCGGATTGTGGCTGCCGGTGACGTGGATGCCGGCGTCGACGCCGAGCGTCGCCTCGGCATAATAGAGCATCGGCGTCGGCCCGATGCCGATCCGCACCACATCGACGCCGCCGGCGACGAGGCCGGCGACCAGCGCCGCCTCCAGCTCGGGCGAGGACAGGCGGCCGTCGCGGCCGACCGCGACGCGGCGGCCGCCGGCGGCGCGGACGCGGGTGGCGAAGCTGCGGCCGATCGCCATGGCATCGGGGGCGCCGAGGTTGCGGCCGACGGTGCCGCGCACGTCATATTCCCGCAGGATCGCGGGCGACAGGACGTGGCTCATCCGCCGTGGCGCAGCGCGCCGAGCAGCAGGTCGCGCGCCGCGTTGATTTCGGTGCTCGCGGCTACCGAGCCGCCGCGGTCGGGATGCGATTCGGCGAGCAGGCGGCGATGCGCGGCGCGGATCTCGCCTTCGTCCGCCCCGGCGCGCAGGCCCAGCACCTGCCGCGCGCGCTGCGTGTCGGTGAGCTTCGGGCGCTTGGCGGCCGGTCGCAGATAGCGCCATGCGAACCAGATCAGCCCGATGACGAACAGCCATTTCATGCGGCGGCCTGCGGGACGCCGGGCTCGGGCAGCTGGAGCGCGCTCATCATCTCGCGCAATTCCTGCCGCGAGGCGACGTGGCCGAGGCCCATCGCGCCGAATTCCTTCGAATCGATCATCGTCAGCCCGGCGGGGAACAATTCGCGATAGATCACGCGTTCGCCGAGGCCGGGGATGATGCGGAAGCCGACGCGCTTGGCGAGCTGGCCGAGCGCATCCGACACGCGGCGCATGTTGCGCGCCTCGATATGCTGGAGGCGGTTGCGCAGCACGACCCAGTCGATCTGGGTGCCGTCGGCGCGGGCGCGCTGTTTGCGCGCGTCCCAGATCAGCTCCGAATAGAAACTGGGGCGGGTGACGTTGAACGTCTCGGGATCGACCTGCCCGATCAGGTCGAAATCGACGAAGCTGTCGTTCATCGGCGTGACCAAGGTGTTGGACAGCGCCGCGGCGGTGCGCGCGAAATAATCGTCGCGGCCGGGGGTGTCGATGATCAGGAAGTCGGCGCCCTCCGACAGGCGCTGCCACGTCTCCTCGAACACCGACTCGCTCGCGCCGTCGTGCGTCGCGTGAATCGGCATCGGCAGGTCGCTGCCGGTCCGCTTGATCGTCGCGGCGCGGTTCTCGAGATAGCGGCCGACGGTACGCTGGCGATGGTCGAGGTCGAAGCACGCGACCTTGGCCCCCTTGGCGGCGAGCGCGATGGCGACGTGCACCGCGGTCGTCGACTTGCCGGTGCCGCCTTTTTCATTGGCGAAGACGATGACGTGTGGCCCTGCGGGCACGGTTCGTTCCTTATCGATGCTGGCGGGTTGCTCGGTCACGACGCTCTTCATAGAAGCCGCGCGCTCATTGTTCGAGGGATTAAACGGTGCTGACGGTTCGAGACCTGGACGGGCTGCGTGCGGCGGTCGCCGCTTTCCGCGCGGACGGCGCGACGATCGCGCTGGTGCCGACGATGGGGGCGCTGCATGCGGGCCATATGGCGCTGGTCGAGGCGGCCCGCCGGCCGGGCACCAAGGTGATCGCGTCGATCTTCGTGAACCCCAGGCAATTCGGCCCGAACGAGGACCTCGGCCGCTATCCGCGACGCGAGGCGGCGGATGCGCGGCTGCTCGCGGAGGGCGGCTGCGACCTGCTGTGGCTGCCGCCGGTCGAGGCGATGTATCCGGCGGGCTTCGCGACCAACGTCGGCGTGACCGGGGTCAGCGACGGCTTCGACGGCGCGGCGCGGCCGGGCCATTTCGACGGCGTCGCCACCGTCGTCACCAAATTGTTCAACCAGACCGATGCGGATGTCGCCTATTTCGGCGAGAAGGACTTCCAGCAGCTCGCCGTGATCCGCCGCATCGTCGCCGACCTCGACATGGCGATCGAGATCGTCGGCGTGCCGACGCAGCGCGACGACGACGGCCTCGCGCTGTCCTCGCGCAACATCTACCTCGACGACGAACAGCGCGCCAAGGCGGTGGCCTTGCCGCGCGCGCTCGGCGTCGCGGCGCGGGCGGTGGGGCGCGGCGACGATATCGAGACCGCGCTCGCCGAAGCGCGCGCGACGCTGATCGCGGCGGGGTTCACGGTCGATTACATCGCGCTCGCCGATGCCGAGACGCTCGCCGAATCGCCTGCCGCGGACCGGCCGCGGCGGCTGCTCGCGGCGGCGCGGATGGGCGCGACGCGGCTGATCGACAATATCGCGGTCGAACCGAACGCCTGATCGGTAGGGTTGCCTCTGCGTTAACCAATTCGCAGGACGAATCGCCGATGGTGTCGTCATGACGAATGGGGGCAAACCATGGGCAATAGTTTCAAGAGCGCGCAATTCCTTATAGACAGCCGCATCGCCGATGCGATGCGCGGCCGGCCGGAGGCGCTGTTCGACCTCGGCGTCTGCTACCAGACCGGCACCGCCGGCGCGGCGGTCGATCTGATCGAGGCGCATAAATGGTTCAACCTCGCTGCGGTGGCGGGTTTCAGCGACGCCGTCGACGCCCGCGCCGAAGTGGCGGAGGACATGACCGCCCGCGAGATCGCCGCCGCACAGCGCCAGGCGCGCGACTGGCTGGGCATGACCCAGCGGCGCGCGGCGTAACGGGGTTCCTGCTACCGCCACGGATGCGCATCCCCCGACGTTAGACGGCGGTTGCCGTTTATCGGGCGGGCGGGCTGTCCTGCTGCGCGATGGCGCCGGTCAGGCGATCCCAATTGGCATGGGCGAAGCCTTGCCGCGCGGCATCGTCGAGCTGGACCGATTCGAGGAAATGGCGCGGGGCGCCGCCTTCCTTATATTGATAGGGGAAGTCGGTGGAGAACAGCAGGCGCTCGGGGCCGACGATCTCCAGGCAGCGGTGGAGATAGGTCTCGCTCCACATGCCGCTGCCGGTGACGTACAGGTTGCTGCGGGCATAGTCCGACAAGGATCGGCGCAGATCGAGCGCGCGTGCGAAGACCGCGGACGTGCGCTCCAGATAGAAGAGCACCACCTCGCCCCAGTGACCGAGGATGATCTGCAGGTCGGGAAGCTCATCGAACACGCCGGCCGCGGCGAGACGCAGCCATTGCAGCCCCGCCTCATAATGCCAGCCGAGGCCGAATGCCGCCAAAGCGAGGTCGGCCGTCTCGCCGATCCCCGAATAATTGGCCTGACGGACCCCCGCCAGCGGGGTCTGCGGATGGATGAACAGCGGCACGTGCAGCTCCGCCGCCTTGGCGAGCAGGGGGCGCAGATCGGGATGGTCGAGATGACGCTCGCGCGTGCGGCCGCAGAGCAGCGCGCCCTTCAATCCGAGGTCGCGGACCGCGCGTTCGAGTTCGCGCGGCGCGGCGTCGGCATCCGGGGTCGGCACGGCGGCGAACCCCTGGAAGCGGTGGGGATGGCGCGCGCAGGTTTCGGCGATCAGGTCGTTGACCCGCTGCGCCGTCTCGACCGCCGCTGCGGGGGCGAGATTGTGCAGACCGGGGGTGGTGAGCGAGAGCACCTGCACGTCGACGCCCTGTTCGTCCATCAGCGCGATCCGGCCGTCGCCGAGATCCGCGAGGCGGCGGCCGTTCTCGCCACCGTCGGCGAAGGCCGAGACCGGATCGTGCGGGGGTGGCGCGGCGTCCCAGGCGTCGCGGACGAAGGGGGGCAGGACATGCTCTTCGATCGCGATCAGGCGCATGGGCAATCTCTCGGGACGACAGGCCTAGGCGGGGTAGACATTCAGGTCATGAAGTCTTCCCCCTTGCGGGGGAGGACTTCTCAAGGACCGGAATGGCGGTCCCGGTCCGGTCAACGAGGCGCCGCGGCTTTGGTTTCTTCCGGCACGAGCGCCTGGCGGATCGGCTCCACCCAGCGGTCACGATCGATGTCGTACAGGATGAAATCGCTGTCGAACTGCCAATAGGCCCAGGGGAAGCCGTGCGCCTCCGCTTCGCGGCGGACGGTCGCGGTGTAGCGCGCGCGTGCCGCCATCGGCGTGCCGCTTTTCTCATAGGCGCCGAATTCGCCCATCAAAACCGGGCGATCGTTCGCCTTCGACCATGCGCCGACGGTGTCGTAATCGGCCTTGATCCGCCGTTCGTCCGCCGCGGTGAACGGCACGTTCTTGACGCCGGTCAGCTCGGGTGCCCAGGGCGCGCCCTGATGCGTGAAGCGGAACGGTTCGTAGGAGTGGAAGGTGACGAGGATGTTGCGGTCGGCCTCGGGCAGGTCGAGCTTGGGCAGTTCCTCGAGATTGTTCCAGCGGCTCGGGCCGATCACCAACGTGCGCTGGGGGTTCGTCCGTCTGACCAGGGGGATGAGCGTGCGCAGCATCGCGTTCCAGCGCGCATCGTCCAGCGGCGCGTGCGGTTCGTTGAGCAGTTCGAACAGCACGGACGGCGGTGCATCGCGATAGCGTTCGCCGATCTGCGTCCAGAAGGCGATCAATTTGGGTTCGCACGCATCCGGCGCCTTCGAACAGACGTTGAAATCGTGTTCGTCGATGATGACGCTGAGGCCCGCGGCGCTCGCCTCGCGGACGACCCGGTCGAGCGTCGCGAGCCATTGCGGATCGAGCCGGTTCTGCGCGTCCATATGGCTAAACGACTGGAGCACGACACGGACGAAATCGAACCCGCCCTGTCGGATGATGCGGAAGTGGCGCGTCTTGAACCGCGCCTTGGCCGCGTCGCGCCACAACGGGTCGTAGCCGAGGATGTTGATGCCGCGGTGCAGGCGCGCGGCGGTGCGCCACGCCGGGCCGGTCCCCGTCGTTGCGGCGGTCGCGGCCGGCGCCGTCGCCTGACCCGCCGCGATTGCCGGGGCGACCGTGGGTGCGGCGAGGATCAGGGCCAAAGTCAGTAACTTAGAGGTGAACCGCACGGCGCTGACCCTTCGCAAGACGAGAGCTTGGGCGGTAGCCGATCCGGCGGGGGTTGTCCTCTTATTCGGTGCGGCGGGCGGCGATCGGCTGCTTGCGCTGGCGGCGGGCAGGCGCCATGGCCTGTGGATGCGCAGCCTGACCCTGTTCGCCGTTCTGCTCCCGCTGCCCGCGGTCGGCGCCGCCCAGTCGCTCGCGCAGGAGCGCTGGGACGTCACGTCGACGGTGGTCGATCTGACCGTGCCGGGGGCGCCCGGATTCTTGCTGCGGATGGCCAAGGGCAAATCGCGTGCGGAGCATAAGTGCGTCGCGCCCGGGCAGACCATCGCGGCGGTGCTGGCGCCCGATCCGAAGGCACGATGCCGGGTCGACAAGCAGCAGATCGCCGACGGCCGCTACACGCAGGCGCTGACCTGTCCGCAGAAGAACGGGACGCCGATGCAGGTCAGCCGCGCCGGGACCTTTACCGCCGCTGGCTTCGTCGGCCGCGCCGAGATGACCGGTCAGACGGCCAAGGGCAGGATGAACGTCGTCCTCGATCAGCGGGCGGCCCGGGTCGCCGGCACCTGCAAGGGCTGACGACGGGGCGGGCCCTCCCGTGGCGTCGATCGCGCCGGAGGGATCAGTGGTCGACGGGGATGTCGGCGATCTCGGTGTTGGACAGGCCGGCGCTTTCGTCGCGCAGGAAGCGCAGCAGCTCCGCCACCTCGGGCGGTCCGAAGCGGAGGCCGAGGTCGTCCATCTGGATGAAGATCGCCTGCTGCCTGTCCGGCGACATCGCCGCGACGACATCGACGCATTCCGCCAGCGTGCCTTGGCCCACGACGTCCGACATCGCCTCGGTATCGCCTTCGATGGCGTAGATCGTCGCGGGTTCGCTTAACGGATAGGTCGTCATCGCTGCTCCTGTCGGTCGCTGTCGCGACGATAACGTGCGGGGGCGGGAATGGACGCAGGCGTTGCGCCGCGTTTGAAGAAGGTCGTTAGGCACTGTGGGCCGGATCGACGTTTAGGGTCGCCCTCAATTCCTCCCCCGCCAGGGGGAGGTGGCATGCCACAGGCATGACGGAGGGGGAGGACACGAAACCGAAGTGGTCGCTTACCTCCCCCTCCGTCACGGCTTCGCCGCGCCACCTCCCCCTGGCGGGGGAGGAATTGAGGGTGTCAAACCTAGACGTCCAGGTTGGCGACGTTCAGCGCGTTGTCCTGGATGAATTCGCGGCGGGGTTCGACGACTTCGCCCATCAGCTGGGTGAAGATCACGTCGGCGGCCGAGACGTCTTCCGAGGTGACGCGCAGCATCGTGCGGTTCGAGGGATCGAGCGTGGTCTCCCACAATTGGTCGGCGTTCATCTCGCCGAGCCCTTTGTAGCGCTGGATCGCCAGGCCCTTGCGGCCCGCGGCGAGGATCGCGTCGAGCAATTGCGACGGCCGCGCGACGAGGCTTTCGCCGCGCGAGACGGTGGTGGTGATGCTGCCGATCTGGCCGGCGTTCTCCTCGGCCTCCTCGCCGCCGTCCGTGGCCGGTTCGGGGTCCGCCGCGGTGGCGGCGAGGCCCTTGAGCGGGATCAGCTTGCCCGCCGCGACGAAGCTTTCCGCCTGTTCGGCGGCGAGGCCGTGCAGCTTGCGCGCCTCGGCGCTGGCGAGGAAGGTCGCCTCGACGATGTGATGGTCGGTGACGCCGCGCCACAGCCGTTCGAAGTGGATGCCGCCGTCCTCGGTCAGCCGCGCGGTCCAGCGCGCTTCCTCGTCGCCCGATTCGAGCCGGCGGACGACCTCGGCGACCGTCGCCGCACGCTGGTCGCGGGTGAAGCTGGGGTCGAGCGCGCCGGCGAGCGCCAGCACCTCGATGATCACCGGGTCGTAGCGCCGCGGCACGTAGCGCATCAGCGTGCGCATGCGGCGGGCATGGTCGAGCAGGCTCTTGAGGTCGGCGCCCGAGCGCGTGCCGCTCGGCGCGTCGAACACCATCGACGAGACGCCGGCGTCGACCAGATATTCGTCGAGCGCGGCATCGTCCTTGAGATAGACTTCCGACCGGCCCTTGGTCGCCTTGTACAGCGGCGGCTGCGCGATGAAGAGGTGACCGCGGGTGATCAGCTCGGGCATCTGGCGGTAGAAGAAGGTCAGCAGCAAGGTGCGGATATGCGCGCCGTCGACGTCGGCGTCGGTCATGATCACGATCTTGTGATAGCGCAATTTGTCGGCATTGAAGTCGTCGCGGCCGATGCCGGTGCCCATCGCCTGGATCAGCGTGCCGATCTCGCGGCTGGCGATCATCCGGTCGAAGCGCGCACGCTCGGTGTTGAGGATCTTGCCGCGCAGCGGGAGGATCGCCTGGAAGTGGCGATCACGGCCCTGCTTGGCCGAGCCGCCGGCCGAATCGCCCTCGACCAGGAACAGCTCGGACTTGGCCGGGTCCTTCTCCTGGCAGTCGGCGAGCTTGCCGGGCAGCGAGGCGATGTCCATCACGCCCTTGCGCCGGGTCAGCTCGCGCGCCTTCTTGGCGGCCTCGCGCGCGGCGGCGGCGTCGATGATCTTGCCGACGATCGAGCGGCCGTGGGCGGGATTTTCCTCCAGCCATTCGGCGAGCTTGTCCGCCATCAGCGATTCCAGCGGCTGGCGTACCTCGGACGAGACGAGCTTGTCCTTGGTCTGGCTGCTGAATTTGGGATCGGGCAGCTTGACCGAGACGATCGCGGTGAGCCCCTCGCGCATGTCGTCGCCGGTGAGCGTCACCTTCTCCTTCTTCAGCATCCCCGACTTGTCCGCATAATTGTTGAGCGTGCGGGTCAGCGCGGCGCGGAAGGCGGCAAGGTGCGTGCCGCCGTCGCGCTGCGGGATGTTGTTGGTGAAGGCGAGGACGTTCTCGTAATACGAGTCGTTCCATTCGAGCGCGACGTCGATGCCGACCTCGTCGCGCTGGCCGTGGATCGCGATCGGTTCGGGGAACAGCGGCGTCTTGGCGCGATCGAGCCACTTCACGAACGCGGCGATGCCGCCCTCGTAATAGAGCTCGACCGTCTTCGCTTCCTCGTGGCGTGCGTCGGTGAGGAACAGGCGGACGCCCGAGTTGAGGAACGCCAGCTCGCGATAGCGATGCTCCAGCTTCTCGAAGTCGAATTCGGTGATCTTGAACGTCGCGGGCGAGGGCAGGAAGGTGACGCGCGTGCCCTTCTGGCCGGGCGCGGCGGGGCCGACGACCTTGAGCGGGGCGACCGCGTCGCCGAACGCGAAGCGCATGTAATGCTCCTCGCCGTCGCGCCAGATGGTGAGATCGAGGAATTCGCTCAACGCGTTGACGACCGAGACGCCGACGCCGTGCAGGCCGCCCGACACCTTGTAGGCATTGTCGTCGCTGGTGTTCTCGAACTTGCCGCCGGCGTGGAGCTGGGTCATGATGACCTCTGCCGCCGAGACGCCTTCCTCGGGGTGGATGCCGGTCGGGATGCCGCGGCCGTTGTCGGTGACGCTGACCGATCCGTCGGCGTTCAATTGGATGTCGATCCGGTCACAATGGCCGGCGAGCGCCTCGTCGATCGCATTGTCGCTGACCTCGAACACCATGTGGTGGAGGCCCGATCCGTCGTCGGTGTCGCCGATATACATGCCCGGCCGCTTGCGCACCGCGTCGAGGCCCTTCAGCACCTTGATCGACGAGGCGCCGTATTCGTTCGCATTCTGGGGTTCTGCCATAGCGAGGATATAGGGATTACAGGGGCGGAACGAAAGCGAAATGGGCGGTTGGGGGTGGTGAGGCAATTCCTCCCTCGCTTCAGCGGGGGAGGGGGACCGCCCGGCGCAGCCGGGTGGTGGAGGGGGCGTTTCCGCATACGGCGAACGTGCCGTATCCTCCCCCTCCGTCACGGCTTCGCCGCGCCACCTCCCCCTGGCGGGGGAGGACTTATTCACCCCAGTTCCACCCGCGTCGCGTCGCCGCCGATCGCGGCGAACAGCGCGGGTTCGGTCCCGGTCATCCACACCTGCCCGTGGCCCGCGAGCCGGTCGAACAGCGCGGCGCGGCGGAGCGGGTCGAGATGCGCGGCGATCTCGTCGAGGAGGAGGATCGGGGCGTGGCCGGTGCGCTGCGCGACGAGTTCGGCATGGGCGAGGACGATGCCGAGCAGCAGCGCCTTCTGCTCGCCGGTCGAGGCGAGCGCCGCCGCCTGCGCCTTGCCGAGATGCGTGACGGCGAGGTCGGCGCGGTGCGGACCGGCGAGCGCGCGGCCGGCGGCGGCGTCGCGCGGGCGCCCCTGGCGCAGCGCGTCGAGCAATTGCGCGCCGTCGCCGCGCCAGCCCTCCAGCGCCAGCGCGGCGCGCGCGAACGGGCCGTCGGGCTGGTCCGCGAGCCGTTCGCCGAGCAGCGTGACGGTGGTGCAGCGTGCGGTCTCGATCGCGCCGCCATGATCGGCCATCTGCGTCTCCAGCGCGGTCAGCCAATCGGGGTCGGCGGGCGCATCGGCGGCGAGCAGGCGGTTGCGTGCGCGCATCGCCGCCTCGTAGCGCGCGGCGTGATGCGCATGGCCGGGGAGCAGCGCCAGCGTCAGCCGGTCGAGGAAGCGGCGGCGCTCCCCCGCCGGCTCGACGAACAACCGGTCCATCGCCGGGGTCAGCCACAGCACGGTGAGCCATTCGGCGAGCGTATTGGCGGTGGCGGCGGCGCCCTGGATACGCAGCTGGCGGCGGTCGGGCGCCGCGGCGAGCGTGCCGGTCGCGATCTCGACGTCGCCGCCGGGCGCGGCGAGCGTCGCGGCGATGCCGAAGCCGCCCGCGCCGCCCTGCCGCTGCATGTCGGCGAGCGCGGCGCGGCGCAGCCCGCGGCCGGGGGCGAGCAGCGACACCGCCTCGAGCACGTTGGTCTTGCCCGCGCCATTCTCGCCGGTGAGCACAACGAAGCCCGGACCCGGCGCGAGCGCAAGGCCCGCATGGTTGCGATAATCGGTCAGGACGAGGCGCGAGAGCATCGTCCGCCCGCCTATAGCAAAGCAATGGAGCGGCAAATCGCCGTCATCGCTGCCGATCCGGGCATATCCGCTTGATCGGCAAGGAACGGATGCGAATTGCGGCCGGTTGCGACGGCATGACCGAGACCCCTTCCGCCGCGCCGCTCGCCGGTCGGCATATCCTGATCGTCGAGGACGAATGGCTGCTCGCCGACCATCTCGACGGGATCGTCACCGATGCCGGCGGCACGGTACTGGGCCCGTTCGCCACCGCCGGGCAGGCGCTCGCGGCACTTGCCGGCGACGCACCGCGACCGGACGCGGCGACGCTCAACGTCGTGCTGATCGATCATATGTCGTTCGATGTCGCCGATCGGCTCGGCGATCTCGCCATTCCCTATACTTTCCTGTCGGCCAACCGGCCGTACACCCTGCCCGAACGGTTCCGGACGACGCCGCTGATCGGCAAGCCGTTCAGCGACCGGCAGGTGATCGAGGCGCTGGTGGTGCTGCTGGACGAGGCGGAACCCGCCCGGACGCGCACCGTTGGATGAGCGAACAGCAGCAACCGGGACGCTTTACGATGGATTACAAGAAGATCGGCTTCGGCCTCGGCGCCTTCGCGGTGGGTGCGGCGGCGTGGACCGCGGCAACGGCGGCGTTCGGCCCCACGCCCGGCTCGCGGCCACGGCGGCTCGCGGACGACGCGGGTGCGGGCGCGGTGCCGGGCGACAGCACGACCAGCCCGATCGCGCCGCGCCCGGCGACGATGGCCGCCGCGCCGGTCGGTATGGCCGAGACGGAGAAGCATTTCGAGGAGCAGCCGGGCAATCCGGCCGCCGAGCACGTGCCGACCGATCTGATGGGCGACGCGCATCCCGGCAACGATAGCCGCGCGGTCGAGGCGTTCCGCCCCGATCCCACCGCGGTGCCGACCGAGGAAGAGCGCGAGGCGCTGCGGCCGGCGACGGGGCCGGCGCCGACCCTGGTCGCCGATCGCGGCAGCGGGTTCAGCGAGGCGGCCGGCGCGGCCTGAGCAGACACCCGGTGTACCCCGGCGGAGGCCGGGGCCCGACGGGGTGGAAGCCTGCGCTGACTTCAATGGCCTTCCCGACCGCGGCTCGGCCTTCGCAGGAGCTTTGCAAAAGGTCACCTCACCAGTGTTCCCGCGAAAGCGGGAACCCAGGGTCAGGCAGGGCAACGTCTTGCGGCGTCCGGGGCCCTGGGCTCCCGCCTTCGCGGGAGCACTGGTGGGATTTGCGCACATCTTGCGAAGCCGGAAGCTGGTCGGGAAGGCCGTCGCTCGGTCATCACCGGCCTTCACCCAATTGGGCCCCGGCCTTCGCCGGGGTGCAGGTTCGTGGACGTTCGCCGCGCGGTCAGTCGTTGCCGAGCAGCGAGGATTTGCGGGGGATCGTCTCGCCCTGCGGCTGGTCCTTGTCGAGCGTGTCGCTCGGGCGGCGTGCGTCGCCGGCGCGTTGATGTTCGGTGGACAGGTTGGGATCGGATGTCTCGGTCGTCGGCTTGGTGTCGTCGGTCATCGTCGGTTCCTCTCGGGACTTCAACCGCCGGGCGAGGCGCCGCGTTCCGCCGGCCGCAGCGTGATCCATGTTGCAACCAAATCGCCGCAATGGACATTCTTCTTTGATCTAAATCAGATGGGAGGATGTCATGCGGATACCCTTGTTGGCGGCGACGATCGCCGCGACCGCGCTTGCGGGATGCTCGACCACCGGTACGGACGGCCGGTATCGGAGCTACAGCCGCTACGACTATAACCGGGTCGATCCGGCATATGGCGGCTATTATGCCGATCGTTATTATGCCGACGGCCCGCGCTATCGCGAACGCCGCCTGTCCTCGCGCGACCGGATCTATCGCGGCGAGAACGGCCAATATTATTGCCGCCGCAACGACGGGACGACCGGGCTGATCGTCGGCGGCCTCGCCGGCGGCGTGCTCGGCAACATCATCGCGCCGGGCAATTCGGGTCTGCTCGGCACGTTGCTCGGCGGTGCCGCGGGTGCTGCGGTCGGGCGCTCGGTCGACCGCAACAACGTCCGCTGTCGATAAGGGGACGCGGCGGGGCGCGGTATCCCGCGTTCCGCTTGCGGCGCGGCGGCGAGACGCTAAGCGTCGGGGATAGTGCCTGTCCGCCGGAGTTCCGATGCGCCTGATCCTCGCCGCCACCCTGCTCGCGTCCACCTCGCCCGCCGCCGCGCAGGCGCTGCATCAATATGGCGGGCTGGCGATCTCGCCGACCGGCGACCGGGTCGCGGCGATCGAGAGTGCCGGCGGCCATGGCGTGGTGACGGTGCGCGGCACCGCCGACGGCCGCGTGCTGCGGACGATCGATCCGTGCAAGACGTGCATTTACTCGGGGCTGAGCTTCGCACCTAATGGCGACCTCGTCTTCCTGGTCCGCGATACCGCGGCGGTGCGGCTGAGCTATGCCGACGCGACGACGACGCGGACGATCGCGACGATCCCCGGCATCGCGCAGACACCGCGCGTCTCGCCCGACGGCACGCGCATCGCGCTGCTGGTGACGCTGGGCGCCGCCAAGGAATCGGGCGCGACGCAGGCGGGCGTGCGGATGATCGGCGAGATCGGCGAGAAGAACGACGAACAGCGGCTGGCGGTGTTCGACATCGCCAAAACCGCGGCGACGACGGTGACGCCGCTGTCGCCCGCCGGGCGCTACGTCTACGAATATGACTGGACGCCCGACGGGCGCGGCTTCGTCGCGACCACCGCGCTCGGTAACGGCGACAACAATTGGTGGGTGGCGACGCTCGATGCGATCGATGCACGCACCGGGGCGGTGCGCCCGATCGCCAAGCCGGCGACGCAGCTCAACCAGCCGCGCGTCTCGCCGGACGGGCGCACGGTCGCCTATATCGGCGGCTTGATGAGCGATTTCGGCTCGATCGGCGGCGACGTCTTCACCGTGCCGCTGGCCGGCGGCACGCCGCGCAACATCACCGCCGGCGCCAAGTCGACCGTCACCACGATCGACTGGACCGCGGGCGGGCTGCGCACGGTGACGCTGGCCGGGGACAGCATCCAGTTCGGCACGCTGACGCCGGGCCAGCCGGTCGCGCCGGGCTTCGCCAAGCCGGCGAGCAGCGCGGCGGGCGACGGCCGCGCGGTCTTCTCCGCCGACGGCCGCGTCGCCGCGGCGGTGGTGCAGGATTACGAGCATGCGCCGGCGATCTATGCCGGACCGGTCGCCGCGCCGGCGACCGGCGTGCGGCAGATCACCCACGACAACGACGCCGCACCGGTGCTGGCCAGCGCGCGCAGCATCGCGTGGCAGAACGAAGGCTATGACGTGCAGGGCTGGCTGCTCGCGCCGCGCACCGCGCCCGCCGGCAAGGCGCCGATGATCACGATGGTGCATGGCGGCCCGTCGGCGGCGTCGATGCCGGGCTATGTCTCGGCGGGGTCGACGAACGGCGCGCTGCTCAAGGCGGGCTATTACGTCTTCCTGCCCAATCCGCGCGGCAGCTACGGCCAGGGCGAGGCGTTCACCGCCGCGAACAAGCGCGACTTCGGCGGCGGCGACCTGCGCGACATCCTCGCCGGGATCGACGCGGTCGAGCGCGTCGCGCCGGTCGACGACGCGCGGCTGGGGCTGGGCGGATGCAGCTATGGCGGGTTCATGGCGATGTGGACCAACACCCAGACGAACCGGTTCAAGGCGATCGTCGCCGGTGCCGGCCTGTCCAACTGGGTGAGCTATTACGGCACCAACGGCATCGACCAGTGGCTGCTGCCGTTCTTCGGCAAGACGATGTACGACGACATCAAGGCCTATGAGGACGTGTCGGCTGTCTATCAGGCGAAGAAGGCGAAGACGCCGACCTTCATCTATGTCGGCGAGCGCGACATCGAGGTGCCGCCGACCCAGTCGATCGAATGGTGGCACGCACTGAAGGACCGTAACGTGCCGGTCAGCCTGGTGATCTATCCCGACGCGGGCCATTGCGTCAGCGCGCCGGAGCAGGCGAGCGACGTGCGCGCGCGCTCGATCGCGTGGTTCGATCGATATGTGAAGGGAGCGAAATAGGGCGGCTTCGCCTTCGCCGATCGTCATCCCGGCGTAGGCCGCGACCCATGGACGCCGGCGGCCGCTGTTCCGCGCAACGACCGCGTTCATCTGAAGGGGGCGGGCGCGTGCGCCTAGAACAGCGGCTTGCCCGAATCCTTCCATCTGTCGAGCACCGTCGCGGCGGGCGGCAACATGTCGGGGGTCGGGCTGGCCGCGGGTTGCGGCGCGCCCGGCGCGACCGGCAGCGGTGCGGCGGCGGCGATCAGTTCGGGCGGCGGCGCGACCGGCGGTACGCCGAGCCGCAGGTGCGGGCCGGGCAGCGGCTCACCGCCAAGATAGCTCCGGGCGAAGGCGGCGCGAGTGCCCCAGAAACCCTTCCAGCGGTGGAACAGATGCGCGCCGACGATATCGGTCATCACCATCGCCCGGTTCCACGCCGGGGTCACCGCATAGGTATGGTAATGCGTGGCGAGGCCGACCGGCGCATAGACATAGCCGGCGAGCGCCATCGCCGCATGCCGCGCCGCGCGGGCCCAGGCGGCGCGCGCCGGCACCCGCGCCATCGCGCCGTCGCAGGCGAAGCTGAACTGGCAGCCGGCGCGCTCGGAGCCCTGATAGACGACGCCGCACACCGTCGCGGGGAAAGCGGGATGGCGCGCCCGGTTGAGGATCACCTGCGCGACCGCGGACTGGCCCGCGTCGGATTCGGAGGCCGCCTCGTAATAGATCGCGGCGGTGAGGCATTCGAGCGCGCGCGACCGGTCGAGGCCGGTCGCCGCCTTGGTCGAGAAGGGCACGGCGCCGCTGCCGCTGCGCAGTGCCGCCGCGAGGACGGCGGCCGATACGGGCAGCGCGGGCAAAGCGGTGGAGCCGGTGACGCCCTCCGCCGGCGCGGCGCTCTCGCCCGCGGCGGGTGCGGTGGCAGCGGCGTAGAGCAGCGCGGCACCGGGGAAATGATCCTCCGCCTCGTACCCGGCGGGCGCGGGCAGCGGCGGCGCGGCCACGCCATGCGCGGCGATCGCGCGCCACGCCGCCTGCGCCGCCAAGACGACGGCGAGCGCGAGGCACAGCGCGACCAGCGCCAGCCACAGGCGCGTCATCGTCCTTATCGTCCGCATCGGCACCCGCATTACGCGCCAATAGCTTACATCGGGTTTCGCGTCCGCGGGGATTGCGGCCGCGTCATTCGGAGCGGTGTTCAGGGGCGGTCACGGTGACAAATCCACCTGAGATGCCGGACACGTCCGGGGGAACAACCGAACGAATTTCGATCGCGCCTCCATATGCAACACTTCCAGATTGGATCGACACTTAGCAAATTCCTCCCCCTGGCGGGGGAGGGATACTGTCTGAAAATCCTGAGCGTCGATCCGGCCTAGGGGTGTCTCCGGGGGGCTTATTTCAGCGTCGGGCTGTCGAGGTTGAGTTGCGCCTCGGTCAGCGTTTCCGTGTCGGGGCGTGCGGCTTTCAGGGGCGTGAGGAATTGCTTGGCGTCGCCGACGATCGCGACGCTCGCCGCTTTGGGATCGAGCAGCGCCGCCGCCGCCGACTGGACCGCGGCGGGGGTCACCGCCTCGACCTTGGCGGTGTAGCTCTGCAATTCGGTGAGCGGCACGTCGTCGAGAACATAGCTGCCGAGGATGCCGGCGATGCCGCCCGTCGTCTCGACCGTGCGGCCGAAATTGCCGACCAGCACCGCCTTGCGCGTCGCCAGTTCCGCCTCGGGCACCGGCGCCGCGCCCATCCGCGCCATTTCGGCGGTGATCAGCGTCACCACCTCCGCCGCGGTCGGGTTCTTGGTCTGGGTGCGCGCGGTGAATTCGCCGGCGAGGCGGCCGCCGCCGACCCCGCTCGACGCGCCGTAAGCGAGGCCGCGCTTGATCCGCACCTCCTGGTTGAGCCGCGACGAGAAGCCGCCGCCGAGCACGGTGTTGGCGACCGCGAGCGGATAATACCGCGCGTCGGCGCGCGGGATCGCCGGCCGCTCGACGACGACCCCCGCCTGACCCGCGCCGGGCATGTCGACGACGATCGTGCGCGGCGCCGGGAAGGCGGCGACGGCGACCGGCGCGGCGGGCGCGCCGGCAGGTGCGCGCCACTGGCCGAGCTGCGCCTCGGCGAGCGCCCTGGCCTGTGCCGGGGTGACGTCGCCGACGAGGATCAGCGCCGCCTGATCGGGGCGCCAGGTGCGCGCATAAGCGGCGGTGACGTCGCCGCGGGTGATCGCCTTGAGCGACCTGGGGGTGCCGCCGCCCGGCGCGCCGAACGGCGAGCCGCCGAAGGTGGCGCGGTCGGCGACCATCGCGGCGAGCTGCGCGGGGTCCTTGACCGCGACGGTGACCGCGTCGACCTGCTGCGCGCGGGCGCGATCGAGTTCGTCGGGCGCGAACACCGGATGCGTCGCGACATCGGCGAGGATCGTCATCGCCGGGGCGAGCTGGTCCGACTTGACGGTCACCGAGACGGTGCCGCCCTCCTGATCCGAACCGGCGCCGATCGATCCGCCGAGGCTTTCGACCTGCCGCGCGATCTCGGTCGCCGAGCGGGTGGTGGTGCCCTTGGTCATCAGGCTCGCCGCGAGACTGCTGACGCCCGACCGGTCGATCGGATCGAGCACCTCCCCGCCGGTCGCGACGAGATAGGCGGTGGCGATCGGCAGCTCGTGACGCGCGACGGTGATGACGCGCAGGCCGTTGGCGAGCCGCGTCTCGACCGGCTGCGGCAGGTTCGCCTTGACCGGCGCGGCGGGGGCGGGCGGCCGGATGCGCTCGCTTTCCGGCGCGGGGGTGACGATCGCGATCTGCGCCGGCGGGGTGAGCGGCGCGGTCTGCACCGTGGAAGCGATCGCGATCGTGTCGCCGCTCTGGCCGGCGGGCTTGGCGGTGTCGGGCAGGTAGCGGATCGTCGCCGACTGGGCGTCGCCGAGATATTTGCGCGCGACGCGCTGCACGTCGGCGGCGCTGACCCCGGCAATCTCGGCGAGCTGGCGGTCGGCGGCGCGGGGATCGCCGTCGATGATCACCGACGAGGCGAGGATGCGCGCCTTGCCCTCGGCGGTCTCGCGGCTGCGGATCGCCGAGGTCAGGATCTCGTTCTTCGCCTCGGCGAGTTCGGCGGCGGTCACCGGCGCGTCGCGGAAGCGCGCGATCTCGCGCTTGAGCGCGGTCTCGCCCTGTTCGACGGTCTTGCCGCCGGCGAGGATCGCATAAGCGATCAGATTGCCGGTACCCTGTTTGCTGTCGAGGAAGGACGAGGCGTCCTGCGCGAGCTGGTCGCGATAGACGAGGCTTTCGTACAACCGGCTGCTCTCGCCGGTCGACAGGATCGTCTGGAGCACGGTCAGCGCCGGGATGTCCCCGTCGCGATCGGCGGGAACGTGCCAGCTCATCAGCACCGCGGGCAGCGGCGTATTGGATTCGTAGACGGTGTAGCTGACCGACTTGGTGCGCGGTAGTTCCTGCACCGTGACGCGCGGGATGACCGCGGCGGGCTTGGCGATCTTGCTGAAATATTGGTCGATCCACGCATTCAGCTGCGCCGGATCGAAATTGCCCGAGACGACGAGGATCGCATTGTCGGGCCGGTAATAGGTCGCGTGGAAGGCGCGGACGTCGTCGATCGACGCGGCTTCGAGATTCTCGATGCTGCCGATCGTCGAGCGCGCATAGGGATGCGTGGTGTAGGCGGCGGCCGACAGATAGGTGGAGAACAGCTTGCCATAGGGCCGCGCGAGCGTCGACTGGCGCAGCTCCTCCTTCACCACGTCGCGTTCGGAGGCGAAGCTCTTCGGCTCGACGACGAGGCTCGCCATCCGGTCGGCCTCGGCGAACAGCAGCCGTTGCAGGTGGTTGGCGGGGATGACCTCGAAATAATTGGTGAAATCGTCGTTGGTCGAGGCGTTGTTATAGCCGCCGACATCCTCGGTCAGCCGGTCCATCTGTTCGGAGACGAGGTTGCGCGTCGCCTTGAACATCAGATGTTCGAACATATGCGCGAAGCCCGAGCGGCCGCGCGGATCGTCCTTCGAACCGACGTCGTACCAGACCTGCACCGCGACGTTGGGCGTGCCGGTGTCGCGAAGCGCGTAGACGCGCAGGCCGTTGGCGAGCGTCCGCTCGGTGAAGGCGATCGGCTTGACCGTCGCGGTGTTGGCGCGGGGGCGCGCGGTCTGGGCGGTGGCGGCGAGGGGCAGGAGCGCGGCCCCGAGCAACAGGGCGGCACGAACGAGGCGCATGGATCGGGGCTCCGGCTGGGCAGGTAGGATGATGGCGAGTTGAGCCGCAGGCGGGAGCGGTGTCAATCGTGCGTGGTCCCGCCATCGCGCACGAGAGATGACGCCGAATTCATCTAGCCGGTAAATATCTGATTTTGAATGGCTATACTTGCCGCTGTGGCGGTCCGCCGCGATCGGGGCTGCGCGGCGATGGGTCTATTTCGGCTCGATCGGGTTTAGCGCCACGAACCGAAGGACGTGGGCCATGGCATCGAGCGCAATTCCCGTTTCGCGATCCGCATCCTGCGACGAGACGGGGCGCGCCCGGACGGCGTTGCAGGCGCTCAATTTCTTCATGGCGGACATGCAGGCGGGGATCGGGCCGTTCCTCGGCGTGTTCCTGCAACAGCGCGGCTGGACCGCGGGACCGATCGGCACGGTGATGTCGGCGGGCGGGGTCGCCGGAATGATCATGACCGTGCCGGCGGGGGCGTTCATCGACCATACCGAAAAGAAGCGGCTGGTGGTGATCGTCACCGGCATCTGCACGGTGATGGCGTCGTTCCTGATCCTGCTGTCGCAATCGGGCTGGGTGGTGACGGTGAGCCAGGTGGCGACCGCGATCGCCGGCGCGGCGATCGGCCCGGCGGTGACCGGGATGACGCTGGGCGTGGTGCGCCAGCGCGGCTTCAACGCGCAGAACGGCCGCAACCAGGCGTGGAACCATGCCGGCAACATGATCGGCGCCGGCCTGTCGGGCTTTCTCGGCTGGAAGTTCGGGATGCCGGCGATCTTCTACCTCGCCGCGGCATTCGGGGTGCTGGCGATCGTCAGCGTGCTGATGATCCCCGAACAGGCGATCGACCATCGTGCCGCCCGCGGCCTCGAAGGGGACAAGCAGGATGATGCGGGCGGCGGCCAGGCGGAGGGGTTCAGGACGCTGCTGCGCAACAAGCCGATGCTGATCCTCGCCGCCGCGCTCGCCTGTTTCCACCTCGGCAACGGCGCGATGCTGCCGCTCTACAGCCTCGCGGTGGTCGGCGCGGGCAAGGGCAATGCGGCGCTGTTCACCGCCACCACCGTCGTCGTCGCGCAGGCGGTGATGATCGCCGCGGCGCTGATCGCGATGAAGATGTCGGCGGGCAAGGGCTATTGGCTGGTGCTGCTGATCTCGTTCGCGGCGTTGCCGCTGCGCGGGTTCCTGGCGGGGACGTTCATCGAACATTGGGGCGTGTGGCCGGTGCAGGCGCTCGACGGCATCGGCGCCGGATTGCAGAGCGTCGCGGTGCCCGGCCTCGTCGCCTGCCTGCTCGACGGCACCGGCCGGGTCAACGTCGGGCAGGGCGCGGTGATGACGATCCAAGGCCTCGGCGCGTCGCTGAGCCCGGCGATCGGCGGCTGGATCGCGCAGGCGTTCGGCTATCACGCCGCCTTCCTGATCCTCGGCAGTTTCGCGCTGGCCAGTCTGGCGCTGTGGATCGGCTTCGCCGGCCTGTTGCGGCCGGCATGCGAGGGCAAACGGGTGGAGAACAGGGCATGAGCAAGACGATCACCTGGGTGCATGTCGGCGATCTCCATGCCGATCCCGCCGACGGCTGGCTGGGGATCGACCGGCTGGAGGCGATCGTCGCCGACCTCGCTGTGGTGCGCGAAGGGATCGACTTCGTCTTCGTGCCCGGCGACAACGCCAATCACGCCACCGTCGAACAATATGACCGCATCCGCGCCGCGCTCGCGCCGCTGGCGCTGCCGGTGTTCACGATCCCGGGCGACCATGATTTCGAGGACGGCACGCTCGCCGCCTTCCGTGCCGGCACGCCGGAGGCGATGCGGCCGTTCGAGCGGGTGATCGGCGGCCACCGCTGCCTGTTCCTCGATATCGTCAGCGCCGGCAGCGGCGGCCCCGACTTCCGCATCGGTGCCGGCCAGCGCCGCCGGATCGATGCCGCGCTCGCCGCGAGCGACGACGAGGGGCTGACGCCGCTGGTCTTCATGCACGCCTATCCCGGCGACCTCGCCGATGGGGGCGAGGTGCTGGCCACCGCCTTCGCCGACGCCGGCGTCGCGTTCGTCGATACCGGGCATACGCATTACAACGAGCTGCTCAACGACGGCCGCGTCGTCTATGGCGCGACCCGCTCGACCGCGCAGATCGAGGAGGACGACGGCGCGGCGGGCTATGCGATCGTCAGCGTCCATGACGGCGTGCCGAGCTGGACCTTCCGGCCGATCGGCGATGCCGCGCCCGGCTGGCCGCACGTGCAGATCCTGTCGCCGACCGACGTCCGCCTGCTCACCCGGCCGCACGATCCCCGTCACGTGCCGCCGCCCGGCACGATCGCGGTGATCGCACGCGTGCTGGGTCCCGCCGCCGCGCCGCCGGTGGTCGAGGTGGACGGCGTCGTGACGCCGATGCACGCGGTATCCGGCCAGCCGGCGACCTGGACGGCGGCGGTGACGGTCGGGCGGCCCGGCCTCCACCCGCTGCGGGTGCGCAGCGGCGCGGCGAGCGACACGATCGACATCCTGGTCCGCGACCGCGAGGACCGCCCCAAGCGCGGCCGGCCGGTGGTGCCCGGCCATGCGGTCCATACGATCGGCGCCTGGCCGTCGCGCCACATCCTCGGCGCGCAACTCGGTCCCAATCGCAACGGCGGCGGCTGGTGACCGCGCTGGCGGTGGACTAGCCGGATTGACAATCAGGGTCTGGGGAAAAGTCCTCCCCCGCCAGGGGGAGGTGGCGCGGCGAAGCCGTGACGGAGGGGGAGGACACGGAACCGAGGTTTCCCTTTCCTCCCCCTCCGTCATGCCTGCGGCATGCCACCTCCCCCTGGCGGGGGAGGATTTTGACCGAATGTCGGTGGACTAGGTCAAAAGCACCACGGCATAGTGCAGCAATACCGGGCACTTGGCCTGTATTGTGGAGACTTTTCGGTCGACTTGGCGGCGGCGATCCCGGACAAGCAGGCACCGGCACAATGGTGCGGTGACAGGGGATATCTACATGGCCGATCGTTTCTTCTTCCGCGCGCCGGTGTTCGTCGCGACCGGCATTGCCGCGTTGCTGGGCGGCTGCGTCGATCCCTCGGCGCGGATCGCCACCGCGATGGAGGGATACGGTTTCCAGCCCGCCCAGTCGCAATGCGTCGGCGACCGGCTGGAGGCGAATCTGTCGATCGGCCAGTTGCAGCAGCTCGGCCGTGCGGCACGCGCGGCGCGGCAGGGCGACACCAGCCCCGGCCGGCTGACGATCGGCGACTTCGTGCGCGTCGCGGGACAGGTGAAGGACCCCAAGGTGCCGATCGAGGTCGGCAAGGCGGCCGCGGGCTGCGGCGTCCTCGCCGATGCCGTCGTTGCGGCGCCGCTCTGAAATGCGATAAGCCCCATCCCGGAGCTTTCGCGATATTGCTGAAATCCTTATCTTAAGATAGCGCTGGTCAGGCTTGGATCGTTTCTCTTTCTCTCCCGGTCCGGTCGAGCCGGTCGTCGCTGCCCCGGCGGTGCAACGGTCGATCGATGCGTTCGGGGAGCGGCTGGATGCGGCGGACCCGGTCGTCGTCGGGTTCCGCGATGCGACGCTGCCGATGGCGATCAGCGACCCGACGCTGCCCGACGATCCGATCATCTACGTCAATGCCGCGTTCGAGCGGCTGACGGGCTATGCCGCCAGCGAGATCGTCGGGCGCAATTGCCGGTTCCTGCAAGGCCCGGCGACCGATCGCGCCGACGTCGCGCGGCTGCGCGAGGCGATCGCGGTGCGGCGGCGGATCGAGATCGACCTGCTCAACCACCGCCGCGACGGCACCGCCTTCTGGAACCGGCTGACCGTCGCGCCGGTGTTCGGCGACGACGGCGCGCTGACCTATTTCGTCGCGTCGCAGACCGACGTGACGCTGGAGCGGCACCGGCTGGTCGAGCTGATCGAGGACCGCGACGCGCTGAAGGTCGAGGTGGCGGTGCAGGAGGCGGCGCTCGCGGAGCGCGCGTTGCAGTTGCAGCTCGCTTTGCGTGCCGGGGGCCTGGGCTATTGGAGCTTCGACATCGCGTCGCAGACGCTGGAGGCGTCGCCGGGCTGCAAGGCGATCTTCGGCCGGGCGGCGGAGGAGGCGTTCACCTATGCCGATTTCTGCGGCGCGGTGCATCCCGAGGACATGGCGTTGGTCACCGCGGCGATTTGCGACACGATCGCCGGTGTGGGCGACTGCGCGCACGATTACCGCATCTTCACGCCGGCGGGCGAGCTGCGCTGGGTGCAGACGCGGGGCGAGGTGACGCGCCACGACGGCGCCGCACCGGCGACGCTGATCGGCTTTTCGACCGACATTACCGCGCGCAAATTCGCCGAGGAGCATCGCGCGGTGCTGGCGCAGGAACTGACCCACCGCGTCAAGAACACGCTGGCGACGGTGAGCGCGGTGGTCAGCCAGACGTTGCGCAACGCCGGGTCGATCGCTGAGGCGCAGGAGGCGATCGCCGGGCGGATCGCCAGCCTCGGCGCGGCGCACGACCTACTGATCCGCGACGAGGTGGAGGGGGCGGCGCTCGGCGAGGTCGCCGAAGGCGTGCTGATGCCGTTCATGGACCGCGCCGGCAGCGTCTTCTCGATCGACGGGCCGGAGGTGCGACTGTCGCCGGCGGTCACGCTGGCGATGTCGATGGCGCTGCACGAACTGGCGACGAATGCGGCCAAATATGGCGCGCTGTCGGTCGCGGGCGGGCATGTCGCGGTGCGCTGGCACCATGTCGACGCCGGCGACGCGCATCGCGTCCGCTTCTCGTGGGTGGAGAGCGGTGGCCCGCCGGTGGTGCCGCCGACGCGCACCGGTTTCGGCACGCGGATGATCTCGCGCGTGCTCGCGCAGCACGTGCGCGGACAGGCGTCGATCGACTATCCGCCCGAAGGCGTGCGCTTCGTCATCGATGCGGCGATCTGAGGTCGGGCACCGGCGATAAGCGCATCAGTCGCTGCGAAGCGGGGCGAGGCGCTGGAAGGCGGCGCTGAGCGCGTCGATCGAATAGGGTTTGTGCAGCAGCTCGAACTCGCCGGCGCCCTGTTTCGACAGGATCTCGCTATAGCCGCTGGTCAGGATGATCGGCAGTTCGGGCAGGCGGGTGCGGATGACGTGCGCCAGTTCGATGCCGTTCATGCCCGGCATCATCACGTCGGAGAAGACGACGTCGAAACCATCGCCATCCCCCTCCAGCCGGCCCAGCGCCTCCTTGGCGTTGCGCGCGAGCACGATGTCGTGGCCGAGGTCGCTGAGCGCGGCGGTGGCGAAGGTGCCGACCTCCGGATTGTCCTCGACCACCAGGATGCGCAGCGGCGTGCCGGTGGCGGCAGCGTGCGATGCCGGCGACGCCTCGACAGCGGGGGCGGCACGTTCGCGCGGCAGGAACAAGGTGAAGGTCGCGCCCTCGCCGACGCAACTCGTCGCCAAGACGTCGCCGCCCGATTGCTTGGCGAAGCCGAACACCTGCGACAGGCCGAGGCCGGTGCCGTGGCCGACCCCCTTGGAGGTGAAGAAGGGTTCGAAGATCCGGTCGATATGGTCGGGCGGGATGCCGGTGCCGGTGTCGGTGATCGATACCTTGAGGAAGTCGCCGCTCCGCTCGCTATGGCCACGTACCGGCGGGATGCGGTCGCAGATGTCGACCGCGATCGTCAGCCGGCCCTCCTTGCCCATCGCGTCGCGCGCGTTGACCGCCATGTTGACGATCGCGGTCTCGAACTGGCTGACGTCGGCATGCGCGAAACAGGCGACGTCGGGCAGGTCGAGGTCGACGGTGATCAGCGCGCCCGCCAGCATCTCCATCATGTCGGTCAGCCCGCGGATCGTATCGCCGACGTCGAACACCTGCGGGGTCAGCGACGAGCGCCGTGCGAAGGCGAGCAACTGGCCGGTCAGCGTGCTCGCCCGGTCGGCGGTCTGGGCAATCGCCTCGATATAGCGGTCGCGCCGCTCCTCGCTCAGCCCCGGCCGGCGCAGCAGCTCGGTCGAGCCGCGGATCACCGTCAGCAGATTGTTGAAATCGTGCGCGATGCCGCCGGTGAGCTGTCCCAGCGTCTCCATCTTCTGGGCCTGGCGCAACGCTTCGTGGGCGCGGGTCAGCGCCTCGCTGCGCTCCGCGACGCGGCGTTCGAGCGTGTCGTTGACCTCCTGCACCGCGCCGAACAGCCGCGCATTGTCGATCGCGATCGCGGCCTGCGCGGCGATGCCGACGAGCAGCCGCTCGTGCCGGGCGTGGAAGCGGCCGGGTTCGGGATGGCCGAATAGCAGCCCGCCGAGCACCTCGCCCGAGCGCGACGCTACCGGCGCAGCGAGATAGCTGCGTACCGGCAGATGCCCCTCGGGCAGGCCGCGGTGCGGGGCGTTGTGGCCGTAGCGCGGGTCCGACTGGATGTCGTCCGACCGCAGCACGCCTTCGTTGCGGAAGGTCGGCGTGAACACCGCCGTGGCGCGCGGCTTGCCGAACCCCTCGAACGCGGCACGGCTGGCGCCGGACAGCGTGAAGAGGTTGAGCCGCTTGCCGTCCTCATCCATCTGGTTGTGGAAATAGGCGCCGAATTTCGCGCCGGTCAGCGTCACGCCGGCATCGGTGACCATCTGCACGAGCGGTTCTAGGTCGAGTTCGGCGGCAAGCGCGGTGCCGATGCGGTTCAGCGTCTCGAGGCTGTGCGTCTCGGCGATCAGCTCCTGCTCCATCGCCACCGCCTGCGTCACCTCGATGACCACGGCGAGTACGCCACCCGCATCCCCCGCCGGATCGAACACCGGCGCATAGGTCAGGTCGAAGAACACCTCGGCAGGAAAACCATCGCGATAGACGGTGATCCGCTGGCGCGAAAAGGTCAGCGGCTCGCCCGCCAGTCCGGCGCGCAGCACGCGGCGGTTGAAATCCGCCGCCTCGGGCCAGGCGTCCGCGACCGGCCGGCCGAGGATGGCGGGATGGTAGCGGCCCGCGATGGTGGCATAATGATCGTTGTAGATCAGACACCCCTCGTCGCCCCACAGCAGCGCCATCGGCAGCGGCGATTGGAGGACGATATCGGTAACCGTCCTGAGATGCGGCGGCCAGCCCTCGCGTGGCCCCAACGGCGACGCCGCCCAGTCGTGGGCGGCGACCCGCGCCGCCATCTCACCGCCACGACTGGAAAAATCCGTCAAACCCTGGGCCTTGTCATGATCGCATCAACGACCAGAACCGGCGAGCGGCCGAACTGATCCCGATCAATGTGCACCCGCGCCGCAGATCGTCGCAAACCGGGACGGTTCGGGGAGTGCTCAGCCGGCGCCGGGCTTGCGCTGTTCGGCCTCGTAATCGGCATCGGTGCCGATCTTGCCGCTCGTCTCGGCCTCGGCGACACCGTCGGTGGCGGTCGCCTTGACCGGGCCGTCGGTGCCGCCCACCGCATGATCCCGGCGGTCGGCGGTCGGGACCGCATCGCCGGCGTCGTCGGTCGCGTCGGGACCTTCGCGCGAGCCGGTCGCGGCGTTGGCGACGCTGGCACCGTCCTCGCCGGCCTGGCCGCTGCCGTGATAGGCGATCTCGGTCTGGCCGCCGTGGCCCATGAAGCCGCCGCCGGTGGGGGTCTTGCCGGTATGCGGATTGGGATAGGCGCCGCCGCTGCTCTCGCCGCCGGCGCTGCGGCCGTGGATCTCGCGATCGCCGCCGCCGGGGACGCCCGAGACGCCGTCGGGCGCGCCCTTGCTCGCCGGATTGCCGCTGACCGGATTGGGGACCTTGTCGTCGCTCATCATGTCATCCTTGGTCGTGGCCGCGGTTGCGGCCCCGATATCCAAGCGATGCGGGTCCGCGATCGTTCCTCCGCCGTCATGCGATCGGGTCGCGCCTGCGTCATGCCGCGGGCAGGCGGCGGTTGAGCCAGGTGCGGATCGGCACGTCCCAGCGGGCATAGGCGACAGCGGCGAACAGGATGGTGAAGCCCAATAGCGCGACCGCGACCGTCGCGGTCAGCCAGCCCGGCCCCTGCCGCCCGGCGATCCAGTTCATGTAGAGATACACGAAGGGATAATGGGTGATGTAGATCGGGTAGGAGAGGCGCCCCGCCAGCTTGCAGAGCGCGACGACGCCCGGGCCGCCGCGCGAATGGCGGCCGGCGACGATGATCGCGGGGAACAGCAGCAGCACGCAGGCGGCTTCGTAGAGACCGTTGAGCTTGAGCGCGCCGACGGCGGGGAAGACCGGCGCGGCGAAGGCCAGCGCGAGCACGACGCTGAGCGTGACGAAGCCGAGCCGCAGTCGCGGCAGACGATCGCCGAGCCGGTAGAGCAGCAGCCCGGTGACGAAGGGATAGGCCAGGCGGACCGGGGCCCCCCAGAAATTGGCGAGCCCCCAGCCGGTGTCGTAGGAGCCGAGCGTCAGCGCGGTCGCCGCCGAGACGATCGCGGCGATCAGGGCGACGCCGGCGAGCGCGCGCAGGCCGAGCCGGCGCAGCAGCAGCGCATAAGCGAGATTGGCGATATATTCCTGGAAGAGCGTCCAGGCCGGCGCGTTGAGCGGGTGGCTGTCGCCGAGCCGGTTGGCGAGCGGCAGCGACGGCAGCGCGAGCAGTCCGGCGGCGAAGGCGAGCGCGACCAGACCGGCGGAGGCGTCCTGCTTGCCGTCCGCGAACGGATCGAACAGGTAGCTCGCCAGCCCGAGCAACGCGCCGAGCACGACGAGCGGATGCAGCCGGACCAGCCGCCGCGCCAGAAAGCCCCGCGTCGTCATCCGCGGCCAGCGATCGTCATAGGCGTAACCGATGACGAAACCCGACAGCGCGAAGAAGAAATCGACCGCCAGATAGGCGTGCGGCAGCATCAGCCGCGACGCGTCGAACAGCACCGCAATGCCCTGGATGTGGAAGGCGACCACCAGCAGCGCGGCGGTGCCGCGCAGGCCGTCGAGCACCTCGAAATGGGTTTTGCCGACGCTGGTGCGGTCGGGCGTCGGCACCACGTTCATGCACGCACCACGCGGGCGGGATTGCCGACGACGGTGGCGCCGGCGGGCACGTCGCGGGTGACGACGCTGCCCGCGCCGACGATCGCATCGTCCCCGATCGTCACGCCGGGCAGGATCAGCGCGCCGCCGCCGATCCAGACGTTGGCGCCGATCCGGATCGGCCGACCGAATTCGAGCATCGCCGCGCGCGTCGCAGGGTCGCGCGGATGGTCGGCGGTGAGGATCTGGACGCCCGGCCCGATCTGCGTCCCCGCACCGATCTCCACCGCGACGACGTCGAGGATGACGCAGCCGAAGTTGAGGAACACGCCGTCGCCGAGCCGGATGTTGTCGCCATAGTCGCAATGGAAGGGCGACCGCACGGTGACGCCGCGGCCGACCGCCCCGAGCCCCTCGACGAGCAAGGCGTGGCGCTCGGCCGGGCTCGCCGCGGCGGCGGCATTGTAGCGCGCCATCCATTGCGCGGCGCGTGCGGCATCGGCGGCGATCTCGGGATCGTCGGCGGTGTAGAGGTCGCCCGCCAGCATCTTCTCCTTCTCGGTCATCGTCTCAGCTCAGATCGTGCAGGTCTTTGCCGAGCGGCGCGGTGATGCGCAGATCGGAGAAGCGCACCCCGAGCCCGCTGCGCTCCGGCGTACAGGCCATCGGTCCGACCCGGTAGGACGATGCGACCGGAAAGGGAGCGAGGCGGACGAGCGGCCAGGTCCGGCCGTCGGCGGAGACCTGCAACCGCAGCACCCCCTTGGCGACCGTCGCGCGCATCCAGAAATCGGACGCGTCGCCGGTGTAGCGGCCGGTCGCCCAGTCCGAGCGGCCGTCGGTCAGGACGCTGCTCAGCATCGCCGCGCCGTCCGACAATTCGATCCCCGCCTTGACCCAGCGACGCTCGTCGACGCGGACCATGATACCGGCTTGATCGTAGAGCTGCCGATAGTCGCCGCGGATGCGCAATTGCGCGGTGAAGGCGGCGGGGGTGGGGAAGCCGAGGAAATGGCCGCTGTCGCGGGTGAAGCCGTAATGCGTCTCGCGCCAGAAATCGGTGGCGCGATCGGTGACGATCGTCAGCTCGCCGGCGGCATCGGCGTGCCATTGCTTGGGCGGATTGAGCCAGCGGCCGTCGCGGCGACCGAATACCGGCGCATCCGCCGCCTCGCCGAGGGCGGCACCGGCGGTTGCGGGCAGCGCCAGTGCCGCGGCACCGCCAAGGACGGTACGGCGGGATAGCGGCGGTTGGGACATGATCGACGGCCTTTCTTGCGATACGGCGGCGTCGGCCGCGAAAGATGCGCGTATATGTACAAATGTACACATGATTGGCAAAGGAAGAATGCGTGGCATCCGGCGAACCCAAGCGGAACGACCCCGATCGCCGGCAGCGGATCGTCGATGCGACGCTGGAGGTGATCGCGCAGCACGGCGTCGCGGCGACGACGCACCGGCGGATCGCCACCGCGGCGGCGGTGCCGCTGGGATCGGTGACCTATTATTTCGCGTCGCTGGAGGCGCTGCTGACCACCGCCTTCCTGCAACTGGCGGCGGTATCGTCGGCGGCGTTCGCGGCGCGGCTGGCGGAGGCGCAGGATCGCGACGGCGCCCGCGCGGCGATCGTCGACATCATCGCCGAATCGATCTGGGCGGAGCCGCGCACGCTGCTGCTCAGCTACGAACTCTATGCCTTCGCCGCGCGCCACCCACCGGTGACTGCGGTGATGCAGCGATGGATGGACGACAGCCGCGCGGCGCTGGAGCGGTTCTTCGATCCGCTGACCGCCCGCGCGCTCGACGCGCTGGTCGAGGGGATCGGCATCCACAATTCGATCGACCGCCAGCCGCTGCAACGCGACGCGATTCGCGAGATCGTCGATCGGGTGGCCGGCGCCTGATCGGTCTTTTCCCCGATCGGCCGCGGGCTTGGCGATCGGGGCGCGACGACGGGCGCGAGAGCCGGTAAGCGGCGGCGATGACCGACCAGACCGACCATGCCGGGATCAGCCCGGGGCTCACCGCGATCTTCTCGCTCGCCTGCGGGCTGATGGTCGCCAACCTCTATTATGCGCAGGCCCTCATCGGCGAGATCGCGCCGGCGCTGGGGCTGCACGGCAGCGTCGCCGGGCTGATCGTCACGTTGACCCAGCTCGGCTATGGCGCCGGGCTGTTCTTCGTCGTCTCGCTCGCCGACCGCGTCGAGAACAAGCGGCTGATCCTGCTGCTCACCGTCGGGGCGTGCCTCGGGCTGGTCGGGATCTGGACAGCGACGGGGGCGACGGGCTTTCTGATCTTCTCGTTCCTCACCGGCTTCTGCTCGGTCGGCGCGCAGATCATGGTCCCGCTCGCCGCGCATCTCGCCCCCGAACAGCGGCGCGGCCAGGTGGTCGGCAATATCATGGGCGGGCTGATCACCGGCATCATGCTCGCCCGGCCGCTCGCCAACGGGCTCGCCGCGGTGGCGGGGTGGCGCGCGATCTTCGGGCTGTCGGCGATCGGCATGGCGCTGCTCGCGCTGCTCATCGCGCGCACCGTGCCGCAGCGGCGGCCCAAGCCCGATCTGGGCTATGGCGCGCTCCTGCGGTCGGGCCTGTCGCTGCTCGTCCGCACGCCCGCGATCCGGCGGCGGACGGCTTATCAAGCGACGATATTCGCCGCGTTCAACCTGTTCTGGACGACGGTGCCGCTCTTGCTCGCGCAGCGCTTCGGGCTCGGCCAGATGGGGATCGCGCTGTTCGCCTTGGCGGGCGCGGGGGGCGCGCTGGCGGCGCCGATCGCCGGGCGGCTGGGCGACCGCGGGCATATCCGCGCGGGTACGGCAGGCGCGCTGGCGGCGGCGATCCTCGCCTTCCTGCTCGCCGGCTGGGCGGGCGCGGCGCATGCGCTGATCCTGCTCGCGGTCGCGGCGGTGGTGCTCGACGCGGCGACGCAGATGAACCAGGTGCTCGGCCAGCGCGTGCTCTTCTCGATCGCGCCCGAGGCGCGCGGGCGGATCAATTCGGTCTATATGACGATGGTCTTCCTCGCCGGCGCGCTCGGCTCGACGCTGGCGACGATCAGCTACGATCGCGGCGGCTGGACCGCGACCGCCGCCGTCGGCGCGGCGCTGATGACGGCGGTGTTCCTGCTGTTCCTGACCGAGCGCCGCGCCGCCTAGCGTTTGGCGGCGATGTAGCGCGTCACCTGTTCGTCGAGCAGGTCGAGCGGCAGCGCGCCCTGATCGAGCACGGCTTCGTGGAAGTCGCGGATGTCGAACTTCGGCCCCAGCGCACGCTGCGCCCGCGCCCGCGCCTCGCTGATCCGGAGCTGGCCGACCATGTAGCTGGTCGCCTGGCCCGGCCAGTTGAAATAGCGATCGACCTCGCGCGCGATATCGGTGTCGGAGACCGAGCTGTTGGCGCGAAAATAGGCGATCGCCTTGTCGCGATCCCAGCGCTGCGCGTGGATGCCGGTGTCGAGCACCAGCCGGATCGCGCGCCACATCTGCAACGACAGCATGCCGAAGCGGGCATAGGGGTCCTTGTAGAGTCCCATCTCGTCGGCGAGCCGCTCGGCGTAGAGGCCCCAACCCTCCGCATAGGCGCCGTAGCCGCCGTATTTGCGGAATTTGGGGATGCCGGTCAGCTCCTGCTGGCGCGCGATCTGGAAATGATGGCCGGGCGCGCCCTCATGCGCGGCGATGCCGGCGACCTGCACCTTCTGCGTTTGGGTCATGTCGATCAGATTGACGTAATAGATGCCCGGCCGCGACCCGTCCGCCGATGGCGGATCGTAGAAGGCGGTCGACGCGGTCCGCTCGCGCCACGGCTCGACCGCGCGGACCTCCAGCGGCGCCTTGGGCAGGACGCGGAAATAGCGGGGTGCCGCCGCCATCGCCCCGGCGATCACCGCGCGCGCATCGCCCAGATACGCCTGCCGCCCCGCCGCGGTGTTCGGATATTTGAGCTGCGGATCGGTGCGGATCTTGTCGAAAAAGGCTTCCAGCGTGCCGGTGAAGCCGACCTCGCGCTTGATCCCCTCCATCTCCTGCCGGATTGTCGCGACCTGGCGCAGGCCGAGCGCGTGGATCTGCTCGGCGGTGAGATCGGTGGTGGTCGCGGTCTTGAGGCGGTCGGCGTAATAAGCGGCGCCGTCGGGCAGGCTCCACGCGCCGAAATTGCCCTTGGACAGCGGCTCGACCGCGTCGAGCGCCGCGAACAGCACGTCATAGCCGCGGCGGAACGGGCCGGTCAGCGCCGCGGACGCATCGGCGATGAGCTGCGTCCGGGTCGCCGGCGGCACGTCGAGCGCGGTCACCTTCTTGCGGAAGTCGGCGAGCAGCGTCGAATCGGGACCCTTATCGAACGGCGCGCCGGTTACGATGGCGCGTGCGTCGGATCGGGCGGGGGCGAAATTGACCTTGTTGGGGACGATCCCCGCCGCCGCCTGTTCGCGCATCGTCGCGGCGACCTCGCGCATCACCCGCTCGGTGTCGCGCAGGCGGGCGATATAGGCGCGGGCGTCGGCGAGCGTGTCGATCCGGTGATTGTTGATCAGCAGCACCGGGATGTCGCCGGCCGGACTGCCGGTGGTCGAGACCGGGAAGCGCAGCTTGCGGAAGCGCAAAGATTCGCGCCCGCGCGTGACCTCATATTCGAACAAGCGGTAGCTGACCCGTGCGCTCTCGCCGAGCTGGTCGGGGCGGAAGCGCGCGTGCATGTCCTGCAACTGGCGTTCGGCCAGCGCCTGATCGCCGCGCGCGCCGGCATCGGTGTAATCGTCGAGCCGGTCTTCGTGCGTCTTGAGGCCGAGCTGGGTCAGCGCCTCCGGATTGCGGTCGAGCTGTTCGTCGAAGGCGCGGTCGAGGAATTGCAGCAGCGCCGCGTCCTGCGTTGCGGTCGATGCGGCGCGGGGCGGAGCGGCTTGGGGCGGGGCGGCGTCGGCCTGGACGAGCGGTGCTGCCGACACCAGCAGCAGGGCAAGAGCGTGACGCATGGAGAAACCCCTGTCGAAACCGTCGGCGCCGGTAGGTCCGGCGCCCTTATCGCGCCGACCTTACGTCATGCGCGTGCCGCGACAAGTCTCGCGCGTCGGCCGGACGCGATGCGTCCGACCGGTAGGCGTCAATCGGCGGTGACGTCCGCCGCGTTGAATTCGGCGAAGGCGTCCTTCACCTCGTCGGCGAGCGTCGCATCGTTGATGTCGACCGACACGACGACCGCACCGGCGTGGGCGCCGTCGTCGCGCGCTTCTGGAGTGGGGGCGCCCGCCTCGGTGTCGGAACCGGCTTCTTCGGTGCCGACGGTGTTGTCGGGGCCGTCGGCGGCGATGAACACGTCGGTGCGCGGAATCTCGAACTGCTGCACCAGCCGCTCCACCGTCATCTCCGCTTCGCGCCGCGTCTCGAACTTCGCGGTCAGGGTCGTGCTCATGAACCTCTCCCGGCGGTCACAGCGACCGCCAAGCCCCTCCAACGCGCGAACGCCGGTGTGGACGCAGACATAACGCGTCGTCCTGCTTTGCCGGCGGGCGGTTCGCCCGGTAAGAGGCGCCATGGACCCCAGCGACGTCACCCCCGCCGATGCGCTCGTCATCGTCGATCCGCAGATCGACTTCTGTCCCGGCGGACGGCTCGCGGTGGCGGACGGGGACGCGGTAATGGGGCCGATTGCGGACTTGGCCATGCAATTCGCGCATGTCGTGGTGACGCAGGACTGGCATCCTGCGGGCCACAGCTCGTTCGCCAGCAGCCATGCCGGACGGCAGCCGTTTGAGACAATGCGGATGCCCTATGGCGAGCAGGTGTTGTGGCCGGACCATTGCATCCAGGGCACGCCCGGCGCCGATTTTCATCCCGCGGTTGATGCGGCGGTGGCGCGGGCGGGGCTGATCCTGCGCAAGGGGCAGCATCCCGACGTCGATTCCTATTCGGCCTTCTTCGAGAACGACAAGACGACGCGCACCGGGCTGGCGGGCTATCTGCGCGATATCGGGGTGCGGCGGTGCGTGTTCGTCGGCCTCGCCTACGACTTCTGCGTGGCGTGGTCGGCGCTGGATGCGCGGCGCGAGGGGTTCGCGGCGGCGATCCGGAAGCCGTACACGCGCGCCATCGCGATGCCGCTGGCGCAGGGTACGACGGCCGATGCGATCGAGGTGCAGCTCAGCGCCGCCGGGGTCGCGTTCTAGCGGACGAAGATGTCGCTGATCGCGCGGTCGAAATGCGCGTCCATCAGCGTCGCGGCGGCGGCGGCGTCGCGGTCGGCGATCGCCGCGGCAAGATCGCGGTGGACGGCGAAGACCGTCTCGCGCTGTTCGAGCGTCTCGCGCGTCTGCCAGGCGGTGGGGACGGCGACGCGCATCAATTGCTCGAACGAGCGGACGATCTGGTGGAACAGCGCATTGCCGCCGGCGCGGGCGATCGCCTGATGGAAGGCGATGTCGTGGCGGATCAGCCGGTCGAGATCGTCGGCACTCGTCGCCATCTGCGCGGCATGATCGACGATCAGGCGGGCGTCGGCGTCGCTGCGATGCGCGGCGGCGAGCGCGGCGGTGCGCAGCTCCAGCGTGCGGCGGACGTCCCAGACGTCGCTGGTGGTGATCTGCGCGGTGGCGACGGCATGGTCGATCGAGGCGGCCATCACCGAACCGTCGATCGCGCCGACCCGCGCCTTGCGGCCGTTGCCGACGTCGATGACGCGCAGCGCGGCGAGGGCGCCGAACGCCTCGCGCATCACCGCGCGGCTGACGCCCAGGTCGCTGGCGAACTGGCCCTCGCCGGGCAGAGTGTCGCCGACCTTGAGATCGGCGCCGCGAATATGGTCGCGGACGCGGCGCACCGCCTGATCGACCAGCGAGCCGGAGAGATCGGCCGTCATGCGGCGAGCGGGTGGCTGCGCAGCTGCGTCGGCGGCTGGCCGTAGCGGCGCGAGAAGGCGCGGGTGAAGCTGGCGTTGTTGAGATAGCCGCAGCGATAGCCGATCGACGAGACCGGCAGGTCGGTCGCGAGCAGCAGCTCGCGCGCGCCGCTCAGCCGCCGGTCGGTGATCGCGTCGGCGACG
Organism: Sphingomonas sp. CD22; assembly: GCF_034556155.1. Taxonomy (NCBI): domain Bacteria; kingdom Pseudomonadati; phylum Pseudomonadota; class Alphaproteobacteria; order Sphingomonadales; family Sphingomonadaceae; genus Sphingomonas; species Sphingomonas sp. CD22. The sequence continues at coordinate 42,049 of NZ_JAYDYX010000010.1, read as the reverse complement.
CTCATCGCGAACATCGAGCGGAAGCCGCGGGTGAGCTTGGCGCGGTTGAGGCCGCAGGCACGCGAGATCGAATCGAGCGTCAGCTTCTCGTGCCAGCGTTCGTCGATCAGGCGGCGGGCGGCGGCGATCCGCTGCGCCTCGCCGGCGGACAAGGCGCCGCTGCCGTCGGCGGGGATCAGGCTGCCGTCGCCCAGTGTCTCGAAGGTCGCGCAGATCAGCTCGATGCATTTGGCGATGCGCAGCGTCGCGGCGGCGGCGCTCGCCAGCCGGCCGGGTTGCAGCGTCAGCGCGATCGCGCGCATGTCGCTGGGGATATGCCAGGTGCCGGCGCGATCGGGGGCGCCGCCGAAGATGCGGGTGCAGGCGGTGGTCGCGACGACGAAGGCGATATCCGCCGACTCCAGCGCGTCCGCGGCGGGGGCCGGATGGAAGTCGAAGGTCGCGGGTGCCAGCCGGTAACCGAACGCAACCGCCTCGAACGGCCAATCCGCCACCGGCAACGGTCCCTCGCCGATGAAGGCGTACATCTCCGGCGATACCTCGACCCGCGTTTTCATCCTGACCTCTCGTTATATCGTTGAGGGCGTGATGAACCTATCCGATAGCTGATGCAAGAGCTTTCAGATAGGTTCGGTGGTCGCCGTCGCGGGCGCGCGGCGCATCGCGACGAAAAAGGCGATCAGCGACAGCGCGCTGGTCGCCGCGCCGACGGTGGCGAGGCCCTGGTCGAGATGCGATTCGCCGCCGAACAGGCTGCTCGCCGCGGCGACCAGCGTCGGTGCGACGCCGAAGCCGATCAGCCCGGCGATGGCGATGAACGCGCCGATACACAGGCCGCGCAGTTCGTTGGGGATGAGCACGGTCAGCGCCACCGAGGTGACGACCCCGGTCACCGCGCCGCACAGCAGCAGCAGCCCGAGCGCCGCGCCGAACAGCGGGACGGAGGGCGCGATCGGGAACAGCCCGGCGGGGATGCCGAGCGAGGCGGCGATCACCGCGCCGATCAGCAGGCCGCCGCGGCGGCCGCTCTTCTGCCCCCAGTCGGCGGAGAAGCCGCCGATCACCGCGCCGAGCAGGCCGGCGACGAAGATCATCGTCCCCATCCAGCCGGCGACCTGATCGGGGCGCAGCCCGAAACTGCGCGACAGGACGGGCGCGGCCCAGATCGCCGCGGCGGCGTCCGCCATCACGACGCTGACCTGCCCCATGAACAGCGGCAGCAGGAAGGCGCGGCGCGCCCACAGCTCGCCGGCGACGATGCGGAAGGGGGCGTGGGTGCTCGCGGCGACTTCGTGGCGGACGGGTTCGCGCAGCAGGAACAGCGGGATCATGAACGCCGCGCCCATCAGCGCGAGCGCGAGATGCGCGCTGCGCCACGGTGCGGCGTGCCAGAACCAGCCGGGCGCGCCGCCGCGGAGGAACAGGCCGAACAAGGCGCCGGTGAGGCCGAAGGCCATCGCCTGCCCCAGCGACTTGCCGAGGTTGACGACGAGCAGCGCGCGGCCGCGCTGCGTCGGAGGGCAGAGATCGGCGCAGAGCGACAGCGCCGCGGTGAGCGCGCCGGTGGTGCCGATGCCGGTCAGCATGCGCGCGACGAACAGCAAGGCGACGCTGTGCGCGACCGCGGTGAGGAGGGTGCCGAGGACGAAGGTGGCGACCAGCACGATCATGATGCGGACGCGATTGTGCCGGTCGACCCAGATGCCGATCGGGATCGAGAACAACGCGAGCGGCAGCGCGGCGCTGAGGCCCTGGATGAGGCTGAGCGTATAATCGCTGAGGTGGAGTTCGGCCTTGGCGCCTTCCTGCACGGTGCCGAACGACGCCATCATCGTGAAGCCGAGCATCATCGCCAATGCGAGCGCGAGCAGCGGGAGGAGCGAGCGAGAGAAAGCGGGGGTCGGCATGGCTGGCTCCTGTTGGGGTAGGTCGTCGGACGGTCAGCGCGGGCCAAATTCCTCCCTCGCTTCAGCGGGGGAGGGGGACCGCCGGCCGCAGGCCGGTGGTGGAGGGGGCGTTTCCGCGAAAACCGACTTCGCCGTATCCTCCCCCTCCGTCACGCCCTTCGGGCGCGCCACAGTGCCGGGTCGGTCATGCCCCCGGCATGACCTTGAACGGCCGGGGGCCGTTCAACCCGGCACTCCCTGGCGGGGGAGGAATTCTCGGTTACAAACTGAAGATCTTGCCCGGGTTGAACAGGTCCTTCGGGTCGAGCGCGCGCTTCAGGATGCGCATCACGTCGACCGCGTCGCCGAGTTCCTCGACCAGCCAATGCTGCTTGCCGATGCCGATGCCGTGTTCGCCGGTGCAGGTGCCGTCCATCGCCAGCGCGCGGGCGACGAGGCGGGCGTTGACGCCTTCGACCTCGGCGAGGTCCGCCTTCGACTCCGGGTCCATCGCGAAGATGACGTGGAAATTGCCGTCGCCGACATGGCCGAGGATCGTCGCGGGGACGCTGCACGTCGCGAGGTCCGCCTTGGTCGCGGTGATGCATTCGGGCAGGCGGCTGATCGGCACGCAGACGTCGGTCGCCCAGCCGACCGCGCCGGGGCGCAGCGCCACCGCGGCATAATACGCCTCGTGCCGCGCCTTCCACAATCTGCCGCGCTCCTCGGGGAGGTTGGACCAGGCGAAGTCGCCGCCGCCATTCTCCGCGGCGAGCATGCCGACCATCTCGACCTGTTCGGCGACGCTGCCCGGCGAACCGTGGAATTCGAAGAACAAGGTCGTCACCTCGGGCAGCGCGAGCTTCGACCAGGCGTTGACCGCACGGATCTGCATGTCGTCGAGGATCTCGACGCGGGCGAGCGGCACGCCGGCCTGGATCGACTGGACGACGGTGGTGATCGCGCCTTCGAGGCTGGCGAAGCCGCAGACCGCGGACGAGATCGTCTCGGGGATAGGATGCAGCCGCAGCGTCACCTCGGTGATGATACCGAGCGTGCCCTCGCTGCCGACGTAGAGGCGGGTGAGGTCGTAGCCCGCCGCGGACTTGCGCGCGCGGCGTGCGGTGGTGACGACCTTGCCGTCGGGGGTGACGACCTTGAGGCTCAGCACCGCCTCGCGCATCGTGCCGTAGCGCACCGCATTGGTGCCGCTGGCGCGGGTCGAGGCCATGCCGCCGATCGTCGCATTGGCGCCGGGATCGATCGGGAAGAACAGGCCGGTGTCGCGGAGATGCTCGTTGAGCTGCTCGCGGCGGCAGCCCGCCTGCACGGTGCAGTCGAAATCCTCGGCGTTGACCGCGACGATCTGGTTCATCTCGCCGAGATTGACGCTGACGCCGCCGCGCACCGGCACCGCATTGCCCTCGATCGAGGTGCCGGCGCCGAACGGCACGATCGGTACGTCGGCGGCGACGCAGAGATTGACGAGATCGACCACATCCTGCGTCGAATGCGCGAAGACGACCGCGTCGGGCAGGACGACGTCGAAATGCGCCTCGTTCGAGCCGTGCTGGCGCAGCATCGCGTCGGTGAGGTGCAGCCGCTGCCCGAACCGCTCGCGCAGCCGGTCGAGGAACGCCGGGTCGAGCGCGGCGCGGGGGAGGGCGGTGTCGATATGCATGGGACCTAGAACCTGAAGCCGAGGCGGACGCCGATGCGGCGGCGATCGCCGATGATGCCGAGATCGGAGGCGGGCAGGCCGGCGAGGGCGAGCGTCGTCTTTTCGATATAGGCGTCGAAATAGTTCTTCTGGAGAAGGTTGTTGGCGAACGCCGCAACCTCCAGCGGACCGGTGCGATAGGTGATCGCGGCGTTGACCAGCGCATAGGGGCGCAGGAAGGTCGGCGTCGTCTGGTTGAGCGTCGCGGCGAGGCGGCTGCCCTTGGCGACGACGCCGCCGGTCAGCGTCAGCGTATCCTCGCCGCCGAGGCGGATGGTATAGTCGCTGTAGATATTGCCGCTGAAATCGGGCTGGAAGGTCAGCCGGTCCGACGACAACGTGCGGCCGGTGACCAGCGTATAGGGCGAGGAATCGGTCAGGCGGGCGTGGATGTAGGTGACGCTGCCGTTGATCGTCCAGTTGGACACCGGCCGCACCGTCGCCTCCAGCTCGGCGCCGTAGCTTTCGACGTCACCGCTGTTGAGATCGACGGTGACGAGGCCGCCGCCCGCCGCCGGCGCGATCGAGTTGAGGCCGATATAGTTGGAATAATCGTTGTAGAAGACGTCGCCCGACAGGCTGAACGCGCGATTGGGCGAGACGTATTTCGAGCCGATCTCATAGGTCCATGCCGAATCGCCCTTGTAGGTGCGGATCGGCGCGGTCGGCGCGTTGAAGCCGCCGCCGCGATAGCCGCGCGCCACCGACGCATAGGTCATCAGCTGGCTGGTCCAGTGGCGGGTGACCGACAGGCGCGGTTCGACCTGATCGGACTTGAGCTGCGCGTTGGAGATGGTGGTCGGCAGCGTCGCGGCACCGACGGTGATCGCGATATCGCCGTCGGCGCTGCGCTTCTCGTGATCGTAGCGCAGGCCGAGCGCGATCTCCCACGCCGGGGTCGGCTTCCAGAAGATCGTGCCGAAGGCGGCATAGGTGTCCGCCTTGGTGGCGTTGTTGGTCAGGCGGGTGAGGTTGGCGGGCAGGATGCGGGTGCGGTCGAACGCGGTCGCCTCCTCACGGCTGTAGAACAGGCCGAGCAGGGTGCTGAGCGTGCCGCCGAGTTCGGTGTCGAGGCGGGTCTCGACCGTCTTGGTGCGCAGGCTGTCGGTGCCGTTGCTGCGCGCGATGTCGGCGGGGCCGAAATCGGCATCGCTGTTGGGCGACACGCCGTTGCGCGCGTCATAGGAGCCGACGAGGGTGAATTTGGAATTGATCGCCTCGATCGGCGTCTCCAGCCGCGCGTTGACGCCGCGATAGCGATACTGGATGCGGTTGGGCGCGTTGAACTGGACGATGCGCGAATAATCGGTCGGGCCGGTGACGCGCGCATAAGGCGTGTTGGCGCCGTCGACCCAGTCGTAATAGCCGTTGACGGTCAGCACGACGTCGCCGGTCGGCACGAAGCGGATCGTGGTGTTGAGCGAATCGGTCTTGAACGGGCTGGCATCGATGCCGAGCAGATTGTTGCGCAGGAAGCCGTCCTGCTGGCGGTGGCCGGCGGCGACGCGGACCTGCAGCACGTCCTTGATGATCGGGCCGCTGACCGAGGCGGAGGCGAGGATGCTGTCGTCGGGGCCGGCGAAGCTGAAATTGCCGCGTGCCTCGGTCTCGTTCGACGGCTGGCGGGTGATGACGTTGATCGCGCCGCCCAGCGTGTTCTTGCCGTACAGCGTGCCCTGCGGGCCGCGCAGCACCTCGATCCGGTCGATGTCGAGCAGCGGATTGTTGAGATAGGACGTGTTGGGCTGGTAGATGCCGTTGATGAACAGGCCGACGCCGGGCTGCACCGATTGCACCAGCGTGACGCCGACGCCGCGGATCGAGACGAAGGCGCGGCCGGCACCGTCGCTGGCGATGTTGAGCCCGGGGGTGAGCGACGCGGCCTCGCGCACCGAATTGACGCCGCGCTCGGTCAAAGTGTTGCCGCTGATCGCGGTGGCGGCGATCGGCACGTCGAGCAGCGATTCGGCGCGCTTGCGGGCGGTGACGACGATATCCTGGTCGCCGGTCTGCGGCGCGGCGCCGGTGGCGCGGCCGGGCGGGGCGGTGTCGGTGACGTCGGGAGCTTCGGCGACCTGCGCGGCGGCGGGTGCGGCGAAGGCGAGCAGTGCAACGGGCGCGGTGGTGACGGCAAACAGGGTGCGAAGGCGCATCTTTTATCCTCTCTTCGGCCGGTGAGTCTCCGCCCACCTGTCAGAAAGGTTTGTGCGCCTTTCGCTACCTATCCGAAAGGTAAGGCGGATATGCCGATCGGCTCTGCCGCTTCGCCGATCACCAGCAGCTGTAGCCGCCGTCGGCGAGGACGATGCTGCCGGTCATCAGGCTGGCGGCGTCGCTGGCGAGGAAGTGGACGATCGAGGCGACCTCCTCGGGCTCGCCGAGCCGGGCCTGCGGCGTGCCGTCGATCCAGCGGCGGTACATCTCGCTCTGCTTGTCGGCGAAGGCGTTGAGCGGTGTGGCGATATAGGTCGGCGCGACCGCGTTGACGCGGACGCCGCGCGGTGCCCATTCGGCGGCGAGGCTGCGGGTGAGCTGGTGCACTGCGGCCTTGCTGGCGTTGTAATAGCTCTGCGGCTGCGGGCGGTTGACGATGAGCCCCGACATCGAGCCGATGTTGACGATGCTGCCCGTGCCGCGCGCGAGCATATGCCGGCCGAAGGCGCGCGCGCACCAGAAGGTGCCGTTGAGGTTGACGTCGAGGACGTTGCGCCATTGTTCGTCGGTGACGTCCTCGGCGGGGGTGTCGCTGCGCGCGATGCCGGCGTTGTTGACGAGGATGTCGACCGCGCCGGCGCTGTCGGCGATGCGCGTCACCGCGGCGGGATCGGCGACGTCGAGCAGCACGCCGTCGATGGCGCGGCCGCGCGCGCGCAGGCGCTCGATCGCGGCACCGAGCGCGTCGGGATCGCGGTCGGCGAGGATGACGCGCGCGCCGGCCTCGCCCAGCGCATCGGCGCAGGCATAGCCGATGCCCTGCGCGGCGCCGGTGACGAAGGCGGTGCGCCCGTCGAGGCGCAGGCGGTCGAGATACATGAGGGGAATCCGATCAGGGCAGGAAGGCGGCGGCGGGCATCACCGGCTCGGCGACCGGCTGGCCGGCGGCGAGCTGGTAGACGATGCGGCCGTCGCGCTCGAACGGCGCCCAGGGGAGGCTGCCGTCGCGGGCGAATTGCACCCAGAGCGCGTGGATGCGGTCGGCGAGGTGCTGCGGCGGCGCATCGCCGCACAGCCCTTCCGCGCCGGTGCACTTGGCGAGGCTGTCGAAGACGAAGGGCAATTCCATGCCGTGCGATGCGCCGAGCCCGTCGTCGTAGCGCGGCGAGCGCCATTCGAATTCGTACATATGCGTGCGGCCGCGATGCTCCTCGGCGAACCGGCGCGCGGGCCAGCGAAAGACGAGGTCGGTCATCGCATCGGTCAGCGCCTGTCCGGCGGGCTTGCCGCGCCCCATGCCATAGGCCTTGAGGACCGCCCACGCACGCGGCTGCGACTTGCGCAGCACGACCCAGGCGAGCAGCTTGCCGATCGCGGTGTTCAATTTGTCGCGGACGCCGCTGGGGACGAGGTAGAGGTTCATCTCCTCGCGGTTGCTGCCGATCAGCAACGCGACCTCGGCACCGGCGCCCTGTCTGAGCGCGTCGAGCGGAGCGAGCGGCAGCACGTCGTCGCCGTGGACGGGGACGAAGCGGCTGATCCCGAACACCGGCTCGCGCCCGTCCGCGCCACGCAGATCGAGCCGGGTGGTGGGCAGCGAGACCGTCTCGACCGCGTCGAGCAAGGGCTCGCCGGAGGCGACGCGTTCGAAACCGGCGCGATCGGGGGTGACATCGAGCAGCGCGGCCATCTTCTTCACCAGCCGCTGCGCGACGGGGATCGTGCGGGTCATGCCGCCATGGCCGCTCTGCACGATGGCACGATGGAACAGCTCCTTGGCGAGCGGCGATGCGATCAGGTCGGCGATCGCCATCGCGCCCGCGCTCTCGCCGAACACGGTGACGTTGGCGGGGTCGCCGCCGAAGGCCGCGATCTCGTCGCGCACCCAGCCGAGCGCGGCGATCATGTCGCGCAGGCCGAGGTTGGTCGGCACGCCGGGGATCGGCAGGAAGCCGTCGACCCCCATGCGATAGTTGATCGCGACATAGACGATGCCGTCGCGCGCGAAGCTCGCGCCGGTCTGTACGCCCGCGTCCTTGCTGCCGACGACGAAACCGCCGCCGTGGATGAACACCATGACCGGGCGCGCCTTGTCCTCTTCTGCGTCCACTCCCGCCGGGCACCAGACGTCGAGCGCGAGATACTCGTCGCCCGGCGTCCAGCCCTCGCCGATCAGCGGCGCGGCATCGAGGCCGGGCAGCTTGCGCGTCCGCTGCGGCGCGTTGGGACCGGGCGCGACCGCCTGCCGCACGCCGGACCAGCGCGTCACCGGCGCCGGCGGCGCGAACCGCCGCGCCCCGACGGGAGCCGCGGCATAGGGAATGCCGCGAAAGACGGTAAGCGCGCCGAGGCGGCGCCCTTCGACCGGTCCGGCAGCGGTTTCGATCACGGGAGGGGGAAGCGACGACATCCCGATACTATGCCGCGAGCCACGCGCGTGGCGTAGCGCCCATCGTTATGCCGATCGGGTGATTTGCCGTGCCCGGCGACGGTCGCCTGCCTTCCGCGCCGATCACACGTCGGATTCGAGCCGTAGCCGCCAGGGCGTCGGCGCGGCGGGCGTGGCGGGGGCGATGGCAGCGATGGCGCGTTCGGCTTCGTGCGCCATCATGACGAGCAGCGAGCGGTCGAAATCCTCGGTCAGCGGCGCGCTGTCGGCGATGCAGATCGCACCGAGCGCCATGCCCGCCTCGTCGTGGATCGGCACGCCCGCATAGAAGCGGACGAAGGGATCGCCGGTGACGCTGTCGAACTTGGCGAAGCGGGCATCCTCGCGCGCGTCGGGAACGACGAGCGCATGGCCGCCCTGCTGGATCGTCACCGCGCAGAAAGCGGTGCTGCGCGCCGTCTCGGCGATGCCGAGGCCGCGTTCGGCGAGCAGCACCTGCGAGCGTTTGTCGATGATCGAGATCGCTGCATAGGGGCGGTGATAATGATCGCGCACGACATCGACGATCCGCGCCAGTTCGGTGCTGCCGCGCATCGATACCGCCCGGCTGCGATCCACGGCGAGCTGCCGCGTCTTCTCGGCAGAGAAGGCATCGAACCATGAACTAACGCGCGGTTCGTCCACCGTGCTCTCCCACTTGTTTCATCAACAACCCCAAGTATCGCAATTAGTTGCCAGACAATGCAATCGAAAACGCAAAGCAAAGCCGGACGATGTCGACAGGTGTCGTCAGCATCGCGGAGCACGTCGGCCGAAACTAATCGAACCGATATGAGGATAATGCCGGTTAACCAGCCATTTACTATGGCCGGGTTCGTCAGGGCGACGGCGCGTCGGGCAGGTGGAGGAGGACGACGAGGCCGGGTTCGGCGTCGGCCAGCCGCAAGGTCGCGCCGATCCGCGCCGCGGCGGAGCGGACGACGGCGAGGCCGAGGCCGCTGCCGTCGGGCGCATGGCGGTCGCCGAGCCGGACGAACCGCTCCAGTGCGCGGTCGCGGTCGGCTGCGGCGATCCCGGGGCCGTCGTCGCGGACCGACAGATCGACGCCGCCGCCGGCCGCGCGGATCGCGACGGTGACGGTGCCGCCGCGCCGGTTGTAGCGGATGCCGTTGTCGATGAGGTTGCTGAGAATCTCGACCAGCAGCGTGCGATGGCCGTGCACCCAGGCGGGGGTCGCCGCGGCGTCGAGCTGGAGTTCGACGCCGGCGTCGATCGCTTGGCCGATGCGGCGGCTGATGACGCGCACCGCGACCTCGCGCAGATCGACGCGTTCGAGCGGCGGCGCCGCGCCCGCTTCCTCGGCGCGGGCGAGCGCGAGCAGTTGGATCAGCAGCCGTTCGAGCCGCGCGGCGGCGGTGGCGATCTCGTCGAGCGCCTCGCGCGAGCCGCGGCGGGCAAGCTCGATCTGCACCTTGAGCACCGACAGCGGCGTGCGCATCTGGTGCGAGGCGTCGGCGGTGAAGCGGCGCGTCGCGGCGGTGGCGGTGTCGAGCTGGGCGAGCAGCCGGTCGAACGCCTCGGCGAGCGGGCGCAATTCGAGCGGCAGCGGGCCGGCGTCGATCGGCGACAGGTCGGGCGCGGCATGGCCCTCGCGCGCCTCGACCGCGCCGCGCAGCCGGGCGAGCGGGCGCAGGCTCCAGCCGAGCGCCGGGCGCAGCAGCAGCATCGCGATGCCGACCAGGGCGAGCTCGCCGCCGAGCAGCGCGATCATCAGCCGGCGGCTGAGCGCGCGGCGGCCGTCGAGCGTCTCGGCGACCTGGACGACGACGGGGCGCTCGATGCCGGGCAAGGCGCGACGCACCTCGGCGATGCGGATGCGCTGGTCGCGATAGTCGGCGAAGCGGAAGCGCGGCTGGTCGATCGCGAGTGCATCGGCCGCGGGCGCGGGGAGGTCGGCATAGCCGGTGAGCAGATCGCCGCCGACGGCGATACGGTAATAGACGTTGTCGCGCTCGCTGTTCTCCAACATGCCGAAGGCGGCGGGCGGCAGATCGAGCGTCACCTCGCCGCGCTCGACCTGCACCGTCTCGGCGATCGCGCCGAGCGCGCCGCCGAGCACGCGGTCGTTGGTGCGGCGCACCACATCGGCGATCAGCGCCGCGCCGGCGACGCCGAGCAGGATCGCGACGCCAAGCAACGGCCCGAGCATCGCGACGAGCAGGCGCGTGCGCAACGCGATGGCGCGGGGGGCGGGCATCAGGTGGCGGCGCTGGCGGGGGTCATGCGCGGATTCCCGGGCGGGTTCTGGAGGGTTCCGGGCATGTCTCACTCTGGATTGGTTGGGGACCTCCGCAATACGCTTGGTGTACCCCGGCGAAGGCCGGGGCCCTGTTGGGAAGGCCACTGTGAGTCACGACGACCCTCACCCAAATGGCCCCCGGCCTCCGCCGGGGTACGGGCTTGGTATGGGGTGGGACTTTCGCGAAAGTCTCGCCTGCGTCGGAGCGCGGGTAGCGGTGGCGGCGCGCTTGCCCTCCCGCCTCACCCGGCATCGAGCAGATACCCAACGCCGCGCACGGTGCGGATCTGCGGGCCGTCGGGGGCGAGCTTGCTGCGCAGGCGGGTGACGTTGACCTCGATCGCATTGGGGCCGACGGGTTCGTCATAGCCGAATACCTCGGCGAGCAGCAGCTCGCGCGGCACGACCTGGCCGGCGCGGGTGGCGAGCGCGTCGAGCACCGCCCATTCGCGGCGACGCAGGTCGAGCGCGCGGCCGCCGACCTCGGCCTGGCCGGTCGAGCGGTTGAGGGTCAGTGCGCCGATCGTCACCTCCGGGGTCGGATCGCCGCCGCGGCGGCGGCCGAGCGCGCGGACGCGCGCCTCCAGCTCCTGCGGCTCGAACGGCTTGCGCAGATAATCGTCCGCGCCGAGATCGAGCCCGCGCACCCGGTCGTCGAGCGCGTCGCGCGCGGTCAGCATCAGTACCGGCACCTTCTCGCCGCGCCGGCGCAGCCGTTCCAGCACGGTGAAGCCGTCGATGCCGGGCAGGCCGACGTCGAGGATGACGAGCGCATAGGGTTCGCCCGAGATCAGCGTCAGCCCTTCTTCGCCGCTCGCCGAATGATCGACCGCGTGGCCGCTGGCACGCAGCAGGGCGGCGATGCTCCTCGCCAGCGCCGCATCGTCCTCGATCATCAGGATTCGCATGGTTTCACCCGGTGAAAGGTTGCTGACAGGTGCGCCGGATATCCCACGATGGCAGCTTATCCGATCACAGAAGCGGAAAAGCGAGAGGAGCCGGGATGCGGACGATCCTATTCGGGACGATGATGATGCTGGCGGCAGCAGGGACGGCGCACGCGCAGACCCGGCCGGCGGGCTATCCGCGGTCCTACGACGGGCTGATCGCCGCGGCGAAGGCGGAGGGCGGGCTGACCGTCTACGGCAATGCCGACCGCAGCGAGCTGGTCGGCGTCGTCGCCGGCTTCCACCGGCTCTATCCCAATATCCGCGTCCGCTACGTCGACCTCGGCTCGATCGAGATCTACCGCCGGCTGGTCGGCGAGACGCGCGCGCGGCGGCCGTCGGCGGACCTCGTCTGGTCGTCGGCGATGGCGTTGCAGGTCAAGCTGATCAACGACGGCTTCGGCCAGAGCTATGCCAGCCCGGAGAAGCCGGCGCTGCCGCCGCAGGCGGTGTGGAAGAACATCGGCTATGGCGTCACCGCCGAGCCGATCGGGATCGTCTACAACCGCAAGCTGATCCCCGACGCGCAGCGGCCGCGCAGCCATGCCGCGCTCGAGACGCTGCTGCGCACGCGGCGCGCGCAATTCACCGGCCGCGTCACCACCTTCGATCCGGCGCGGTCGAACGTCGGCTATCTGTATCTGACCGAGGATCTCGCGATCACCCGCGACAGCCGTGCGCTGATGACGGCGATCGCGGCGACCAGGCCGGTGCTGGCGGAGCGGACCGAGCCGATGCTCGCCGCGGTCGCCGCCGGGCGGCAGGCGATCGCCTATAACGTCGTCGCATCCTATGCGCTGGAGCAGGCGAAGCGCGATCCGCGGCTCGGCGTGGTGCTGCCGAGCGACTATACGATCGTCAGCTCGCGCATCGCGTTCATCGCGCGCCAGGCGCGCGCGCCGGCGAGCGCCAAGCTGTTCCTCGATTTCCTGTTGTCGCGGCGCGGCCAGAGCCTGCTCGCCGCGCGCAGCCTGTGGCCGGTGCGCGCCGACGTGCCCGCGCGGCGGCTGCCCGCGGCGCAGGCGCGCCCGATCCGCGTCGGGCCGCAACTCCTCGTCCCCCTCGACCGCATCACCCGCCAGCGCTTCCTGCGCGACTGGCAGGCGATCCTTGCCGGAGCCCCCACGTCATGATCCTGCGTACCGGATGCGCCCTGTTGGCGCTCGTCGCCGCCACGCCTGCGCTCGCGCAGACGCCCTCGCAGGCGGAACTCGCCGAATTGGTGCGGGCGCAGGCGGCGGAGATCGCGGCGTTGAAGGCGCGGCTCGACCGGGTCGAGGGGCAGCAGGCGCTCGCCGCGGCACCGCCCCCCGCTCCGGCGCCCGCCCCCGTGCAGACGCCGCCGCAGCAGGTCGCGCAGGCCGCGCCGCCGCCGGTGCGCCGCACGGTGCCGTTCGCGCCGCAGCTCGCGCCGCCCGGCCCCGCCGACCGCGACGTCGCACAGGCGACGGCGGCGCGCGACAATCCGTCGGGGGTGACCACCGAATGGGGTGCGGGTCTGCCCGTCTTCCACTCGGCCGACGGCGTCTATACGTTCAAGCCGCGCGGCCGCATCCTCGCCGACGTCAGCAGCACCTTCGGCTCCAAATCGGACACGCGCAACCTCACCACCACCGGCATGCGCGCGCTGCGCCTGGGGCTGGAGGGCGGCGTCGGGACGCATTTCTTCTACCAGATGGAGGCGGATTTCTCGGAGAACGAGGTCGATGTCGTCACCGCCTTCATGGGCTGGCGCGACCGGATCAGGCCGGGGCTCGATTACGACGTGCGCGCCGGGCACCTGTTCAACGACCGCGGCTTCGAAGGCTCGACCGGATCGGATTCGACGCCGTTCCTCGAACGCACCACGGTCGCCACCGCGATCATCCCCCAACGCGGCTTCTACGGCATCGGCATCATGCCGCGCCTGTTCTGGAAGACCGGCCACGCCTCGCTGACCGTCACCGGCGACCGCGTCGACGGCACGCAGGCGGTGAGCGACGGACGCACGCTGCTGGGCCGCGCGCATTGGAACCCGGTCAAGACCGACGACACGGTGCTGCACGTCGGCGCCTGGGGCTTCGACGAGAGCCTGTCGCCCGCGGCGACGACGCTGACCCGCAACACGGTGATCGGCGGCCGCTTCAACGGCGGCCTGCGCGTCTCGACCGGCACGTTGCTCGGCGGCACCGGCACCACCGGCTATGGCGCGGAGCTGGGCGGCTATCGCGGGCCGTTGTGGGTGATGGGCGAGGCGGGGCGGCGCGTCGCGCGGCTCGACGGCGGCCGGCCCGATTTCGTCAGCAAGGCGTGGAGCGTGTCGGGCGGCTTCTTCCTCACCGGCGACCTGCCGCCGTACAATCCGCGGCTCGGCAGTTTCGGCCAGCCCAAGGTCAAGCGGCCGACTTTCGACGGGGGTCCCGGCGCGATCGAGCTGACCGCGCGCTATGAGAGTCTCGATTACACCGACCTCATCACCGGCGGCGAGGGCTGGGCGGGGACCCTCGGCGTGAACTGGTACCTCAACAGTTTCACGCGGCTGCAGGTCAACGGCATCCATTGGGACACCGACAATCGCAGCGGCGCCGTCACCGGCGCCGATTCCGGCGAGACCGTCAGCGCCCGCGTCGCCGTCACCTTCTGATCTTTCCAAGGATTTTGCCCATGGATTTGGCGCTGCTCGGCTTCCTGATGGTGGCCACCTTCATGACGCTCATCATGACCAAGCGGATGACGCCGCTGGTCGCGCTGATCGTCATCCCGACGCTGTTCGGCGTGATCGCCGGCCAGGCCGCGGGGCTCGGCGACATGATGATCGACGGGATCAAGAACCTCGCGCCGACCGGCGTGATGCTGCTGTTCGCGATCCTGTTCTTCTCGACAATGACCGATACCGGCCTGTTCGATCCCCTGGTCGGCCGGCTGATCCGGCTGGTCCACGGCGATCCGACGCGCATCCTGCTCGGCACCGTCGTGCTGTGCGCGCTGGTCAGCCTCGATGGCGACGGGTCGACCACCTACATCATCACGATCGCCGCGCTGCTGCCGCTCTACAAGCGCTACGACATGAACCGATTGTATCTGTGCTGCCTGTTGATGGCGACCAGCGGCATCATGAATCTCACCCCCTGGGGCGGCCCGACCGCGCGTGCGGCGAGCGCGCTGAAGCTCGATCCGGCGACTTTGTTCCTGCCGCTGATCCCCGGCATGATCGCCGGCCTCGCCAGCCTGCTCGCGCTCGCAATTTGGTTCGGCCGCAAGGAGCGCGTGCGCATCGGCACGGTGCAGACGCGCGACGAGACCGACTTCACCGGCATGGCGGTGTCGCAATATCCCGAGGCGCGGCGGCCCAAGCTGATCTGGTTCAACGGCCTGCTCGTCGTCACGCTACTGACCCTGCTGGTCTGGGGGCTGTTGCCGCTGTCGGTGCTGATGATGATCGCCTTCGCGATCGCGATGATCGTCAATTACCCCGGCGTCGCCGAGCAGAAGGAGCGGATCGCCGCGCATGCCGGCAACGTGCTGTCGGTGGTGTCGCTGATCTTCGCCGCGGGCATCTTCACCGGTATCCTCGGCGGCACCGGCATGGTCGAGGCGATGAGCAAGGAGGTCGTCGGCATGATCCCGCCGGTGATGGGGCCGTATATGGCGCCGATCACCGCCTTGCTCAGCCTGCCCTTCACCTTCTTCATCTCCAACGACGCCTTCTATTTCGGCATGCTGCCGATCCTCGCCGAGGCGGGGGCGCATTACGGCGTCTCGCCGATCGCGATCGCGCGCGCCTCGCTGATGGGGCAGCCGGTGCATCTGCTCAGCCCCCTGGTGCCCTCCACCTATCTGCTGGTCAGCCTCGCCGGGGTCGATCTCGCCGATCACCAGCGCTTCACCTTGCTGCCGGCGATCATGGTCTGCGCGGTGATGACGCTGGTGGGCATGATCGCGCTCGCCTTTCCGTTCGTCGCCGGGTGAACCGCGACGCCGCCTCGATCGGGCTGCGCTTCGCCGCGGCGCTGCTCGTCGGCGGCGCGGGCGGCGCGCTGTTCCATGCCGCGGGCGCGCCCTTGCCCTGGGTGCTCGGCTCGATGGCCGCCTGCGCCGCGGCGAGCGTCGCGGGGGCGCCGATCCGCGCCTCGGCGGCGACGCGGCGGCCGATGGCGGCGGTGATCGGCGTCGTGCTCGGCAGCAGCTTCCACCCCGGGCTGATCGCGCAGGCGCGCGACTGGCTGGTGCCGCTCGCGCTGCTGCCGCTGTTCCTGGCGAGCGCGGCGCTGCTCTGCGTGCTCTATTTCCGCAAGGTCGCACGCTTCGACCCCGCCACCGCCTATTTCGCCGGCATGCCCGGCGGTATCGCCGAAATGGTGCTGATGGGGGCCGATCGCGGTGCCGACGAGCGCGCGATCGGGCTGATCCACGGCGCGCGCATCTTCCTCGTCGTCTTCGCTCTGCCCTGGGCGGTGCATCTGATCCGCCCCGCGGCGGAGCAGGCGATGGCCGCGGCGCCCGCCGGTGGCGGCACGCTCGATCCCGCGCTGCTTCTCTGGGGCGGCGGCTGTATCGCGCTCGGGCTGCTGCTCGGCCGGGCGCTGCGGCTGCCCGCCTGGCATCTGATCGGGCCGCTCGCGGTCAGCGCCGCGGTGCACCTGACCGGATTGAGCGACTTCCGCATCCCCGGCTGGATCGTCGGCGCGGCGCAGGTCGGGCTGGGGGCGACGATCGGCTGCCGCTTCGTCGGGCTGACGCTGGCGACGCTCGGGCGCACCTTGCTGCTCGCCGCCGGCTCGACCGCGATCCTGCTGACGCTCACCATCGCCTGGGCGGCGGCCATCGCCGCGTTGACCGATCTCGATCCCGTCTTGCTGGTGCTCGGCTATTCGCCCGGCGGGTTGGCCGAGATGAGCATGGTCGCGCTCGGCCTGTCGCTCGAACCCGGATTCGTCATCGTCCACCATCTCACCCGCGTCGTGCTGGTGCTGATCGGGGCGCCGCTCGCCTTCCGCCGCCCCCAACCCCCGGAGACCATATGGACCGACCGCGCCTGCCCCTGATGCTGCTGCCCGCGATGGGCTGCGACGGGCGCCTGTGGGCGCGCCAGATCATGGACCTCGCCGACATCGCCGAGCCCGACTTCGCCGACCTGTCGCAGGATACGACGATCGGCGCGATGGCGGCGCGGGTGCTCGCCGCGATGCCACCGCGCGGCGCGGTCGCCGGGGTCAGCCTGGGCGGGTATGTCGCGCTGGAGATGGTGCGCCAGGCGCCCGAGCGGATCACCCGCATCGCCCTGTTCGGCACGCGCGCCTCGATGGAGCCGCGGGCGCGCACCGTCGCGGACCAGGGCCTGATCGCCACCGCGCCGCATGCCGATCCGCAGCTGTCGGCGATCGTCAGCGGCCCGGCGCTGGCGATGGCCGAGCGGCTCGGCCCGACCGTCTTCGCGCGCCAGCAGGCGGCGCTGCTCGCCCGTCCCGACATCGCCGAGGCGATTCGCGCGATCCGCGTGCCGACGCTGGTCGCGGTCGGCGATCGCGACCGGATCTGCACCCCCGACGACGCGCGTGCGCTCGCCGAGGCGATTCCCGGCGCGCGCCTGCACGTGCTGCGCGGCTGCGGCCATCTCTCGCCGATGGAGCGTCCCGGCGAGGTGACGACGCTGCTGCGCCGCTGGCTGCGGGCGGGGTAGGGACTGGGTGGGGGCGGTGCGGCCCGGCATTCGCGCCGGGGCGTCGCGCCGTCCGGCCGCGGCAGACGCCGGGGTCGGAAAATGGTGCCCAGAAGAGGACTCGAACCTCCACGACCTTGCGATCGCCAGCACCTGAAGCTGGTGCGTCTACCAATTCCGCCATCTGGGCACGGGGTAGGGGGCGGCCTTTAGGGGGCGGTCGCCGCGCTTGTCAACACGGGTTTCGCGGGGCAAGGGGCGAAACATCAGCACAGCGACGAAAAAATGAGGCCCGGGCGATGAAAGACAAGCTGGTTACGATCTTCGGCGGCGGCGGATTCGTCGGCCGCTATGTGGTGCAGGCGCTGCTGCGCGGCGGCGCGCGGGTGCGCGTCGCCGAGCGCGATCCGCGGCATGCGTGGTTTCTCAAGCCGTTGGGCGGCCTCGGCCAGACCCAGTTCGTCGCCGCCGACGTGACGCTGCCCGATACGGTGCAGCGCGCGGTGCAGGGCGCCGACGCGGTGATCAACATGGTCGGGCTGCTCGCCGGCGATTTCGAGCGCGTCCATGTCGGCGGCGCGCGCAACGTCGCCGAGGCGGCGGCGGCGGCCGGCGTCGGCACGTTGGTCCATATGTCGGCGATCGGCGCCGATGCGAGCGCGCCCTCCGCCTATGGCAGCAGCAAGGGGCGCGGCGAGGCGGCTGTGCAGGCCGCTTTCCCCAACGCCGCGATCATCCGCCCGTCGATCGTGTTCGGCCGCGAGGACCAGTTCATCAACCGCTTCGCCGGGATGATCGGCAAGGCGCCGGTGGTGCCGGTGCTGCGCGCGCCGGTGAAGTTCCAGCCGGTGTTCGCCGGCGACGTCGGCGATGCGATGGCGGCGGCGACCGACGCACGCTTCGCCGGCCAGACGTTCGAACTGGGCGGCCCCGACGTGATGACGATGGGCGAGATCATCCGCTGGATCGCCAAGACGATCGGCCGCAGCCCGTCGATCATCGAATTGCCCGATGCGGCCGGCGCCTTGCTCGCCAAATTGCCGTTCGCGCCGATCACCAACGACCAATGGCTGATGCTCCAGCGCGACAATGTCGTCGCACCGGACGCGCAGGGTCTTGCCGCGCTCGGCATCGATCCGACCCCGCTGCAGGCGGTCGCGCCCGAGTGGCTCGTCCGCTTCCGCCGCACCGGCCGGTTCGGTCGCCGCGCCGAAACCCTCGCCGCTTAAGGACTTTTCATGGACCTGCTCACCGTCATCCTCCTCGGCATCGTCGAGGGGGTCACCGAATTCCTGCCCGTCTCCTCGACCGGGCATCTGATCCTCGCGGGCACCTTGCTCGGTGTGCAGGACCAGGCGACCGCCACCTTCGACATCGTGATCCAATTGGGCGCGATCCTCGCGGTGATCGTCCTTTATTGGCGGCGGTTCTGGGACGTCGCCGTCGGCCTGGTCGGCGGCCAGCCCAAGTCGTGGGCGTTCGTCCGCAACATCGCGCTCGGCTTCCTGCCCGCCGCGGCGATCGGCGTCGTCGTCTACAAGGCGGTCAAGGCGCTGCTCGAAAGCCCAACGGTGGTCGCAATCGCGCTGATCGTCGGCGGTATCGCCATCCTCGTGATCGAGCGGCTGGTGAAGCAGGCGCGGATCGAATCGGTCGAGGCGATGCCGTGGAGCACCGCGCTCGGCGTCGGTGTCGTCCAGTGTCTCGCGATGATCCCCGGCGTCAGCCGCTCGGGCGCGACGATCATGGGCGCGCTGAGCCTCGGCGTCGATCGGCGCGCGGCGGCGGAATTCTCCTTCTTCCTCGCGATTCCGACGATGCTTGCCGCTTCGGGTTACGATCTGCTCAAGTCGGGCGCGACATTGGGGCAGGGCGAGTGGCTGAGCATCGCGATCGGCTTCGTCGTCTCGTTCGTCGTCGCCCTGGTGGTGATCCGCTGGTTCGTCGGCATCGTCAGCCGTCACGGATTTGCACCTTTCGCCTGGTATCGGATCGTCGTCGGCGCGGTCGCACTGGTCGCGCTGCAACTGAGGTAGGTCCGGTTCATTACCTTGTTCGCTGCGGCTGCAGCGAGGAAGCGTGCGAAGGGCGGGATGAGGCACCTAACTAAGGCAGTATAACTTCCATATTGGCGATTTTGTGCGTGACATGGTTGGCTTTCCTTCGTAGCTGAGGCTGAAGGAGGCCCCATGCCGCACGATTCCATGCTCAAGTTCGTCGACCGCGCGCAGGCCTATCCCGCCAAGCGCGATGCGGAAACGCGCGCCGAGGACTTTGCCGAGATCGCCGCGCGCTATGCCGCGCCGACGGCGGAGGATCAGGCCGGGCGCTGCTCGCAATGCGGCGTGCCTTATTGTTCGGTGCATTGCCCGCTGCACAACCATATCCCAGACTGGCTGCGGCTGACCGCCGAGGGGCGGCTGCACGAGGCGTACGAACTGTCGAACAGCACTTCGACCATGCCCGAGATCTGTGGCCGCATCTGCCCGCAGGACCGGTTGTGCGAGGGTAATTGCGTGATCGAATTCACCGGCCATGGCGCGGTGACGATCGGATCGGTCGAGAAGTTCATCACCGATACCGCCTGGGAAGAGGGCTGGGTCGAACCGCTGGTGCCCGGCCCCGCGCGCGGCCAGTCGGTGGCGGTGATCGGGGCCGGTCCGGCCGGATTGACCGCGGCGGAATATCTGCGTGGCCATGGTTATGAGGTTCACGTCTACGACCGGCACGATCGCGCCGGCGGCTTGCTGACCTATGGCATCCCCGGCTTCAAGCTCGAGAAGCCCGTCGTCATGCGCCGCGTCGACCGGCTGAAGGCGGGCGGCATCGTCTTCCACGAAGGCTTCGGCGTCGGCGAACAGGCGAGCCTCGACGATCTCCGCCGCGAGCATGATGCGGTGCTGATCGCCACCGGTGTCTACAAGGCGCGCGCACTCGATGTCGCCGGCGGCGACGACGGCCGCGTGGTGGCCGCGCTCGACTATCTGATCGCGTCGAACCGCAAGGGCTTCGGCGATGCGGTGCCGGCGTTCGACCAGGGCGGGCTCGACGCGGCGGGCAAGCACGTCGTGGTGATCGGCGGCGGCGACACCGCGATGGACTGCGTGCGCACCGCGATCCGCCAGGGCGCGGCATCGGTGAAATGCCTCTACCGCCGCGATCGCAAGAACATGCCGGGCAGCCAGCGCGAGGTGACCAATGCCGAGGAGGAGGGCGCCGAATTCGTCTGGCTCTCCGCCCCCGCGGCGTTCGACAGCGACGGCACGGTCCGGGTGCGCAAGATGCGCTTGGGCGCTCCCGATGCGAGCGGCCGGCGTGCGCCGGAAGCCGATCCGAGCGGCGATTTCACCCTGCAGGCGGATCTGGTGATCAAGGCCCTGGGCTTCGACGCCGAGGATCTGCCGACGCTGTTCGGCGCGCCCGAACTCGGCGTCAGCCGCTGGGGAACGGTGCTGGTCGACGGCAAGACGCTGATGACCAGCCTCGACGGCGTGTTCGCGGCGGGTGACATCGTCCGCGGGGCGTCGCTGGTGGTCTGGGCGATCCGCGACGGCCGCGACGTCGCGGCGACGATGCACAAATGGCTGAAGGCGAAGGCAAAGGCGGGAAGGCAAGCGGCGTGAGACTCACCGCGGACGAGGTGCAGGCGATCAAGGCGGCCGCCGCCGAAGCGTTCGGCGCGTCCGCCGTCGTGCGCCTGTTCGGCAGCCGGGTGGACGATACCAAGCGTGGCGGCGATATCGACCTGCTGATCGAGGCGCCGGCGGACCGGATCGGAATCGCCTATGAATCGCGGTTTCTCTCCAACCTGTTCCGGCGGATCGACGAGCGCAAAGTCGATGTGGTGTTGACCAAACAGGGTCAGCCGTTGCCGCCGTTCGCCGCGATGGTCGCGCAACATGCGGTGCCGCTGCCATGACGGACACCGAGGTCTTTATCGGTCGCACACTTGCCCGCTGTCGCAAGGTTGCTGCGGGTGCAGAGGAACTGATGCCGTTGCTGGCTGGCGTGATGCCGTTCGACGGTGAGGATCTCGCCGCGCTGAACCTGATGCAACGTACG
The DNA here is from genome assembly GCF_034556155.1 of Sphingomonas sp. CD22. Taxonomy (NCBI): domain Bacteria; kingdom Pseudomonadati; phylum Pseudomonadota; class Alphaproteobacteria; order Sphingomonadales; family Sphingomonadaceae; genus Sphingomonas; species Sphingomonas sp. CD22. The sequence goes on along the minus strand of NZ_JAYDYX010000010.1, from coordinate 20,954 downwards.
GCGGCGACCGCATTCCTGAAACGGTTCGAACAGCTTCAGGATTTGATCGCCCGCGCGGTGCGTGCGATTGCCGGCTGGACGGGCGTGGATGCCGGATCGATGACGCATCGGGATATCGGCGATTGGCTGGAGAAGCATGCGCTCGTGCCTGATTCCGAATCCTGGATGGTGGCGGTGCGTCTGCGCAACCGCCTCGTCCACGAATATCCGATCGAAGAGCAAGAACAGGTGCTGCGGCTCAACGAAAGCTGGGCGGCGATGCCCCTGCTGCACACCATCACCGATAATCTCGGCGCCTATGCCGAGCAGAAGGGCCTGCCGACATGACCGACGCCCATGATCCGATGAAGAACGACCAGCGCGCCTACCTCGCCGAACACGGCATGTACCGCCCCGACAGCGAGGGCGATGCCTGCGGTGTCGGCCTCGTCGCCGCCACCGACGGGCGCGCATCGCGGCGCGTCGTCCAGTCGGCGGTCGATGCGCTCAAAGCGGTGTGGCACCGCGGCGCGGTCGATGCCGATGGCAAGACCGGCGACGGCGCCGGCATCCATATCGACCTGCCGCACCGCTTCTTCGACGATGCGGTCGTCGCGAGCGGGCACAAGGTGCTGCCCAACCGGCTCGCGGTCGGCATGATCTTCCTGCCGCGCACCGATCTCGGCGCGCAGGAGAATTGCCGCACGATCGTCGAAAGCGCGATCATCGAGGCGGGCTATACGATCTACGGCTGGCGGCAGGTGCCGGTCGACGTGTCGGTGATCGGCCTGAAAGCGCAGACGACGCGGCCCGAGATCGAGCAGATCATGATCGCCGGCCCGCTGCCCGACGAGGTCAGCGCCGCCGAGTTCGAGAAGAACCTGTATCTCGTCCGCCGCCGCATCGAAAAGCGCATCATCGCCGCGCAGATCCAGGGCTTCTACGTCTGCTCGCTGTCGTGCCGCTCGATCGTCTACAAGGGATTGTTCCTCGCCGAGAGCCTGTCGGTCTTCTATCCCGACCTGCAGGACCAGCGCTTCGAATCGCGCGTCGCGATCTTCCACCAGCGTTATTCGACCAACACCTTCCCGCAATGGTGGTTGGCGCAGCCGTTCCGCTGCCTCGCGCACAATGGCGAGATCAACACGATCCGCGGCAACAAGAACTGGATGCTCAGCCACGAGATCCGGATGGCGAGCCTCGCGTTCGGCGACAATTCGGAAGACATCAAGCCGGTGATCCCGGCGGGTGCGTCCGACACCGCCGCGCTCGACGCGGTGTTCGAGGCGATCTGCCGCTCCGGCCGGGATGCGCCGACCGCCAAGCTGATGCTGGTGCCCGAGGCGACGGGGGCGGACACGCCGGCCAATCATGCCGCGATGTACAATTACCTCGCCTCGGTGATGGAGCCGTGGGACGGCCCCGCCGCGCTGGCGATGACCGACGGGCGCTGGGCGGTGGCGGGCGTCGACCGCAACGCGTTGCGGCCGCTGCGTTATACGCGGACCTCCGATGGCCTGCTGGTCGTCGGGTCGGAGACCGGCATGGTCGTCCTTCCCGAATCGACCGTCGTCGCCAAGGGCCGGCTCGGGCCGGGGCAGATGATCGCGGTCGATCTCGACGAGGGCCGCGTGCTCGACGATCTCGAGGTCAAGGACCGGATCAGCGGCGAGCATGACTATGCCGCGATGATCGGCGAATTCCATACGCTCGACGATCTGCCCGAGGTCGCCGAGGCGGTGGTCCGCTACGATCGCCCCGCGCTCGCGCGCCGCCAGGTCGCCGCCGGCCAGACGCTCGAGGATATGGAGCTGATCCTGTCGCCGATGGTCGAGACCGCCAAGGAGGCGATCGGCTCGATGGGCGACGACACCCCGCTCGCCGTCATCAGCGACAAGCCGCGGCTCATCAGCCAGTTCTTCCGCCAGAATTTCAGCCAGGTCACCAACCCGCCGATCGATCCGCTGCGCGAGCGCTACGTCATGTCGCTGCGCACCCGCTTCGGCAATCTCGCCAACATCCTCGACACCGAGGATCAGCGCGATCGCGTGCTGGTGCTCGATTCGCCGGTGCTCACCGGCCAGCATTGGGCGCGGCTCAAGGCGCATTTCGCACGCACCGCGACCGAGATCGACTGCACCTTCGACGCCGAGGGCGGTCCGGAGAAATTGCGCGCGGCGATCCAGCGCATCCGCAACGAGGCGGAACAGGCGGTGCGGCAGGGCAAGAGCGAGCTGTTCCTGACCGACGAGCACGTCTCCGAAGACCGGATCGCGATCGCCGGCGTGCTGGCGGCGGCGGCGGTGCACACGCACCTCGTCCGCCGGGGGCTGCGCTCCTATGCGTCGATCAACGTCCGTTCGGCGGAATGTCTGGACACGCATTATTATGCGGTGCTGATCGGTGTCGGCGCGACGACGGTGAACGCCTATCTGGCCGAGGCGGCGATCGTCGACCGGCAGGCGCGCGGCCTGTTCGGCGATCTCAGCCTGGACGAATGCCTCAAGCGGCATCGCCATGCGATCGAGGAAGGTCTGCTCAAGATCATGAGCAAGATGGGGATCGCGGTGATCTCCTCCTATCGCGGCGGCTATAATTTCGAGGCGGTCGGGTTGAGCCGCAGCCTCGTCAACGACCTGTTCCCCGGCATGCCCGCCAAGATCTCGGGCGAAGGCTATAATTCGCTGCACCACAGCGCGCTGGTGCGGCACGAACTGGCGTGGGACGAAGGCGTGGCGAAGCTGCCGATCGGCGGCTTCTATCGCCAGCGCCACACCGGCGAGACGCATGCTTATTCGGCGCAGCTCATGCACCTGTTGCAGACCGCGGTGTCGACCGACAGCTATACCAGCTATCTGCAATTCAGCCGCGGCGTCGCCGATCTGCCGCCGGTCTATCTGCGCGACCTGCTCCAGTTCAACTTCCCGAGCGAAGGCGTGCCGGTCGATCAGGTCGAGGCGATCACCGAGATCCGCAAGCGCTTCGTCACCCCGGGCATGTCGCTCGGCGCGCTCAGCCCCGAGGCGCACGAGACGCTGGCGATCGCGATGAACCGCATCGGCGCCAAGGCGGTGTCCGGCGAGGGCGGCGAGGATACCAAGCGCTTCAAGCCCTATGAGAATGGCGACAACGCCAATTCGACGATCAAGCAGATCGCCAGCGGCCGGTTCGGCGTCACCGCGGAATATCTCAACGCCTGCGAGGAGATCGAGATCAAGGTCGCGCAGGGCGCCAAGCCCGGCGAGGGCGGTCAGTTGCCCGGTTTCAAGGTAACCGAGTTCATCGCCAAGCTGCGCCATGCGACGCCGGGCGTGACGCTGATCAGCCCGCCGCCGCATCACGACATCTATTCGATCGAGGATCTCGCGCAGCTCATCTACGATCTCAAGCAGATCAACCCGCGCGCGCGCGTCTGCGTCAAGTTGGTCAGCTCGTCGGGGATCGGCACCGTTGCCGCCGGCGTCGCCAAGGCGCATGCAGACGTCATCCTGATCGCCGGCCATGTCGGCGGCACCGGCGCCTCGCCCCAGACCAGCGTCAAATATGCCGGCACGCCGTGGGAGATGGGCCTCAGCGAGGTCAATCAGGTGCTCACCCTCAACGGCCTGCGCGGCCGGGTGCGGCTGCGTACCGACGGCGGGCTCAAGACCGGGCGCGACATCGTCATCGCCGCCATCCTCGGCGCCGAGGAATATGGCATCGGCACGTTGAGCCTCGTCGCGATGGGCTGCATCATGGTGCGCCAGTGCCATAGCAACACCTGCCCGGTCGGCGTCTGCACGCAGGATCAGGCGTTGCGCGACAAGTTCGTCGGCACGCCCGAGAAGGTCATCAACCTGATGACCTTCATCGCCGAGGAGGTGCGTGACATCCTCGCGCGGCTGGGCGTCAGGAGCCTCGACGAGGTGATCGGCCGCACCGAATTCCTGCGTCAGGTCAGCCGCGGCGCCGAGCATCTCGACGACCTCGACCTCAACCCGATCCTCGCCAAGGTCGATGCGACCGACGCCGAGCGCCGCTTCTCGCTGTCGACCTTCCGCAACGAGGTGCCCGACAGTCTCGATGCGCAGATCATCAAGGATGCCGCGGCGGTGTTCAGCCGCGGCGAGAAGATGCAGCTCACCTATTCGGTGCGCAACACGCATCGCGCGGTCGGCACGCGGCTGTCGAGCGAGGTCACCCGCCGCTTCGGGATGAGCAAGCTCGCCGACGGCCACGTCACCGTCCGGCTGCGCGGGAGCGCCGGGCAGAGCCTCGGCGCGTTCCTGTGCAAGGGCATCACGCTGGAGGTGTTCGGCGACGCCAACGATTATGTCGGCAAGGGCCTGTCGGGCGGCATCATCGTGCTGCGCCCCGCGGTGTCCTCACCGTTGGCGAGCCAGGACAATACGATCCTCGGCAACACGGTGCTCTATGGCGCGACCTCGGGGACGTTGCTCGCCGCGGGGCAGGCGGGCGAGCGGTTCGCGGTGCGCAATTCGGGCGCGACCGTGGTGGTCGAGGGCTGCGGCGCCAATGGCTGCGAATATATGACCGGCGGCGTCGCGGTGCTGCTCGGCCGCGTCGGCCAGAATTTCGGCGCTGGGATGACCGGCGGCATGGCCTTCGTCTACGATCCCGACGGCGAGTTCGCCCAGCGTGCTAACCCGGAGAATATCGTCTGGCAGCGACTCGCCTCGGCGCATTGGGAGGGCGTGCTGCACGGCCTCGTCGCGCGCCACGCGCAGGCCACCGACAGCAAATGGTCGAAGGGCCTGCTCGCCGACTGGGAGCGGATCGCCGGCGACTTCTGGCAGGTGGTGCCGAAGGAAATGCTGTCGCGGCAGACCTATCCGCTGGACGATTCGGTGGAGCTGGTCGCGGCGGAGTGACGGATCAGAGCGCGGACCGGATATCGGTCCGCGCGAAATCCTCGCCTTTGTAGAGCAAGGGGCAGCCGGCGACGTGCGCGACGGCATAGGCCATGCAGTCGCCATAGTTGAGCGATGCCGGATGGCGTCCCTTGCCGTAGCGGTCGAAGGCGGCCTGGGCAGCCGCAAGATGGATGCCATCGAAGCTAATCCGCTCGACGTCGGCGAGAAGTCGTTCCGTTGCGGCGCGGGCAGACGCCGCGCCGATTTTGCCCGCCGTTACCAGATGCAGTTCGAACTCCGTTGGCCTTCCGATCAACAGATGCGTGGCCGCCGACAGGCGATCGGCGATGCGATCCGCATCGGGTTCGTTCTGCAACACCGCGACGATCGCCGACGTGTCCAGCGCGATCATGTCGGCAGACCATGTTCGTCGAAGCCGATGATCTCGTCCGGGGTGCGCGGATCAAGAATGGGGGCGGCTGCGAAGATCGCCTGTGCTTCCCGCACGCGCGCCAAATACTCGGTCCTGCGTTCCGTTTCGCGGTCCCGCTCAAGCTCGTTGCAAACGGCCACGCCGATAGCGTCGCTGAACGATAAGCCTCGGTTTGCAGCCAGCTCGCGGATCGCCTGTTCATGCGCGTGATGCTGAATATGAACGTCCATCGCCAGTCTCTCTTGGAGTTCGTCCTCAATTTATAGACGGGCGGACAGAAGACAACGGCTTCACCTCGCCCCCGCCGATGCCCTACAGGTGGCCGCATGTGGCAGCTTTACCAATTCCCGCTTTGTCCGTTCAGCCGCAAGGTGCGCCTGCTGCTCGGCGAGAAGGGCATCGGCTATGAGCTGGTGCGCGAATCGCCGTGGGACCGGCGCGACGAGTTCATGGACATGAACCCCGCCGGCGAGACGCCGGTGATGGTCGATGCGTCGCGTCCCGGTGCGCCGCTGATCGATTCGATGGCGATCTGCGAATATTTCGAGGAGACGGTCGACAAGGCGGCGACGATCAACGGCACCGCCGCCAATCGCGCCGAGATCCGCCGGCTGGTGAGCTGGTTCGACACGCATTTCTATCGCGACGTCACCGGGCCGCTGCTGCACGAGCGTGTCGTCAAGCGGCTCGCCCATCGCGCCGCGCCCGATGCCAAAGGGCTGCGCGAGGCGATGAAGGCGGCGGTCAGCCACCTCGATTACACCGATTACCTGCTCGATCACCGCAACTGGCTGGGCGGCGCGACGCTGAGCCTCGCCGATCTCGCCGCGGCGGCGCAGATTTCGGTCGCCGATTATCTCGGCGGCATCGACTGGAAGGGGCACGACCAGACCGCGCGCTGGTATCGCGGCTTCAAGAGCCGGCCGAGCTTCCGGCCGTTGCTCTCGGAGCGGATGGAGATGATCGGGCCACCGGCGCATTATGACAATGTCGACTTCTGAACCGATCGCCTTCGCCGATTTCGAGCGGGTCGACATCCGCGTCGGCACGATCGTCGCCGCCGAACCCTTTCCGGAGGCGCGCAAGCCGGCGATCAAGTTGCGCATTGATTTCGGCGATGCGATCGGGGTGAAGACATCCTCGGCGCAGATCACCGATCATTATACGCCCGAGGCGCTGGTCGGGCGGCAGGTGGCGGCGGTGATCAACTTCCCGCCGCGCCAGATCGGCCCGTTCATGTCCGAGGTGCTGACGCTCGGCTTCCCCGATGCGGACGGCAAGGTGGGGTTGATCGGCCCGAGCCTCGCGGTGCCGAACGGCGGCAGATTGTTCTGATCGCGCGTGCGGCAAACCGCACCCGTCACGAACCGTCGTGCCGCTCCAGCAAGTCCAGCGTCGCCGCATCGCGCTCGCCGCCGTAGAAGCGCGTCAGCGCCGCCTCGAACGGCGCAGGATCGTCCGCCACCGCCGCGAACAGCGTCAGCGACGAGCGCAGCTTGAGCGCGTCGATCTCGCCGAAGATCGCGATCGCGGTGCCCGGTGCGGCGGTCGCCGTCCGCGTCGCCTCGATCAGCCGCGGGCCGAGCAGCGGATGCGCGAGATAGGCACGCGCCTCCGCTGCGTCGCTTATCGCGTAGAAGCGCGCGGTCTCGCTGCGCCCCAGACCGGCGATCTGCGGGAAGATGAACCACATCCAGTGGCTGGTCTTGCGGCCGCGGCGTAGCTCGGCGAGCGCCTGATCGTGGACGAGCGCCTGGGCGGAGAGGAAACGGTCGAGATCTTGCGTCATGTCGCAGGCAACCGCCGGGGCGCTTGCCGCGTTCCACGACAATGCGCGCTCTCTGCCTTGCTCCGCTCTTGCTGCTCGCCGCCTGCGGCAGCGGCCAAAAGTCCGATGGTGCGGACAATCAAGCGGCGCGCTTCGTGCCGCCGCCGACGCTGCCGCCCAAGCCGCTGCCGGGGCAGGAGCACAGCAATCCGATCACGGCTTATGTCGGCAAATACCCGGGCGACGCGGTCGCCGGGGTCGGCTTCTACGACCGGACCGAGGTGTCGCGCGCGCTGATCGATGCGGTCGGCGACGACGCGTTGCGCCATCGCTTCACCGCGCACGATGCGGTCAGCGTGCCGATCTTCCAGACGAAGGACGGCCGCATCGCCGCACACGGCTGCGAAGCGCATAATTGCGACGGCAAGGACTGGACCTTCCTCGTCGCCCCCGACGGGACCCGCGGTGAAGCCTGTTACCACGACGGCGAGACGATGGGGGCGACCAGCCGTTGGTATGCCGCCGGCAGCCCGCCGAAATCCCGCCCCGGCGATTGTCCGCAGGAGTAAGCGATGCTCGAACATGTTCCCGCCTGGCTCGGCCAGGCCCTGAGCGGCGTGCGCGCCGGTGCCGACAAGCTGGCGATCGCCCGGCCCGAACTGGGTTCGGCCTTCCCGGCGATCGACCTCAGCAGCCCGGCGTTCGCCGATGGCGCGCGCTTGCCCGACCGGTTCACCGCGGATGGCGAGGGCGTGTCGCCGCCGCTCACCTGGGGCGCCGCGCCGGAGGGCACCGCGCTGTTCGCGCTGCTGGTCGAGGATGCCGACGCGCCCGCGCCGCAGCCTTTGGTGCATGCGGTGGTATGGGGGATCGCCGCCGATGCCGGCCGGCTCGAAGAGGGGGCGATCGTCGGCGATGGTGCCGGCTCGCCCGATCGCGACGTCGGGCGCAACAGCTATCTGCGCGAGGGCTGGCTGCCGCCCGATCCGCCGACCGGTCATGGCACGCATCGCTACGTCTTCCAGTTGTTCGCGCTCGGGCCGGATGTCGGCGCGCCGGGCGAAACGCCGGGGCGTACGGCGATCGTCGAGGCGATGGCGGGGCATGTGCTCGCCGCCGGGATATTGACCGCGACCTATGGCCGCGGCGAGGCGGCGGCGGTCGGCCCGGTCGGGGCCGCCGCGCCCGCCTGAGCCATCATGCGATCGGCGTGACCGGCACCGCGGCGCTGATCGCGACGGCGGCGAAGGCGAGGGCGGCGACGACCGAGAAAGCGGCGCGCTGGGCGAGTTCGAGGCGGAGAAACATGGCGTTGGTCCCTTTTGCTGATCGGGGCGACCTGTTCGCCGCCGATGCCGGGGACTTTGCAGGCACCGTGCCAGAACCGAAAAATGGCTGGATTCTGCGGAAAACCAATGTGTCTCGCGACGAGGTTGGGAATTCCCGCCAGCCCAGGCTGCAAATCACGCCAAGATCAGGCGGCGCATACCCGGTCGCGGCCTTCGGCCTTGGCGGTGTAGAGCAAACGGTCGGCGCGATCGAAGGCATCGGTGAGCGTTTCGCCGGTGTGGACCGCGGTCACGCCGATCGACACCGTCACCTGCCCCAGCGGCCGGTCGCTCTCGCGCAGACGGAAACGCTTGATCGAGATCGCATCGCGCACCTCGTCGAGCTGCGCCGCCGCATCCGCCAGCGCGACGCCGTGCAGCAGCACCGCGAATTCCTCGCCGCCATGCCGTACGACGAGATGATCGCCACAGGCATCGGCGAGCGTGCGCGCCACCGCGCTGAGCACGCGGTCGCCGATCGGATGGCCGTGGACGTCGTTGATCCGCTTGAACCGGTCGATGTCGCATACCGCCAGGCAGAAGGGGCCGTCGCTTTCGCGCCGCACCGCGAACGCCTCGTCGAAGGCGCGGCGGTTGGGCAGGCCGGTGAGCGGATCGCGCCGCGCGGTGTCGTTCGCCTCGGCCAGCTTGGCGCGCAACGCCTCGGCCTCGTCGGTCGCCTTGGCCAGCCGCGTCTCCGCCTCGCGAATGCGGGTGAGCATCGCGCCGGTGATCCGCGCGATCTCGTCGAGCCCCGCCGCGGAGGGGACGGCGGGCGTATGGTGGCGCATCGCTTCCGCGCTCTGCGCCAGGTCGCGACCGAAGCCGCGCGTCTCGTCCTGCATCTCGCGCATCATCGTCGCGAAGCCGTCGACCTGCGCCTGCGTCTTCGCCACCAGATTGGCGGCATCGTCGTCGCGGGCGTCGGGTTCGCCATGGCGCCGCTCGGGCGATTCGGCGACTCCGCCACCGGCGCTCACCGTCCCGCCGAGCGCCTCGATGTCGGAGCGGCTGAGCCGGATGCCGCCGTCGGTCAGCCGGCGCACCGCCTCGGCGATGGCGCCATGCGGATCGGCGATGACGTCATAGGCGAAGCTGTAATGCGCCGGCTCCGGCGACAGGCCGTGATCCGCAAGGAAGTCGCCGATCTGTCCGAACAGATCGACTTTTCCATCCTTCCTCGCTGCAATCCCGCGCATGCCCCACCCTTCGTTCCCAAGCACTTATAAGCACTATTGATTAGCGGAGGGTTTCGAAAGGATCAGGAATGGCGCAGCTTGCGCACCGCGGCGAGGGTCAGCGCGACATGCTGGGCGGGGTTCATGTCGTCGTGGACGAAGGCGACGCGGCCGTCGGACGCGATGACATAGCTGGTCCGCTTGGTCAGCGCGCGCCCGCCGCCGTTGAGCGCGACGTCATAGCCCTTGATGACGTTCGGGCCGGCGCTGGCGACCGCGAACTTGCCCGCGCATTTCTCCGCCGAGAAGCGCTGCAGCGTCGGCACGTCGTCGGCCGACATGCCGATCACCGTCGCGCCGGCCTTCTGGAAGTCGGGGATCGCCTCGGCGAAGGCATGCGCCTCGGCATTGCAGCCGCCGGTGAACGCCGCCGGGAAGAAATACAGCACCACCGGCCCCTTCTTGAGCTGCTGCGCGAGATCGACCCCGACCACCTGACCGGCGACCGCGCCGCGGGTGGAGAAGGTCGGCGCCTTGGCACCGACCGGCAGGCCGGCGAGCGCGGGGGTGGCGATCAGGGCGACGGCGGCGATGGCGGCGGGAAACAGGCGCATGGGATATCCTCTCGACTTTCGTGCACCCTAGCGCGGCGCGGGGCGGCGCGATAGGGCTGGGCCATGCCGATCACCGCCGCCGACATCCAGCTCGCCAGCCGCCTCGCCGACGCCGCCGGCGCCGCGATCCGCCCCTATTTCCGGGCCGAACACGGCGTCGAATTCAAGGACGATCACTCCCCCGTCACCCGCGCCGATCGCGAGGCGGAGGCGGCGATGCGCAAATTGCTCGATGCCGAGGCGCCCGGCGACGGCGTGATCGGCGAGGAATATGGCGAGAAGCCCGGCGTCACCGGTCGGCAATGGGTGCTCGACCCGATCGACGGTACGCGCAGCTTCACCGTGGGGCGCGCGATCTTCGGCACGCTGATCGCCTTGGTCGAGGATGGCTGGCCGGTGCTCGGCATCATCGACCAGCCGGTGCAGCGCGAGCGCTGGCTCGGTGTCGCCGGCCGGCCGACGACGTTCAACGGCCAGCCGACGCGCACGCGGCTGTGTCCGCAACTGGAGGGCGCGGTGCTGGCGACGACCAGCCCGCACCTGTTCGCCGAGGGCGACGTGCCGCATTACATGGCGCTCGTCGCCGCCGCCTCGGGCGGGCACACGCGGCAGGGGCCGGTCTATGGCGGCGACTGCTACAATTACGGCCTGCTGGCGAGCGGGCAGCTCGACATCGTCGTCGAATCCGGGCTGCAATTGTACGATTTCGCCGCTTTGGTGCCGGTGGTCGAGGGTGCCGGCGGCCGCATGTGCGACTGGAACGGCGACCCGCTGACCTCGGCGAGCGCCGGCCACGTGCTGGCGATCGGCGACCCGGCGCGCACCGACGACGTGCTGGAAGCGATCCGCGCGACCGCAGGGGACGACCACGGGCATTGAGGGGGTCTGACGCCCTCCCACGTTCGCCGGGATGACGAAGGGGCAGGGCGCGCCACCTCCCGCCATCAGAAAATCCCCAGGAACTTCTTCCGCTGGCTCTTCTTCTCGCCGCTCGTCTTCTTGCCGTCCTCGTCCTTCGCGGTCGTGCCGTGGCCGACGTCGTCGCGTGGCTGGCCCTTGGTGGTCCGCTGCGCCGCCGCCGTCGCGCCGGACAATACCGGCCCGCACGCCGCCGACTTGGCGTCGCCGACGTCGACGAACGCCAGCACCCCCGCCAGCGGCGTCGCGACCAGCGCGAGCCCTAATCCCGCCCCCGCGCGTCCCAGCAACTGGTCGCTGATAACATTGAGCTTCGGCGCGGCGAAATAGCCGCCGACCCCGACCGGCGACTGGCCCGAGAACAGGCTGAACTTCTTGCCGTCGGCCCGGAAGGCGAGGTCGACCGCCTCGGTCTTGAAGCTGAACCCGCCGCGCCCGACGATGACGTTCTTGGTGGTGTCGATCAGGATCGGGTCCGCCGCCGCGACGCCGCCGCGCACGGTGAAGCCGATCAGCCCGCAATTCACCTCGACCGGCTTCTTGAGCTTGTCCTCGAACATCTTCTGCACGAACGTGCCGAGGTCGAGCTCGGCGAGCTGGACGTTGCGCGTCCACAATTGGCCGTGCGGCATGACGAAGGCGATGCGGCCATGCGCCGTGCTGAGCGATTCGTGGATCGAATCGCCGCGCCCCTCCAGCCGGATGCGGCCCTTGATCGTCCCCGTCGTCCCCGCCTCGGCGACGCCATAGCCGGCGAGCAGCCGCCCCATTGGCGTCGGCGACAGGCGGATGTCGTAGGTGTCGAGCGCCGGCCGCTGCCGCGTGTCGAACACCACGTCCGAGGCGACGTTGCCGCGCGCCATCGCCATCGTCAGCGGCGACAGTGCCAGCCGGCCGCGCTCCAGATCGAGCGTCATGTCGATGTCGCTGATCGGCAGGTTGCGCGAGCGCACCCGCCCGATCTTCCACTTCAGATCGGCGTCGAAACGCTGCATCGTCTCGATCGGCAGCTTCGCCTCGGGCAGGATGCGCTGCGGCGCCGCGCCGGTCGCGGCGGCGGCGGCGAGCGCGCCCTTGGTCGCGACGATATCGGGATTGTAGCCGATGAACGGCGCGGCATCGATGATGTCGAGCGTCTTGGTGGTGAGCTGCGAATCGAGATGCAGCCGTTCGCCGTTGGTGATCTTCAGCGTGCCCGCGACATCGCTCGCGCCGACGATGCCGCTCATCCGGGTGAAATTATAGACCTGCCCCTGCTGCACCAATTGCGCCTTCAGCCGGTAGGTGCGGGTGGTGGGGATGACGACGCCGATGATGCCGAGCAGCTCGGACAGATTGCGCCCGCGTGCGCGCGTCTGCAACGGCACGCCCTCGATCGCCGCGATCGACGGCAACGTGCCGGACACGTCGAGGACGTTATGCGCCGCCCAGGCGCGCATCACCAATTCGTTCTTGCCGCGGTTGACCGTCGCATCGGGCGCGAGCAGCCGCGCGGCGACGCGGAACGGCGTGCCGCGGATCGTGCCGTCACCGGCGACGCCGACCGCCTTGCCGATCCGCGCGTCGGTCGAGCGGATGTCGTCGACCTTGAGGTCGGCGAGCAATTGCATGCGCGGATCGCGATAGCGCACGTTCGTGCCGCGCACCGCCGCGGTGTCGATCCGCGGGAAGTCGAGCGGCTTGCCGCCCTTCTTGTCGCTGAACGTCCAGGTGTTGGCGGTATGCGCCGCGTTCCACTCCAGATCGACCGCGCCGTCGGTGAGATCGAGCCAGTAGAGCCGCCGCTTGCCCCACAGCAGCGACAGCGGCGCGATCCGCGTGTCGATCCGCGCCGCCTGGAACAGATAGGGGCGCGTCGCCCAGTCCGGGTTGGCGATCGTCATCTTCTCGGCGACGAACTTGATGCGGAACGGCGCGAAATAGAGCTGGAAGTCGCCCGCCACCGTCACCGGCCGGTGCGTCTGGCCGCCGACGAACCGCTCGAACGGATGGCGCAGGAAACGGCCCTTGGTGATATAGAGCACCAGCCAGATCGCGACGATCAGGCCGATCACGACCAGCGCCGCGTTGCGCAGGATTCGTCCTATTCGCCGGCGCTGCTGCCGGCGCACGACGGGGGTGGGCGGCGGCGCGGCAGCCGGTTCCGGGGCGGGGGGCGGCGTATCCATCGCCGGCTGAATCGCGCCAGCGCTCGTTCCGGTTCCGCATCGGTTGCGTTTCCTCGCCGGGTCCGCTAGGTGGCCCGCTTCCCGAGCGAGGCGCTACAGGACTGCCCGGCCATCAAGGGCTGCCGCGGCGGTTCATGCCATGCTCACAGCGAAAGGACCAAAATGCCCAAGCTCAAGACCAAAAGTGGCGTCAAGAAGCGCTTCAAGCTGACCGCCAGCGGCCTGCTGAAGCACGGCGTCGCCGGCAAGCGCCACCGCCTGATCAGCCACAACAGCAAGTACATTCGCCAGAACCGCGGCACCAAGGTGCTGTCGAAGGCCGACACCGCGACGGTGAAGGCCTGGGCGCCGTACGGCCTCAAGTAAGGACATCAGGACATGGCACGCGTCAAACGTGGTGTAACCACCCGCGCCAAGCACAAGAGGATTCTTGAGCAGGCCAAGGGCTATTACGGCCGCCGCAAGAACACCATTCGTATCGCCCGTCAGGCCGTCGAAAAGGCCGGGCAGTACGCCTATCGCGACCGCAAGGTCAAAAAGCGGACCTTCCGCGGCCTGTGGATCCAGCGCATCAACGCCGGCGTCCGCGCCGAGGGTCTGACCTATTCGCAGTTCATGCACGGCCTCAAGCTCGCCGGCGTCCAGCTCGACCGCAAGGTCCTGGCTGACATCGCGATGCACGAGAGCGCCGCATTCAGCGCGATCATCGCCCAGGCGAAGGCCGCTTTGCCCCAGGCCGCGTAAGCGGTCGGGACTGCAGACGGATCGGGGCGCCGGTGGGACACCACCGGCGCCCTTTTTCGTGTCCGGGCGTTCCTGCTCCCCAACCCACCTTCGTCATCCCGGCGAATGCCGGGACCCATGGACACGGGCGGCGGCTGGCAGCACGCACCACCGGCCACGCCGTATCCATGGGTTCCGGCTTTCGCCGGAATGACGAACGAGGGGAGGCGTCGACCCGATCGGTAGCGAAAGCGTCACCATCCCGTCGTATGCTCGCCGCACCGCGACCCTCCGTCCCGGACCCCGCCGGCACGACCGACGGCGCGGAAGGAGGTCATCATGCGCGACGTCTTACAGCCTTGCGTGTATATGCTCGCCAGCCGTCGCCATGGTACGCTCTACATCGGCGTCACCTCGAACCTGCTCGTCCGCATCGTCCAGCATCGCGAGGGGTTGATCCCGGGCTTCACCAAGGCATACGGCGTCCGTCTGCTCGTCTGGTACGAGATGCACGACACGATGGAGGCCGCCATCGTCCGTGAGAAGCGGTTGAAGGACTGGCGGCGTGCGTGGAAGATCGCCCTGATCGAAGCGCGGAACGAAGATTGGGCCGACCTCGGCGTCGGTTTGGGGCTGCCCCGGCTGACGTCGGCGCCTGTGAAAGAGAGCGATACGTGACCGAAGACCTCGATACCCTGCGCGACCATCTGCTGACCGCGATTCCTGCCGCGGCGAGCGCCGACGCGCTCGAAGCGCTGCGCGTCGAGGCGCTCGGCAAGCAGGGCAGCGTCTCGCAACTGCTCAAGACGCTCGGCAAGATGAGCCCCGAGCAACGCCAGTCGGAGGGGCCGCGGATCAACGGCCTGCGCGAAGCCGTCGCCGAGGCGATCGCCACCCGCAAGGCCGCGCTCGACCGCGCCGCGCTCGACGCACGGCTCGCCGGCGAGACGCTCGATATGACGCTGCCCGCCGAGGCGCCGCTCGCCGGTACCGTCCATCCGGTCAGCCAGGTTATGGACGAACTCGCCGAGATCTTCGCCGACCTCGGCTTCGCGGTCGCCACCGGTCCCGAGATCGAGGACGACTGGCACAATTTCACCGCGCTCAACATTCCCGAGACGCATCCCGCACGCGCGATGCACGACACTTTTTACTGCGAGGAACCGAGCACGGCCGGCGGCGGGCAAAGCCCGCCGTCCGACGACGGCGGCTTTGCCGCCGGCGCGGGCCGCGCTGCGCGGATGCTGCTGCGCACGCATACCTCGCCGGTGCAGATCCGCACGATGCTGCAACAGAAGCCGCCGATCCGCATCATCGCGCCCGGCCGCACCTATCGGTCGGACAGCGACGCGACGCACACGCCGATGTTCCACCAGGTCGAGGGGCTGGTGATCGACAAGGGGATCACGCTCGGCCATCTCAAATGGACGCTGGAGACCTTCCTCAAGGCGTTCTTCGAGCGCGACGATATCGTCCTGCGCCTGCGCCCCAGCTATTTCCCCTTCACCGAACCCTCGGCGGAGGTCGACGTCGGCTATACGATCGAGAAGGGCAAGCGCGTCATCGGTGGCCATCCCGGCAGCAAGGGGGGCGGCGGCTGGATGGAGGTGCTCGGCTCCGGCATGGTCCACCCGAAGGTGATCGCCGCGTGCGGGCTCGATCCCGAGGAGTGGCAGGGCTTCGCCTTCGGCTGCGGCATCGACCGGCTGGCGATGCTCAAATACGGCATGGACGACCTGCGGCCGTTCTTCGACGGCGATATCCGCTGGCTGAAACATTACGGCTTTTCGGCGCTCGACGTCCCGACGTTGTCGGGCGGGGTCGGCGCGGGCGCGTGACCCCGCCTGCGATCGGATGCGCATGATGGCGGATGCAGGCGGACGTCACGAACCGCTTGCATCCATGGATCCCGGCGGTCGCCGGGATGACGAAGGTTTGGAATAGACATGAAATTCACTTTGTCCTGGCTCCGCGAGCATCTCGACACCGACGCCGGCCTCGACACGATCGTCGATACGCTGACCCGCATCGGGCTGGAGGTGGAAGGCGTCCACAATCCCGGCGACGCGTTGAAGGCGTTCCGCGTGGCGAAGGTGCTAAGCGCCGAACGCCATCCGCAGGCGGACAAATTGCAGGTGCTGTCGGTCGACGCCGGAGACGGTCCGTTGCAGGTCGTCTGCGGCGCGCCCAATGCGCGCGCCGGGCTGGTCGGCGTGTTCGGCGCGCCGGGCGCCTATGTTCCCGGGCTCGACGTGACGCTCAAGGTCGCGGCGATCCGCGGCGTCGAATCGAACGGCATGATGTGCTCGACGCGCGAGCTCGAACTCGGCGAGGATCATGACGGGATCATCGAACTGCCCGCCGACGCGCCGGTCGGCACGCCGTATCCGGATTATGCCGGGCTCAACGACGCGGTGATCGACATCAGCGTCACGCCCAATCGGCAGGATTGCATGGGCGTGCGCGGCATCGCCCGCGATCTCGCCGCGGCGGGGCTGGGGACGCTCAAGCCGCTCGCCATCGAAGCGGTGGCGGGCGAGGGCGAGGCGCCCGACGTCCGCACCGACGATCGGGACGGCTGCCCCGCCTTCTATGCGCAGAACGTCAGCGGCGTGACCAACGGCGAATCGCCCGACTGGCTGCGCCGTCGCCTCACCGCGATCGGGCAGAAGCCGATCAGCGCCTTGGTCGACATCACCAATTACGTGTCGATCGACCTCGGCCGCCCGCTCCACGTCTACGACCGCGCCAAGCTCTCCGGCGGACTGGTGGCACGCAAGGCGCAGGACGGCGAACAGGTCGTCGCGCTCAACGGCAAGACCTATACGCTCGACGCGACGATGACCGTCATCGCCGACGAATGCCAAGTCCACGACATCGCCGGCATCATGGGCGGTGAGCATTCGGGCGTCACCGCCGCGACGACCGACGTGCTGATCGAATGCGCCTATTTCGATCCCGACCATATCGCGCGCACCGGCCAGAAATTGCTGCTGACCAGCGATGCGCGCCAGCGCTTCGAGCGTGGCGTCGATCCGGCGTTCCTCGACGACGGCCTCGCCATCGCGACGCGGCTGGTGCTCGACCTGTGCGGCGGCACGCCCTCGCCCGTCACCCGCGCCGGCGAACCGCCGCTGGCCCCGCGCGTCTATGCCTATGATCCCGCCAAGGCGGAGACGCTGGGCGGCCTCGCCGTGCCCGCCGACCGCCAGCGCGCGATCCTCGAATCGCTCGGCTTCGGCGTCGCGGACGACTGGCAGGTCACCGTCCCGACCTGGCGCCGCGACGTCGACGGCGCCGCCGACCTCGTCGAGGAGGTGATCCGCATCGAGGGGATCGACAAGGTCGCGCCGGTGCCGCTGCCGCGCATCCCCGGCGTCGCCAAGCCGACCGCCACGCCCGAGCAGAAGCTCGAACGCCGCGTCCGTCGCGCCGCCGCCGCGCGCGGCCTCGACGAGGCGGTGACGTGGAGCTTCCTGTCGGAGGCGCAGGCCGCGCCGTTCGGCGGCGGCGCGTGGACGCTCGCCAATCCGATCAGCGAAGACCTCAAAGTGATGCGGCCGTCGCTGCTTCCCGGCCTGCTCTCGGCGACCGCGCGCAACCTCAAGCGCGGCATCACCGCGGTTCGCCTGTTCGAGATCGGCCGCCGCTATCTCGCGGAGGCTGAACATGCGACGCTCGGCCTCGTCCTCGCCGGCAACCGCCGCGAGCGCGGTTGGCGCGAGGGCAAGGCGGCGGGCTTCGACGCTTATGACGCCAAGGCGGAGGCGCTGGCGCTGCTCGCCGCGGCAGGGGCGCCGGTCGACAATCTCCAGGTGATGGGCGAGGCGGGGGACGCCTGGCATCCGGGGCAGAGCGGCACGCTGCGGCTCGGGCCGAAGACGGTGCTGGCGCGCTTCGGCATGCTCCATCCCAGCCTGCTCAAGGCGTTCGACCTCGACGGTGCGGTGGCGGCGGTCGAATTGTATCTCGACGCACTGCCGGCGAAGCGCGAGTCGAAAACCGGGGGAGGCTTCATGCGTCCCGCGTTCGCGCCGCCGGCGTTGCAATCGGTCCGCCGCGACTTCGCCTTCCTCGTCCCCGCCGACGTCAGCGCCGACGCGCTCGTCCGCGCGGTGCGCAGTGCCGACAAGGCGGCGATCGTCGCGGCGCGCGTATTCGACGTGTTCACCGGCGCGGGCGTGGACGAGGGCAGGAAGTCGGTCGCGGTCGAAGTGACGCTGCAACCGAGCGACAAGAGCTTCACCGACGAGATGCTGAAGGCGGTGGCCGACAAGGTCGTCGCGGCAGCGGCGAAACAGGGCGCGGTGCTGCGGGGATAACAGGCGAAATCCTCCCTCGCTTTAGCGGGGGAGGGGGACCGTTCGCGAAGCGAATGGTGGAGGGGTCGTCGCCGCATACGGTCAGGTTCGCCGTATCCTCCCCCTCCGTCAGGCCTTCGGCCTGCCACCCCCCCTGGCGGGGGAGGAATAAATGACATCGCCAAATAGCTTCGTCCGCCCCGGTGTTCCGGGATGACGGCACTCTCGTGGAAAGGCCCCGGCCTAAACCCTCACACCTTGGTCGAGAAGATCATCCGGCCCGGTCCGAGC
Source organism: Sphingomonas sp. CD22 (assembly GCF_034556155.1). Classification (NCBI taxonomy): domain Bacteria; kingdom Pseudomonadati; phylum Pseudomonadota; class Alphaproteobacteria; order Sphingomonadales; family Sphingomonadaceae; genus Sphingomonas; species Sphingomonas sp. CD22. The sequence continues at coordinate 2,400 of NZ_JAYDYX010000010.1, read as the reverse complement.
TGCTCGAACACCTGCGACAGATCGCCTTCGCCGACCGCGAAACAGCCCTGGCTGCGGCCGAGCATGCCATGCGTGCGCAGCATGTCCCGGTTGGCATACCAGGCCGAATGGACCACGATCGCGCGGGCCAGCGCATTGTCGTTGGTCGCGTCCAGCCCCATCAGCCGCTGCGAGCGGCCGTGCTTGCCGACGTAATAATCCGCGGTGACGAACGCGCCTTCCGACGAGGCGTTGGAATTGGGCTCGTTCGAGAAGCGCTTGAGGAACCCGGTATGCGCCGGGTCCGAACCGCTGCCGTGCGCGACGAGAAACGACTGGCTGCGTCCCGAGACGAGATCGACGAGATGGAAGCGCGCTTCCGACGACGGCGCCGCCATGTCGGCGATCGCGATCCGGTCGCGCTGCGGAATGCGGCGGCCGTGCTGGCTCAGCGCGGCGAGCGCCTGGCGCATCAGATCGGGGCGCACGACGCGCGACGAGGTGATCGGCCGCGCCGCCACCATCGGCCGCGGTGTCGGCACCGGCGGCTCGGTCATCGGCCGCAGATCGCGCTGGGTGAGGCGACGCGGCGTCGCCGACAGCGTGCCGGGCAGTGCCAGCGTCGCTGCGAGCACGAGCCCGTTCTTCAGCAGAGCCCGTCGGTCGCGTGCGCTATCATGCTCAATGTGCATCAAAATTTCAAAAGCCCCGGTCAATCCCGCTGATCATCATATAGCAGCAACGGACTTAATTTTCGCCCACCGCGCGCCCCGATCGGCGTTCTGGTTGCACGGTTGACCGCGAGCGGCCCTCGATTGGTCCCGAATCGGGTCCGGCACGATCCGCGGAGTCGCGCGTTGAGCGGGCGGAAGGGGGACAGCGAAAGGACGACGACGAAATGAAGCATTGGCTCATCATGGCGGGCGCCGCCGTCACCCTCGCCATCGCGCCGGCTCCGGCGTTCGCGGCCGTCGCCGCCGATGCGCTCGCGCCCGAGGTGACCACGCTCGCCCCCAACAGGTTTCTGTGGAACGACGACGCGACGCTCGGCCCGGTCAGCATCGTGATCTCGATCCCCGACCAGAAGGCCTATGTCTATCGCGGCGAGATCCTGATCGGCGCGTCCACCGTCTCGACCGGCAAGGACGGCAAGGACACCCCGCTCGGCACCTTCCCGATCCTGCAGAAGTCGCAGGTGCACAAGAGCAACCTTTACGACAGCGCGCCGATGCCGTTCATGCAGCGGCTGACCTGGGACGGTGTCGCGATCCACGCCGGGATGAACCCCGGCTTCCCCGCCTCGCACGGCTGTATCCGCGTGCCGACCGCCTTCGCCAGGAACCTGTTCGGCGTGACCAGCAAGGGCACGCCGGTGCTGGTCACCGACGCCTCCGCCGCCGAAGGCTGGGTGCCGCCGACCGCGGCGGATGCGGCGCCGCTCGACCCGATCGCGCCGTGAGCGGCGGGCGGTTGCGATCGTGCCGCGCCTGACGCACAAGGCCGCGCATGACCGACCTCGTCACCATCCGCTCGATCGCGCTGACCGCGCAGATCAACCCGCTCGGCGCCGAGCTGACGCATCTGCGCGACGCCGGCGGGCGCGAGTTGATGACCGATGCCGATCCCGCATTCTGGACGGGGCATGCGCCGATCCTCTTCCCGGTCATCGGCATGCCGTTCGAGGAGACGATCCGCGTCGACGGCACCGCCTATCCGATGAAGAAGCACGGCTTTGCCCGCCGCTCGCGGTTCGAAACGGTGGAGGCGGCGGAGGATCGCGTCACCTTCGCGCTGACCGACAGCGCGGAGACGCGCGCCTCCTATCCGTTCGCCTTCCGCCTCGAACTCACCTACCGCGTCGAGGGCGCGACGCTGTCGATCGCGGCGCGGATCGCCAACCCGGCGGAGACCCCGTTGCCGGCGAGCCTCGGCTTCCACCCCGCCTTCGCCTGGCCCTTGCCCTATGGCGAGGATCGCGCCGCGCACCGCATCCTGTTCGACGCCGACGAACCCGACGCGCTGCGTACCATCGCCGCCGACGGCACAATCGCCGAGGCGCGCCGCCCGTCGCCGCTCGACGGCCGCACGCTGGCGCTGCGCGACGACCTGTTCACCGACGACGCCTTGGTCTGGGACCATGTCCGCTCCGACGCGGTCACTTATGGCGCGGCGAGCGGCCCGCAATTGCAGATCGCCTTCCCCGACACGCCGATGCTCGGCATCTGGACCAAGCCCGGCGCCGCCTATGTCTGCGTCGAGCCGTGGCACGGCATCGCCGATCCCGAAGGCTATACCGGCGAGTATCGCGACAAGCCCGGCGTGTTCGAAGTGCCGGCCGGCGGCGAGAAACGGATCGCGATGAGCGTGACGTTGAAGGGGTAGGCGCGCGACTCTCCCCAATCGTCATCCCGGCGAAAGCCC